>JBBSBM010000073.1:0-39713 GCA_038251275.1 Aggregatilineales bacterium
GCAATACTCTAAACATCTCTTAAGAGCTACTCTGAACCAAGTGTAATAGTCGACTATACAGAAATTCCTATGTATTCCTACGGAAAGTCGGTTCAGTTTAGTTCAAAAGGGTTCAAACCAATTTTGATGCGATTACCCTGTTGTACTGACAATAATAGTAGTCGCAAATTGGGTTTGTGGCTATATTAGGTGGAGGCAAGTTAGAAGCTATTACTTCCAAAGCGATTCGCGGGCGAGTCGTCGCTTGTCGATGTAGGCCAAGGCGGCATCGAGCGTCGAGACCACCACGAAATGTCCACGCAGCGCGGGGATGGTATTAAAGATGTTGACGAAGCCTTTGACCAAGGTGTTGTGCGAGACAATCACGGCCATATCGTAGTTAGGGGTTTCCGACCGCGTCCGTGTCGAGAGCGCACTGAAAATATTGGAGGGGATGGAGTTGGAACCGGTCATATCAATCAGCGCGTTGATGGTGTTTTCCGGCACTTCGGCACACATGGTGTTGCCAATGGTATAAACTTCATGCATCTCTTCGAGTGTCCACTGCCCTACTATTTCCCAAAGCACTATCCGTTTCGTATCATCGAACCATCGAATGTTGATCGGCATGTTGAGGTTATCTATTCCGGCAATGAAGCTGGTTGACGTTTAAGTATGACTCATTATATGGCCAACGGATCAGTTCGCGAATCAATCAACTATGTCAATTTGATTTCCCGTTCGCTGTAGCGCTTCGTGATGAAGGCTAAGGCATCCTTGAAGGTGGTGTACAGGGCAAAATGCTCGTGTAAGGTGGGCATCTTGTTCAGAATATTGACGAATATTTTGATGAATGCACTGCTCGACACAATCACAACCATATCAAAATTGGGCGCTTCCGTTCGTTTACGGGCAGTCAAGGCACTAAATATGCTGGGAGGGACAGCGTTGGCTGCGGAACGAGTCATATCCAACAGGGCAATGACGGTGTTTTCGGGGACTGTCAGGCACATGTTGTGGCTCTCGGTGTAGATGGTATGCAGCTCGTCTAATGTCCACTGGCCTTCAAATTCCCAGAGCACAATCGTTTTTGTGTCGTCGTACCATTTTATAGTGATCGTCATTTTGCACCTATTTTCCTGTTTACCCATAAAAAGTACTTCCCATTATTACGCATTATAACGTGAGATGATCCGGCAACGGTATGATATTTGTAACCCTGATTCGATTAGAATATCACTAAGCCGTATAATCACCCGAAAATAAATCACTTGTAGGGTCATCATACGCGTGGTGATTATCGGGAGGTAAGGGATATGTCTGATAGTGAACTTCGTAATCAACTGGTCAAGATGCTGACGGTGCAGCAAGCGCACATGGGGCTTGAGGATGCGGTCAAGAATTTCCCGGCGAAGGATTTCAATACCCGTCCGCCGAATGTGGAGTATACGTTCTGGCATTTGTTGGAACATTTACGGATTACGCAGTGGGACATTCTGGATTACTGCCGCAATCCGAATTATAAGACTATTGAATGGCCGCGTGATTATTGGCCTGCAAAGGATGCCACAACTGATGCGGCAGGTTGGCAGCACACGCTCGACCAATTCAAGGCTGATGTTGGTGAGTTGGTCGCTATTGTCAAAAACCCACAAACCGATTTGTATGCGCCGATTCCACACGGTTCGGATGGGCATAATATTCTGCGCGAAGTTTTAGTGGTGGCGGATCATAATGCTTATCATATTGGCGAGTTGGGTATTTTGCGTCAAGTCGTCAAGAACTGGTGATGAAGTGGCGGATAGTCGTCGAGATTTTCTAATATATCTCTGACACTTCCCGAAGTAAAGTTTAGTCTCCGCCGTGCGTCTATCTATTGTCGCTAATTGCAAGACACGCAAATGCGGAGGTTATCATGACTGACACGACTTTTGATCTCATCACCCAACTATCAGACGAGCGTAATTTCCTTTATCGCCTTGCTGGCAAACAGCATATCACTGAAACCCAGCTCAGCCGCATCCATGAAATTGAAGGTCGCCTCGCTACGTTGTGGGATGCCCACCGCCGCGAGTTAGTCGCCAGCCGCAAACCGGAACGTTATAACGACGCGATCCGCCGCGCGGCCTAAAACAAATAGCGCAGGTTATGAAAATGAAGGGCGAGTCCGTGTGGACTCGCCCTTTTTAATTTCCAATTGCAACGCCGTTCTTAGTGATTTTTCGAAAGTAATGAGATCAAATCCTCACCCCCATCCCCTCTGCCATGAAATGGAGAGGGAGAAAAGACTGAAGACTGATTTCTCAATATTTTCGATAAACTATTTTGGATTAGCCCAACTGAACCGGCAATGTCTTCAAACCGCGAACAGCCATTGAGGTACGCCACTGTACCTGATCCGATGTGACCGCAAGCTTCATATTCGGGTAACGTGCCAGCAATTTTTGCAGCGCAATCTTACCTTCCATACGGGCTAATGGTGCGCCGAGGCAGTAATGAATGCCCAAGCCGAAGGCCAGATGCTTATTCGGGGTGCGCTCAATATCCAATTTATCCGCGTTAGAAAATGCTGTTTCGTCACGATTTGCAGAGGCAATGCCGACCAAAACACGACTGCCCTTAGCAATCTTCTGACCACTCAGTTCGACATCTTCGAGTACATAACGGGGTGCAGGCTGTTCGACCGGATTGGTGAAACGCAGCAGTTCTTCCACCGCACTATCCATCAACTCAGGATGCTGTTGCAGCTTTTGCAGTTGATCAGGATTTTCCAACAGTGCCAAGGTGCCGTTTCCGATGAGGTTGACAGTGGTTTCGTGACCTGCCAGCAACAACAAGAAAATCATGGCGATCATCTCATCTTCGTTGAGGCGGTCACCATCTTGCTCGGCCTTTATTAACGCCGTCACCAGATCATCGCCGGGATTTTTACGACGCAGTTGAATCAATCCTTTGAAAAAGCGGTACATCTGGAACATATTGCCCAGCTTACCCAGCATCTGCAATCTGCCGCCGGAGCTGATGTCCAGAAAGGTTCCCATCCACTTATGGAACTTCATGCGATCTTTCTGCGGTACGCCCATCATGTCCGAAATAACGGTTAAGGGAATGGGTAAGGCAAAATCGTGGATCAAATCGACAGTTGGCTTATTCGCCATTGCATCTAACATTTCCTCAGAAATACGCTCGATGCGTGCATTCATATCCTGTAACATACGCGGCGTGAATGCTTTGTGTACCAAGTCACGTAAACGGCGGTGGTCAGGGTCATCGACCAACAGCATACTATTCTGGAAAGTCGAGACGACCTTGGGTATCCACCACGCGGTTTTCATCTGCGTGCCTGTTTTACGCATATCCGTGGAAAAGCGTGGGTCTTTCAAAACCGTCACCACATCATCATAACGGGTCACTAAAAATGCCTCACCCATTGCTGACTCGGCCTCACCAATCAGCGGAACTGGTTCATTTTTACGGAGTGATGCATAAGTGGGGTACGGGTCATGGCGAAATTGTGGCGATGTTGTATCAAGTGTCATACGGTTTATTTCATCCTCATGGTATCGGGCTTAACAATAGTTATGCTACACACTATTGCATTACTTTCTATTGTAAAGCCGGTTTTGATGTTTATTCAATGAGGATTATGTAAATAAAAACAGGCTGGTTCATATGAACCAGCCTGTTTTTATATCATTGTTTTATGTTTATGGCTTTAAGCGGAACTGCGCCAACTGTTCGCCAACCTTTAGCGCCTCACCGCCGCCTAGCGGAAGCCGGTACAACGACACTGGCACAAGTGCCCGCTGTGCGCTGCCGTCGCTATCCGTCTGGGTATTTAGGCTGCCGTTCGCAATAGCCGCCAACCACGCATCCATATTGGAAATCTGGCTAAAGACCAATGCTTGTCCATCTACTGTGACGCTCATGCGCCCGATTGCGTAAGCCTCTCCTTCGTAAATCACCCTGTCGTCGCTGGTACTCACGTTCAAGTGATGAATGCTGACCGCGTTATGAGGGACATCAAACTCGCCACCCAATATGGTTACAATGTTTTGCTTCTGTGCAGCATCGGTAATTGCAGCCATGAGGTCGCCCGTTGTTGTTCGTGTGCTGTAAAACAAGCTGCCATCTGCTAGCCATGCCAGTTGGTCAGGAGGAGCGGCTGTGGTTACATCAGTCAGTATACGCGTCGAGAGGTCGATTAGAACCAATGAATTAATCGGCCCGGCGTCGTTATACGTCGAACGGACAGCGGCAAGGGTCTTGCCATCGCCTGCTAGTACAGCGCGTGCCACATTTTGTTGTGGTTTGTCGGGCGTGGGTTGCAGAAAATTATCATCCACCAAAGGGGTATCTTCGCCACCCTGCGGCGCGTACACCTTCAGACCGCCGCCACTGCAATTGGAACTGTGCAGAATGCCATAATCCGTCCATTGCAAAACCAATGCAGTGCCGCCAAATCCAGCTTCTGCCCAATATGACCAATCGGCTGGATACGGTGATCCACCACCACAGCCAACGCCCATTTCAAAAGTTCCGATTGTTTCGGCGGCAGCTCCCGATTCGGGTGCAATACGCTTCAAGTCCGCACTATAGGGCTTGCTGGTGTCGCTGAAATCACCTGAACCGACAAACAAAACCTGCCCATCAGGTGTCCAACTGACAGGAAAACCCGATTCGAGTTTTCCGGCATCCAACATAATCGGCGCACTGCCATTAGCATCAGTCACAGCAATATGGGCTTGAAACTGATCATCATAAATGATGTAAGCCAGCTTGGTTCCACCGGGATTCCACGCCAAGCTCAGAAAACCTTTGTTTGGCGCATTATTGACGGTGATGGGTGCGCTGCCACCCAAAATCACCAGATTATCATTTTGTACAGCAGCTAAGGCAGGTGGATTATCTTGCGCTTGCACGAGCAGACTCATGCCGAATATGCTGCTCACAAGTAGAAGTACGACTAAATAAGAAATACGTTTCATGGTCATTCCCTCAACTTTCTCTCTCAACCACCTATGGATTATAGGTGGTGGTTATATCAATTGTAATAGACGCTTACCCTACGTTATGCACACGTCAAACGTTATAAAAACCTCAAACGTTCAACTTGATGTAAAACCTTAACAGGCCATCACAATCTTTATAGAATGATTAACAGATTACAAATTTGATAGCCGTCGTTACAAATCAAATCGAAGGATTGCAACTATTGATGTTCTTATATTAAAGAACAAGTATTGATTAAAAACTACAGACTAAAGACTGAAATGTGAGGTTAGGCATATCATCATGCGTGTGGGCTTTATTTACAATATCGCCACCGAGGAACTCTTGCGCGAACGTCCCGAAATGACGCTCCGTGATTCAGATGCTATCGAAACCATCGAAGAAGTGACCCAAGCACTGCAAGCAGGTGGTCATGAGGTGATCTGCATGAATGCGGATCAGCAACTTCCCGCCAAATTGACACAAGAAAAGTTTGACATCATTTTCAACATCGCCACAGGTGTTTATGGCGAAACGCGCCAATCACATGTGCCCGCCATGTTGGATTATCTGCGTATCCCGCACACTGGCCCCGGTGTTCTGGGTGAAACGATTTGCCACCACAAGTTTATGCAGAAGTATGTCTTTGCCGCGATGGGTATTCCAACCGCGCCCTACCAAATGTTCCATGCGGGCAATGAACCACTTAACTCGACGCTGCAATTCCCATTGATTTGTAAACTGCCATCCGAAGGCGCGAGTATGGGTTTGGATTACGGATCGGTTGTGCATGATGAAGCGGCTCTGCGGGAACGTATCGCTTTCCTCATTGGAACTTACAATGAGCCTGTGCTGGTTGAGCAGTACATTGATGGGCGCGAGTTTACCGTCGGTGTCCTCGGCAATAATCCGCCGTATGCGATGCCGATTGCTGAACTGGAATTTTTCGGTAAGCTGCCGATTCGCCTTGACCAAGTGGAAGACTCGAACTTCGAGATGCTCAAACAGGCTACCGGACGGGATCTTGAATTAGTGGAGATGGAAAGCCGTTCGAACGTGCCGGCAAATCTTCCACAGGAACTCGACGAGCGCATCCAAAAGCTGGCGATTGCCGCTTACCAAGCCGCGGGTTGTAAAGATTGGGCGCGGATTGACATACGGATGGATAAGGCGGGCAACCTTTATGTGTTGGAGGCCAACCTCGGCCCCGGCATCGCCTCGGATTGCATCTTCGCTCGATGCGCTTTTGCTGCGGGTTGGACTATGGATAAGCTGGTGAACACCATTCTTAACCACGCTGTCGAACGTTATCGTGACTCAGGCAGTGAACGCATCAATACGTATCTTGGCTCATTGGCGGCAGAACGCGAACAGGCTTTATAAATTTGGATTAGGTTAGGGGTTTGCCGTCGGCAAACCCCTACAATGGCAAACGCGCTGATTTTTACCCCAAGCACCGATTGGTAATACCATCTTTACACCTCTCACAGATTAATTTTGCTAGAATGAAATAAACCTCCAACATCATCAGGATAAGTATGACACTTCGGCAAACCGCAGATACGTGGTTACAGCAAACTTTAGGCGCAAATGTTGCGTTTCGTGACGGGCAATGGGAGGCCATCTCGGCACTGGTCGAGAAGCATGAGCGTACACTGGTTGTCCAGCGCACGGGCTGGGGCAAGAGTTTGGTTTACTTCATGGCGACCCGTTTGCTCCGTCAGCAAGGTGAGGGAACAACCTTACTGGTCAGCCCATTGCTGGCACTCATGCGTAACCAGATTGAAGCCGCTCAACGTTGGGGCTTAAAAGCTGAGACTATCAACAGCACCAATGTGGAAGATCATGCGGCTGTCCAAACCCGATTGCTGGCGGGAAAGATTGATCTCCTGCTGATTTCACCTGAACGCTTAGGCAACGAGCGCTTTCAGCTTGAGGTATGGCCGCAGTTACGCAATCAAGTCGGTTTAATGGTGATTGACGAAGCCCATTGTATCTCGGATTGGGGGCATGACTTCCGCCCGAACTACCGCCGCATCATGCACATTCTGGATGATCTGCCTGCCAAAACGCCGGTACTTGGGACAACTGCCACTGCAAACGACCGTGTGGTCAAAGATGTCAGCGCTATTCTGGGTGCGACCATGAATATACAACGTGGCCCACTCACCCGCGACAGCCTGCGCCTCTATACTTATACGGAATCGCTTGATCATCCGACGCGGTTGACACTGCTCTCACATTTGATGAAAACCATTCCCGGCAGCGGGATTATTTACTGCACTACCACCCGCGATTGCCAGATCGTCGCTGAGTGGTTGCAGTTACAGGGGATTGATGCACAGCCCTACTATGCCGATGTCGAGTCTGACGGCAGTGAAACGCGCATCGAACTCGAACAGCGCTTGATGAAAAACCAGCTAAAAGCTTTAGTCGCCAGTGTGGCGCTCGGCATGGGTTTCGATAAGCCGGATTTGAGTTTCGTGGTGCATTATCAACAGCCGGGGAATATCATCAGCTATTATCAACAAATTGGACGTGCCGGACGTAACATAGACGAAGCCCATATCATCCTGATGCATGGTCCCGGCGACGAAGACATTCAACAGCATTTTATCGACACGGCTTTCCCAAAACCCAAACAAATAGAAAGTGCTATCCACGCTTTACAGGAACGGGGTGCACTCAAGCAAACTGAACTCCAACGCTATGTGAACGCCAACAAATCCACACTGGATAAAATTCTGACGCATCTTGAAGTGGAACGGATTATCCAAAACACGGATGAAGGCTATCTGTTAAAGGATGCTGATGCTCGTCCCGATTACAAACGGTGGACGTTGGTAACAGAGCAGCGCAAAACCGAGTTGCAACAAATGCGCGATTACATTAACCACAAGGATTGTCTGATGCGTTTCATCGCCGAAGCGCTGGATGACCCTACCAAAGTCCAACCGTGTGGACGCTGTAAAAACTGCCGCCAAAGTCAGAGCCGGTTTATGCCTGATGCTCGGATTGTGGATGTTGCACGCCGCTTCATGCGTGAAGGCCGTCCCCTTTTAATCGAACCGCGTAAACGTTGGCCGTCCGGCCTGCCCAATATGAAGCGCACGATCATCGAGCAGGTGAACCAACCCGGCATTGCCCTGTGTGGTTATTACGATACCGGATGGTCAGAACTCATCAAACGTGGTCGTTTTGAAACCAACTTTTATAGTGACGAACTGATTCGCGAGTCAGTGGCTTTACTTCAGGGACATTTCACCTCGCTTGATGAACCGCCGCGTTGGGTAACAGCTGTACCCTCATTGCGCCGTCCCACATTGGTGGCGAGTTTCGCCGAACGGTTGGCAACTGGATTAGGGCTGCAATACATTCCAACACTTCAGCACATCAAGCAGCATTCCGAACAGGCCAATATGCGGAATAGCTTCCAGCAGGTGATGAATATCTATAATGTGTTCAAAGTGCAGGATAAACCTTCACCTGCGGCTGTGTTATTGATTGATGATGTTGCAGACTCGAAATGGACATTGACGGTTGCCGGAGCATTACTGCGGAAAAGTGGCAGTGGGCCAGTGTATCCTTATGTCCTCGCCACTACGAACGCGGATTAAGTAAAACCTCACGCGTCAGACAGGCCATTTGACTTCAATCTTCCCCTTAGCAATGTGTTATACTAACGATATACAGGGAACCATCTCTACAAATACAGGGAGGTTGTTACAAATGGACGACAGACGTCAACGAACACTACAAGACCTACAACGTGAACTGCAAACCCTAAGACCCACCGACCCGTTGGTTAAAGAACGCATCGAAAATATAAATAGCCAGATTGATCACATTATGGGTGGTCCAAGCCCAACACTTGATCGGCCAGAAGAACTGCCGGCGCTTCAAAATTCAATTCAAGAAGCGATTGAGTCGTTTGAGGGACATCATCCTGACTTAACCGAGGCGCTGCGAATCGCTATTAACACCCTCGTCAACGCGGGTATCTAATTTTAGATTTAAGGGGTTTACCGGCGGCAAACCCCTACCTTATTAAATCCCAAACCCCTCGTGAATCGGCGTTTCATCATCGGGATCGCCATTGTAGTTGATTGTTAATTCCTCGCCTTGTCGTATTGCTTTCGCCGCTGTAAAGATTATTTGCTGCTTTTCAAAATCACGCAAAAAACTCACATTGGCATGATACGAATGATTCTGAAAGCTGCCGTAGCCCAGTGCAATCGCATAAAAATCGTCGTCCCACAAAAAGTAATAATTGCCCAATACTGTCGCTTCGAGCGCATCTTCCTGCGTCACAGGAATCAATATCACAGGACAACGTTCGATCATTTCGCCAACTGCAATGTCGCGCGTTGCCAACAAACCCCTGATGCCTAATGTCGGTGAAATGCCTACTTCAACCGGAATATCCATTTTTACCCCTGCATATCGCAGTCTAAATTAATGACCAGCGCACTATTATGCACAAACGGCGCAATTCAGCCGTAGTTCAATCACTCTCTACTGTACCTCTCATTTTATTGGATACTCACAGTTAATTCTGGTCTTTCGTCCAATCCACAGTATGTCCTTTGACGGTACGGGAAAGCCATTAATCCTCATTACACTAACAGATAAATCATTAACCGAGGATCAAACCATGCCTGACTCAACGATGCAAGCGGTTCGCGTCCACCAATATGGTGGCACAGATCAACTCCAATTGGAAACCATCACACGTCCACAGCCGAAAGATGGTGAAGTTTTGGTTCGGGTTCATGCTGTGGGTGTGCTGCCTGCCGACAGTAAAGCGCGGCTTGGTTATTTCAAAAACTATCGGCCTGTTAATTTTCCTTATATCCCCGGCAGCGCTTTTGCAGGAGTCATTGAAGCCATTGGTGACGATGTTGCGACCTTCGAAGTCGGGCAAGTGGTTTTTGGACGTACCAATAATGGTGCATCGGCTGAATACCTCACGGCAGCGGTTGAAACGATTGCCCTTAAGCCGGATGCGATCAGCTTTGCCGAAGCCGCGACCATATCAGGCGGCGCAACGACTGCTTGGTCAGCACTGTTTGAAAACGCTGATTTGCAACCCAATCAAAAGATATTGGTTCATGCCGCAGCGGGTGGTGTTGGCATCTTTGCAGTGCAGTTTGCCCATTGGAAAGGCGCACATGTCATCGGTACAGCATCCGCTAACAACTTGGATTTTGTACGTTCGCTCGGCGCAGAAACCACTCTTGATTACAACGCTGTTCGCTTTGAAGATGAGTTATCCGATTTGGATGTCGTGTTGGATTCAGTCGGTGGTGATACCACGCAACGTTCGATGCGTGTCCTCAAACATGGTGGTATGCTGGTATCGTTGCTGAGCCAACCCGATCAGACCGAAGCGCAAAAGTACGGTATCCACGCCATGAACAACAGCGTCACGCAGCCTTATCCTTCGACACATTTACTGGAAACGATTGCGGGTTTGATGGCTGATGCTACGATCAAGACATTTATTGCGGAGGAATTCCCGCTTGCGGAAATCCGCCTTGCTCACCAGCAGGTCGAAACAGGTCACAGTCGAGGACGTGTTATTTTGAGTATTACTCACTAAGTCGCACTAGGCGATAGATTTATCACTGATTATCACTCACCGATGGGGGTTGTGTCGCGGATAATCAAGCTGTCGAAGTCGGCTGTCGTTCCATTATCTACACCCAATGCCACTGTACCACCAAGCGCCAGCGCATCATCAATCGCGAGGATGAAATGCCCCTCTACGAAAAAGGCGATTCGCTGTTTATAGGTGATGACAGTGAGCGTTACCCAATCGGGAAGGTTGTTTACTACGCCGGGGATCGCGCCATCAAAATAAGTTTCATCACGGCTGCCGTCTTTGTAGCTGACAATTGTGCTGATGCTGCCATCGGGGTTACGATGTAATCCCAATTTATAGCCGTTGACTTCGGAGCCGCCTAAGCTCAGGGTAGACCGCACACCCATCCATGCTGTGCCTATGGCTTGTGGCAGCCGAATTGCAATGCGGGCGAGATAATCACTGGTATCGCTGTACTTCAGCTTGTCCGCACCCGCGCCAAACATCTGAATACCAACATCACTGCGAATCAAACGAAACACGACACGGTTGTCATGGATTATCCGTAAAAACTTCTGATGTTCAGGTGCGCTTGCTTCGGTGACAAATTCACCCGGCGCATCTAGCCCATTAACCCAATAAACGTCTGTGCGATACTTATCATCAAAAGCATCACTGATGTCGCTGCGGGGTTCACGGAATTGGCGGGCAAACACCTGTGCTTGCAATTCCAACGCGAAACGGGCACTGGCATTGCTGCTGGCGGCGGTTTCAGTAATCAGGCAGTCATCCAACCGGACAACATCCCCTGTATTGGTATGAAAACTTACGCCACCACTAGCAGGTGATCCAGTAATAGTTTCTTCAAACTCGCTCACGCCATTTCGATAGACTTGCAACCGATCACCAATAAACGATATGTTTAAATTTTCCCAAACATTGCGTGCATAAGCATTGCTGATTAAACGGCTAAATGCCGGACTGCTTGTCCCGTTAAAATGTTCGATCAGTAAATTACCGGCATTAAATGTAAAGTGTACACTGCCGTTATCGCCCTGCCGGATTGTCAGTTGATAGCCGCCTTCTTCCACCCAAACACGACAGCTTAGCGACAAATCACGAATTGGCGAAATCGAAGGTTTGAGGGTGACGTTATTTTTAATTTGCAGATAGTGGTTGCCAGTATCCTCGCTGCCGATTATAGTGGCGGTAGCACTGGTCGTTTGCCATGTGCTTGGCAATCCAGAGCCTTCGAAATGTTGGCTGGCAGCCTCAGGCCGCTGAATGATGACATTATCCCAGCGCACCGGATGATACATGTTGTTGGTTTGTAAAATGACTGCGCCGCCACCCAATTGTGGTGTAATCATATCTTCCGCCGCAATCACCAACTGCTGGTCAAGATAAACCAGTATCCGACTGCCTTCCAACCAGATGCGAACTTCATGCCACTGTTGGACAGTTAATGTATCGACCTTAACCTGTTTGAGAGGTCGTTCAGTGTCGCGGTTCGTAATATCTGGTTTGTCACCGTTCCGTCGCAAGATCATTAACCCTTGCAGAATCTCCAGCACGTTATACCCATTTTGGCAGCCATTTAAGTTGGCACAACGGAAGATCACCCGCGCTCCATCAGTTTGGCGATCCATATTGATGTTAAAGCTCAAAACCAGATTATCCGATGAAGTCGCTTGCCATTCAGGTTGTTCGCCTCCGAGTACCACTATTGGTTGCGTCAGATTACCCTGCCCAATGAGAACACCTTCGCCACCTTCATTCGCCACCTGCCATGCCGCCGAGTCATAATCCCAACCGGCTAGCGCATTCGGGTCTTCAAAATCCGCCACAAAAGGCATCCGACCCGGCGGGATTGGCGTGGGTGATGGCATGAGTGTGGGTGTTAAAGTCGGCCCGGTTGGAGTCTCGGCTGTTGCGGTAGGTGAAGGTGTCACTGTCAACGTGGGTGTTGCACTCGGTGTCACCGTCAGCGTGGGCGTTGCACTCGGTGTCACTGTATAGGTTGGGGTGTCAGTTGGGGTCGATGTAGCAGTCGGCGTAAAGGTAGTCGTCGCGGAGGGTGTATAGCTCGGCGTATCGGTTGGGGCAAAAGCCAATTGCACACCCAAAATATTCCCCTGAAAATCAAAAGTTGATGGGTTATAAGCCACCCAGCCCTCGGTGTTGTCTGCCAACTGCACTTTCAGCCATGCACCATCCTCGCTCGTACCGATAATAACCATCCGAATATCCGGTGTAATGTCCGCAACTTTTGGATATTGCGAACCCGGCCCTAAACGAATAATCGTCGCCCGCAGCGGACGCGCTTCGGGTGTCAAAACAGTAGGCGTAAAGCTAGGTGTTGAAGTCGGGCTGCTAGTGCTCGTCAGTGTTTGGCTAGGAGTGAGTGTCAAGGTAGCACTCGGCGTGGCAGACGCGGTTGGTTGGAGTGTATAGGTCGCACTTGCCCTAACTATCACCACTGCTGTCGGAACATTTGTCGGGCGGGTTGGCAACGCGGTAGCTGTCACGCTCGGAACAACGACCACCAATGCTGTATTTGTAGCATTCGCTGCATTTGAAGGGTTATCACGCAGCGCGATAAAGACTAACGCAAGAATAGCTAAGAGCGTAATCATAACGGCAATCAATGGTAAGCGACTCGAAGGCTTTGCCAGTGGCAGCGGAAGTGGCGGTATGGCATTTTGTGCGCCAGTGGAAATTAATGCGGGGGCCTTCTCTGGCAGCGATTCAGTAATCGGCATCTTGGGCGATTCAATGGAAGGACGACTAATCTCAAAGGCTTGCATGGTCGCATCAATTTGGCTTTGTCGTTCTTCACGTTTAGCCGCTGCCCGATCCATGTTTTCTTGAGCTGTACGTTTAAGTACCGAAGCAGTTCCCGCACCGAAGACATTCAGCGCCTTCGCTAGATCATCCACAAACTCGGTAGCAGTCTCGTAGCGATCTTCTGGCTGTTTCGCCAAAACACGCGCCATAACCGCATTCGTCTCGGGCGAAAGGTTTGGATCGAACGTATTTATATCCGGTATCGGATTACTGATGTGCTTGAAAATAATACTGAGCGGCGTTTCGCCGGTGTAGGGCATCTTCCCCGTCAGCATCTGGAAGGTCATAATGCCCAGCGAATAAATATCGGCGCGGCTGTTGAGGCCGTCCACGCCCATACCCTGCTCAGGCGACATATAACCGGGTGTACCCAGCGCGAACCCACTTTGGGTCATGTCCTGTCCGGCTTCGATGGTACGCGCGATACCGAAATCGGTCAGGAAGGCATTACCATCCTGATCAAGCATCACGTTACTCGGTTTAATATCGCGGTGAATGACGTTGTTGCGGTGAGCATAATCCAGCGCCGAAGCTAACTGCCGCAGCATGTGGATGATCTCTTCGTGCGGCAGCGTGCCTTTGTCGATGATTCCTTTGAGTGTGCCGCTGTCCAGATAACGCATCACGATATAGGGCGGATCATGCTCGGCATTATAATCATAAATGGGAAGTAGATGAGGATGGACAAGCCGCGTGAGCAGCCGTGCTTCTCTTTGAAAACGCTCTAAACTGGCGGCATCTAGGGCTATGGCACGGTGAATAATCTTGACGGCAACATAGCGGTCCAGATTCGGTTGGTAAGCACGGTAAACCGTCGCCATACCGCCTTTGCCAATTTCTTCGATGATTTCGTATGGCCCGATGCGCTTACCGATCATAACCTAACCTGAACTTAGCCGGATATTGGGCGTAGTTTAGCACATCCAGCATAGGCATGCATTCAAAACATATGATATTCAAACCAAATAGTTATTAACTAACCTGCCGAATTAGCTTTTATCCCGCACAAACAGCCGCATCAGGAAATAATTTCTTGGCATAGCTATCCATATTCTTGGTATCACTGGTTGGGAACATCAAGAATAAGGTCAACACGCGTGTTTCAGTTATCGGTTGTATCCAGTAACGCACACTAAAACGGTTACCCGCTTGTATCACATTGAACTGATGCAGGGTGATGTCCTTAAGTTGGCAATTGCTAGTTTCCACAATCCCTTGATAATTCGCAAAAACAGCATGAAACCAATCATCCGTAAACACCAACGGAATTTGATCCGCTTGAATGGGGTTATCAAAATGAATATAACCCAAGTACGATAATCCGCTGATGGCATCATCACGCCATTCTGCCGTTGTACGTCCAGCTTCTTCTCGCGCACTCGCCAACCACTGATCCGCTTCGAACACACTATCACCATAGCTCAACGCTGTATAAATTTCTCGCGTCGGCTTATCCTGTGCGTGGCTCACCAACATTGCGCCAGCCAACAATACAAATAAAATAGTAAAACGCTTGATCATGGTTCGCGCCTTTCTGATGATCCGGTGAAAACTGCCTCTATTGTAACCGTGTCTGCTTTTTAACGCCCACCCAAACGGAAGCCATCTGCTACCGACCACGGCGAGTACAAATCACTATCGTTATTGGCTAGTGTGCTTGTACTCCGCACACGTGTATCCACACGCAAGAAATCACCCAATGCGGCAGCAATCAGGGCTACATCTGGCAGCGATGATGCTGTCGGCAAAAGTTCATCCAAATGGGCATCCACAAATTGTGTATCAACTTCGCCCGTTGCAAAAGCCGGATGTACTAGCAAGGCCATCAGAAATTCACGATTGGTAATTGTTCCTAATATCACCGTGTGCGCCAACGCATTTAGCATTCGTTGGATAGCCGCGGCGCGGTCAACGTCATGTACAATAATTTTGGCGATCATCGGATCGTAATGGATACTAATCACATCACCTGATTGTGCTCCAGCGTCAACTCGTATCCTCGGCCCATCGGGTGGAATAAAACGCAGCAAAGGCCCAACTGCTGGTAGGAAGTTATTGGCAGCATCTTCGGCGTATAAGCGACATTCAATCGCATGACCGCGCTGCCGAACATCAGCCTGTGTGAAAGGCAAAGGCTCACCTGCCGCCACCTGAAATTGCAGCTTCACCAAATCGAGACCGGTAACCATCTCGGTCACAGGATGCTCGACCTGCAAGCGCGTATTCATCTCCAAGAAGTAAAAGTCGCCACTTTCGGTAACAATGAACTCCACTGTTCCCGCATTCACATAACTAACTGCTTGGGCTGCCGCGACAGCCGCCGCGCCCATCTTCGTTCGCGTCGCTTCATCCAACAGTGGCGAAGGCGACTCCTCAATAATTTTTTGATGTCGTCGTTGGCTGCTGCATTCGCGTTCGAATAGATGAACTGTGTTGCCGTGAGTATCCGCCAGCACTTGAATTTCGACATGATGCGCTGACTCGATGTACTTCTCCAAGAAAATTCGCGCATCATCGAAGGCATTACCCGCTTCCCGTCGCGCGCTGGCAAGTGCCTCCAACAAATCATCTGGCTGTTGGACGACACGCATTCCTTTACCACCACCGCCACCAGATGCTTTCACCAGTACCGGATAACTAATCTGTACTGCTGCCTCAACAAATGCCGCATCGTCAGCATCTTCACGTTGAAAACCCGGTACTACTGGAACCCCCGCCTGCTGCATCAATGCTCGTGCCGCCGTTTTGCTGCCCATAGCTCGCATAGCGTCAGCGCTTGGCCCAATCCAACTCAATCCACTAGCTATCACAGCCGCTGCAAAATCTGCGTTTTCCGATAAGAATCCATAACCGGGATGCACACAATCGCATCCAGTGGCCTGTGCTGCCGCAATTAATTTTTCAGCATTGAGATAACTCTCAGCGGGCGATGCAGCTCCTAATAGATAAGTCTCATCTGCCAGTTGAACATGCTTAGCATTGGAATCGACTTCCGAATAAACCGCCACACTCCGGACACCTAATTCACGGCATGCCCGAATGATGCGAACGGCAATCTCACCCCGATTGGCAATCAAACACTTATGAAAGATCATAAATGCTTAACTAGCGATGCTCAGGTCATAAACAGGCGTGGTAACAGTACGCGTCGGTGCGGCATCTGACCAAATAAGTGCCTGAATGCGATCCACCACATCTGGATCAAAATAGGTTTCACCGCATTGCTCACAAACCCATGCAGGCACATTTTCAACAATGACCATTTGACCTTTATATTGCTGTGTATAGGTCGTAAGGGTAGATTTCATTTTACAGTGACACACATTGCAAGTATCCATCATGGGTTTGTTTTCCTCACTTTATTATCAATCCATTCATCGGAATCAGGCTCATAAGCAGTGATTATTTTTACTAGTGGCGGTAAGCTGATTTGAATGTGAAGTATTCGTCCAAAATCAGTTTCCCCATATAGCAAACAACTTGGACCGTATTTATCTTGGGGATATTCTTGAATGATTTCAGCTTTTGCAATAACTTCCTCTAGTTCCAATCGACTGATATGGCGCTCAGTAGTTCGCTGAGCAGCGTGCAAAGTATATTTGTAGTTGCCTTCTGCAATAGCTTCTTGAATGGCAGCTAAATCTGTCATTTCTCCTGACTCGTATACTCCCGTTGGAAATCAGGATCAGGGTAAACGTTGCCGGAAAGATACGACAAGCTGGCCCATATTCCCCGTGCATGACGGTAAAACAACAGGATGAAAATGATGTTGAAGGACACCCAGAAAATCAATTGGAAAGCGAGTGGTGGTGCGAATAAGGCTTGCGTGATGATGTATCCACCCATTGACAGCATTTCCGCACACACCAAATTAATCATTGTGCCGCCTATCGACTCGCCGGAAAGCCGTTCATAACGCGCCCCACAATATGGGCAGGTTTCATCCATCTTGAATAACCCATGAAACATGTGTCCCTGTTCGCAGTTGGGACAGCGCAACCGCAGCCCGACCAACAATTTATGAATAGAATAACCGATGTTCATGGGGATTCACTTTCTAACTTCATTGCAGAATAAAGCCTATTGCCGGTAAAAATTTACACTTCGGCAACATCATTTTACAACTTTCGCCGTACCCTAACTATATACACAAAAAGAAATGTAGGAGGACGAAATCATGTTCTGGTGGAGACGTTTTCGCGAGCGGATGTTGATGCGGCAGCTTGCACGGCGAACAGCGCGCCGCACCACGCGACGGATCATGCGCCGAAGATTCTTTTGATTGTTGATGTAGAAGTGTGGGAAAGGGACAAGTAGAGACAGGGCATGCCGTGTCTCTACTCTTAAAATACTTAGCTGCCCGGTGTGGGCGTTGGAGCAGGTGTTGCACTCGCATCCGGGGTTGTACCCGGTATAGTCAAGTTCGGATTAGCCTTTGCCAAACTGGCGAGGTCAAATAGGAACGGACTGTTTGAAGGCATCAGAATGAGCTGTACCTTGTCACTGAGCTTTTGCACATATTGGTACTGAATCAAGCTGGGGTTAGTCGCAATCTGTTCACTCACCAACCGCAGTGCTTCAGCCTGTGCCTTAGCATTAATCTCAACGGCCTGCGCATCACCGTTTGCGGCGGCGATAACAGCGTTAGCACGACCTTCAGCCTGTGTTTGTGCAGTCAATGCATCCGTTTTGGCACGTTCCAAGTTTTGGGCGGCCACCACTTTTTGCTCAATAGCATTGGTAAAGTCCGGCGAGAAAGTGATATTACGCACCAAGAAATCCGTCAATTCCAAGTGTTCCTTTATGAAACGCTCGCTAATTGCCTGCTTAATATCGAGGCCAAGCTGAATACGAGCCTCACCATAAATTTGTTCCGCTGTGTACTTTGAAACCACTTCCCGTACCAGCGCACGTGATGTTGGACGAACAAATCCGGCTAGATAATTTTCATTCCAAGAGACGTAAAGTTGTCCGGCCTCGCTGGGGACAATATGGAACAATACGGTGACATCCAACTGAACCGTCTGACCATCTTTGGTTCGCGAGTCAACTGAGTCATTACCGGCTTGTGCCCCTTCGGAAGAAGCAGCAGCCATCGTATATTCTTGCTGGGTAATCGGATAATCGACTGCTACCTGCTGAATGATTGGCACTACAATGTGTGTACCGCTGTTGAGTGGCGGTAGTAAATCACCGCTAAGTGTATTCACAACAATTGCAACCTGCGTCGGCTGAACGAAGATGATCCCTTGTCCGATGACACTGAAGATCACGCCAATCAACAAACCTGCAACTGCCAACAGGACACCATTGCGTGCCGAGCGTCCCTGTGATGTGGAAGCGACTGCAAGCGCAGCGCCCACTAAAAATAGTACAAAACCGATTAGACCTAATGTCCCTAGAATGCCACCGATATCCATGATATAAATTTTTCCTTAGTCAAACAGTCAATCCCGTTTGTTATATATAACAAGAGAGCAGTGATTATAGCACTCATACACCACTTTGAGTGGGGTAGGTGATGAGCAGCACGTTAATTTATGGCGTAGGACTTGCCTGAGTTTGAGGCAAAGCATATTCGCTTTCAACAGTTGCTATAAAGGATGCTTCGAACGTTATATTGCGAACCAATACATCTTGGAAGACAAATCCTTCTGCTGAAATATTCTCATTAACGGTTGTTTGGAGTGTGTTGATTAAATCCAATCTCCCTTCCCCATATATCTGACGAGCTGTGTAAGCGCTGATTGCGGCTTCAGTTGTATGGCGCAAAGTGGGCGTTAAAAAGTCCTCTATGTATCTCTCTCCCCATTTCTCTCGTATATGATCGCCCATAGTGGGGTCAATTTTGAAAAGCAGCGTAATATCAATTTGGACAATTTGCCCATCTTTAGATTTTGCTTTTACGGCATCATATTCGGGCGCAGCATTAGCATCTGGTGATTTCTCGCTTAATGTGAGTTCCATTTGTGTTGTCGGTAATGAGGTTTGCTCCGGTTGGTAAACCGTGAACAGGTTACAAGCGGGTAGCAAAGCGAAAATAGTAACAAAACTGATAAATGGCCTTAGGTGCATAAAATCTTCGTCATGAAGTTTTGACTGGATACCACACACTACTTGTTATTTCTTTATTACGCAAAAAGACCATCAAATGTTGCACATTTTCCAAAAAAACATTCATTTAGATTCTCTTATCAGCTTCAAACAGGCTTGAGAAATTATAAGAGTCTTGTCAAGAAAGATAGAAAATTCAAACTTTCATTCACAATTAGTAGAAATACTAGGTATATTATATTAAGGTCTTCATTAAACATTTACGTTATTAATGAGAATTTCACAAATTCTTTGGTTTTGGGGCAAATGGTTTTAATAAATATTTTTTGAAATAGGGGTAGCATGTTACCGTCTAAACTACAGGATCCATTTTACAATCCGTATTATAAGGTTCAATCTCGCACCTACGTTTATTACAGTCGTTATCCTGCCATTAAGCCAACCAAAACCCATCGCAGTTTGCGCCGAAAATTGCACATTGTTGGCCTGTATATGCGGCTGGTTTTTGTCGGAGTGCTAATGACAGTTATCGGTGGACTTTTCCCGTTGCTACTGAGCTACGAATTGTTCTTCAAGCAAATTGTCTTTAATGCCTGCGACTCTTGCCAAATCGTTGGCGCGAGTCCTTCATTCACTTACGATTTTCTGCTGGCAAGCATCATAGCTGTGTTCGGCTTTATGATGCCAATTTTGGTATTCATCATCTTTATAAAGATTATGCGGAGTCGGTTGATGCGGCACGAGTTGTTTCACTAGCCATATTCTGAGCGCTCTGGTCTCGCAGCACCAAAATCAAGTCGTAGAGTGATGTGCTGGTTTTCTCAAATCCATTAAAGTTCAGTTGCCAACGGGTAGCCTGTGCCTGCTGATTAACGGTAACTTGGATGGCTGACTCTTTACCACCACGCACCACACAATAGCCTTCCCGCTCCAAAGCCCGTAATGTCCATAAAGCCGGCAAACCTTCGCCATGCAAATCGACCAAACCTGCTGCTTGGTTATCGCTGCGAAATGATCCGGTATAGGCATCAAACTGTACATCCTCGCCTTTAAATGTGGACTCGAATGCACCACTCAGCACCAAATCCTCCGGCGCACCCGCCTGCAAATGACCACCCTTGGGAAGCAACCAGATGCGGTCGGCATTTCGCAGTGCTAGATCAAGATCATGCGTGGAGAGTAAAATCGCGCGTCCGGTTTCACGCGCCAGTCGCCGCAGCATGGTCATCAATTCGGCACGACGCGGCAGATCAAGATAAGCTGTAGGTTCGTCTAAGAGCATTACAGATGGTTCTTGTGCGAGCGCGCGGGCGATCATGATTTTCTGACGTTCACCGTCGCTCAATTCACCGACATTACGATGCGCTAAATCTTCCGCGCCCACTGCCACGATAGCCTGTTGAACAACGTGTTCATCTTCTGGACGCAGTTCGCCCATCCAACCGGTATAAGGATAACGTCCTAAAGCTACTAAGGTATAAGCGGATAGTACGCCCACGTCAACGCGCTCAGTCAACACAATGCTTAAACGGCGTGCCAACTCACGCGGTTTTAGTGAAGTCAGGTCATCACCCATCAGCTTTACGTGGCCTGCCAACGGCGCTTGCATACCCGCCAGCGTCCGCATCAAGGTGGATTTACCCGCACCGTTTGGCCCAATCAAGCACACCAACTCACCCGCCAACAAATCCACCGTGATGTTTTCGACCACAGCGATGGCAGATTTGCGCGAGGCATGATAACCGACTGTCAGGTTAGACGTACTTAGAACCGGTTGTGCAGGTAAGGTAGCCATTCAATTCCTAATCCTATTAAGTCAGCGTGATAGTTAGGCAAATCACCACAGGATGGGTAAGCTGGCAACCATTATGGTTGAAACCGAATGCTTTGTACCAGTGTGCAGGTGAAAATCATTTGACTCGATTCCTCTCGCGCCTCATGCTTATTTTCTTCAGCCTGTTTACGGCATCTGTATTACTCGTTCATGCCCAACCGCATGATGACCATAATGTTTCCAGTTTACTGGTAAATGACACATGCGCCTCGCCCTGCTTTATGGGCATACAACCCGGTGTCACCTTAGCTGGCGACGCGGTAAAACTGCTTGAAAGTCACGAATGGGTACAAAACATCGAAGCGCGGTACACCGACTTTGGGCAAAGCACCAATACCTTTTGGGGTTATGTCTACTGGCAGTGGAAACCCGGTTCCCCTTTGTGGACGCATACCCCATCCTACACCTTAGGATTGCACGACTCCTACTTACGTATTTTGGATGGGCGCGTGAATGAGATTTCATTTTCCACAACTTTGCCCTTAGGCGCGGTGGTACTCAGTACCGGACAGAATGGCACTTATGTTTTGGATCGCCCAGACCGCTACGGATCAAAACCTTATCCTGTTTTTCAGCACTTTTATTATCCAAAGTTAGGATTAGCTTTTGGAAGCAGCAGCACCTGTCCGGCGATTAACCCTGATTGGCATCAAGATACTGTTGTTACGGTGTGGAGCGCAGAGTATTTTGCATCGTTTATGCAGATAATGCCGATTAGAGTACATACCTTAAGCCAAGCCCGAATCATTGCACGGCTGGAATGTAAATAAGCCTCATAACTGATAAAACGATTGCGATAAGCTAACGCACTTCTATTGGTCTTTTCGTTGCATCGCTTCACTACGATTATCTCCCCAACATGGATACGATGCTTATTCTCATTAGCGAAAACGCGCTTAAGAACTCTTTATCTCTAACTAATGTAAAGCTTATGTCCACATTTGATAGTATTTATGAAGTATGAAAATAGTAAAAATTAAGTACTACTTCAATATTGGAGGTTCAAGATGGTACGGAAAATCAGTTTGTTGTTGATGGTTATATTCGCGTTAACTTTTACTACAGGAATAGCGACAGCCACCGACACAGCCACCGCATACGTCGTACATGGTATTCCCGGTTTAGTAGTAGATGTTTATGTGGACGGTCAGTTATTCGTCAAAGGGTTTACGCCCGGTACAATCGCGGGGCCGCTAACCGGCATGGGCGGTACAGCTCGTGTCGTGATTGTCCCAACAGGTGGCGATCCCAACACCCCTGCGCTTGATGCCACCCTCACGGTCAATCCCGGCCAAAATGTCACAGCCGTCGCACATTTGGATGCGAATGGCGCACCGACCCTGAGCGTGTTTAATAATGATGTTTCTGCAACGAGCAATGCGCGGATCGTTGTCCGGCATACAGCGGCAGCGCCTGCTGTTGATCTGGTAGTCGCACCTGACTTACGTTTCGGCCCACTCACCAATGGTCAACAGGCGCAGGTTGAAGTTCCCGCTGGCACATATAGTGGTGCGATTGTCCCCACCGGAACAACCACGCCAGTTATTGGCCCTGCAAACTTCACCTTTGAAGCTGGCAATGTCTACTTTATATATGTGATCGGTTCGCTAGCTGATGGTACAGCTCGCCCACTGCTTCAAGTCGTCCCTGCTGGATAGTCATTCAAAACTAAAAATGGATAGCGCCGATTGGTGTTGTCCTAAATAACAAACACAAAACAGCCCGTGAAAATTTTCACGGGCTGTTTTCTCACCTTACAAGTTCGTCAAAAAAACAACCAACGTTTGCGGAACTCGCGCAGCGGTGCACGCACCAAAGCACCAACTGCAATCGCCGGAGTAGCCATCGTCACAACTTCCGGTGGGATTTGCCGTGTCATCATTTTCCCCAGCAAATCCGCCATCGTTGGGTCTTCCAACAACCAACGGATGCCCGTCAGTGCCCAACCGGGAAGCTGCTGGTTAGTATGGTAGAGATTCGTCTTAACGTTCGCCAACGTTTGCCGGTACATGCCATAAGTTTTAGCGCGAGTGGTTTCGTCGTACCATTCCAGCGCTTCTTCCCACGACATCTGACCTCGTTTGAAGTAACGAATAGCCCATGCCAATGACTTAGCCGTAAACAAGGCGTTAAAAATACCCTGCCCATCCAACGGATCATGCTGGTGATACGCATCCCCGACCAATGCCCAACCTGCACCACCGGGTTGACGATACTTGTTGCCAATTTTCTTCATCCCGCGCACATCGGTGACCATCTCAGCGCCTTCTAAGCGTGCCATCACTTTGGGATTAGTGGCCAACTTTTCCAGATAAAATGCGTCGGTCTGTCCCGGCGGCGGTGAGAGCAAATCAGCTTGTCCCTCCATTGTGACCGCAGTGGTTCCATCAGCACTATCCATTACCAGCAGGCCATAACCATAACCCCCTTCATAAGCCACAGCGGTAGGCTCACTCGATTCAGGATAGGGTTTGACATTTTTCCAGTAGGCATAATATAAGGAAGTCGGGTTTTCGGTGTGGACATCATGTTCGGTCGCCTTCACCTTTTGTGCGATGGTACTAAAGCGTCCGTCCGCACCGACCACAATATCTGCTGTGATGCGTTCTTCCTTACCACTTTGTGACTGTCCAATGATGCCAATGACGCGCTCGTCCTTCCAGAGTAAATCCGTCACCGAATATTCGATGCGGCTGTCAACCGATGGAAAACGGCAGGCATTATCCCAAAGCGCGGCATCAAAACGAGCGCGATCAATCGCGTAGGCATAATCCCGCCCGTTCGCATCTGGCAGGGGGATATTCAACTGAAATTGGCTGTTATCGGCATAAATACGACGAATAGGGGGTGTATTGCGGGCATACTCATTTTCGTCCGCACCAATTTCGTCTAAAAGTTTAAGCGCCGAAGAATAGATAATAGGTGATGAAGCAGCCGGTAAACTGGGGAATTCTGACCGTTCCACTAACAAGGTGCGGACACCTTGTTGACCTAAACGTGCCGCAAGGCTTGATCCAGCAGGCCGCCCACCCACGATGATGACATCATAATGTTGTTCCATAAATTGTATCCTCAAGTGCTAACATAACGATGTGATCCGTTGTGAATACTTTCACATTATCACAGTTTTCCCCTAACTGTCTACAAAACTCACCCATTTCTCAATCGAAACAACTTTGAAACTTTTTTATTTCTTGTCCGTATAGTGAGTCATAACACATTTGCTAAGTCAAAAGGGGATAAGAGATTAATCATGAACGAGACAATGATGTATGAGGAAAAACCGAAACGTGAATTTGCAGAGTTAGCTGGTTTAGGCCAACGCTTCTTCGCTGCGATGGTTGATGGGTTTATCATCAGTGTCGTCGCAGGCATATTGTCACGTTTTGGTGGGGTAGGTTTTGGTTTGACCTTCGTGGTTAGTTTGGGCTACACATGGTACTTCTTGACGCAGCAAAATGGTCAAACACCGGGCAAGAAACTGCTGCACATCCGTGTCATTAAGAAAGACGGCTCACCAATTGATGATGCCACCGCTATCGTGCGCTATATTGGCTACTACATTAGCTGTATCATCGTCATCGGTGTTTTATGGGCGTTCTGGGACGAGAACAAACAAGGTTGGCATGATAAAGTGGCGAATACGCTCGTTGTAAAAGCCTAATCCACTTTACACCGATAACAATAACATCCAGAAAAGGGGCGCGTCTGCGCCTCTTTTAATTCACCTATAAATTGACGGGTTCACAATGGGTCAAATTAGTTATAATAAGCACAAACCCTTGTCTCTATTCCATCGTAAAGGGACTGAATAATGACCGACAGCTTACCGCTTTATGCAGATGGCCGTGTCTATGACCAGATTTTTAATGCCACGTGGGATATTCCCTACTGGCAAGCAATGATCGGGAAAATTGACGGTGCAAGTCTGGAACTGAGTTGTGGTACTGGACGCATTTTGTTAGAGCTGGTTGCAACTGGAGCAAATGTCAGTGGATTGGATTTGTCGAGTGGGATGCTGGATTATGCAGCAGAAAAAGCCAAAAAACGCGGATTGGATGTTGAATTGCATCAAGGCGATATGCGTCATTTTCAACTCGGCAAAACTTTCGCAGCGATTTATGTGCCAAATAATGCGATCGGTCATTTATATACCCGTAATCACATCGAAAATCATCTGGCATGTGTTAAAGCACATTTGCAACCGGATGGCCTATATATGCTGGATATGTTTGTGCCAAATCCGGACTTTCTGATCTCAAGCGCGAATGAACGCAGCCTAATGGATCAATATACCCATCCAAGCGACGGTGCGCTCATCGACATTTACCAAACCAGCCGATATGAACACGCGACTCAGATCAAACACGCTACATGGTCATACGTTCGTGCAGGCGAAACCATCCGCGATGAACCCTTTGACATTCGTATGTTTTACCCGCAAGAATTAGACGCACTACTGCACTACAACGGCTTTCAGATCATCACGAAATACGGTGATTATGATCAGTCGCCATTTGGCAGCGCGGCCAAACAGCAACTGATCGTTGCGAAGGTTATCAAACCCTAGCGCATTTCACCAAGAACCGGATGCGCCACCACCGGAGGATGCCCCGCCTCCCGAAGAAGATGACCCACCGCTAGACGAACCAGAGGAACTTGAGTCGTTCGAACTCACACTGTACCGCCGCATCGGAATGGCGACCACTGATCTATCCGTATATTGGCAGTTGGGACAATATTTATGAATTTCCTTTTCACCTTCGGATGTGTAAGTGGGATAGCTGATGACATTCGACTGAATATCGAGGTCAATTTTCCCGCACATCGGGCAGCGATGACTTTCGCGATACCAGACCGTTCCACCGATACCCAACACCAGCACACCAATCCCGGTCAACCACGCTATCGGATCCACCTTTGATAGTTGATCCCCCAACTGCTCAAAAAAAGTTGGAGCCGCACCTGTCGGCCACACACCAGTTAACATAAAAATCGTCGCGCGAACACCTTTCTCGATGCCCGCCTCATAATTGTCTTTTTTGAAGTTGGGCAGAATAAATTCGTCAATCACGCCTTTGGCACGAGCATCATAACTACTGGAGTAGCCTTTTCCCAACTCCAACCGCACTTTGCGATCATTCTTGGCGACCAATATCATCACCCCTTTATTGGTGGCAGCATCTCCAATTCCCCAACGGTTGAACACATGGGTCGCAAAAGACTCAATGCTTGTGTCAGATGTGTTGTAGTCGGATGTTTTGTAATCGCGAATCGAATTAATGGTCACCACCGTCATTTCGATGTTGTGCTGGCTCTTCAACTCCAACAGCCAACCTTTTAACTTGGCTTCCAGTTGCGGAGACATCATCCCATTCAAGTCATTGATATAAGTGTCGGCTCGGTTGGGGTACACAGATTGTGCCAAGACAGGCGCAACCATTGCCACAAGCATTAAACAGGCAGCAACACCCGCCATCCACATAAAGCGGCGCATATCATTCCTCCGTTGGTAATAAACCATATTTTTAATTGTAAGTGGATTACCTGTGCGCTATCGCCCTGATTTTGGGGGATTGGCGTAAGACTTAAGTCCCTTTGTTAAGGAAAATTGCGTTTCCAATGGGAAATTGGCTTTAACCCCACTACTTAAAAAGGTCTACATATCCTTCTGCTTTTAATCCTCATCATGGATAATTATCTGAGCGTGCTGGGTTTGATGACTTTGTTGCGATTTGGGACTGTGGCACGGGCGGCACACCCACGATGTTGAGAACAAATCAAGCGGTAGCACCAACCAGATCAATCGGCACATCTCTTTCTTCCACAAATGAACGATCTTCATTTCTCAATGTATGAGAATTACGCGCCTTCATTTGCCGTTATTCTAAGGAATATGGAAATCCAAAATCTCAATCATCATTTATAGTTATATAAAAAATTGAAAATAGTTATGCATTTGTATGGTTAGCCGAATTTCATATTCAAACAAGAGAAAATATTTTTACTGATAATTAATGAAATACTTTTAATTAAATCATTAACAATTATCCTGTCATATACCACTCTGACAACCATCCAACCAAGCCATCAGGTGTCCTAACTTTATAAAACCATGTATTACCTTCACCCGCACATTCAAGAAGATTAACATATGTATAAGTGCCAACCCATCCCGCAAAATTTGGGTTGGCACTTATAGAATCAGATTCATTATAGAGACTCCAATTCGTATCCCATGTTTTACTCAACGCATGTCGACCAGTATCAATCCCTACGGTTGGAAGAGTTGATCCAACAGTCAACCTTCCACCGCATAGGATCGTATATGTTACTTGTAATACAACTGGCGATGGTGGAATGGTAAGTGCTATTTGAATTGATGAAGATTGAGCGTCTAGATTTATTACTTTAACAGAAACCCATGCTTTTTTCCCTCCGCCAATATCAATCAAATACCAAAGATCATTATTTTTTCCGTTGTGAGCAACGATGGGGAACAATTGATCTTTTTGCGCTGGTCGAATTAATTATTGCATTTACTTTTATACTTGAAGTCGCAGTTATTTGAGCATCTAGGGTAGCCTGTGCATTCAAAAGTGCTTGAGCTTCAGTAGTCGCATTCGTAGGAATTGGTGCAGAAGCAGATCGAATAATCAGAACAGGAGTATCAGTAGGTATATTGCTAACCGTAGGAATGTTCGTAGGAGTCGAAGTTTCAGTTGGTTGCATAGTGTTAGTAGGTGCATTAGCCATTGCTAAAGCATCATTCGTAGCATTCTCTTGGATGATTGCTAGCTTGTCATTTGTCGATTGCGCGATAATGGTTTCCATGGCAGACATAGTGGCAGTAGAATTGATAGTTACTGTTGGAGTAGATGTATAGGTGTAAACATTAGCGGTCGCTGTTTCGGCCTCATGAGTTTGCGTGATAAAGCTACCTAAAATTGCCTCAATTGTTGCGGTGTAATTAGGTGTTGCAGTTGCTAGGGCAGCGACTTCAGCCTGCTTTGTTAATGTTAATAGATGTTGTGCTGCATCAAATGGATCAAAGGTAGGTGTAACCGTGCTGGGTGGTCTAGCGATACTATTTGCTACAAATGAGATAATGGCAATTACAAGTAATGTTATGAATACCGCTAAAATCAAAAATATATTGCGCTTTACTCGCTCACGGATACAAAGTTTTTGACGATCATGATCTTTCAAAAAATCGATCAGACGATTCATATCTCGGTGGAAATCAGGATCATCACGAACCTGTACAACTTGTAATGAAGAAAGTTTATTTAAGGTATCTGGCAATTCGGAGGGCGATGGTACAACCGCTTCATCTACCATCACAGGAATGACTAATAAATCTGGTCGATTTAATCCCCGTTCCACTTCAATGCGAACAAAATCATCTTCTTTATATAATCGACGATTGCCTTGTGCATCAGTAATATTGACCCATGTCCGCCCAATGATCACTAACAGAATATTGCACTTCAGTAATTCAGCATCTAATACTTCAGCAAAAGTTGAACCGGGTGGAATGCGATCTACATCCTTAAAAACATTGCCTTCGCCAAAGGTTTTTACTAGACGATCATAAATTCGTCCAGTAATTGCCTTGCTATCATCTCGGCGGTATGAAATAAAAATATTGGGCATTGAACAATTTCGTTAAATGATGGGAAAAGATATATCACTATAGCCTGACTTAATCTTTTTGCACAAAAAGCTTTTAGTTAGGTGAATAAACAAAGTAGTTTTCTCACTTCTCCTACTCACCTCTTTCAATGATTCAAACTTTTCTGATCCAATTCTATAATGCCTGTGTCAAATGAAGGGACATGATTGTAATTGATGTTCCTCTGACTCTAACCCAAAGCATGTTATGGAATTCGCACGATGACGGTCGTACCCTGCTTCGGAACACTTTCAACCTTAAGGATACCATTATGCGCTTCGATAGCCGCGCGAGCAATCGTAAGTCCGATACCTAACCCGCCAACTTCATTGATATTGCTACCCCGGAAAAACGGTTCAAAAATGCGCGGCTGTTCCTGCGGCAAAATACCAATACCGCGATCCGTCACACGTAGTTCAATCCCGTTTTCCACCTGCACGAGACGAACTGTAACAACCGAAGTTGCATCCGAATAACGCACGGCATTACGCATAATGTGCAGGACTGCGCTTTTTAAAATCTCGACATCAGCCGAGATGACGATCCCGTGGGGAAGTTCAAGGACAAATTTATCCGGTCGATTGTATTGACTTTCCAAATCAAGTGCTGCTTGACGGACTACTGAACCCACATCGGTCAAATCGCGGTCGATCACATCGGGTTGGAAGTTGCCCTGTATGACAAGACTAATTTGATCAAGCATATCGGTAATGGTCATGATTTGTCTTACAATCATGTCGACCTTCAAAGCTCTTTGCTCAGATGTAAGACGATCCAGATATTTGGTCAGCGTCCAGATTGAAGTTTGAATCACTGTTAGCGGTGTGCGAAATTCATGAGCAATACGCTCCATCATACGTGTCTTCAATATACTAAGCTCGAGTTCTTTTTCCAGCGCTGTTTGCAACTTTTCTTGCTCAACTGTCATCGTTAGGAGTAATTTCCGTTCGGTGATGTCACGAGCTACAAAAACCCCACCGGAGAAGTTAGACTGTTCGTCCACAATTAAATTAACAGTCGCTTCGATCCAAATATAGTACCCCTCGCTATGGCGAAGGCGGCATTCCACCGTAAAATGCCGTGTACGGGTTTCAATAGCCGTTTGGAGCGTTTGAGTAACGAGTAAACGATCATCAGGGTGGATCAGTTCGGCTGAAGAACTGCCTAACAGAGAACTAGGTTCATAACCCAGCATCGTCCGCACCGATGGGCTTACAAACACCAATTTTCCTTTCACATCATTTTGGGTAATTAAATCTTGGATATTATCAGTAATGAGCCGTAAACGTTCTTCATTTTGACGAAGCGAATTTTCTAGAGTTTTGCGCTTTGTAATATCGCGACTGATGCCAATAAGCCCTAGAATCTTCCCATCCAAACCACGCCATGGAATTTTTGTTGTTAGTACTGTTTTACGCTGGCTTTCTGCGTCGACAATTTCACGTTCAGCGTTAACCAACGATTCCTCGGAATTGATCAATTCCTGATCATCACCATGAAATTGAACAGCGAGTTCAGGCGAAAACACTTCAAGTGCAGTTTTGCCCTCCATATCCTCAGGCGCAATTTTACCTGCTGCGCCAGTATGAGCCGCGTTACTCAAAATAAAGCGCTCATCAGTACCTTTCAGAAAAATATAATCAGGAGTGTTGTCAATCAAGGTACGCAGCAAATCGCGTTCCTGACGAAGCTTCTCTTGTGCGCCACGAATTTCAGTTATATCAATAAAAGTAACAACGACTGAAGATGGTAAATCACTGCCATTTGTCAATATTGGTCGCGAATTGACCGACATCCAAGTAAGTGAACTGTCAGCCTTATGAATACCTATAATAATATTGGACAGAGGCTTTCCTGTACGCAGAGTAACCATTGCCGGATGAGTCTCTCCGGGAAATGGAGCCCCATCTTCATGCACCGCACGCCAGATTGGATCAAGCGATGTGCGTCCCATCATTTGGTCAGCAGTCAAACCCACGATTCGTTCAGCAGATGGATTGCAAGCTTGTATCGTGCCATCCTGCGCCTGCAACACTACCCCTTCTGACATAGCGTTGACGACTGACCGGTACCGCGCCTCACTTTCGCGTAAGGCAGCTTGGGCGCGAACTTGCTCATCAATATTGGTGACTACACCGAGATAACCGGTAATCGCTCCCTGTGCATCATAAAGTGGTGTTCCATTACCCGAAACCCATATGGATATTCCATCCGGTCGCAGATAACGAAAGATCGCGTTTTCAAATGGGATATGCGTTTCCATCATTTTAAGCCACGCACCACCCGCCACTTCTCGATCATCGGGATGCACCATCTGATATTGGTCATCACTAAGAATTTGTTCCAGTGAAATTCCGGCCAACTCAAACCAATGATTATTACAAAAAACACGTTTCCCTTTAATATCTGTTTGGATAATACCCACAGGTGCGACATCAACAAGCGAATGAAAACGCGCTTCACTAGTCAGTAACGCAGCTTCAGTACGTTTCGCTTCAGTGACATCATGACTCAGAATAATGCCACCGATGATATTTCCAGACTCATCCTTCAGTGGGCTGGCATATGCTTGATAACTATAAGCATATGTATTCCGTTCGAAGCTGAAAGTCTCCCCAGCGAGAATACGCTGATAGATAGGCAGCAGAAAATTGAGTGAATCGGGTGGCAAAACCTCATGGGGTAGTTTACCTACAATAGTATCTACATTCGGCAGTGTTCGTTTTATCCTTGCATCTTCAGCAAGCGTATAACGCATATCAAGATCAAACATGATAATGCTGGTATTGGGTAAATTCTGTGCGAGGAGCCGATATATTTCAGGAATGTCGTCAAATGATTTGTTCATCTATTATTCCTTCATCCTATTCATCAATAGGCAAACGCTGTAACCAGATTATTGAACTTATATATCTAAATATAAATTATCAGACACTATTTATTGAAACACATTTAATGAGTGATATAAAATTTTTACCGCAAAATCGGTCTTATATACGTTAACTGAATTCGGGCGTACTCAATACAAATATTTCAAAAATGTAACAGTGTAGTGGATTATGATGAATTATAGCGTGAAATTACAAGTGACCATCTTCCTTTCTTTTATAGTCAGATTGACATGAATTGTGACTGTCTCGGCGGTTCAAACCTTTCTGACCCCATGCTATAATGCTCGTGTCAAATAAGTTGATACGGATTCACAGCATGTCCCTTTTAACAGCGACCAACCTCGCCAAGTCCTACGGACCCGACGATATTTTCGACAGCATCAGCATCGAAATCCCTTATAAATCACGCATCGCGCTGGTCGGGCCTAACGGCGCGGGCAAAACAACCCTGCTGAATATCCTCGTCGGGCATGATACGCCCAGCGAAGGCAACCTCAGCATCGCCAAAGGCACGCGCATGGGCTTCCTGCCCCAGCGCCCTGAACTGGCGGGCGATCATACGATCTGGGAAGAGATGCTCAATGCCTTCACCGATATACAGCGCATGGAAACCAAAATGCGCGAACTCGAAGCCAAACTGGGTGATCCCAAAGAACATGATGCCGCTATGCAGCAGTACGGCGACCTCCAACATCGCTTCGAACTGGCTGATGGTTATACCTATGAGAACCGTATCAAGCAGGTGTTACAGGGTTTAGGCTTCAAAACCGAGGATTACACCCGAACATTACCCAAGCTTTCCGGTGGACAGCGTACCCGCGTACTGCTCGGTCGGCTGCTGCTGGACGCGCCTGATTTGCTGGTACTGGACGAACCCACCAACCACTTGGATATTGAAGCTGTCGAATGGCTGGAAAGTTTCCTGCGCGATTTCTCCGGTGCGGTGCTAGCCGTCAGCCATGATCGCTATTTCATGGATGAATTCGCATCAACCGTCTGGGAACTGGATTTTGGCACCCTCGAAACCTATCGTGGTAATTACAGCCATTACACCCGCCAGCGCGAAGAACGATATGAACGGCGTACTATAGAGTACGAAACGCAAAAAGAATTTTTGGCGAAGGAAATGGACTATATTCGCCGTAACATCGCCGGACAAAATACGCGGCAGGCCAAAGGTAAGCTGCGCCGGCTGGAAACCATGAAGAAGCGCGGCAAACTCTTAACCCGTCCGCGCACGCGCCAGAATTTGCACCTCAACATGAACGCTGGAATGCGCAGTGGTGACAAAGTGCTGATGACCAGCAACGTCGATGTTGGTTATGAGGATGCCGATCAAGCATTGTTCAGTGTGCCGGATATAACCTTGTGGCGTGGCGAAGTTGCCGCGCTCATCGGGCCGAACGGTGTCGGCAAAAGTACATTCCTCAAAACGATGATTGGTCAGCTTCCTCCGCTCAAAGGTGAAGCGCGTTTAGGTGCATCCGTCAAGCTGGGTTACTTCGCACAGGCGCATGAACTGCTCAATCCCAAGAACAGCATCATTGACGAGATCATGACCACCAAGCCGATGACTCCGGCGCAAGCCCGCAATTATCTTGGGCCATTTTTGTTTCAAGGGGATGATGTTTTCCGCCCGATTGAGACCCTTTCCGGTGGCGAACGTGGACGCGTAGCCTTGGCAAAACTCGCCCTCTCCGGTGCAAATTTGCTGCTCTTAGACGAACCCACCAACCATCTGGACATTGATAGCCAAGAAGTCTTGCAAAATGTCTTGGCGGGCTTTGACGGAACCATTTTGCTGGTGAGCCATGACCGTTATCTGGTGGATGCTTTGGCGACCCAAATTTGGGCAGCCAGTCCCGGCAAATTAGAAGTTTTCGAAGGCACATATAAAGAATATGTGACAGCGCGTAATACCGGATTGCCTCTGCCAACGCGCGCTCAAAATAGCGACAACAACAATGCCAAAATTCCGGTCGCATCTACCACCAGCAACGGCAACGGAGCCGCCAAGAAAAAAAGTGGCGGCAACTTCAAACTAGAGAAGCAAATTGCTGAGGCCGAAGCCAGAGTGCAGAAGCTAGAAGCCAAACTGAGCCAACTCACCGCTTCCATCGACAAAGCCAGCAAAGAAGGTAATGCCGCTCTCATCAATAAGTTAGGCGCAGAGTACACTGAAGCCGAGGATGCGCTCGAAACGGCCATGAACGACTGGGCGGAATTGGCACAATAAAATTTAATAGGTAGGTGACGGTTATGGTAGCCAACGCGCAGAAAAAGTGGACGGTCGAGGAATACTTAGCCTTTGAGCGCAGCAGCGAAGAAAAGCACGAGTATTATGCGGGCGAAATCTTCGCAATGTCTGGGGCGAGTCGGCGGCATAACCTTATCGTCATAAATATAGGCACAACACTCAATTCGCAATTGGCTCAACGTCCATGTGAAGTCTATCCAAGCGATATGCGCGTTCGAGTCAATAAAATTAAATACACGTACCCTGATGTGACTGTTGTCTGTGGTGAGCCACGATTTGCAGATGGCGCGTTTGACATATTACTCAACCCGACAATCATCGTTGAAGTCTTGTCTGACTCGACCGAGGATTATGATCGTGGGACAAAATTCAAGCACTATATGGGCATCGATTCCCTGCAAGAGTATATTTTAATCGCGCAGGATGAAGTTCGTATTGATCACTACACACGCAAATCCGAAGGGGATTGGCACATATCGGTTTCCAAAACCCCCGAAAGTATAGTGACTTTGGCATCCATCAACTGCACTCTTCTTCTATCAGACATCTACCGAAAAGTACCATTCGAAGCGGACGACACCCCGAAGGATGCTTAATGCACTGCTCTGAAAGCCATTCATGACCTCACCAACGCGGACGATACGCACTACACATCTTGAACACGGTATTCAACGTCTAGAAACAAGGCTCACAATTGTCCGCCAGCAAAGCAACCGACTCGGTTGGCTACGGCTGCTGGTCTTCTTAGTCGCTGCCGGATTAGCACTGGGACTATGGCCGAGTAACAATCTAATCGCTATCGTTTGTGCGGTGATTGGATTTTCTATTTTCGCGATACTGGTTGCGCGACACAATCGTATTCGCGCAGTAATTACACGCGGCGAAACATGGCTCGACATCCAACACACAAAAATCGCACGGGTTAATTTAGATTGGGTACAGATTCCTTTACCGCCCGCTTTCAAAAGTGACGATGAGCATCCTTTTGAAAATGATCTCGACATCAGCGGGACAAGGTCACTCCACCAACTGCTGGATACCAGTGCCACTTTACAAGGCAGCGCCCGCCTACGAAAATGGTTGTTAGCCACTGCATCCGATGAAGCCGTTATCCATCAACGCCATGCTTTACTTGATGAACTGCCAACCGCCTTTTGTGATCGTCTAACACTCGAAGCTCTTATGCGTGCCGATAAAGGCAAACGCCTCGATACTCGTCCATTGAGCTTATGGATGGTCGAAACAGGTGGCAGCGGCGTATCCGGCAAATTCGTGGCGATGTTGGCGGGATTATGCCTGCTGACAGCGATACTATTTATCCTGTGGCGTATTGTGCCTATCCCACCGGTTTGGGCGATCAGCTTCTTAGCTTATTTCGGACTATCATTGAGCCGCATCACCGCCGTTCTGCCGGTTTTGGGTGAAGCTTTCGCTGTGCAGGGCATTTTGACCGGCTTAACAGGTGTGTTCAGTTACCTAGAAAATTATCAGTTTCGGGATAAGCCCACACTCGCCAAATTGTGCGCCCCTTTCAAAACTGATGAACGCCCGTCCAGTGTACTTCGCAGTCTCAATCAGATTGTTTCCGCCGCCAGCCTCCGTAACAATTTTATTCTGTGGGGTGTACTCAACGGCATCATGCCTTGGGACATGTTCGCGGCTTATCGCTTAGCGACACTGAGGCGCAAACTCGCACAATTGATGCCAGAATGGCTGGATGTCTGGGCAGACTTAGAAGCACTCTCAGCCCTACGGATATTTGCCTATCTCAACCCGGATTACACCCGCCCGCAGATTCAAAATAGCGTCATGACATTCAGCGCTGTTAACTTAGGGCATCCACTGATTGCTCATGAGCAGCGCATATGCAACGACTTTACGTTGGATACTGCGAAAGTAACCATGCTCACCGGATCAAATATGTCCGGCAAAAGTTCATTTCTACGAACGCTCGGCGTGAATCTGGTGCTGGCGAATGCGGGCGCGGTTGTGACTGCTGACAGCCTCAACATCAGCCTCTTTCGCATTTATAGCTGCATCAAAGTCAGCGACTCATTGGCCGAAGGTTACTCATACTTCTATGCTGAGGTTCGGCGCCTAAAAGCGTTATTGGATGCGCTGGAACAATCCAACCCGATGCCGCTGTTCTTCCTGATTGATGAAATCTTCAAAGGAACCAACAACCGCGAACGCTTACTCGGCAGTGAAGCTTATATTCAAGCGTTGTTGGGCAAGCACGGCACAGGCGCGATTTCGACTCATGACCTCGAACTGGCAAGTTTAACGGGACTGAGCAATTATCACTTTGCGGATCAGGTGCGCGATGGTCAACTGACCTTTGACTACAAATTACGGCAGGGTGTCTCTCCCACTACCAACGCCTTGCGAATCATGCGTTTAGCAGGGCTGCCTATCGGCGGAGAATAAGTGGTACGGCTCATGCACTTGACCGCCCAATTTCAGGGTATAATCGAGATACGAACTTATATTCCCATTAACTCCACCTACTTGAGGCTCATTTATGGCTAAGATTCTCATTCTGGGGACGGCAGCCGCTGTGCGCGATGCCAACCACGAAAACACCCATTTTGTGTTGATCGGCAATCACGGTCCAGTATTGATTGATTGCGGATCAAACCCTCTGGGTAAATTCCAGTTTGAGGGTATTGATGATGAAGGACTGCGAGATGTGGTACTCACCCATTTCCATCCTGATCATGTCAGCGGCGTTCCCAACATGCTCATGCACATGTGGCAGTTGGGGCGGCAGTCTCCGCTGCGCTTTTACGGATTGCACCACTGCATGAACCGCATGGAAGATATGATGGTCGCTTTCTCGTGGCAAGAATGGCCGAACTTTTTCCCCGTGACCTTTAACCGTGTCAGTGAACGGTTTAACGCACCGGTTATGGAAAATGAAGATTTCAAGATTACCGCGTGGCCTGTACAGCACTTCGTTCCCACCATTGGCCTGCGAATCCTAAATAAGCAAAATGGTAAAGTGTTGGCCTATACCTGCGATACCAATCCCACAGCTTCTCTGTATGAATTGGGCAAAGATGCGGATATGCTGATTCATGAGTCGGCTGGTGAAGGTTTTGGTCACAGCAGTGCCCGCCAAGCCGGTGAAACCGCCACTAGAGTGAATGCCAAATCGCTGTATTTGATTCACTATTGGGTATGGGAAACCGACCCCGCGCCGCTGGTCACACAGGCTCAAGAAACCTACAACGGCCCGATTACCCTCTGCCAGGACTACGACATCTACGATTTCTAGCGTTTAATCAACATAATTAGCTGGCGTACCAATAACAAAAATTAGTTCACCGCGCCGAGCCGTATTTAAATAAAAGAGACGGAAAATTGCTTCCGATAATAATTTCCGTCCGATGCCATAACGTCCCGCCATTCCTTGACCTCGAAATAGATTTAGCGAACGGCGATAAAGTGGCGAATAAAATGGAAATCCCCACTCCACACAACATTTTATGTTAAACCCCGCCGCCTTCATTTTAGCAACCAATTCACCGCGTCTATAGTTTCGAACATGATGACCTATGCGAACCTCCCACTCCGGTAAAAAATTGCCTTGCAATGAAGTAACCAAGACATATTTAGCAGTCATATGTCGTATGTTGATTAATGCTTGTGCGTCATTAAGCAATAACTCAATGACATCGGTACATAAAACGAGATCAAAACGCTCTGATAAATAATCTATTTGAATATCCATCACATAGTAATCACCTTGACCTACCCTTTCTCGTGCTGCTTGGAGACTTATTGAGGATAAGTCTATTCCTGCAACACACTTAATATGCGGATAACGCTGTATCAACCGTTGCAAAGTGTGTCCGCGTCCACAGCCAACATCTAATACTGATGAAAATTCCAATGGATCAAGCAGTTTATGTATCCATCGAGTCAGTGTTCGAGCATAAGGGCCATATATTTTCATGTCGTCCCATCGGGCAAGTGGGTCAGTATCGGTTGGAAGCATTGATTCAGTCATGCGGCAGGTACTTGGCAACTTCACTGTCCATTTGTCCCTGCCATGTTTTGAGGTACATCCGTAGTTCACCTAATGTCGAGTATATTGGATAATCAAGGGTTGCTGGTTTGTTTTTCTCGATGAAAAAATGCCCGTACCAAGCATAGGTATAAGATGAAACGACAGCAAATAACAACAGTTTGGGACTGTGTCGGATGAGTGCCAGTAAAACCCAAAAAATTAAATTGTGTGTTCCCCAGAAATGCAGTTTTCGCGTCAGTGGATTGGCATGTTCCCCGACATAATAAGGCCAGAAGTCCTCAAACCGCTGATACTTTTGAGCTTTCACAGTGTACCTTTCTTAAATCATCAAACAACGGCATCGACACTTTTAATACAATGCATACCATCAATTTCATCAACCCTGTTGAAAGCATACTCTATGTCTTTATAGTAAACTGAGTTATTGTAGAAAGGAAATAGCTATGGGGTATTACATCGCTATTGGAGCGCTTTTCGCCCTGAGCCAGCTTTTCTGCTACGCGTGGTTTACCCCTGTAAAAACGCCTCAGCCTATTCCATCCTCTCGCTTTGATCGGTGGATAGCCTTATCGCTTTATGGATTGGCATATTTCCTATCACTGCTGCGCTTACCGTTTGCAGTCCTACCCTACTCTATAAAGTTGATCCGGTTTCTGGTTTTCAAGCAACATTATCAAGTCTCAGATTATCATATATTGATCGAAGGTCTACGGATTGTAGGCGATTTTGCCAATTGGGTGATTGGGATCATTATCATTGAACACATAGGGATCTTTTCACCCGTGATTAAATGGATGCTCTTTGCCAGTATTGCAGCGGAAGGCATCCGTCTTTTCGCCGAAAAAGGCCAAATGATCCTCAGTGCATTATGGCAATTTCTACCTCATAGACATCTAGCCAACTGGCTTAATAAAAAAACAGTGTTACCTATCGCCCTCCGACGATATTGTCACTATTACGGGTTGAGCGATAATGATCGAATTGTTTATATCCTAAACACGCTGCGGAATTACGCTTCCGCCAATCCTGACACATCGGCAAAATTGGCTTACTTATCGACCTTAAAAATTACTCTGCAGAAAAATGGAATGCGCGGTGGTCATGTCAGGGATGTGGCGAGGGGAGAAGTGTTCATTCACGCATCATGGACTTCTGACCCTTGGGTACTCATTGGACAAGCGTTAAGGCGCGTGCCATGGATGTTTGATCCACGATATTTGCGTCGTCCTTTTTACTACCGCAGTGAGTCAAACCGTTTAGCAACACTGTTTGTATTAAGCAACTTTCGTTATTGTCCAACCTATGCTTTTTATCAATTTGGGCATGAAATTAAAGCTGCCCGCTACGATTTCTTTTACCGTGTTTTACGGTATCTCAATTTTGATATTGAGCCTCAAGTTCAGGCAGATGGTACTTTCCCATTCGATCGGTAGCACCACACTAAGTGGTGGACGCTTTTTGAGGGAGAAATCTGGCGTATAAAATGGTAAAAATGAACATGTTTACCAAATTACTGAACGCGTTCATCAAATTCTTGAACATGTTCACCGATCATAATGGTTCAGGA
>JBBSBM010000074.1:0-39662 GCA_038251275.1 Aggregatilineales bacterium
AAATGACTTCATACGCAATTTCAGTCTGAAATCAGGAACTATTCAGATATAACATGTATCATTTGAACCGTCTTGACCTTGAAAACGATCTGAAACGGCTTCCCATAATTGACTACACATCTCTAATGTGACATTGTCGAACAAGCAGCATTAAGTTATTCTGACAATTTCTTGCGCTCAAATCGCCTAAATTTATAAAGTTTGTGAAGAAACAATGCCTAATTGATATGTTTATTACTCGCAGGGAGTTTTCGCCACAAGACAAAATATTCCAAAAGCCCGCCGACAGAGATGCCGATGGTGTACATGACGATGTCGCTCCATTGGAACGTGAAGCCGAGGATGAGGCCAATCAGTTTGATGTTGCGAAGCTGGTTAATCCAATCGGCTTGATAGAGTTCACTGACTTCGATGGTGTAGGTGATGGCGAGAGCAGCAATCAGCAAGCGGCAGGTCGAGGTTGATGGGAAGACCACACCCAACATAAAGAAGATTGCCATCGCCCAGAGTGCATCCCCAACATAGCCGACATAGAAAGCGGGCAAATATTGGGGAATGAGGCGGCTGGGCAAGCCAAACACAAACAACAGGGCAATGGTAATCAGGTAAACGAGTCGGCGGCGTTTAGTGGGCATTCAGCCATTGGATGATGTTGTCGATGACCATGCCCTGTTCCGGTTCGTTATGCGTTTCGTGGCGCAGTCCTTCGTAGAACTTAAGGGTTTTGTCAGTTGAACCTAAGCCATCGTAAAGCATTTGGCTGCCGGCTGGCGGCGTAAGTTTGTCGTCCGCGCCGTGAAAGATGAAGACTGGCAGTTTGAGTTCGCTTAAATGTGTTTTGACGGTGCGGCTGTTGGTCAAAAGCTGGTAACCCATCCGCACACGGACATTGCCATGCTCAACGAGTGGGTCCGTATCATAAGCACGGCTTACGGCCTCATCCCGTGAGAGGGTTGTAGACGGCAGAGGCGGTGTGACCGCAAATTTAGGTGCTACTTTGTCTAGAAATCCAGCGGCCATTACGATCAATGCGGGCTGGGCTGATTCAACGGCTAATGTTGAACCGGATAGTACTAAACCGGCTAAATCCGTTTGATACTTCAGCGCAAAAACCAGTGTAATCAACGAGCCTAAACTGTGCCCATACAAGAATACTTTTTTGCCGGGTTGGGCTGCTTTGATGCTGTCGAGGTACTTTTTGAGATCATTAATCGGCTGGTCAAAGCTGTCGAAATAAGTACGGGGATCGCCACCACTTTTGCCGTGTGCGTGATGATCGAGGCCATAAACGGCATAACCTGCATCGACCAGTTTGGGTGCGACATGACTGTAGCGTCCGATGTGTTCACCGAGGCCATGTACGATGATGACGACCGCGTTGGGTGTGGAATCCGGCAGCCACGACTCAGTGTAAATTTTAGTGCCGTCCATACTTTGGAAGCTGCCCGTAGTGTGATTCAAAATATCCTAACTTTCTCGGAAAATCCTAGGTTAATTATTTATCAATTCTGAATTCATCAAAAAAATTATTGTCAATCTCATAAACTGTTTTTGTTATCAGACCGAGTTTTAGTTGTTCCAGCATGTTTATTAAACGCTCTCCATCAACCAGTTCGATTGGTGTTGCGCCGTCGCGATTCGCCTCCTTTTTAGCCTCTCGTGTAAATGTGCCAGTGGTAAGGATAATACCCTTATCTGCACGTCCCATCATTGCTCCTCGAAAATCTCTTACTGTAGAGGGACTAACAGAGCCTGCGTAACGTTTACACTGGAAATATACTTGCATACTCACCAAGGGGTTTATTTGTAATAGCCCATGACCATCTAAGCCTCCGTCTCCACTTCGCCCTGTAACGATAACCTCTTGGAATCCGGACTCCCGAAGAAGCCGTTGGCAAAATCGCTCAAATCCTGAAGGAGGAAGACTTACTAAAGCCGTCAGTAAAATATTCCTGTAGGTTTCATCTTCAGGTTCTACTGCCTTGTTTTCAAGGTCTTGATTTTGATCTACTGTGTTTTCAGATGTAAACTCGTTTTTCTCTTTGATTTTTGATTGGACTTCATGGAAGATAATTAACGCATCCTGTTGTGTTAGGGATGTGTTTAGTCCCTTCTCCGTTAGATTCCATACACCTCTGCTTGATGAGTCGATGAAACCTGCTTTAACGAGATAGAATCGTGCCCAATCAACCTTATTACTAAAACGAGATGCGCCACTGTCGAGTTGTTCATTCTGTTCTTTTTCGGATATTTTGAGACGAGCAACGATCCAATCTTTAACTTCAGATGGACGACCTGAACCTCCTAAATCCTTTAGGGCTTCGAGGGTTGGTCCAAAATAGAGTACAAATTTTGGTCCTTCAGATTTATTATTTTTTCTCACAGATAAATTTCCTTATCATAAAATCAACTTCCATCTGTCACTAAGGGTTCGTAATTAAGGTGAGTGTCGGTTGGAGTGTGCTAGCGGTGGTTAGCTCATCCGGACGCTGTTGGGTGACGACAAACGCCAGCACCACAATCATCACCAGTAACAAAATGGCAGCCGCGATAAGTCCACGACGCCGAATTGCTGTGACCGGTTTAGTTGCAGATTGCAACTCGGCATGTTGAAGCAACCACGTTTGCATCAACGATGAGCGCAGATGGATACCGCCTTTGCCGTTCTCAATCAATTCGCTATATTCCAATCCACGTAAAGCGGCATTAATGGCCGTTAAATCGAGCGGAAAATCGGACTCTACCAGCCAATTAGATAAAGTCGAGACGGTGATAGGCGCAAGTGGATCGTCATACATTAAACGGGTTATGCCTGTCAGAATGAGGCGTTCATTATGGGTGGTTTCCTCCCATATCTTCTGGAAGTCTGCCGCGCTTTGCTGCTGTACCGTACTGGTGACGTTTTTAACGTCTTCAGCCGTCAAGACTGTACGAGGGGTATCCGTTACTTGATGATAGTCATATAAAGCCGCGCCGAAACGCTGCGCGATACGGGGTTGTCCACCTGTGGCATTAAAAATAGCTGTCGCTGCTTCATCATTGACGCGGAACTCGTTTTTGACGGGCTGCTGCATGAGTGTACGGGTTTCGTCTTCAGTGAGGTTTGCCAGCCTGTAAACATCGGTCACGTTGACCAGCGGACTCATGCCGGGGATGAGCATCTCGTAGCGGCTGTCCATCGCCATGATGATACCGAGGTTTTGATATTGCTTGACCAAACTATCGAGAAAAGCAAAATGATCGGCAGGCAATTTGCCCGCTCTCGTCCACTGGATTAAGCTGCCGGTGTCATCCAATAACCAGACCAATCTCCGTCCACGAATCAGATCAAAAGCTTCTGGTAAATACTCCGATGTCATCCAACGGCGCATAGCGGCATCTTCAGCATTTTGTTTGGGGAGTTTGTTGAGGCTGAAGTCTTTGTTGCTGAGGACTTGCATGGTGTTCAAGGCTACGATATTGAGCCAATCACTTTCGGAACGCACATTCTCATTTAGCAAGGGAAGATAAACAGGAATGAAACTCTCATCAAAGTAAGCATTAAAGTGACGCAGCAGAGCAGTTTTGCCAATGTCGCGCCGACCTAAGATGATGCTGACTCCGGCACTGTTAGGGTCAGTTAGCCGTTGGTACAGATGCTCAAAGGCTTTCTGTCGTCCTGCAAAGGGCGCTAGTGCAGTTTCTTCCTCTGCCGGACGATAAGGGTTGGCAAATAAGGATTGATTATCCAATGTCATTCTCTACTTTGGTGTCTGTAGGTAAATTTGATACGGATGCTTGTGTTTGTTTTTCGAACCAGCCAAAACGACGCAATAGTTTATAGATGACCCACAGCGGAATACCAATGACCAGTATTAAAGGGATAACCAGCACGATAACGATGATGAGCAGGTTAGCAATTCCCTGCAAAATGTTGACTAGTGCGTTAAACGCGCCCTTAACGGTAGTGGATGGACTCCATCCGGTATCCACTTTGACGGCTTCTTGAGCAACCGTCGGTGGTCTGAGCGACACCGTAATTGAAGAAAAAGCGGAGGCTTCTTTATAGTAATTGATGCGCCCTTGTGTCGTTTCAATTTCGCCGCGCACATGCACCAGTTCATTGTAAATTTTCAGGACATCATCGGTGGTGTGGGCAGAGTCGAGAATGGTTTGCAGTTGCTTTTCAGCCGCTTGCAGGTTGGTTAGTTGGCTGGTTAAATCGGTATATTCTTGAGTAACATCCTTCCCCAAAATGGTTTCCGTATCAACTGAGATCGATTGATTTTTAATTTGGGTGATGACGTTGGTGAACTGCGTTGCTGGAACACGAATGGCGATAGAGCCGACAATGACATCTTTGGCTGACGCATATGATGACTTAGAAGTATCGGAATTAATCACCCAACCGCCCATATCTTCAGCTAATTTGGTGATCATGTCCATCGTAGTAGCGACATTATCAACCACAATTTGTAAGGTTGCATCCTTGAGGACAATTCGCTGTTCAACTGTCTGAGCGCTGTTTTGGGTCGTCTCTGCAACATTCTGGGCAGCGTTATCTGTGTAGACTACAGTCGGTGATAACGCTGCCGCTGCCGATTGAGAATTTAGAGCAGGGGTTCCGCATGCAGCAACAATAAAAAGGGTAACTGTCATTAGTGCCAGAGCTAATCTTCGTTTTTGACCGTTCATTCTGACACTCCTACTGCGGAAGTTAGTATTGGATTATAGCATGAAAGCCGCAGCCAGAACGCTCAGCGCTTACACATGTAAATCTCGCCCCGGCAGTGTATGATTACTTCGGTCAAATAAGGGTTGCATTTCACTAATACAGGAGGCATCAATGTCATTTCGCAAATTGATTTTCCGGCCTCCAATCCCCTCTATACGTCTTTTTAATCTAAGTGATTTGGTCGCGCTGCTGTTGGTCGGTATTTTGATTTTCCTCGGCGTGCGATTGGCCTTTAATACACCGGCAATTGTGCAAGGTCCAGACATTAGCCTGACACCCAATGCGCTACCATATTACGCGCTGCTATCACTTAGCAGGATGCTAGCAGCTTACATCCTGTCAATGACGTTTTCGCTCGTATACGGCTATACGGCGGCACGCCGCCCCGGTGCTGAGAAATGGTTACTGCCTGTACTCGACATCTTACAATCGGTGCCAATTCTGTCGTTTTTGCCGGTGGTGCTGCTGGCATTTATCGCCGTTCTGCCGCAGCGCACGGCTGTGGAATTGGCTGCGATCATTTTGATCTTTACCAGCCAAGCATGGAACTTAACCTTCAGCTTCTACCAGTCGATGACCACTATTCCGACCGAGTTACGGGAGGCAGCGGCAGTTTTTCGGTTTAGCCCGTGGCTGCGCTTCCGTCAGTTGGAACTGCCGTTTGCCATGCTGCCGTTAATCTGGAACAGCGTCATGTCATGGGCGGGTGGTTGGTTTTTCTTGATGGCGGCGGAGATTTTTACGCTCGGTGATCGTGATTTTCGATTGCCGGGTTTAGGGGCATATTTACAAACAGCGGCATCCAAAGGTGATTCTCAAGCGCTGTTGTTGGGAATTGCTACGCTGGTGCTGATTATTGTGCTGCTCGACCAATTGGTGTGGCGGCCTTTACTGGCGTGGGCAGAGCGATTCAAAGTTTCGCAAGTGGCTAATGATAACCCTGCAACTTCATGGTTTTTGGATGGCTTACGCCGATCTCATTTGGCAAGCGCATTTACGAACCGCGTGTTTAATCCGATATTCACCCGTTTGAATGCGCGGTTGAGCCGACCGCAAACCTATGTGGCGAGTCTTGAACCCGCGACTCAGCCAGCGCGCCGTTCATTAGTACGCTGGTTGATGCTTGTTATCTTTCTGCTGGTGGCTGTTTACGCAGTCGTTGAGGCAGTTGGTTTATTGTTAACGCTGCCGATTGATATGTGGGGGCAGATTATCATCGGAGCGGGAGCGACACTGCTGCGGGTGGCATTGGCAATTAGCATCGCATTGCTGTGGACGATTCCGGTGGGGGTGTGGATTGGGACGAGCGCCCGTGCTGCGCGTGTATTGCAACCGGTAGTACAAATATTGGCGGCTATTCCGGCAACCGCATTGTTTCCCGTGCTGCTGCTGGGTTTGTTGAGTGTGCCGGGAGGCGGAAATATCGCGGCAATCTTGTTGATGCTGCTGGGTACACAGTGGTATTTGTTGTTTAATATTATCGCGGGCGCGTCGGCTATTCCGCAGGATTTGAAGTACACCAGCGATCTACTGCAATTGAAGGGTTGGCGACGCTGGCGTACATTGGTCTTGCCGGGATTGTTTCCCTATATTATCACCGGACTGATTACTGCCAGCGGTGGTGCATGGAACGCCAGCATCGTTGCCGAGTATACGAACTTTGCCGGACAAACCAATAAAGTTATCGGATTGGGTGCGCTGATTACCTCGGCAACTGCAACCGCTAATTACGCGCTGCTGTTGGCTTCAACGCTGACCATGATCATCATCGTTGTGCTCATCAACCGATTTTTCTGGCGGCGTTTGTTCCATATCGCTGAGACTCGCTACCGCATGGATCAATAGAAAGGCGCTCAACAATGACACCTGAAATCTTACTGCATCTTGAACATGTCACGCGCACTTTTGGTAAGGCTGACCGTTTGTTCACAGCCGTCAAAGACATCAATCTGGACATTCATAAGGGTGAGTTTGTAGCGCTGCTTGGACCGTCCGGCTGCGGTAAGAGTACGTTACTGCGGATGATTACAGGATTGATTGCGCCGAGCAGCGGCATCGTTTCCTATAGGAACAAACCTGTTGAGGGCATCAATCCTTACGCCACGATGGTTTTTCAAAGTTTTGCACTGTATCCATGGCTCACGGTGCTCGATAACGTGATGTTGGCCTTGGAGGCGCGGGGTGTTGCATCTGACGAACAACAAACCAAAGCTGAAAAGCTGATTGATCTTGTCGGTATGGACGGCTTCGAGTCGGCATATCCGCGTGAGCTTTCCGGTGGGATGCGGCAGAAGGTGGGTTTCGCACGTGCGCTGGCAGTTGAACCAGAACTTCTGTGTTTAGATGAACCTTTCAGCGCTTTGGATGTCTTGAGTGCTGAAGCATTACGCGGCGAACTGATGGAACTCTGGACATCCGGTCAACTGCCGACCAAAGCGGTGTTGATGGTCAGCCACAATATCGAGGAAGCGATTTCGATGGCGGATCGAATCGTGGTGATGGGCAAAGAACCGGGACATATCGTAAGCGAGTTTCGTGTCGAATTGACACAGCCCCGACAGCGTAAAGATGCGGCGTTTGAATTGTTAATTGACCGAATTTATAGTGCGATTGCCGGACATACTGAACCGGAAGCGAAAGAAGTAGGAACACCCCCCGGTGCACCCGGCATGACACGCGTTTTACCGCGCTCGTCAGTCGATGAATTGGCGGGTATGTTGGAAGTCATTAATCAAGGTGATATTGCTGGTCATTACGATTTGTATCGCTTGGAAGATGATCTTGGTATCGAAATGGCTGATTTGATGCAAACCGTCGAAATGGGTGAGATGATGGGGTTCGTGGATGTTAAAGAAGGCGATATTCACATCACACCCTTAGGGCAGACGTTCGCGGAAGCCTCAATTCTGACACGCAAAGAGATTTTCGGGAACCGTGCGCGTCGTTTGCCGATGATCCGTTGGGTGATGGACATGCTGCATTCTGCGTCGGACGGTTCACTGCCGTGGAAGTTGTTTTATACGGCTTTATCGCCCGAATTTCCTGATGAACTGGCCGAACGTCAACTCGATATTGCAATTGATTGGGGACGGTATGCCGAGTTGATTGATTATGACGACCGTGACCAAACCTTGAGCCTTGACCCATCTGATGGTAAAACTGTTGTGAAGCCATCATGAGGAACTAAAAACGATGTCATGTCCACATTGTCAGGGAGCGGAAAAAGTTTTCGATGCCGGAACAGCGCGCGGTGATTTGGAAAGTTACCGCAAAGATGGACCTGCCAAAACCACTCGTTTGTTATTGGATGCCATTCGCAAGGCAGCGCGTAAAGACGAGACTTTACTCGATATTGGTGGCGGAGTTGGTGCGATACAGCATGAACTGTTGGCGGATACCGTACAATCAGCGGTACATGTAGATGCCTCAACTGCTTACCTCGGTGCATCACAGGAAGAAGCGGGTAAGCGTGGACATCGCGAACGAGTGACTTATTTACACGGTAATTTTGTGGAACTCGCGCCGGAGATCGAACCGGCTGATATTGTGACGCTGGATCGGGTGTTGTGCTGCTATCCTGATATGCCTTCATTGGTAAAAGCTTCGGCGGCTCATGCGCGCCAACTTTATGGCGTGATTTATCCGCGAGATATATGGTGGATGCGGTTGGCGGGAAGGGCGATGAACTTGTGGTTCTGGATAGGACGCAATCCGTTTCGCTTCTTTGTCCACCCTGCGAACGCGGTTGATTCAGCCATTCGTGCCAACGGATTTACGCCTCAATACCATCAAAATAGCGGTATGTGGCAGGTTGTGTTATACGGACGTTGATGTTTTCGGCTGGGAAAGTCTCGCCCCTATTGTGGGGATGCAGCCTCAGTTATAATCCCCCGTATTCATTGTTTCGATAATTTGGGGATGCTTGATGACCAATACTGAAATGCCTCGTGCGTTGGCGCTGGTAGGGATGCCGGGCGCAGGGAAGACGCTGTGCGCCCATCATCTGGAATCGCGCGGGTTTTTCCAATTCCGCTTTGGTAGCATTGTTGTGGATGAAGTGCTGCGTCGCGGGCAGGTCATCAACCCCGAAAATGAACGAGTCGTGCGCGAGGAATTTCGACAAAAGGAAGGGATGGCGGCTATTGCGCTCCGTGCCTTACCCCATCTTAAGACAGCACTTGCAACACACACGAGCATCATTATTGATGGACTTTACAGCTTCAGCGAATATAAAATTCTGTCGCCGGAGTTGGGCGCAAGCATGGTGGTGGTGGCGATTGTCAGCAGTCGTGCGCTGCGTTATCAACGACTCGCCAGCCGCGTTGACCGTCCCCTCACCGCGCAGGAAGCTGAAACCCGTGATTATCAGGAAATTGAACGGCTGGAAAAAGGCGGCCCGATCGCCATTGCAGATTACACTTTGCTCAACAACGGCGAAGAGGGCGAACTGCTCATATCGCTGGATGCGCTGGTGGATCAACTTGGTTTGAAGCCGTAAGAAGTCAAATGGACTACACAGCACATTGGCATCAACTTTTGTCTAATAGCGCCGATATACAAGGCGGAGCGCTCATGACAGTTGATGGAATGGTCATCAGTTCAATGTCATTTGGCAGCGCCGACGATTATGAAAAATCAGCAAGTCGTTGTGCGGAACTTGGCAGAATTGCTCAACAACTTATCCTAAAAACAAATTTTGGTGATTTAGATACGCTCGTCCTTGAAGGCGAATTGGGCTTTCTCATTGTCTTGCCTATTCTTGACAAGGCTTTTCTCGCGGTACTGGCACGTAAGCAAGCTAAATTAGGGCTGGTGATACTTGATATGCGCGGCGCAATTGATGGATCATTTGGTTCCGGCTTAGCGTCCGAACCAATCTTTATACCCCGACCACCGAGAAGTAATACTTCCCACGCTCGACCAGAATAGTATCCGTAATTTGTGTCATTCTGTTTTATCGAGCAGATAATTCTGTTTGATGCTGTTGATATGATGTAATTCGTGGCCTGCGATATGGTAAGCAGCAGCGCGGACGCTCATCGCATGACCGTTGGCGATGCTGGCACGGGTGAAGGCTTCTTGGGGTACATTGTTGAACAGTGTTAATGTGGCTGTCCGAATCGAGGTGTATTCTTCAAAGAGACTTTCTATGCTGCGCTGATTTGCATCCGAGTAAGTGACAAAATAATCTTGGTCAAACCCCGGTAACTCGGTTTGATCATTACGGGCAGCGCGTAAAGCCCGATACGCATAAATACGTTCATCATCAATAATGTGCAGCAATATTTCTTTGATCGTCCATTCACCTTCGGCGCAAGGTGTTGTCAGTTGTGCTTCGGACAGTGGGCGTATCAACTCGGTGATGACTTTTAAATTGTCCAGCATGTGGCTGAGGACAAGCCCGTCATCCGGTAAGAGTCCAATGTACATCATGGCATAAGGTGCGAATTCACCGTCAAGTGGTTTAGGAATACTTCTCATTGATAAACTCGTTTATTGGTTGATCTGGTTTTGCAGCATTTCGCGCATGGCATCGACCGTTAAATCACTTAGGTCGGAGACTGGCGCTTTAGCATTGCCGTTGAGGTTTTCGAGCGCGGCTGTCCAGATGCGGCGGGCTTTATCCAGCGCACCCGATTGTGCGTACAAGTTGCCAAGCATTACTGCGGTCAATGGATGACCTTTGTGGCAGTAAAGGGCGGACTTGAAGGCTTCTTCGGCGGTGGCTTGTTGGTGACTTTCCAAATACAACATGCCCTTGAGATAATGGGCATCAGCTTGCAGGGGATTCTCATCCAGTGCGACATCCAGTTCGGCATGAGCATCAGCGATTTGTCGGCGGTTGGCAAGAATACAACCTAATAAAATATGCGCCCGTACGTCATTGACTTGGTTCGCCAGAATCTCGCGCAGGATATTTTCGGCCTCGTCAGTTTGTTTTGCGCGGAGTAAGGCTACCGCTTCCTCATACATCGAACGCGGTTCGACCTCGACGGGTGCAGGAGTGGCTGGCTGTCGCGGTTGTGCCTTATGATAGACGATGCGGTTATGGACGGAATTCTCTATTGGCTTCTGGTAAGCCACCCCACCGGGATAGAGATGCGTTAGCCAACGTTCACGATCAGTATGAAGCGTTTCGGCTTGACCGAGCAAGAGCCAACCACCGGGTGTCAGCGCTTCAAAAAAGTGATCTTCGACCTGTTGTACCGCATTTTCATGTAGATAGAGCAGCACATTGCAACAGGTGATCACATCCAGTTTGTTAATTGGAGTACTGGTCAGTAAGTTGTTCGGCGTGAAGGTCACCATTTGTCGGATAAAGGATTTGATCTGTGCGCTGCTTTCAACCTTATCAAAGTAATGTTCTTTAAAGTCAGCATCCGTATGACGGAATGACCAGTCGCGGTACAAGCCACGCCGCGCGGTATCAAGTGATGCCCGATTAATATCACTGCCAATCAGATGGATGTTGTGGCGCTGTGTGGCGGATAAGGTTTCGTGGAGTGTGATGGCAATTGAATAGACTTCTTCGCCTGTAGCGCAGCCCGCACTCCATAACGTAACACTGCTCGAATGTCGTTTGAGTAAATCAGGCATGACCGTTTGCCGCAGCCAATTCAACTGTGCCTGCTGTCGAAAAAAATAAGTTTCACCGATCATGAGCGCCCGTAAGATGGCTTGCCATGCCGGACTACTGGTATCAGTGGTTTCCAAGGCACGAACCAAGGCACTTAAATCGTCACCGCCCACTTCTTCGATAGCATCTTGAAGTGTTTTACCGGGCATTAAGCCGATGCGGTCTGCAACGAGGTTGGAAATGGTGCTTACAATCGGTTTGATAGACTGAGTCGACATTGCAGAGTTTCTATATCAATTGGATAGAATATTCAAGTATAGTGATAATGATGGCATACTTATTTGCGTACATTTACTGCTAGGTTTACTATTCACTGTTAGCTGGCTTTATCAGATAAATCTTTTTTAGGAGATTGCTTTGCGCCGCTTTCTACAATTGCTTCTTGCCATGCTGGTGGTTTGTGTCGCATTATCAGGCGCAACAGTCAATGCTCAGGGGCGCTTGAAGCCCGGTGATCCACCCATCTCTGCATTGATTTCTGTTTCACAACCGGATGCTGACGGTAACGTGACGATTTCCGGTGCGGCTGGCTCAGTCTTTCCGGCTGCCCAGCTTGCCATTCGTAATTTATATACGGGTGACACCGTTTATACACTGGCAGGCATTACCGGTACATTTTCCGCGATACTTTATGGCCCTAACCACACACCGTTCTGGATAAGTCCAGCGCCCAACATTCCGGTTGAATTACGAAATAAGCCGGGTTCATTACCGGGCGGCCCCGGAACTATAGTATACGATGGCTTTTCTCAAACGCCTACCCGATCAACAGCAACCACCCAAATCAATATTGATGGTGAATTTGCGGATTGGGATCATTACAATAATAGCGCACTTGTTACGGGTACAGAACCCGCTGTACACGCCTTTATCAATACCAATAGTATTTACGTGGGTATCACCGGCAGCACCATCCCGGCCGATTATGCCCATATTGACATCGAAATGACAATTGATGGCACGGATCATAGTGTTGTGCTTGATCCGCGTGGCCCCAGCAGTGGAGATTTGAGCCGTGGTCAGCCGACGTTACGGGCCGCCGGCACATTTGCATTAGCCGCCAGCCAAGGAACAGCCATTGAAGTGCGAATGCCGCGCGCTGCCTTTCTAACGCAGGAAAATCCTACAATTGAACAAGTCATTTTGCGGCGGGTTCGTTTCCTAGCTGCCGATGGTACGGAACTTTCCTCGTTATCCGTGGAAAAACCACTGCCATTGGTGAATGAGGCAGATGGCATCACCCGCACCCGCAGCGCCGATGCTCAGAATGTTACGTATTTTACACTCTCCGGAACATTAGGTGGCAATAACCGCTGGCAAGCACAAGGAAGTATCAACGCCCTGACGTTTAAAGCAGGTGATACAGTTTCCCTTAAAATGGATGTGGAGATGGAAGCGCCGACCCTTCCGGTGGGATTAATCGGCCTCAAGATGTTAGGGCGGCTGCGCTTACAACCTGTTCTCGGTGCAGATGGGACGCAAGTTGGTGGGGGGCTGAATAGCAACAATGGCTGGTCAGATATTCGGACGGCCTCAGGACTTGCCATCAGCAACTTACGCAGCGATTTCCAATTAGCGGAAACGACTACTCAGGCCAACCAAATTGTACGGCAGGATGGCAAAATTCTGTTCCCGCTCGATTTTACTATTCAGCTACCAGCCGATTTGCCAGCCGGTTTATACGTGCCTCTGCTTGCAGGCTTCGGACAAGTTGAGGATGGCGATGTTTTTGCTTGGCAGGATAACAGCCCGTTAGGCACTGGTACTGGAAGTTCATCCCCCACATTCACACGCATTCCGCTGACCATGAAGGTTGGGGATGTTCAAGATGGGCATTTGTTCTGGACATTATTCCAAGACAATCCGTCAGACGGCAGTCGCGGCGTGGTCGCGGTTCAAGATCAAGCAAAATATGCACTGTCTAATCGGGTGCATTTCGACAGTCCTACTTATATCCTTCCCAAAACAGCGGATGATGCTAATAATCCGATTGCTTATCCAATCGAGCCTTATCTGCTAGACCAGATGCCGAACCGTTACGATGTGAATGATGTCCCATTGATTCCATTTTTGTTACCCGGTGGACGCTTAAGTGCGCGTATCACCAAACCCGATGGTCAGGTGGACGATCTGGGCAGTTCGCCGATTGTGCAAAATCAACTCTCGACAGCCTTGTTGGATGAACGGGCACGTTTTGGTGTCGAATCGCCTGTGGATGCCTACCGGCTAACGACACTCAATCCGAGCTTTACCAGTTATGTTTTTGCCCAATATGGCGCGTATAAGATTGAACTAAGTGGCAATCTTGAGGACATATGGGGCAATCGTTATTCAGGTGGTGGCACTTATAATGTGCTGGTGGCCGAACCTGTACACTTGCTGCCTGCGGTGCTGCCCGGTACACCGTTTGAGGTTGGTAACGCCTTCAATCCCGGTTTGCATATTGCGCCCGGTGTAGCGGCTGATATAACGGTCAGTGCGCGGGTCTATCCCTTGGATGGTAGCCCGATGATAGAGAAAACGATCACAGGCCAAGCCAACACTGCGGGTATTTTTGCTCCAGCCGCAGTTGCATTTACCTTCGATGTTCCCGGCGAATATGTGGTGGATTATGAAGTGCGTTTCACAGATGGTCAGCAGCGGTTGTGGGCAGGCAGTCTACGCAGCGCAGGTGTAATTGCTTCACCTAGTGGTGAATTGATCGCTCACGGGCAGCGTGGCGTGGCCGGATTTACCAGCATACCACGTCCCGCGTGGTATACGCTCTCACAATACGCCCCTAATGCCCTAACGCGTTTGAATATTCCGTATTACTCCGGTGATATTGTGTGGCTGCCAGATGGAAGTGATAGCCAGCTTAATCCGACGTTAAATGTGCAGGATAACGGTAGCAGTTACAGTGATTGGCTGGCTGCCAATCAATCCGGTTATACCGCATCTGATGGTACACCGCTCAATCAGCTTTTGACCGAGGAAACACTGCCGACTGTTTTCTTCCCGGCTACAGATTCCGCTTATTCAGTCGGAATGCAGCCAGATAAATCGACTAACCGTGCTTATAATTATGTCAGTGCCGTTTCACCTGCGGTTAGTGCCCGCCAATATGTGAAGGGTGGGACAGATGGCGGATTGCCATTCTACTTTGATACTGATGACCCTTATAACCAACAAATTGGAGCAGGGCTAAACGGCAGTCGCCCCGGGGATTATCTGTTCCTGTTTGGTGGAGCAGTGGTCGAAAATCCTGACGCTAAACTCAGTAATGCTGCTATTTATGCTTCGCTGGCTGTCATCATTGACCCTCGCAGTGATGCCAAAGGCGCGCGTGTTTATCCACCTTATAATGGGCAAGCGGGCGGTGGTACAGGTGGGCCACTGCTGACTGATAATGGACAGCCTGTCGATATGTTCTTTCATCCGACTGCCGCACGTCCCGGTGATGTGCTGCGCGTTGGGGATACCCTGTCGATTGCGGGGCAGGTTGCACCAACATTACCTTCACAAGTTAATGTCACCCTTACCGCTCCGGATGGCAGCGTCAGTAAACAATTTAGTGGACTAGCTAACGCCATCGGTTATTTCTATGATCCGGCTAATGATCTAAAGCTGGAAACTCCCGGTGTATGGACAGTTAATATTCAGGTACAGCATAACGGCTTAACCTCAGTGGGCGCGATTGAACCGCCTCCACCGACGGGTAATGTATTGGGAACGGGTGACGGACATTTTAACGTGTATGTGTTGCCGGAAACCAGCGATGCGTTAGATTGGAATGATAACCGTACCGAGTTTGATATTCCGCCTGCGCTGCCTTACAACTTCCGCTTTGGTGTACCGTCGGGGTGGACGAATGTGCAGATTTATCACACCCTCAGCATTCCGGGACAAGTGTTGGAAGAAGGGTTGCTGCGTCCGGCTGGCGCGACCTTGAGTTACCAATACAGCCCACCGAGATTGGGTAAATTGTTCCCGAATGTTGAGAATGGGGAAAAAGGATCAGGTCCATCTGCTGGAGATACTTTGACCCTGACTATTGTTATGACGGGTACGGATTCGAACGGACAGCCGCAAATTCGCAGCCGTACTTTTACCATCGCTTTTGATCGACTGGTTACCTTTGGATGAAAAAAATGCCTAACTTGAAGCCGACCAGATGGATTTCTGCTTTGCTCTCATTGGGCGTGTTGCTCATGCTAGCGGGTGTATTTTTGCTGGTCGTTCCACCCAATAAAGTAGAGGCTCAACCGCAGCCGACACCCTTTCCATTATATGCATTGCCTGATTCACGCTTAGCAACACCCGTTACATCAAATACATTGGCGGTAGGCAAAGACAACCGGACGTTGGTAGCGGCCAATACCTTCAACAATTCGATTTCAATTATCAGCTTGCCAGCCGCCAAATTGGTTGCTGAAATTTCTGTAGGTAATGATCCACGTTCGGTGGCTTTAACAGTTGATGGACTGCGAGCAGTAACGGCTAACCGGGCTGATGGAACATTATCAGTCGTGGATTTGGTGACACAAGGTGTGACCACCATTCCGCTTCATGGAGTCTATCCTTATGGCGTAGTGTTAGGTGACGATGATACAGCTTATGTGTCACTTGAAGGAAGCAATGCGATTGTGGTGGTCGATCTGAAAACAGCGGCCGTATTGGAAACTATCCCTGTTCCAGATGCGCCGGCTGGCTTGGCCTTACTGGGTGATTTCCTCTATGTGACGCATTTTTGGAGTGGGCAAATTAGTCTGGTCTACTTACCGGATGCGCGGGTTGTGCAAACTTCCAATACCGGCTTGGATACATCAATTTCACAGAGTATTGAACTGGACATTACACGTGGCATAGCCTATTTACCGCAAACCCGCAGTAATGCTCAGAATACCGCACTGACCTACGACTCGACAGTCTTTCCTGTAGTCAATCGTGTTGATTTGCATAATCTGTCTGTTCAGCGCTCCAACCGTATTGCGCTTGACAGTACTGATCGTCCGGTCAATATGCCCTTTGCCATCGCATTGGATCGTTTTCGTCAGTGGATTTATGTCGCTAATGCAGGTAGCAACGACATTTCAGTGATTGATGTCAACACCGGAGTCATGCGCGGGCATATTGCGGTCGGTTCGAGTCCGCGTGGTGTTTTGCTCAACCGCGACAACAGCCTGCTTTTTGTGAATAACGCGCTGGAAGGTTCACTTTCGATTATCGAAACGCGTAACTTGACGGTGACGGATAAACTGCCCATCAGCGACTTCAAACTGTCGGTCGATACAATTGTCGCCGCGCAGTTATTTTATGGGGCAGTTGATGCGCGTATGTCTTATGGTCACTGGATAAGCTGTGCGAACTGCCACTTTGATGGCATGTCTGACGGACGCGTCTGGCAGGGCATGGTTGATGGACCACGTAATACACCGGTGCTTTATAACCTTCTCGAAACACCACCCTATAATTGGTCAGGAAATTGGGATGAACTAGCAGATGCTGAAATAAAAATCCGTCATCTTCAAGGCGGTACAGGTTTGATTACAGGGCAGCCCTTATCACCTGCAAATGGTACACCCCATGCGGGTTTGTCGTTGGATTTGGACTCTCTGACAGCATATATGGCTACTTTTACCGGCCCATCGTCATTACCCATCGCGGATGCCGACAAGGTTAAACATGGAGCGGATATTTTTGCTCAACAGAATTGTGCGAGCTGCCACGTAGGCGCGGCAGGTACGGATTTGAACCAGCACGATGTAGGTACAGGGACTTCGCCCGACGAAAAAGCAGGAACGAGTTTTGATACACCGACATTGCGTTGGTTAGGGACGAGCGCACCTTATTTCCATGATGGCTCGGCAGCAACCTTGTATGATGTGTTCACGATGCCCGGTAAACATCAGCTTGTGGGTACAGTTTCGCTGGATGATATTGATGCGTTGACATCTTACCTGCTGTCGTTACCGCAATAAGATTGCCACAGTGGTGATATAATCTTAAAACTAGATGCGGATTGCGTCGTCATTGCACTCATCGTTTATGGTCATTAAAAAGGTTTTCATCACATGGCTCGGGATATTTCAATCACATACATGAGTGGCCCGATGGACGGCAAAACACTCAGCTTTTCACAGCCTGAAGTGGGCGAAGAAACTGTTTTGCTGATTGGGCGGCGTGAAGGATGTGATATTCACTTGCACTTTGACAGCCAAGCCTCTCGTATTCATGCCAAGGTCGGCATCCTCTCTATTCCGGTAACCGCCTCCGAGTCGGTAGAAAACCCGTATATGTTGGGCTTCTGGTTGGAAGATGGCAGCAGTCGCAATGGCACATTTGTAGAAAAAGACAAGAATCCCATCAAAGGTCGCCTTAGTTTGCGCCCCGGCACACTCTTTCGTGTGGGACGCACTTGGCTGCGCCTTGATGTACCACTGACCTACGAAGCCGACAGTGACGAATCGCGTGGCTAGCGGGGTATAGCCGTCGTGTTGGCGTAGGCTCACAGACCAAATCATACTCAGGAAATCGGTTCTAATGAGGCTAACCCATATTCATTAGGAGCAGCCTTCATGTTAAAGCGATTGCGTTTCTTTTTTACGTGTTTCGTCGCCTCACTTTTGGTACTTGCCAGCATCCCGATTTCGGCTGTAAATGCCCAGTCGTCAGCGCCATTTCGTGTGTATATGACCTTCGAAGATGGCCCGACCGATGCTTATAGCCCACAGATTTTAGATTTATTAGCTCAATACAATGCGAAGGCTACTTTCTTGATCGCAGGCGAGCAAATCGCAGGCCATGAAGGGCTGATGCAGCGCGAAGTCCGTGAAGGTCATGCACTGGTGAATCATTTATGGTCAGAGCCGGGACTTTACGCAGGTGCGCCTGACCAAGCCGTTATCGACTCGTATCTCAAAACTGAAGCGGCTATCCGTGCGGGATTAGGAGACCAGTTAGCCCTTTATGATGCTCAAATCAAACTATTTTGGCAGCCCGGCGGTGGTGCTAAACCGTTTCCAGTGGTTGACGGTGTACAGGTCATCACTTACGCATGGAGCGTGAACAGTGATGATTGCGGTTGGGCGCTGCATGGCATTGATTTAGACACCTTGGATTTCGATAAAGCGGTTATTGATAACGTGTTGAACCGTCCACAATCTCAAGGTCAAACGTATAATGTTTATGATTACGGTGATGGTGTGGTGATCGCCTTCCATGACATTAACCGCGTTACGGGTCGCGTACTGCCAACCATCATGAGCGAATTGCAGTCAGCAGGCGCAACCTTCGAAGCTTTACCTCGTCCGTGGGATCAGGTGGGTACCATGCCGATTAAACTCGGTGTGCCGCCAAAAGGTGGCGAAGGACAGGCTGGTTTAGCACTTTCATCGGTCGTTTTGGAAGCCGCCAATATGCGTTCCACCCCGACACGCGCTCATAATACGATTGCCTCTTTACCAGCAAACGCTTCATTGACAGCCATTGGTCGCAACGGCAAAGGCTGGATCCAAGTGCAGTACAACGGGCAAGTAGGTTGGGTGTCTGGCAGTCTCATCAAAATACTTGGTCCGATACCAAGTCTTCCACTAACCGCTGGCTAGTAAAATAAAACGGGCGCACGAGTTCTAAACTCATACGCCCGTCAAGATTATATCTTCGTATAAACTATCCCTACTTCGGATCGAACGTGCATTCCCCTGCGCTAATTATGCAGGTCGCCAATACTGCGCTGCCACGCTTCACTTCAAAAGTAATGTCGGCAACGCTGCTGACCCAGAACAAACGGCGCGTTGATATTTGCCGCCATGCCTGTACAAATTCGCAGTAATCCGGTTTGGTTGTATTAGCCGATAGAAAGCGGTCGTTGCGGATAACCTGTAAGCACTCACCGGGTTGCAGCGCCGCAAATGAGCGTGTGCTGCTTGCCGCCCATTCCTGTGATGTGAATTGTGGGGCGTTGCTGCCCGAAATAATTTGGATGAAGGTCAAATTCGAAACATTGACATTGGCTTTGCCGCGATTAAACAAAGTCAGCACTTGATCGTCATAGCGCAGTATAACAGGTTGCGTCTTATCTCCCACTGTAACCAATGTTGGTGCGGCAATGGTCGTTGCACCAGTCGCGTTATCTGATTGAGAAGCGGTTGCGTTCGGTGCGTTGGTGTCCGTTGCAGATGTTACTAACGGGGTCACTGTGGGCACATCTGTATTTGTGAGGACTGTGGGTTCGCTTGTCGCCGCTTCTTCAGTATTGGATGCTGTTGTTGATGTCGGTGAAACTTCAGTATGAGTTGGCTCGCTAGTTACGGCTACAGCAACGGTTGTCGCACCGTCGCTTGCGGCAGTCACTGATGCGACTGCACCGGTCTTGGTGGCTAAATCATCAATGACTGTCTTGCTGTTATTAGAAAGTAGCGCCAATCCGGCAATCAACGCGATTCCAATCACTATAATCGGAATAACGATCTGTCGTATTTGCTGGTTACGTTTTTGTTTAGCACGGTCGGCTTGGGCAGCCATAATCGCAGTACGGGTTGCTGCTGATGCTTTCGAGTCTGTGACTGTTGGCCCATCAGGAGTGACATTGGTTGGAAAGAGATTCGTTTCAAAACCAGCCGGCGCTTTGATCCCTGTAACTTCGACGGTTTCCTTGTTGACATCAACCTTTTGATCCGGTTTTGGGATTGAAGGCGGCGGCGTTAATGGAACCGTCAGAAGCGGCATTTTGGTAGTTGAGTTGCCTTCATCATACATGCCCAACGCTTTTTCGAGTGCCTTGAGCATCTCCGCGCAACTGGCGTAACGCTTTTTAGGGTCTTTATCCAAAGCTTGGATAACGACACGGTCAATTTGTGGTGAAAGCGTCGGATTGATCTTGCTTGGCGGCGGCGGCGGATCAGTCAGATGCTTCATCGCCACGGCCATCGCTGACGGATCATCAAATGGGACGCGGTTGGTCAACATCTCGAACAGCACGATCCCCAGCGAATAAATATCACTTTGGGCAACGGCCTGTGCCGAATTGACAGCTTGCTCCGGCGCAACATAATGAGCGCTGCCAAAGGTATTGCCGATTGTGCCTTCTGGAACACTCAGCGCTAGACCAAAATCGGTCAGGATCGCTTTCCCGCTGCTGGTGATCATGATATTAGAGGGTTTAATGTCGCGGTGAATAACACCCTCGCTGTGGGCATAATCCAGCGCTGCACCGATGTCGCGGATAATGTTGCGGACTTCCGTGCCGGACATACGTGAGCCGTTGCGGTCGTGGGTTTTAATGATGCTGCGGAGATCACGCCCTTCGATGAAACTCATCGCCATGTAATACAGCGTGTCCACCTGATCAAATTGATAAATACCCACGATGTTGGGATGGTTTAGGCGGGCGACCGCGCGGGCTTCCCCTTGAAAGCGCTTTTTGTACTCCGCCTCATCTTCACGGATGGAGTTCGCATCAATGACTTTGACGGCGGCATAACGATTGAGCTTTTTGTCCAAACCGCGGTAAACGCGCGCCATCCCGCCTTGACCGAGGATGTCCACAATTAGATAGTCGCCTAGTTTCTTGCCGATAATTGGATCGCTACTCATATGTTTCCCACTGCTGCGTTGGGTGGATTAGAAAAAGTGAGATGTTCAAAATGTAATCGGTGTTAATGGTTCGGAAAAGTTCCCCTTTTCCTTACGCCTTTCTAAACACGGGAGAACAATTTTGCGCTGGCTTATAAAAACACCTGCGTATAAATCTATGCTACAACGAAAGAGGGCAATTTCCCAATAATGTTTGTTGAAATTTTCACGCCTTAAGGATGTTGCGGTATACTTTACATCTGTAGATGGTAAACGCATTTCTAATCCATTTGTTATATGCTGTAGTTCGTTGATGATTCATTCCATTTAAGTAAAGCAAAAGGATGTGTGAAGATTGACCCCTTCACCGGATATTCCAGAAAAAGAAATACGGGAACGTTGTTCGGATATTCTTAGCCAAGCAGCGGAAGAAGCACGACGGCTCGACCATAATTATATTGGTGTTGAGCATCTTTTTATGGCGCTCACGCGCAATGATCGCGGCCTAACCACTTTTTTGATTAAACGCGCTGGACTTGATCCACGCTTTGTACGCAATGAAATTCGCAAGGAAATTGGCACAGGCGACTCGAAGATTGGGGAAGTGCTGCCGATGACTCCCCGCGCTGAATTAGTTTTAGCGTTGACCATTTTCCTTTCTGATCGCGATGAAGAAGGCAGCGGACAGGTTGAAGAAACCCATTTGCTGGTTGCCATTTTGCAGGAAGGCGAAAGTATCCCCGTCCGCAAGCTGACCGAAATGGGCTTCGACTTGAATTTGTGGTTACAACGCTTGGTGTTGGAAGCCGATGCCCTTAAGAACGATCCCCTCAACATCGACCAAGACAATGGGATGCTGGAGTTCCCAGACGTTCCCAGCAATGAATTTGATTTTGACGACGATGACATCTCCAACGATAAAGTGCGTGACCCGTCACGCATTCCAACACCTTTGTTGGATAAATATGGACGTGATTTAACAGCACAGGCCAACGGCGGCAAGATCAGTCCAGCCATTGCCCGTGAAAGTGAAATCCGTTCATTGGCTCGTACTTTAGCACGCAATAAAAAGAATAATCCATTGCTGCTCGGTGATGCTGGCGTGGGTAAGACCGCAGTGGTAGAAGGTTTGGCTTATGCCATCACGCATGGTACTGCGCCTAAATCGCTGCTGAACCGCCGTATTGTCCAGATCGAAATCGGTACATTGGTGGCCGGAACGAGTTTGCGCGGGCAGTTTGAAGAACGGCTCATTGGCATTGTGGATGAAGTCAAACATGCTGGCAACGTCATCATGTTCATTGATGAAATTCACACCATTGTCGGCGCGGGCGATACCATAGATAGCAACCTTGATGCTGCCAATATCCTCAAACCGGCTTTGGCGCGTGGTGATTTGATGTGTATCGGTGCGACCACTCACGAAGAATATCGCCGTGCGATTGCCGCTGATCCTGCTTTAGATCGCCGCTTCCGAACCATTGATATTGAAGAACCGTCAATGGCTGATACCAAACTCATCTTGCAAGGGCAGAAGTCCAAACTGGAAGAGCATCACGGTGTCATCATCAATTCGGATACGTTGGATGCAGCGATTAATCTATCAGTACGCTTTTTACCGGATCGTCGCTTGCCCGATAAAGCACTTGATCTATTAGATGAAGCTTGTACCCGTGTGATTATCCGCACCGTATCACCGGATGAAAACGAATCAGGTGTGCCAGAAGTCGAAGTCGAAAATGTCGCGGCGGTGCTTTCGGATTGGACGGGTATTCCTGTCACCGAACTAACCAAAGATGAGAAGCGTCGACTCGTCGGCCTAGAACAAGCGCTGATGGAGCGCGTCATTGGTCAAGAACCGGCTGTCCAAACTGTGTCAGAAGCCATCAAAACATCACGGGCGGGCTTGGGCAATCCACAGCGCCCAATTGGTGTATTCCTCTTTTTAGGGCCATCGGGCGTAGGTAAGACCGAATTGGCACGGGCAGTAGCCTCTTTCCTCTTTGGTAGTGATGATGCCATGCTGCGTTTGGATATGTCCGAGTTCCACGACTCGCATACTGTTGCCCGCTTGATTGGCGCACCACCCGGTTATAAAGATACACAGCGTGGCGGACAGTTAACTGATGGTCTGCGACGCCGTCCTTACAGCGTCGTTCTACTGGACGAAGTCGAAAAAGCCGCGCCAGAAGTATTCGACGTGTTCTTACAGGTCTTTGATGAAGGTCGTTTGAGTGATGCTCATGGTCGTCATGTGGATGCCCGTCATTCAGTGTTTATCATGACCAGCAACATTGGCACCGAAGAAACCAGTGTGAAGTCCTTGGGCTTTACGGGCGGCGGCGTTGAATCCTTACCCGATTACAGCGCGTATCTCAAACGTTTTTTCCGACCCGAGTTCATCAACCGTATTGATGAAGTGATTACCTTCCGACCACTGCATGCCGAAGCACTCAGCGGAATTCTAGATTTGAAGTTGAGTGATTTGCACGACCGTTTGGCGCAGCAAAAGCTCAAGTTGGAACTCGCAGATGATGCTCGCGAACTCATCTTGAAGAAGGGCTATGATCCCGCCAGCGGCGCTCGTCCATTGAGCCGTGCCATCGAACGGTTGCTCACCCGCCCCATCAGTACCAAAATTGTTGAAGATGCTTTCCAACCCGGTGATACCGTTGTCGCCACCGCTGATGGTGAGCGCTTGAAGTTCGAGGCGAAGGTCAAACAGGGGTGAATTTTCGATGAATATTCCCCAGACCAATCGTGGGCCCATTAATCTCAGCACCTCGGAAACAGCCAAACTGCTGAGCAAACGTCATCCGCAAGATATGACTGATTATTTTGCCACTGATCCGAATCCGGATATTCGACAGTTAGGCCGTTTGGCGCTGCGACGTAATGACATCAATGATTTATTTGCGCTCGGTGACATGTGTGCCAACCGCTCGGTGACTGATGATGGCCGTTTGCTGGTATTTTATGTGGGCAAAACCATCATTGCTTACCAGAAAGCGCTGCGACTGGCAGACGATGATCTTGATCTAGCGCAAGCTCGCCGTGCCATTCGCAACTTTGTGGATTGGGTCGTTGAAAACACACAGACGAATCATTCCCGCCGCAATATTGCTGTAGCGCTGTGGGCCTTGGCTGAAAATGAAGATGGTTCTGAAACCCTTCGCTACGAAGACGAAGGACTCATTCAGGATTTGTTGGATCGTTACCGTGAAGAGTCACCCACGAATCCGGTCAAAGCTTCGATTGAGGATACTTCGAACAGTGATGACATCAGCGACTCAATTTTCTCCAACACCCGTGCTGATCAAAGTTATTCGAGCGTGGTCGAGATACCGGTCGTCAATACCAACCGCACCACTGAAGATTTAACGATGGTCGCTTCTCTCGATTTTTCCGAAACCGTCAATGATCTCTCCCAAACGGTCGCAGATTTCGAGGAAGTTCCCAAAAACGGGTTGTCTAACACCGAGTTTGAATCCTTCAGTGACACTCATTTGGAACAGACCGCCTTAAACTCGCTCATTTCAATGGAGCAAGAGCAAAGTCATCCCAACCGCCAATTGACCGAGATGCCCGCCGCGCGTCCTAATCGTGACGATGACGATGAGTTTGCACCCGGCGATTGGATCGAAGGCCGCTATGAAGTTAGTGATGTCAAACGCGGTGGTATGGGTGTGGTTTACCTCGGTTACGACCGCGATAAAAAAGAACCGGTTGCCATCAAAACCTTTCAGAGCCGCTTTCTGGATAACGAACGTGCAGTTTCACGCTTCAACCATGAAGCCACCACATGGATTATGTTGGAGAAGCACCGCTATATTGTGCAAGCGCGGCGTGTAGAGACCATTGTTGGCCGACCGCATATCATCCTCGAACATATCAGCGGACCCGAAGGGATGGGGCCGGATCTCCGCAGTTGGATTGATCGTAAGCGTCTCGATTTGCCGCAGTCAATGGAGTTTGGCTTGCATATCGCCTTAGGAATGCAGCATGCCAGCCAGCGTGTACCCGGATTAGTCCACCGTGATCTGAAACCGGCTAATATCCTCGTCACGCATGATGCCATCGCTAAAATCACCGATTTCGGTTTGGTGCGTTCGCTTGAACTTACCGATGTGCCTTTGCCGGGAAATGATGCGAATGCGGACTCCAATCCGCGTCAAAATTCTGCGAACCGTTTAACTCGCTTTGGGGCAATTGTGGGTACAGCCCCTTATATGTCGCCCGAACAATGTGAAGCCAAAGATGTTGATCTTCGTGCGGATATTTATGCTTTCGGCTGCATCCTGTATGAAATGTTGACCGGACGGCAAATTTTTAAGGAAAAGAAATTCAACGCGTGGAAGCAAGCGCATTTGAATCAGACTCCTGCGTTTGATCCGCAATTCGAACGTGAATTGCCATTTCGCTTGCAATCGCTGGTCATGAAGTGCCTCGAAAAATCCCCCGACAATCGGCCACCCAATTGGGGAGCGATTGTTGACGAACTCGCTGTCATCTATGAAGAAGTCACCGGACAAAAGGCCACGCTGGAAATTACTGGCCCCGAGATGCAAGTCCATGAACTTATCGACAAAGGTTACTCCTTAACCGAGTTGAAGCGCTTCGATGAAGCACTGGCAGCTTATGACCGTGCCATTGCCCTCCAGCCGGATAACGCTTTGGCATGGGCGCGTAAAGGACGTGCCTTACGTTTGATGGAGCGCTACGACGAAGGGCTTGCAGCCTATGAGCGTGCCTTAGACATTTTTCCGCGTTATGGTTGGGCATGGCGTGGCAAGGGACTGGTGCTGGAACGCTTAAACCGTTTAGAAGAAGCCCTTTTTGCATACGAGCAAGCCGTTCAAATTAAGCCTAACGAAGTTTGGAATTGGTACAACCAAGCGGATGTTATGCAAAGCATGAACCGTTATGCTGATGCCATTCCTCTGCTCCAAAAAGCCTTGGAAATCGACCCGCAGCATCCCAACAGTTGGGCGAAGCTGGGGCAAGTCTATCGTCTGATGGGCGAGCAAGAAGACGCGGTTTATGCCTACGAAAAAGCGATTGACTTTGAACCCGAATACGCGTGGGCGCATAATGGACGTGGTTTGGCACTCAAAGCCCTAAAACGTTACGCCGAAGCTTTAGTCAGCTTCAAACGCGCGACTCAATATGAACCAAATGAAGTCTGGCATTGGTATAACCTCACCGAAATGCTGGTTGAACTCGGTCAGTACAACGATGCGCTCAGTCCGGCAACACAGGCCACGCGCACCGATCCATCTCACGCCTTTAGTTGGGCGAAGTTGGGGCAGGTCTTACGTCATTTGAACCAAAATGCAGATGCACTGCAAGCTTACGACCGCGCCATTCAACTGCAACCGACCTATAGCTGGGCGATTAATGGCAAAGGCATTGTGCTGGAACGCATGGGGCGTTTAGAAGATGCGCTCAACTGTTACAACCGCGCTGCCGAAATTCAAGATGATTACGTCTGGCACTGTTGGTATAATCAGGGCAATGTATTGGCACTGATGGGACGCTATAAAGAAGCCCTGCCAATACTTGAAAAAGTCACTGGAGTAGTGCCGAATCATGCCCAAAGTTGGGCACGGATGGGCAATGCACTCCGCAACCTTAAGCAGCCCGAAGAAGGCTTGAAGAATCTGCAACAGGCCACTTTGCTCGACCCCAAATATACATGGGCATGGAACGAAATGGGCATCACATACGAGCAGTTGGGGCAGCTTGATGAAGCGCTTTCCGCCTACCAACAAGCTGGTCGCACTGCGCCCAAAGACCCCTTCTATATGACCCAGCAGGCCGATATTCTCATCCAGCAAGGCGATAACCAACACGCGCTTGACCTATTAACTCAGGCACTGAAATTTGATCCCCGTAATGCTCGTGTTTGGGCAAAGCAGGGGCAGACTCTACGTCGCCTCAACCGTATGGACGAAGCCCTCAAAAGTTATACCAACGCCGTTGAACTCGATCCCAAATATGGTTGGGCGTGGAACGGGCGCGGCCTAACCCTGAGTGTTCTGAACCGTCATGAAGAAGCGCTGAAAGCCTTTCGTGCTGCCACCGAATCCGGTGAACAGGATGCATGGTATTGGTACAACCTCGGTGACGAGTTGGTGACGCTCAATCGCTTTTCCGACTCGCTGCCCGTCCTCGATAAAGCACTGGAACTGAACCCGCATCATGCCGAAAGTTGGGCCAAGCGTGGTCAATCCTTACGCCGCTTGAACCGCCATGCTGACGCACTAAATGCTTATGATGAAGCGCTTGCGGTTAATCCCCGTTATGCGTGGGCATGGAATGGGCGTGGCTTAGCCTTAGAAAGTCTCGGTCGTCGTGAAGAAGCCCTTGCCAGTTATGAACGTTCTATCGAAGAAGACCCGCGTGTCATCTGGTATTACACCAACCAGATTGATGTCTTACTTGATATGGGACACAAGGGCGAAGCGATGATCGTTGCAGAACGTGCCACCAGTATGATGCCGCGTAATGCTGTGGCATGGGCACGCAAAGGGCAGGTGCAGCGTCGCATCAGCAATTACCAAGGTGCGCTGGAAAGCTACCTGAAAGCCCTTGAGCTTGACCCAACTTACGCTTGGGCATGGAACGGCAAAGGCTTGGCAATGGCTGGCTTGAGTCGTTGGGCGGAGGCCGTCACGGCCTACGAACAAGCCGTGCGTTACAATATGAGTGATCTCTGGTTCTGGAACAACTACGGTGAAGCGCTCATGTCGATCAAGGATTATCGCAGAGCTGTTGATGCCTTCATGCAAGCCGCTGCCATTGATCCTCGTCATGAGCCGACACGCCAGCATTTGAAACAAGCCCGCGATCTTCTTGATGGGACATAATGGTTTAAAATTGAGAGATTCTTTTCAAGTTCCCATATGGTCAAAGCTAAGGAAATTGAAGATTCAAAGAGGCGGTTTCGCATGACAAAGTCAGTCGACTTGCTCATTATAAGCCCGTTTTGAAGCGCCTTCAGTGCGCTTGTCTGATGGTTAGCATGATGGCTTTAGCCTCATGCGGCGCACGTTCTGACCTTTGTACGGAGTGAATATCGGTGGCAATATGAAAATTCCTTTTAAAAATTGCCAATTTTTTTCTGTGGGGTGTTTGAAAGTGTCTGCATTAAACCTGCATCAACAAAAAAGTTAACACTTGCAAAAACAGGTCAAGTTTCGTTATATTTATCATGACCATAAGCAATATTCTGTTGAAATGAAGTTGTGAAGCTATGACAGTTAGCCCCGCAATGCAAGAATATCTGGCAGAAGCCTACCGTTTGGCTTACTACCAGAATGATAATCCCTACATCTCCACCTCGGATTTAGCCGAAGTGCTGCACGTATCCGCTCCGGCGGTCACGCGCATGGTGCAGCGCCTCAAATCTGGTGGCTATCTCGAACACGAACCCTACAAGGGCATTTACCTCACTGACTCCGGTGAGCGGGAAGCCCTTTTGAACATTCGTCGTCACCGTTTAGTCGAACGCTTCCTCGTGGATGTGATGCAGTTCGGTTGGCACGAAGTCCATGATGATGCCGATACACTCGGCGCATTAGTCGGTGAGGAAGTCGTCGCCCGTATGGAAAAGATGGCGGGTTTCCCCAAACGCTGCCCGCATGGTGAACCCATTCCCAGCGCAGATGGCAAAATGCCGCGCATCCACGATGATCCTCTGAGCAATAAGCCGCCCGAAACCGATTGGGTCATCAGCCGCGTTGCCACCCATGACGCGGATAAGCTGCAATATCTTGGCACACTCGGCCTCGTACCCGGAACACGCCTCCATTTGCTGGAACGTGCGCCCTTCAACGGCCCAATTCAATTAAAGGTGGCGGATAAAATGCTGGTTATTGGTCACGAACTCGCCGGTGTTCTCCGCGTCAGTACCGAGGCCGAATTCAACGTCGTGTAGTTGGCTGATGCAAATATAATTTTGAGAAGGGCAGTATTGAACTGCTCTTTTTGTTGCTGGTTCATCTGCGCTGGTATCGATCAAAACTGTGTATAATTGACTTAGTTGAAGGGAGAAACGGTCTTATGGCAACACTTGAAGCCGGAACAATGTTTGATGAAATCCTTGATTTTCTAGCGTCAACACCAACCCCTGAACAAATTGTTGAATTCCATCCCTCCGAACGCTTGCAATTACGGCTGCGTGATCTCCTAGATCGAAATCAGCATGGAAATTTGAAGTCAGAAGAGATCGCTGAATTAGATGACTTTTCGCGGATGAATCATCTCATGAGCATGCTGAAGATTCGCGCACGTAAGCGGTTGATTGCTTCATGACACGAATCCCGGATGCGTTGCGTCGTCAAGTTATTGAACGCGCAAACGGATGTTGTGAGTATTGCTTGCTTCACCAAGACGATAATATCTTCTCACATGAGATTGATCATATTACTGCCGAAAAGCATTATGGCGAAACAGTTCTCAACAATCTCAGTTTGAGTTGTTTGGATTGTAATCGTCATAAAGGGAGTGATCTTACTTCAATTGACCTTCAAACAGGTGAAGTTGTTCGATTGTTTCATCCTCGTCTTGATAATTGGGATGAACATTTCCGTTTGGATGGTGCGCGCATTATACCCCTGACGGCAAAAGGACGTGTCACAGTTTCCTTGTTGCAGATGAACAGCGACGAACAAGTTGCTAAACGCACTGAACTCATCGAATTAGGACGTTATCCACGCAATTAGTTTATTTCTTGTAAGCACGGCTTTTCAGATTCGCATCCGACGCTTCAACCACGTTTGCCCACCTCAACCTTATAACTTCCGTTTACTTTTTCAAACCACTCTAACCAACCCTAATCATTTCCAAACCCCCTTAACAATCCTGCTCCCTCAAATGGTTTGTGCCAACCTGCGCCAAGAGTTACAAAATGTTCTTCCAAAATGTAACCCATTCTATAAGCACTTGTTGTACTATAGTCATGAAAGAATTGTATTTCTCCCTCGCCCTGTTACTATGGGTGGAAGGGGCTGGGGGTTAGGGGTTCCCCGCCCACGCATCTTAACATCTGACCAATCTGCACAATCGGCATAAAATTCTGCGCTGAATTTGCTGCTTTCGCCGCATTTGCCGCTTGTTGTGCTTTGTTGCAACTTCAATATTTCTAACAATTGCAATATTTACAACATTTCGGGTGAAAGGCATCGGCAAATTTGGCAATAAAACCGACTTTGGCGATTCCGACGCTTGTCGGCTGCCACATTTGCCAGTGCGCTTCAGCGCCCTTTTTTACTCAGGCAGAGGCTTGAGCCTCCGACAATGCCGACATTTAAGACAAATTACACTTCTGAATCTGAAGAATCTGCCGAATTTTCCGAATCTTCGGCAGTCTACTCCCTCAAATCCGCGCTAGAATCCTCCTTGCAAATGCAGTTGTTGCAGTATTTGCAGCAGTTCGGCGCCTTTCTCCCGTCTATCCGCTGCGGCAGCACCCCAATTGGCACGCGGTTGACATACGGCGGCCAGTCGCGGCGTACAGCAGCACTCACCGAGCCATCCGCCACACAAAATTGTCAATTCAGCGGCATTTCTCCTGCTTCCCGTCAGCCATATCAGCGGAAAGAATAACCATTACTGCGAAATAGTCACCGAAAATGGTGAGCCATCTTTTGAAACGAACGGCCCTGCTAATAAGTCGTTGCTTTGGCTGTCACGCACAATCCAAGGATGGGTCGCAAATGTCTCTTGCCTATAGAATTGCCCCGGCTTAAGTTTGCTATATACGACTTCTTTGCAGTCGTAACCAATCCAGATAGTTGAGATGTTTCGCTGGCTGTTGTTAGTAAAAGTCACGGTTGTAGGTGTGTCACCCTTGACCGAACAACCCGCACTTTTCGGATTAGCATTGGAAATTGAACCAGCGGCATCCGTATTCGTATTATCTTGATTGAGCTTGTCAATTTGTTTGTTTGGCAAACCCGTAGCGATAGCAATTCGGCGTTGCAAAAGTCCAATCGGCAGAGCCTTGAGCGTTGCCACGTCATATGATTCAAGTTTACTCGGTGGGCCATTTGGCTTGAGGTCGCTACCAACTGGTATTTCGAGTCTTGCCCCTGCTGGAACGATAATTATTTGAGAACCGACTGTCACTCGCGCTGAGCCTTCAATGACGGTGATAACCAGATTGCCGTTAGGTTGTGCTTGCAAGTAGGCGGTCGAACCGAGTTGGATTTCTACGTCGTTGGCGAGTAAATTTATTTTCCCCTTGCCTTGCGGCGTTTGTACCAGAATGCCACTATCAGGAGCTTGATTGCACGGACGGTCAAGCAGACCGGTTTGAAAATAGAAAGCCTGCATGGGATGGTGTGGAGCGAATAAGGAATCGTCAATTACTGACAGGGTATTTAGATCGCCATCATTCTTGGTGAAGGCTGCGAAAATCCAACCCGCTGCGCTGCCATCTGCAAGCTGTACGTGTAGCCAATTACTGTCTTTTAACCGCCCATCGGCGATCAACTTAATTCCTTTATTGAGTGTGGTCACCGGATTTTCACCGCTGGCTGGTTTTCCCCATAACGTGAGGGATTTTGCAGTAGTCAACACAAGTGAAGGCGGAGCAGTGGTATCTGCAACAGCATTTTGGATTTGTACGTCACCAAACAATACAAACGTGACATTTTGGCCGGGCAGCGTGTCAGGGATGTCTGCCTGAACTTTCATCAAGGCTACACCCCAAATATTATTTTGTGCATCCAATGGACTGAGCTTGAGCGCTTGTACATTTACCAAATCAGCTAGATCACCGGGTTTAGTGAAGCTAAGAGGCGTGCTGCTTTCGCGCGGAGTGGCATCCAGACGAATATTGCCGTAGCAGGCTTGGTTACGGTTGATGGATGCACAGGCATCTTTTACGGCGCTAATTGCAGTTTTGACAATCGACGGGCAATCATCAGATTGTGCCAGTATAAAGGCTGGTGCGATACAAAGTAAAAATAAAATCCAAGCGGTGCGTAGGAGATAATGCTTCATAACACTCTACCTCAAATAACTTGATGATTCTATTTTACGTTGCCTGTTTTGTTTTAACGAATGTAGGGAAGCAAGTTAGTAAAACAGCGATGAAATGCAAAAGGGCAGATCACTTGACCTGCCCTTCGACTTTCTCTTCTTCCTCTGTGTCTTTACGCCCGCAGTTTTGCGCCCAATTCGCGCTCGGCTGCCTTCACGATCTTCTTGTGGACGCTGGCGACTTCCTCATCCTTCAGCGTCTTGTCGTCAGTTTGGTAAACCAGATTGTAGGCGAGGCTCTTGTGTCCTTCAGGGATCGGCTCACCACGATACACATCAAACAGCGTCACGCCCTTGAGCAGATTGCCGCCTGCCTTAACAATCACTGCTTCCACACTCGCCGCTGGAGTTTCCTCGTTAACCACCAGCGCGATGTCCTGTAATACCGGTGGAGTGGTCGGGAGGGGAACCAGTTCGTTATTCGGATTGACGGTATCCAACAGAGCATCCAGATCGAATTCACCCACCAACACAGGCGCGGAAGTGAGTCCGAAAGTCTTTGCCACCAGTGGGTGCAGTTCACCGAAGTCACCAATCGCTTTGCCCTTGATGCTCAGTTGTGCCGAGCGTCCGGGGTGCAGGCTGGCATGTGTCGAACGTGCATAACTTGCTCCACTAATGTGCAGCCCCGAAACCAAACCTTCGACCATGCCTTTCAGGTCGAAGAAATCCATGTTATCCGTTGGAGAACCACCCGCCCAATTGTTAAGTCCTCGCGCTCCGGTGAGCAGTAGCCCCAAGTGTCGTGGTTCGTCGGGTAGCTGCTGGCCTTGATGGGGCAGATAAATCGCGCCAATCTCGAATGTTAGTTGGCGGTTGGTATAACGCGCGTTGTTGACCGCGTTCTCCAATAAATTAATGAGAAGCGTCCGCCGCAGTGTGTTCTTCTCGGCATCCATCGGATTCGCCAGCGTGATATAGAGTTGTGTAGAAGGCTTACCATCAGGGCTCAGTTGAGCCTCATCTGCCACGCTCGTGAATCGGTAGCTGATGTTCTCGCGCAAGCCAAGTCCTACTAGCACATCACGGGCTTGTTCCTCGCGTTCCAGCGCCAAGTTTTCCCACTGAGGCGGCATCTGGTCTTCGATTAGCGTATCAGGAATATTGTCGTAGCCATAGATGCGCGCAATTTCCTCGATCAGATCAGCCTGTCCGGTTGCCGGTTCACTGCCGATGTCCATACGGTTATCTGGCACGATCACATGTAGATTATCGCCTTTGATCTCAACTTTGAAGTTCTGTCGTCGCAGGTAACTCGCGCAATCTTCCGCCGGAATCGCGATGCCCAACAGGCGCTCGACTTCGCTAATCGGTAAATCGACTTCTACTGTGGGTGCTGGCTTCGGATACTCATCAATGATACCTTTAGCCACCTGTCCGCCACCCGTTTGGCGCATCAGTTCGATGCCGCGCTGCACACCCAGAATCGCTTGGCTAGGATGCACACCCCGGCTGAAACGAGTTCCCGCATCGGTGAAAATCTTCTGCGATTGCATACTCCGGCGCACATTGATAAAGTTCCAGTTCGCTGCTTCAAGAAGGACGTTGGTAGTTGTATCACTGATTTCAGTTTCCCCACCACCGATGATGCCGCCGATACTGAGTGCACCCTGCGTATCAGTCACCAGCATATTGTGCGCGTCGAGTGTGCGCTTTTGCTGGTCAAGAGTCTCCAGTGTTTCGCCCGGTTTCGCCAAACGGGTGATGATTGTTGGTGCTTTGCCGCCCGCCCGTTCTTTCAGCTTATCGAAGTCGAACGCATGTAATGGCTGCCCGATTTCGAAGGTGATGTAATTGGTCACATCCACGATGTTGTTAATCGGTCGCTGCCCAACCGACTTCAACCGTCGCTGCATCCATTGGGGCGAGGGCTTAATCGTCGTGCCACGCAGCAAAGCCAGCGTGAATCGCGGGTTGAGGTCGGCATTTTGAATGTCAATGCTGACCTCGCCTTGGATGCCTGCCCCTTCCATCACGGTTTCATAACTCGGCTGTTTAAGTGGTTTATCGAGCAGAGCAGCCACTTCCCTCACAACACCAAGGATGCTGAAGCATCGGGCGAGGTTCGGTGTCAATTCAACTTCAAGGATGATGTCGCCTAAAACATCTTGTAGTGGTGTTCCCGGCTTGAAACCTTGGTCATTATCGAAGAGCATGATGCCTTCATGCTCTTCGGTGATACCTAGTTCTTTCTCCGAGCAAACCATACAACGGTTAGGGATACCGCGTAATGGTTTTTCTTTGAGGATCATGCGTTTGGGTTCGTCGCTGTGACCATCCCAAACTTCCGCCCCTTCTAATGCAAAGGCCGTCCATAGTGGTTTTTCCAGCGGGCCGATACCTTTGTACTCGAATAGGTTGGGCGCACCTGTTACCGTTTGTTCGAGTTCCGCGCCGCCATAATCGACCATCGCCATCACCAGACGGTCGGCGTTGGGATGGGGTTTGACTTCACGAATTGCCCCTAAAAGCAGCTTGCTTCGATCCCAGACAAGATGCTCAGACTTCGGCCAACGAATCCCTTCAACGAAGCCTTGAGGAATACCGATATAAGTAATCGACGCGACTTCCAATCCGGCGAGCGTCAGCTTTTCCGCCAGCAGTTCAATTGGAACGTCAATATCAACGAATGTTTTGAGCCAAGATACAGGTACTTGCATTTATAGTCTCCAGTTTTCAGTCATCAATCACTAGGGCGAAGATTTTTCACTAGAACTGTTCAAGGAAGCGCAGATCGTTGCCCCAGAAATAACGGATGTCGCGGATGCCGTGCTTGAGAATAGTCATACGTTCCGGTCCCATGCCGAAGGCGAAACCACTCCAGACAGCAGGATCATAGCCGCCGTTTCGCAGGACGACCGGATGCATCATGCCCGAGCCAGCGATTTCCAACCAACCGCTGTACTTACACATCTTGCAGCCTTCGCCACCACACAGGAAGCACTCGACATCAATTTCCATGCTGGGCTCGGTGAACGGAAAATAGGAGGCACGGAAGCGCATCCGCGCATTTTTGCCGAACATGCGTCGGGCGAACTCGGTTACTGTTCCTTTGAGGTCGCTCATGCGGATATTTTTGCCGACGACCACACCTTCTAATTGATGGAACTGCATTTCGCTGCGGGATGTGACCTGTTCATTGCGGTAGCACATACCGGGAAGGATAACGCGGACGGGCTGTGTACCGTTTTGACCCAGTTCACGCATCGACCGGATTTGTCCCGGTGAGGTGTGCGTCCGCAAGATGATGTTGGGTTCGGTTGTATAGAACGTGTCCTGCATATCACGGGCAGGGTGATGTTCTGGAATGTTGAGTAAGGTGAAGTTCATCTCATCGGTTTCAACGTCGCGGCTGCGATACACCAAGAAGCCCATGTCACCCCAAATCCGATAAAGATCGCGGAAGGTTTGGGTACTGGGGTGCAATCCGCCGGTTGGGTGTGGGCGACCCGGCAGGGTGACATCCAGTTGGCCTTCTTCAAGGTCTTGTGCCAGTGCTTTTTGTTGTACAAGTTCCTCACGTTGGCTGAAAGCTTCAGCTAGCGAGTCTTTAATGGTATTGGCACGTTGACCGAAGGTCGCGCGTTCTTCCTTTGGTAGCTGACCAGTGCTGCGAAGCATCAACGTCACCGAACCTTTTTTGCCGATGTAGATGCTTTCCCACTCATTCAAGGCTTCGGCACTGGTGATATTCTCGATCTTCTCAAGTGCTTCCTTATATAGTGTTTCCAGTTGTTCGAGCATGAAATTAATCTCCGTCTGTAGTCTACAGACTACCTAATAAAAAACGCTCTCATCCCTATGCAGTTAGGGACGAGAGCGTTTGAAATCTCCCGCGGTACCACCCTTGTTGGTTGCTTAACACAACCCACTTCGTTCGTCTTGTTACGCCAGAATCGCGGAAACAGCTAGTGAGGTTTTGTTGCGGACACGATATATTGTGTCCTTAGAAATACCTGTTCACCATTTGGCTCAGGAGCGAATTCCGCGAGTGCTAACCTGCTGAGGCTCTCAATTTATAGCCTCAACTCCCTGTAGGCGCTGAGTTCGCGCATGTTCTCCGTCATTGCCTTTCGCAAGAGATTATGCACGCATTCAATAGGGAGTGTCAAGTGTGGGAGTTAATTAGAGGATATGCGCTGGGTGAAGTGTGCTATATACCTTTTGCTCGAATATAACTTTGAACATCCACGTTATAGGTGATTTCTTCGACCGATAACGCGAACCACGGACTTGATTGGTCTAACCAGCGGACACTAGCACGCGAAGGGAGTTGGATACCGTTGAAAGTTCCCCATTCCAGAACTTGATTGCGCCAACCGATTTTCTCTGGGCTAGTGGCTTCGCGATAACGCAGTGCTTCAAGATGCTTAAGCAGGCCAGTTTGCGGATCAAAGGTCACGGTGAAATCATCAGTCATGTTTCCAAATGGGACGATCAAACGAGCAGTCGTGTCGTCGATGGCCTCCCAATGAACGCGTGGGTCGATCAGGAAAATAGACGGGAACCAAATTGATTCCCCCCATAGACCGAGGTTGGCAGCCGTATCGACTTTTGGCTGGTTCTCGACGACCCCGAAAGGCAGTTCTAAGCGCGAGTGTCCATCAAGATAATATTCATTCACCTTGAGCAATGGATACCCCAATACTGTGGCCTCGATGTAGTGTCGGTAGCCGCTCCCTGCACAGTAAATGAAACGCCAACGTGTCGGAAAGGTAATACCTTTAAAACGAATTGTTCCGCGACCACTGACCACAGCCGATTGAACAAGCGGGATGGAGTCACCAAAAATGGTTGAAATGAAACGCGAAACTGGTTTGGGTAAGCTGGCAGGTATTAGAATGGTTGATAGCGTAGGTGTTGATGCAGGGTAGGGAGGAAACGATTGTAGCTCGAACATTAGTCAAGGGCCTCGTGCCGGGATTAACTTAATGGATTGTGACGAGATTAGGAAAACAACTAGAATGGCGAAGTCAATGAATGTTCCGCGAAAGGCAGCTTGCCAATCCAAGAGGGTAATGAGGAAGGAAATCAGGGTTATAGCGAGTAGAACCTGCTGCCAACGACGCCAGCGTCCGATCATCGCTAAGCAGGTTGCAAAATAGCCAACCGCGACGACTAACCATAGAACACTGAAGGCTCGCATTCCAACTGCACCTAATTCAAGCTGCCCTCCGAGAATAGCTGTTTTGTAAGCTAAATCAGGAATGAGGGCGAGCGGCCAGTAAGCGAAAAAGCCCATCAAGTGAAGGAGGCCGTGCAATCCTAAAACTAAAGCGCCTACAATCCATAGTATTTCAAGCATTTGTATCCTTCTTTAATAGCAGCGGTGTTGAAGATCGTTGTAGTGATCGATTGAGAGTCATTTAATAGGATAACGCTCACTTAGAATATGAAGGAGTGGAGAGGAACCTATAACGGGGTGACGTTCATCACGAAAATGGTTGGGAGTTTCCTGCCCGACCGTGATGACCTGTTAAAATCTATAGACAATCACAAAAATGACCTTGCAATCTCTTGACGACCATTGAAAACTGTGTTATTGTCAGCAATATTGTGAAAGGAGAGGTGTTCATGGTATTAGTCAAACCACGTATAGAAAACGGATCAGTATATTCCAGACAGGAAGCCGCGGAAGCGCTGGGCGTAAGCCTTAGCACGCTTAAGCGTCTGATTCGCAAGGGACACCTCAAAGTGAGTAAACCTGACGGAATGCGCCGTGTATTTATCACCGGCGAAAGTATCCAGTCGATGCTGGATAATACCGTCGTAGAGCGAGGTGCCTGAGCATGTCTGCGCGTCATACCGACCTTTGGCTTAATAGCATACCGTGCCAATCTGGGCTTACCCTGTCTTCGAAGACGGGGCTGTTGAATGCGCCTATTGCCGGATACGGTTTTGTCTATGCGCCAGCAGCGTTCGGTAGCGACCCTAGCCGTCAGTCTCACGAAAGGTGGCTCTATCCGTAAGAGGATACAGCACCGACCACATAGTGGTTCCCTACTAAGGGCGTGAGACTGGAAAAATCTAGTCCACGCCCTTTTTATTTGTCTTTTGAAAGTCATAGCGGCACGAGGTAAATAATGATGTTACAAGCACACTACTCAAACCGTGATTTTCTCCTCACTGATGCCGGGTTGGAAGCTGTGTTCGAGGTCTTTGATGACCTGCACGATGCTGCCAGCGAAGGACAGCTTCAAGAACTGACTGCTCTTGATAATCGGGAACTGCTGGGTTGGCTGCGGGAATTGGTATTTACCGCACAAGAAACCATTAGTGAGATCGAAAACCGCACTGCGCGGACAGCACGGCAGGAACCCGTCCTACGGCTGGTGAAGTAGCCATTTAGCTGGTGGCGACTTCCCCGGTCGCCACCGATAAGTCGTCAGTTTATAGTCGATAGTCTTTAGCCAGACGCAAAGCACTATCGGCTCATTAGCGGAGATTGATGGTCGACGGGACAATCTCTGCAACGTAATACAACTAACAAACAGCAACTGTAAGAGTTTCAAACATGTATTGGATCGTGTTTTATCGTTATCCGTGCGAGTGGGTATAATATGGCTGCATGGCTATCATGCCACTTGATATTTTGACCAGTGGTTTTAACGCGCCACTGATAAGTAGCGCGGCGGGGAAGTCTTGCGCGATTTGGGTGTTGGCTCGGCTTCCCTACCTCATTTAGGTGAATATTAGAATGGGTTGGCTCAAAAGACCTTTTGCTGAGCAGGCCTCGTATCTGTAATATTTGGCAATTTTGTTTAAAATATATGGTCGGAATTATAACCCCCACTTAACGAATTTGCGCTATAATCAACATTGTGTGAAAATTAACGCAAAGGCAATGCCCATCGCAAAAGAGTTTTTGCTGAGGTGGAGTTGTGTCTAATGTTTTCGCTCTGAAGAACCGGGTACTGCTGCTCAACGGGAGCAATTGGGAACCACTGGCGGTCATTTCTGTACCGCGTGCGATCAACTTGTTGCTGGCAGGCAAAGCGGTCGTCATTGAGCAATCCGGTGATTTTCTCAAAACTATACGTGATCAGTTTCCAGTTCCGTCGGTCATCGCCCTGCGAGCGTATATCAACGTACCGCGCAGGCAGGCGCATTGGAGCCGTAAAGGTGTGCTGGTACGGGATAATTACACGTGCATTTACTGCGGTGTACAACCCGGTGGACTGCTGAAAGGCAAGCCGCTTTCGCGACACGAGTTTACGGTTGACCACATCTTCCCGAAGTCGCGGGGTGGCAAAGATGTGTGGACGAATACGGCGTGCGCTTGCTATAACTGCAATCACCGTAAGGGCGATAAGCTGCCGAACGAGCTTGGTATGAAACTGAAGTGGGAGCCAAAGACTCCTCGAACGAGCTATTTGGTGATCGCTATCGGCACCGGGCCGGATGCCTGGAAGCGATATATCGAAATTCCGAATAAAGATTAAAGACAGAGACTTCATTGATTTGGGTCTCTGTTTTTATTTTATTTATCAGTAAAAACCGTAACGAGGACTGTTTTGCGCTCGTAAAGATCACATTTCCCCCCAAATACTTCACAAACTTCAAAAACTGGTAGTCTCCCTAGAGGCTGTTGGTAGGAATAGGGACAGAAGTTAAGATCTCACGAATAGACCAGAGATGGTCAGTCAAACCAGCGACCATGGCAGGCGAGCGGGGCATCCATCTTTGGTCAGTGCGATGAATCTCGAC
>JBBSBM010000075.1:0-39404 GCA_038251275.1 Aggregatilineales bacterium
AAACGAACCTTTTTGACAGAGTAACAATCAGCCCGTCAGTCCGAACAATTCTCTTGATTAATGCTTTAGTGCCCTATCGCGGCAGCGTGGGAGACCAGACCAAAGTAGGGGCTATTGCTGTGAGAACAACATTTATCACAGCAATAATGTAGCAAAACAGGCGATTCGAAGGTAAAATCCGGACATAAAATTACCTGTTATCACAGGAACAGGATGTCCAACTTACAACAATTGCTCTCTGAAGCCGTTGCGAATTACCTTCAAGACCTGCAACATGCCAACCACTGCTCCCACACGCTTCGCGTTTATAAAACTGACTTACGAGCTTTTGAAGAATTCTACAAAGGTTCCTTCAAAGATATCACAGCTGAGGTGCTCCGTGATTTTTTTGTCCAGTTCATCAACCTTCGCCCCGCAACGCGAGCCCGCAAACAAGCATCTGTTGCCAGTTTTCTGAACTGGGCTGTGCGACAGGATTTAATTGAAGCGAGTCCATTAGCCAAGTTAACTCGTGTAAAAGGAGGCCAGACCAAAGCGGCATGAAGGAATAGTGTTGAGTGCCGGGCAAGAGACAAAGACTTAGTGGTTGCGGACGCTGAGATATTAGATCCAATTTCGAGCACATTCAAAAAGGGAAATGATGGCTACAAAAGTAATTCTCGACACCGACATCGGCTCTGACATCGACGACGCGATTTGCCTAGCCTACCTACTAGCGCAGCCCAAATGCGAACTGCTCGGCATCACGACCGTGAGTGGACAGGTCAACGAGCGCGCGCAGATCGCTAGCGCTATCTGCAAGGTCGCGGCTCGCAATATTCCGATTTTCCCGGGCATCGAATCTCCGTTGCTTATTCAGCAGAAACAGCCAATTGCGCAACAGGCTGGCGCGCTTGGCCCGTGGGCGCATGACACGGACTTCCCGCAAGGTGACGCGATTGACTGGCTGCGGAGAACGATCCGCACCAACCCCGGCGAAGTGACTCTGCTCGCCATCGGCCCGATGACCAACGTCGCGCTGCTGTTCGCCGTCGACCCGGAGATTCCAAAGCTGTTAAAGTCGCTGGTGATGATGGTCGGCGTGTTCACCGTAGGCAATCCGTGGCTTGGCGGGATGCAGGAATGGAACGCCATTTGCGACCCGCACGCTATCGCTAAAATCTACAAGCAGCCGATGGCAGTGCATCGCTCGGTCGGGCTAGATGTGACGATGCAGGTGCAGATGGACTCGAAAGAGGTACGCCAGCGCTTCCAGAAGGGGCTGCTCAAGCCAGTGCTCGATTTCGCCGAAGTCTGGTTCAAGGAGCGAGATGTTATTACCTTCCATGACCCTCTTGCGGCGACAACCATCTTCAACGACAACATCTGTACCTTCCAACGCGGCACGGTCGAGATTGAGCTGACCAGTCCGCGCTTGCTTGGTTCGACAATCTGGTCGAAGGATGCCGCCGGCCCGCACGAGGCTGCGCTCGACGTGAACCCGCAGCGCTTCTTCGATGAGTATTTCTCGGTTTTCGGCTAGCTGCCGACAGAAGATCGTCTTATCTGAGTGACGAAATGGTAACTTGCACTCCTGTTTGGAAGCGACCGGGCAGTACGGTGATGCGGTGGCCGCGTTCCTGTACGCGGCAGGCTGTACAGTCAGTGTGGTCAATCCAGCTCGGATTAAAGCCTTTGCTGCCAGTCGCCTGAGTCGTCAGAAAACAGACCAAACCGATGCACGGCTGATTGCTCTATTTTGCCAATCGCAACATCCTGAAGCGTGGACACCGCCAGCACCAGAACAGCGCGCTCTGCAAGCCATGGTACGCCATTTACGCCATGTCAAAGCCATTCGCCAACAGGAGTACAACCGCCTCGCCTCAGGTGTCTCGACAGAGGCTGTTGTCCATGCTTTGCAACAGCACATCGCCTTTCTCGACCAGCAGATCCTTGATTTGGAGCGGCAAATTCATGATCATCTTGGGGTATTGATATTAAATCAGCGAAAAGCATCGGTAGTGTGGTTCAGGGAACGTCTCTTCTGTGAAGCAAACAACATGAAATAATAGCAAAATCGGGTGTTTAAGGTATCATTATCCTTGTCAAAGTGCTTCACGAAATGGTAAATGCTTTATGATGTCATGAAATACCCGCAAATAACTTAAAATTCTTCTCAAATCGAGTACATTTTCAAGTTGCTTCACAGTAGATTTCAAAACGGGAGGATACTACCGATGTATTTCGCCCAGATAATATCAATACCCCATCTTGAGCGCTTTCCACTCCTCAAACAACAGCGTGATTTACTCGACACCATTCCCGGTTTTGGTGAGACCACCATTGCCATCCTCTTAGCTGAAGTACCCGATATTCGCGCCTTTGACTCCGCCCCTCAGTTTGACGCTTACGCGGGTGTCACTCCACGTCATTTTCGTTCCGGTACTTCGGTACGCGGTCGCACCCGTATTTCCAAGTGTGGCAATGCGACTTTACGAGCAGCACTCTACTTTCCGGCAATGGTCGCTTTACGCCACAATCCCCTGATCTGCTCTTTTGGTCAACGCTTGCATGCTAATGGCCTTGCTCCCAAAGCCATTGTCGTGGCTGCCATCCGTAAACTACTTCACTTAGTCTACGGTGTGCTCAAATCGGGTCGTCCTTTTGACCCTCTTTATCTAATTCAAGCCTCTACTGATTGACTTTTAAGACGGTATCTCACGTTACGTAACGTCAGGTCGAAGTCGGAATAGATACCATTCTCTATCTCAAATTCCAGTCATTACGTTGCGATTATTGAGAAATGTTATTACTGAACTAACGTGCCCCACAAGCTTGCAGACATGCTTGCATGTGGCCACGTGATTCGGCTGCAATGACACAGCATTGTTCCAGGCTGTAGTCTTTGGCACCGATAATCTCCAAATTGACCGAGCCAAAATAAGCGTGCTCATGTAGGACACGTATGTACCCAAGCAGGTCAATATCGCCGTGCCCGTTGGTTTGCATTTCTGGTTTGCCAGGATTTTGCTGGCGACCTTTACAGTCTCGAATATGAATGTGGCGTACACGCGAAATAACGGCTTCGAGGGCTTCTACCGGGTTTTCACCTGCCCGATGGATGTGGGACGGATCCATATCAATGCCAAATGCGGGACTGTTAATTGCAGCCATGACTTTCAGAGTAGTGGCGGTATTGTAAATACTTGCACCAACATGTGCCTTGACACACAAAGTTACCCCATGTTTTTCAGCACGCAGTGATAAATCGCCCAGAATGTCAATCGACTGCTGCAAACTGGATTCATCGTCCGACTGACCGCCGGGGCCGCAGTTAATAACAGGAATACCTAATTCGGAAGCAGCTTGGAACGCACGTTCCATCACCGAAGAAATCTGCGACGGTTGCTCCATTGCCAGCAGTTCTAAACCATAGGTTTGCGATAATGCCTTTATCTTTGGAACAAGTTCCTGCCAGCGATCCAGAACCAAATGTTCGCTCATCCCATCAATGGCTGATAACTCAATGCCATCATAACCCGCCATTGCTATGTGTTTAAAGGCAGTTTCCATATCGTGCCCGCCAAAAAGCACTGAATTGGCTCCCAGTTTCATTATTCTTTACTCCGTGATGTAGACAACGGTTTCAGTTTCAAGTGATTCGATGGCCGCAGCAAGTACCTTTTGTGCAGCCAGCGCTTCTGCCGCCTGAGCATCAATATGAGATGGTGAGACACCTTGCGTAATCTGTTGTAAAAAAGTTCCAATACGGTCTTTAAAGGTGTTTTCGAAGTTGTGGAAGCCGCCAAACGACGGATCGGTATACACGGTCTTTTCCAGATTTCCGGCAGGGTAAAGCGTTAATTCTCGCCACATGTCCTCTAATACAAAGCGCCCGCCCGTCCCCGCTACTTCGCAGCGTTCCATGGGATGTCCGCGTTCAATGTCGTAGCTCCCGGTGAGATGCCCAACCACGCCATTTCTAAAACGGAAATTGAACTGTGCCGTTGACCAGATAGATCGTCCCGGCGCTTTGGTCGCAAAACACTGAACCGCTTCAATATCCCCACAAAAATAGTGCATCACATCGATGGTATGCGGATGTAAAGACTTAATGTGAAAATATGGCGAACTTTCGGCGGGGTTCATGATCCACATACTCATGTTGACAAACAAGAGGTGTCCCAACTTGCCCTCATCGACCCACTTTTTTGCCAGTCGAGCTGCCGGGGTGAAACGATGATTCAGGTTCACACCGTAATATAGCCCTTTATCCCTCGCCTTGGCGACCATTTCCTCGGCTTCTTCCACCTCATTTGAGATGGGTTTTTCGCCTAACACATGGCAACCATACTCAAGTGCCTGCATTGTCGGTTCATAGTGATCGCTGCCGTTTTCGTAGCCACTGGTCGTCACACTGCACACATCTGGTGATACCGCTTTTAGCATCGTTTCAGCATCATAAAAAGCAGGCACACCGAGTCGTTCAGCCGCCGCATCCGCCCGTTCGTGAATGCGGTCGCAAACGCCGACCAATTTTGCAAGTGAATCCTGCTTATAGAGATCGGCATGACGATTCCCAATCGGACCCATTCCTATGACGGCGACCCGTAACGTCATAGTTCCTCCGCTATCTCGTAGTGGTATTCCCGCATACACGGTTCAAAAAAGTCGAAGTAGTTAACATCTGTATCAGTTTTATAACGCGCAATCGAGTCAGGACGCACAATAATCCGCGCCAATGGAATGCCTAAGAATTTTTCCAAGCGTGTGAGCGTCGCTTCCTGCTGCATGACCAAGTCTTCAAAACGCACTTCGATCCATTTTGCAGGGCGTGGTGTCGCTTTTACGATGTCAAACTGATATTTCCATGAAATCGCACGGCGCAGACGTATATCGTCCGTTTTAGGGTACTCCACGCCGAAATCAGACAGATCATCGGTCACATGATGCCCCAAGATACAATCGCGGGGATTCCGTATCCAGTAAATATATTGAATATCGGGATAAAGTCGAACTAGCCAGGGGTAAATCAAGGTCGTTTCTGGGATTTTCCAGCCTCTAAATTCGGACTTACTGTCCAATACAGATGTCAGATAGTGATGGAGCAAGTCAGTAAATTCGGTAGGAATGTCCATCGTGTGCAGGGCGCTAAAATCCCAGTTTAAGCCACCCTTCCAGACCACATAGCGCGCCATGACACGGCATGCATCATACATGGCTCCCGGAGGCACTAAATCGCCAGAGGGATTGAGGAGACTCCCCATATAAACATTGCTGGAATAAAGGGTGTGTGATATAGCACGTGTGCCAGAGTGCCCACGTCCAATAATGGTTATGAGGGACATGGCTAGAGTTTAATCACTTTCCCTGTATCCCAAGATTCAATCGCTGCCTCAATAACTATTTGCACCTTTAGCGCATCATCGCCTGAGCCATCAATCGCCTCAGGCGCGACGCCCAGTTTATTCTGTTCTATCCAGTGTGCAATACGGCTGTCAAATGTTTCGCTAAAGTGCTTCATCCCACCGAGGTAGTCATAAGTTTCTATGTCTTTCGAGAAGCGCGGATAGTAGGTCAGATGTTCACAAGCGTCTTGCAAGAAAAAACGGCCCTCTGAACCCACGACATCTAGTGTCTCTAGGCCATAGGTTCCCGCAGCGCCGAAATTCCCGTCGTAGCTGCCCCGCAAATGCCCGATGATGCCATTTTCGTAAAGCAAATTCACCTGAACGTTCGACCAAATGGCGCGACCCTTGCCTTTTTTAAAGAACGCCTGCACCTGTTTGACCTCCGAACTGGCAAAATAACGCATGACATCAAATGAATGCGGATGCAGCGCCCGCATATGAAAATGCTCGGCACTCTCATTCGGATTATTGATCCACATGGTCATGTCGATCATATTGATTTCGCCCAAACGCCCCTGTTTGACCCATTCTTTGGCCTTTGCCGCTGCGGGCGTGAAGCGGTGATTTAGGTTGACCCCGTAACGCACATTTTTCGCTCTGGCAAGCGCAACCATTTCTTTGGCTTTTGCAATGTCATTGGAAATTGGTTTTTCTCCCAGTACCGGGATTCCAGCACTCAAAAGCTCTATGGTTGGTTGATAATGATCGCCACCGTTTTCTACACCAGCGGTTGCCATACTTGCCATATCAATCTGAATGCCACTGGCTAACATCTCCTGCACCGAATAAAAGCCCTGGCAACCATATTTCTCCGCAACCTTATCCGAACGCTCGTGGATGATATCGCACACTGCCACGATTTCTACATCCGGATGCGCGTGGTAAACGCGTGCATGGATATTGCCGATATTCCCTACCCCGACAATCGCTACTTTTAATGGCATAAACGTGTTCCTTATCGTCCTAATTTGAGGTTAATTTTAGGAACGTGATTCAGCTTGTAAACGTGCTGCATGGGTGGGGTCGCCAATATGAAGCGTGTCATATGCTTGCTGCGACGATGTGAAGTAGCCGACTCCCGCTTGCCCATGCCAGTCTCCTTGATGGAGCATCGGGTTTTCTGCTCCGGTTTCCTTCTCGCGTTTCGCGATCCAAGCCTCCATACTGCTGCGCAAATGCGCTACTACATCCGGACGCAGCTCTGCTAGGTTATTATTTTCAGCCGGATCTTCGATCAGATTATACAGTTCAATTTCCGGCTTAAAATGGAAATCGGGCTCCAAAGCAATCATCAATTTCCATTCGGGCGTCCGCCAACCGTGCTTGCGCATCCATGTGCATTCTGTAATATAAAATTCGCTTTCGTACGAAGCCACTTCCCCGCGTATCATCGGCAGAAGGCTCCGTCCATCGAAACGAAGGTCTGAGGCCCAATGAATATCATCTTGCGGCAGTCCAGCTAATTCCATCACTGTCGGCATCAAATCCTTATATTGATTATAGCCTTTCAACCGGATTCCTTTAGGTAGCTTTGCCGGGTAGCGAATCATAAGCGGCACATGCAGTACATTATCATACATACCGTGATGGTCGAACCAACATTCATGGTCATAGAGGGTTTCGCCATGATCGCCATTAAGCACAATGATGGTGTTTTCAAGAACGCCGAGAGCGGAAAGCGTCTCAAAGATAGATTGAATACAGGCATCCATATAGGCCACCGCGCCGTCATATTGGGCGATGACGTAATCTTTGTCGCTTATTCCCGGCGGCATCCACGATGCAAAGAAGTCCCGGAACGGTTTAAAATTCATCACCGGTTCCATTGACTTATTTGCTGGATCGGTTTCATCACCGTGATAGAACATGCGCTCGAACGGGGCTGGCGCCAGATAAGGTGCGTGCGGATCCATATGGCGCAGCATCATAAAGAACGGCTTGTCCTCTTTAACCAGCCGATCCAGTTCAGGCAGCGTTACCTCATTAAGTTTTTCGGCTTTTGGACTGCGCCCTTCGTTCCAACTTCCCCAAGCGGGGTAATCTAAATATTTATCAAACCCACGTGAACTGGGATTACCGGTGAAGCCAACGCAAGTCGTGTTATAACCAAAATCGCGAAGGACTTCCGCCATCGTTTTGACTTCTGACCGCAAGTTGCCTTTGTGACGCAATGCGACCACTTGGGTGCTAAAGCAGTCCATGCCCGTGAGCATCGATGCATAGGCTGAGGTCGTTGGAATGTGCGCGCTGAATGTATTTTCAAATAGGACACACTCGGATGCAAAGCGGTCAATGTGCGGCGTGGTCAGGCGTTTATAGCCATAGCAGCTCATATGATCCGCCCGCAGGGAGTCGATAGCGATCAACAAAATATTCGGTTTGGTTTGTGTAGCCATAATTCTCCTAAAAAGTGACATGCATATGATCTGCGACCACTAGTCGCATGTTCAACAATCTAACGGAAATATTTTCACCACAGGCTGGATGTCATACCATAGCGTGTAAGCCTAAGACCCTAGAGGATGAAAATTAAATGTTCACAGGTGATGATTCGGGATGTCATAGGCGGCGTAGGTTTCCCCCTAAATCGCATCGCACCCATTGCCCAGTTCACCTACATAAAAATACTATGAAGAAACACCGGACATTGTGATATGACCACGTGCATCCGGTAATCCCCACATCATCCTTTCAACGCTACTATATCTATTAGGACTTTCGCTTCGGCTATTCAATAAGGCTCTCAAAGGATCAGTTTCGTGAATTTAGACCTGTAATGAACTGTTCTGACATTCTCAAGCGAAAGTCCTACTATTTAAAGATCATTCACTGTACAAACTGAATATGACATTATCTTGGATCTCCATTAAACGCGTTCGAATCGCATCAGATACTTGTGTTTAGCGAATACCACGCTTGAATGGCATCCTTAACTTAACTGGTTACTGATGAGAATCACTCGTAGAGAAAGCACTTCACCATCCTACCCTCAGTGATAATATTCGACGGTGCTTTTTTGCGGCAAATGTCCATTACGGCGGGACAACGACCAGCAAACTTACAGCCGACATGGCTATAATCATCAGACTCAAGAGCACTCAAGTTTACCGATTCCGTCCACACTTTGTCAGGATCGGCTGCCGGAATGGATTGTTTAAGGAGCTGTGTATAGGGGTGAAGAGGCGCACCAAGTACCTTTTCGACCGACCCCATCTCGACAATCCAGCCGCGCAGCATGATGGCAATACGATCAGCAGTATAGTAAGCAGTTGCGAGGTCGTGGGTGATATAGACGATGTTCACACCGTTGTCATCTTTGAGCTTGCGGAACATATTCACAATCGACATCCGCAAAGACGCATCCACCATCGAAACAGGTTCATCAGCGACGATGAGTGATGGGCGCGTGATCAAAGCGCGGGCAATGGATACACGCTGAGCCTGCCCTCCCGAAAGCTCATTCGGGTAACGCCCGTTGATTTCCACGAGAGACAAACCTACTTGGTTCAAGACCTTGTTAATGTATTCATCTGCCCCAGTTTTGTTGGTAATCTTATAGTTATAGACCGTTTCATACAGATAGTGATCGATCCGCTTAAGTGGGCTAAAGGTTGCAAATGGGTCTTGAAAGACTGGCTGAACTTCCCTGAAGAACCATGATCGCTTTTCATGACCAGACAATTCGGCAACATTGCGATCCTTATAACGTAACGTCCCGGTGGACAGTTCTTCCATGCCCAAAATCATGCGAGCCAGCGTTGTTTTCCCGCTTCCACTTTCGCCCGCAATAGTAAAGATTTCCGGCTTATTTGCGTCTAGCGAGAAAGTCGCTTCGTCTACTGCATGAAACTTTTTCGTAGCAAATCCATGACGGATGTTAAATATTTTCGTCAAATCTTCGGCGCACAGCAGTGCGGAATCAGACTGTCGTGGCATGACTCGTTTCCTCTGTAACTAAGTGACAAGCAACACGGTGACCGGGACGAACGGTTATCATTTCTGGATCGACCGTTCGACACTTGTCGATAGCCAGCGGGCAGCGTGGATGAAATCGACAGCCACTCGGCGGGTTATCGAGGGCGGGTGGACGACCCGGGATGCTCACGCGTTCAGCTCGTTCATCCAGCTTGGGCAGGGATTTAATGAGGTACTGTGTGTAGGGATGACTGGGACTTTTCAGAATGGTTCGCGTATCTGATTCCTCGACAATTTTGCCTGCGTACAGCACCGCGATCCGGTTCGCGAGATTAGCATGTACCCCCATATCGTGGGTAATAAGTACGACTGTGCTGCCTTTTTTTCGCTGCAGCTCCTTCAAGACCTGGATCACGCCGCGCTGCACCACGACATCCAACGCGGTTGTCGGCTCGTCAGCAAAAATCAACTTCGGCGACAAAATGGTAGCTAATCCAATCGTCAAACGCTGGCGCATCCCGCCGGAAAGCTGGTGCGGATACGAGGCCATCACTTTTTCTGGCAACCCCAGTTCGTGTAGGTAACCACCAGTCATATTCGTCGCTTCGGTTTTGCTGACAGGTTTATGCGTGACAATAAAATCGTAGAACGTCTCCTGGATACGACGCACCGGATTGAGCACATGCATTGAACCTTGTGGGATGTAGGAGACTTTCTTCCAGCGAATGTCACGGCGGCTTTTTTCGTCCAGCGCCAGCACATCGACTTCCGCACCATCGAAATTGTATGTTACCGACCCTCCCACCACCTTTAGCGGCGGGACGTGCGCGCCCAGTAGCACTTTGAGCAGTGTGGATTTGCCGCATCCAGACTCGCCAGCGATACCAAACACTTCCCCTTCTTTGACCTCGAGCGAGATGTTATCCACCGCTTGGACGGTGCGTTCAACGCCATAGCCCTTCGTCATGTAATAGGCCTTGAGATTCTTGGCTTCGACAATCGTCGTCATGATTTACCCTTTGGCCTGTCCCTGAATGGGTCCTGTGATAACTTCCTGAATGGGTTCTTTGGCGATGGTCTTTACTTCCAGCCGAGCCAGCCGAGTGCGTGGGTCAAGATACGTACTCAAGCCCACCGACATCAGGTAGAACCCGATCACCACCAGTACTGACGAGCCAATTGGAGCAGCCAGCACCCAGACACGGTTGGTGAGCAGGGCTTGATAGTAATTGCCCCAGTAGATTTGTGTGCCAATGGTCTGCGCGCCTAAGTCGCCCAAACCCAGCACCGACAGCGTGACTTCCAGCCCGATGGCAAACAGGAAACCGCTGACGACATCCGCCAGCAGGAAGGGCATCAGGAAAGGAAGATGCTCTTGAGTCACGATCTTAAAAACACTCATGCCCGAAAAAACTGAAGTTTGCGTAAAATCACGTTCGCGTAGGCTGAGAACCTGCGAACGATAGCGCTTGGATGGGATGGCCCAGTCCAGCAACCCGATCAGCAGGCCGAGTGTCAGAATGCCCATGTGTCCGCGCAATATGGAAGCGATCAGAATCAACAGCGGCAGCCGCGGGATGACGATTACGCTGTCCACCAGAGACGACAATACCCGATCCAGCACTCCACCTACATAGCCAGACATCATCCCCAGCAGCACCCCAACTGTACGTCCCAAGAGCACTGCCACTCCGGCGACCAGCAGAGTATTGCGGATGGCGAAGGTCAGCATCCAGAACACGTCCTGCCCTTGCGAAGTCGTTCCGAGGATGAATTCTGTAGAGGGTGGCACGTTGCGCGCCACCACCCGCCTTTCATCTGGTGCATAGGGCGAGAAGAACGACAGGATGACCAGCACTACCACTACCAGTAGAATGATTGCGCCGTAACGAAACGAGGGACTAAAACGGACCAGATCTCTTAAGGCAGTCATCAGGTTTTACTCTGTACAGTATTGTTCATAATGATTTAACGGTAGCGCACGCGCGGATCAAATAACGGATAGCTCAAGTCAACCAGCAGCGACGCTGTCGCAATACCCACAATTGATAGCAGGGTGATCCCCATGATCACATTGTAATCTGCCGAGTTAACTGCGTTGTAAAGTATGTAGCCCACTCCCGGATAACCGAACACCACCTCGGTGATCAGCGCGCCCTCAAAGAGCGCACCCAGCGACAGCGCCAGATCAGTGACCTGTGGCAGCATCGTATTGCGGGCGACATATAAGAATAAAATTTTGCGTTTGGGAAGGGCGGCCATTTCGGCGTACTGCACATAATCGCTTGATTTCTCACTGGTCGTCAGGGCTTTTGACATGATAAAGCGAAACGCCACTGCGCCGACGATCAGCGAAAGTGCTGGCAGGAAGCCGAAATATAACATACTGCCGATATATTCCAAGGTAAAGCCCGGTGTCCCACGCGCACCACCGACCAGCGGAAACAGGGGCACATAATATGTGAACAGCATAAGGAGCACGAATGCCAAAATGTAATACGGTATGGGGTACAGCACCAGCAGGGTTTTTTCCAACGCCTGTGACCACCAGCGAGTTGGGAAATAGCCGGCTGCCGTACCGAGGATAAGCCCGAGACCCCATGAGATCAAGGTTGCGATGCCCAACAACCCGATAGTCCAGCCGATGCCATTGCCGATCATCTTGAGGACAGGAGTAGGAAACGATGTTAACGATGGCCCCAGGTCACCGGCGAGCAACCGCCGCCAGAAGTTCAGATATTGTTCCCCGACGCTGCCATCCAACCCGTACAAGTCGAGTAAGGTCTGGCGCATAACTTTGACCGCTTCGGGGTTCATGGTCTGGAAGGTGGTCATGCGGCCTACAGCTTGATCCACCGGATTGACGGGGGACAGCCGAGGGATGAAAAATGTGATGGTTACGCCGATGAAAATGACGACCACCCACTGTACCAGACGTGGCAGAATAAATTCTCTGAATAGGGTCATAATCGAATCCTTAACTTCTAAAACTCTTTTTCAGGAACCTATACACTCAACAAAACTAAATATTTTTCCCTCAGTCTGCGCCTTCAGTGGATGATGTCTCCTAAGGCGTCAGGACTATAACAGCTTTACACCCTCATCGGGAGGAATTGAGGGTGAGGGCAAAAAGCACCGCCACATTATCATTTGGCGCTGCTGCCACCGTGCGCCTATGCATACACGGAAGACACACAGCGGAGTGACATTTGTGTGCCAGTCCGCATGGGCGTCTCAGTCAACGCGATCCATGAGTCTTACTCGCTCATTCACCCCACTCTTCCTACTACATGTACAAAAGAGCGGGGTGATAGCGTGATGGTTTAGCCGACGAATTTTTAGCTGGCGGCCGTGATATTCTGAATAGCGAATTTGCCCGCCTGGAACCAGTACAGCGGCATGTAGTTGGGGTTTTCCGAGGTCGGGAAGCCCGTCCAGTACTTTTGATCCCAGGTGACGAACTTCTTGAAGCCGATCACCGGCAGACTGAACATATTTTCAGTCCAATACTTGAGGAATTCGCGGTTCAGGGCCACGCTCTCCTCGCTACCCGGCTGTGTCGTCGCCATCTTGTCGATGAATTCGTCAATCTTCGGATCCTTGATGCGGGTAGTATTGAGCCAACCGCCACCCGATGTACGTGCATCATCGCCGTTCTTGACGTAGTAACGTGAGTGCAACTGCTGCACCTGCGGCCACATATCACCATCGGTCAAGGCCATGCTCATCCACATGCCTGTTAGGCCGAACTGCCCGGTGAAACGGTTCTGATCCCACACCGAGCGCTCCGGCCCTTGCAGGTTGACGGTAATACCGAATTTCGACCACATATCTGCGGCCCCGGTCGCCATGCGGAAGGCATCGTTTTCGTCAGGCGGTGCCTGCACATCGAGCGTCCATAGTTGGCCATCCGGCTTCAGCCACTTGCCGTTGCTGTCGCGGGTGAAGCCGCTCTTGAGCAGCAGACGCTCGGCTACGTCCGGCGCAAAATTCCACCAACCGCCGCCGAAGACGTCGCTCGGTTTACCGGGTACGGTGTATCCCTGTTTGGTCGCCCATGCGGCGATCTTATCCGACACAGTCGAATCATAGGGCTTGTACATCGTGCCGGGTTCGATCTCGATTTCAAGGTTGGTTAGCCAATCTTGCATAGGATCGTAATACATCTTCCGCAGCGGTGTAATCGGGGTGATGGGCATCGCGCTCACCTTGGCGACACCACCGATGTACTCGGTCTGCAGATCAACAATGTCGATCGAGAGCGCCAGCGCCCAGCGCACGTCCTTCATGGCCAGCATGGGGTCGAACTCGGCGTTGAAGAAGAAGTGGCGGTCATCATTTTCGTTCGGGTAGGCCCACGGAAAGTCGGTGTACCACGAACGGGCTGTTGAGGTGGTCTCCAGTGTCGTCTGGAAGGATTCAATATCGGCGTCGAAGTAGGTATCCAGTTCATGGCGCGACATCGCAATCGCTTTACGAGCACTATCGCCGTAGAAAATACTCAACACATACTCGGGGCCAGACTTTCCCGTGACGACACCGGCAACTGAGCGTTCCGGGTCTGAACGGCGCTGGAACAGCTCCCAGAAGCCATTGGGGTCAAACTGGATGGGCACATAGTTGCCCAGCACCACCGGTTTCGAGTCGACATAGGTTACCAGATCGTCGATTTTCTCATAAATGTGCTTGGGCATGATATAGACGCCATTCCAGCGCGTCTCGAACAGCGTATGAAAGCGTGGATTAGCCACCTTGAGATTGAACTGGACGCTGAAATCGCCCTTTTTCTCAACTGAATCCAAGTATTGGTTAAACTGCGCACCCCATCCGCTTTCTGTCAGACCGGCGTTGGACTTCAGGGTCTCAATGGTGAATATCACATCATCAGCGTTGAACAGGATGCCATCGCTCCAATAGATGTTGTCGCGTAGGTCAACATTCATCTGGGTGAAATCAGCATTGTAGACCGGGTCAGACTTGGCGAGGCCATAGACTCGCTCACCGGTTTCCTGATCACGGTACCAGAACGTTTCGCTCATCAGAGCGTGGCGGTGCGGGGTCACTGCGCCCGGTGCCCACATATTGTAGTTACCGGCGACGCCGTAGCGGAAGATTTGATCCAGCACGAACATCTTCTCGCGCGGTATATCAACGGGCAAGCCCTGTGGTTCCTGGGCAAGCCCGACGGCAGTTGGTGCTACCATCAACATCAATAAAAGAAGAAATACCAATTTCTTGACCATATCAGAAAACTCCTTTAGCACTAAATTATATTTTCCAAAGAGCGTCAGAATAGACGTTCATTGTTCACAAAGTGTCGATAATGCTCCTTTCGTATATGTATATCCATCATCTACCGGGCGGTGCCGTTGATTTGCGGACCACTAATTGTGGTTGCAAAATCATTGGTTCGGGTTTTCGGTCATCCAACAGTTCGACTAGCATATTCATCGCTAGTACGCCCCACTCAGAAAGATGCTGATCGATAGTGGTCAGAGGCGGGTTGAATTCGCTGGATTGCGGCAGGTCATCGTAGCCGACTACGCTGATTTGCTCTGGTATGCGATAGCCCATTTCTTGAACATGACGCGCAGCCCCCATTGCCATCCGGTCGTTAAGGGCAATCAGCGCAGTCAACTCGGGATGGTTGGCTAGTAATGAAAGTGCGGCTGTCGCGCCGCTGTCAACAGAAAATGTCCCGTTTATGCGGGGAAGTAAATCAAAATCCAAACCTTGTTCCTCTGCTCTCGTGCGTAGACCTCGTAGCCGCTCATCCGCTGTAGGGCTGACGCCGTCCGGTAAACCAATAATTCCGATATGACGGTGCCCAAGTCCGATGATGTGCTGCATAAGTATCTTACCACCCACGAAATTGTCACTGCGCAGACAGTATGGATGATCATAGTAGCCAATCGTAATCATTGGCAGATTGAACTGTTGTAATATCGTCATAATCGACTCAATATGGAAGTTGCCGTCAACGATGACTCCATCAGGATAGCCACCGGCCAACATATCGATAAAACTGGGATCTACCACACCATTGATGACTCGGGGCGAACTTAGGAGAGCATGGTAACCATTCTCGCTGCAATAGGCTTCGATGCCAGATAAAATTTGAAGTGATGCTAGAGCTGTGAAAGGGGTATCATAAATTCTAGGGAATATGGCGGCGACAATGTGGGTTTTACCAGATGCCAGTGCGCGTGCCACAAAATTGGCTCGATAGCCTAGTTCCAAACTGGCGCGCAAGACTCTCGCCTGAGTCGTTTCGGCATATTTTTCTGTGGTTGAGTTGGATAGTATGCGAGAGGCAGTCGAGATTGAAACCTGCGCCCGCTCTGCGACATCACGAATCGTCACCACTAAAATAATACCTTTTCTAAAATCTAGTTTCAAAAAATACAAGTGGTTGCGTAAATGAATTTCCCAAAATATAATCTTGTTTTCAAAATTATGCAACCGCTTGCGTCATTAAATAGTTTTTATCTTTTTGTTTTTGCTGAATACAACACTTATGATCATAGCCTTGCGCCTAAATCTGACACCCTAGCCTATGGAAAAGCTATTATTCCATAGGGGGCTTAATTTTTGACAAATGGCTCCAGACTATTAGCGTGCTACTTTATGAGGAGAATTATCCTACGACCATACAACAGCCGCCAATCCGACATTTGAATTGGCATACTGGTGCTGGGGACTGGAAACTGCACAGCTTGGGCTTCAACGCCTCAGTCTATTTCCCCATCCAGACTGGGAGGGGTGTCCAGAACGGTTTGGCAAAGCCAACCATTCGCGAAGGCATATATACGGCCATATCGACTCCACCGTATACCATCCGTAACGATCATCCCTCGATGCTGGGAGAGATTGGGTTTTTGCCACGGACGCCTTTGGTTAATCCAAATGTGATGCGACACACATTACATGCCGTACTACGAGAAGGGGATTGGCCAGTACATGGGATGGGACTACCCGATGATGGCAATGTGCGCAGCACGCCTCGGTGAACTTGCTCTGGCCGTCGATGCTCTGTTAATGGACATGCCAAAGAATACTTACTTACCGAATGGTCACAACCGTTAGACCCCGAATATCCTGCCGTTGTATTTGCCGGGTAATGGTGGACTCTTGATGGCCGTCGCAATGATGGCGACTGGATGGAATGGCGGTCCGCAACATCGTGCGCCCGGCTTTCCTGACGATGGGAGGTGGGTAGTGCAATCGGAAGGGCTCGTCCCAATGCTCTGAGAAAACTAAGTCTAAAGAAAAGAGATCGGTTACTATTTCGCTTCAGAAAGGAAACTTGTGATGACTGCAATAACACACTTAATCTGTGAATACCGCACCAATCCGTTAGGGATTGATGTGGTGCTGCCACGCTTTGGGTGGCAGATGGAAAGTAAGGCTGTAGGCGCAAAGCAGACAGCCTATCAAGTACGGGCAGGCAGCAGTGCAGGCCAAGCAGATTTGTGGGACAGCGGCAAAGTCGAGTCCGACCAATCGGTGCATGTGGTGTATGCGGGAAAGTCGTTGGCCTCCCGGCAGAGAGTGTATTGGTATGTAACGGTTTGGGATGAGTCGGGCAGCGCTTCTACGAGTGAAGTCGCATGGGTTGAGCTGGGCTTGTTGGCACGTAGCGATTGGCGCGGTGACTGGATTGGAACGGATTTGCGTGGTGGCCCGCGCAGTTTGATCCCTGCGCCGATGTTCCGGCAGACATTGAACCTCGACAGCGCGCCCAAATCGGCACGGCTTTACATTACGGCCTTAGGCTTATACGAATGCACCATCAACGGTAAGCAGGTCAGCGATGATGTGTTTAACCCCGGTTGGACGGATTACACCAAACGTGTTCAGTATAAGGTCTATGATGTCGTCGATTTCCTGCAACAGGGCGAGAACGTCATCGGCGCGATGTTGGGCGACGGTTGGGCGGTGGGGCACATCAGTTGGAATCACAGGCAGAGTTATGTAGATCGCCCGCGTTTGTTAGCCCAGATTGAAATCACGATGAGCGATGGCAAGACGGTTACAGTGGCAACTGACACCAACTGGAAGTATCAGTTTGGCCCGATCCTCAGCAACGACTTGTTGATGGGTGAGGAATACGACGCGCGCTTGGAGGTTCCCGGTTGGGATATGCCCAAGTTCGACGACAGCGGATGGTATCCAGCCAAGAAATTTGACGACACTGACATTGCGATCGTAGCGACCAATGGGCCAACAGTCAAACGCATCCAAGAACTGAAACCGATTAGCGCTCCGGTGGATAAGAGCAACTTCAATTCGCACCGGCAAATTTTTGATCTGGGACAGAATATGGTGGGGCGGGTGCGCTTCACAGGCAGTGCGCCAGCCAACACGACCATCACACTACGCTTTGCCGAAGTACTGAACGAAGACGGCTCGATGTATACCACCAACCTCCGCAGCGCACGGGCAGTGGATTATTACACCTTCAAGTCGGACGCGGAAGTGGTTTGGGAGCCACACTTCACCTTTCACGGTTACCGTTATGTTGAACTGGTGGATTATCCGGGTGAGGTGACAACCGACATGATTACCGGAGTCGTCCTGCATTCGGATATGTCTCAGTCGGGCGATTTTGAATGCTCTGATCCGATTCTTAATCAACTGCAACACAACATCCAGTGGGGGCAAAAGGGGAACTTCGTGGATGTACCGACCGACTGCCCGCAGCGTGACGAGCGCTTGGGTTGGACCGGCGATATTCAGGTATTCGTGCGGACGGCAGCCTATAACTTTGATGTGGCGGGCTTTATGACCAAGTGGGCGCAGGATGTGGCGGATGCCCAATACGATGACGGCGTTGTGCCTCCGGTTGTGCCGCAAATGAAGCCTTCATTCTTAGCCGATGGTGGGCCCGCATGGTCGGATGCAGCCATTATCTGCCCGTGGACGATTTATCTGTGCTACGGCGACAAACGCATCCTCGAAACCAGTTACCCGACCATGCTCAAGTTCATGAACTTCCTGCTTGAAAACAGCCCCGGTTATATCCGCTGTGCGCCCGAATACGAAGGCTGGCCGGGGTTCGGTGACTGGCTTTCGATCAACGCGGCGACCCCACGTGATTTGTTAGGGACCGCCTTCCTCGCCTACGACGCGGATTTACTCGCACAGATCGCGGAGGTATTGGGCAAGAAAGATGACTCCGCAAAATATCGCAAGCTGTTCGCCGGTGTGAAGACGGCCTTTGCGAACCGTTATCTGGTGGGCAGCAAAGTCCCTGCGGTCAAGCCCATGCCATCCGAAGCACGGCGACGCATGGATGAGGCCGACGCGATTTCACGCGGAAACCTGAAAAACATCGATTATGGGCCGGTTAGCTCAAAGGTCTTTAATACCGAGGTGTTCCAACCGACACAAACGGCGTATGTGCTGGCGCTGCATTTCAACCTTCTGCCTGATGAACTGCGTCCGCTGGCGGTGGAGGAGTTGGTAGCGGACATCCAGCGACGGAACATGCACCTCTCGACCGGATTCGTGGGTGCGCCTTATCTGCCCCATGTTCTCAGCAGCAACGGGCGTTTGGATATGGCCTACACCCTGCTCAATCAGAAAACCTGGCCTTCATGGTTATACTCGGTCACACAAGGGGCGACCACCATCTGGGAACGCTGGGACGGATGGACGGAAGATCGCGGTTTCCAGGATCCGGGGATGAACTCCTTCAACCACTACGCCTACGGTTCGATTGGGGCGTGGATGTATAACACGGTGGCGGGTATCGAGATTGACCCCAAGCAGCCCGGTTATAAGCACAGCATTTTGCGCCCTCAACTGGGCGGAAGTTTGAGTGCGGCTTGCGGGCAGATCAAGACCGTGTACGGCGACTTGGTATCCAACTGGCAGATGGACGGCGGAACGTTCGATTGGGAAGTGGTTGTGCCCCCGAACACGACCGCCACCATCAACGTGCCAATGGCGGGCAAGGTAACCCTGAACGGCGCGCCTGTGAGCGGTGCGGTGCATGAAGTCGGTGCGGGAACGTATCAAATAGTGGTGTGGTAAAAAGGCAGGTCGAGCATGGCTGAGCAGGTCACCTTTCCCAAGGGGTTTTTGTGGGGCGTGGCGGGCGCGGCGCATCAGATCGAAGGGAACAATGTGAACAGTGACGCGTGGTTACTGGAACATGTTCCCGGCTCCCCTTTTACAGAACCGTCTGGCGATACCTGCGACCACTATCACCGTTATGTGGATGATATTGCGTTGATCGCGTCATTAGGGTTCAACAGCTACCGCTTTTCTTTGGAGTGGGCGCGGATTGAGCCCGAGGAAGGTGAGTTTTCGACAGCCGTACTCGAACATTACCGGCAGATGTTAGCCGCTTGCCATGAGCATCACTTGACGCCGATTGTGACGTATCACAATGAATACGATACCGTTGGCGAACTCATATAGGATATGACACTTGAGTATAATCTCCGAAAACAACTCGGAGTAGGGGTGTGAGTAGGATCGGAACAGGATCAGGCGCTAAGAAATCGGTCTTTCTCGAATGGATCACGTAGTGGGCGCAGTTGACCCATTCGCCCGCTGGACATTATTGTCAGCCGCCAGCGGTGGATCATTACACTTGATCATCGACAGCACCAAAATCGCTTTTGGTTTTCGCCTGGTGATGGTGAGTGTGGCTTATCGTCGGCGCAGTTTGCCCATCGCTTGGATGTGGGCGATTGGGACGCGCGGACACACGACCACTTGTGTCCAAATAGCGTTATTAGGCTATGTCCTGAAATTGCTCCCCTTAGGTGTGCGAGTATCTTTAGTCGGTGATAGCGAATTTGGACGTCCCCTTCTGATTGCCAAATTACAGGAATGGGGTTGGGATTACGCCTTACGCCAACCCGGTGACCATCTCTTGTGGTGGCAGGGCAACGGTCAATGGCAGCGCCTCGACAGTCTTTTGGACAAACCCGGTTGTCGTTGGCTTGGTTGGACGTGGTTGACCCAAGCCCATGAACAACTGACCCATGTGGTCATCTATTGGCGCAAAGGCGAAAAACAACCCTGGTTTCTAGCCACCAACCAACGGACGGTTCGAGCCGCAGTCCGTTTGTATCGCCGTCGCATGTGGATTGAGCAAATGTTTGCTGATTTGAAGGGACATGGTTTCGATTTGGAAAGTAGTCATTTGCGTTCATTTCTCCGTCTTGGCCGATTAACGCTGATTGTCTGCTTGTTGTATCTCTGGCTTTTGGCGATCGGTCGTCAGGTCGAAATCCGCCATCTCATTGATTTAGTGGATCGCCATGACCGGCACGACTTGAGCATCTTTCGCTGGGGTTGGGACTTCGTTGAGCGCTGCTTAGCCCTCTCTGACCCCATTCCTCTTATCTGCCCTTCGAACCTTTGTTTGGTGTCCGGTAGCTAGTAACCTCATTGATGAATTGCTAACGAGCGGCATTCATATTATCGTCATTAAACAGAATCTGATCCTCGATCGATCTCAAGACGATTTGCAATCGCTGACCATGCTTGCCCTCTTTGCCCAGATGGAAAGGATGATGATTAGCCGTCGAACCAAAGAAGCCTTAGCCACAAAAAAAGCTTTGGGTATTGCCTTGGGCAAGCCAAAAGGCACTCTTCAGCACAGTCTTTATGACAAAGACGCCCAACGCATTGTTGAGTTACTAAATTTAGGACTATCTGTGCGGCGCATTTCGATAAAACATCTAGCTTATGGCAGTATTTCCAGTTTAAGCTACTACATCAACACAAGAAACTTGCGTGAAAAATGACACGCTCCCTTCCATCCTAAAAGTTGCCCCTCCTGACACAGTTCTTAAACACACCCCGTAAAAGCGACCGCCACCTTGGGCGTCCAACATGGTTGGAAACAGTTGCACGGTCCCTTGGTTGCCAACAAGACAAAGCAAACGATTGTTCATCAATTGAATAGCAAGCCTGCCTTTCAGGTTTACAGTGAATTCATCCAACGAAAGACCGGAAAAACCTTGACGAAAGAAAACTTCTTCTCAATCGCCAAGGGACACCCGCTCGGCATTTATCACCCCGGCATGGATTTTATTGTGCGTGATCCAATTACATTTACTGATGAGGGTGCACTGGTGTGTGTGGGTGAAGTTCCGACTGGTTCGATGATCTACATCCTCAAGGGCGACAAGCAGTGTTTAATTGATCATGCCCGAATGGCAACTCGCGAAGCGTTGATCAATACGCCTCATGCAACGCAGATTCTAGTTGTTGATTGCATTTCGCGCGTCTTGTATCTAGAAGATGAATTCAGTCAGGAATTAGACGCAGTACATACCGTGCTGCCTAATCAGGATTTGACCCCATTTGGTGTGTTGACCTTGGGCGAGATCGCCACTTTCAAGACCGGTCGAGTCGAGTTCTTCAATAAGACGTTTGTGGCCGCAGCCTTACAAGATTTTTCATTGCCGATGGCTGATAAGCAGATCACGGCGGTAGCTGAGGCGGTCAATCCCTGATAACGCGCGGATGTCCCTTGCCTATCATCACACCATGCAGTCTGAAGTCGTATAGTCGAAACTTCTTTCTTCTCAATGCAAGCACCATTGCTTCTAGATGAACCTCCGCTGCCTGTGCATCCCAAAGAGCGAGCAGGGAGATCGGTGGTCATCATAGATTATTTGTCTGATAATCTTGTTTTGAGATCATTAGCCATCTCTTTAGCTAACCATTTCGCGGTGTCGTATGACAGGTTTTTTGGATACCAGAAAACAAGCTGGTAGTCCTCCGAAATCGGTTCAGTCAAACTCAGTAAGCCAAGGGTATATCGGTTATGCTGAGGCTCATCATATGATTCCCAAAATGTGGCAACTCGAACCAGAATTTGCGATCCATATCAAACAGACGAGTGAATTTAAACGATATAGTGTCGTCAACGAGAATGAAACGATGTTGATACTGGGCATTTCAGCAGAAGTAAAACTCGACTGGACGTATGATTGGATATACATGCCTTTTGTATTGATCACCACCAAATCTTTGGTGATTATGGAATATGTTGATCGTATTCCCAATCACCAGTTCGTCATGTCTCCGCTGAACCGGGTTTAGTTGTGATAAGTTTAGAGCCAACAGTAGGCGGCAAAAACTTATTAAACCTGGTCAATAGACAACAAAACAAAGGACAAGAATCGATTAAATATGACAAATGACTGCAAGGATATTCAACCGATTCTCTTGCAATTTTCAGGGTAAAAAACTGACCGTTTGTTGTCACTTTGAAAATTATTTGGCGTAAAAATAGCAACGATAAATGGCGCAAACTTTAGACTGTACCCACTACTAACCCCTCACGGGCAACCTCGACTACTTCACGCGAGATCATCTGCAAGTGATTGATCTTCATCACCCGTTCAATCTGGGCAAACAACCGATCCATCAGGCGAAAATTGCCACGAGTCATGGCTACGATAGCCGCACGGGCTTCCAGTTGCGACTGCTGCTGGGGATCGAAGGATTGCTTACAGGCCTTGTGCCAAAGCGAGTCGAGGATTGGCTGCATATCGGCTTCACTCAAATTGCGAAAAGGATGGACAAAGCCAATGCGGGAATAGAGCTGCGGATACCGCGCCAGCCGTGTCTGGATCCCGGGCATTCCAATGAAGACGACGGCCAGATCGAAATGATCGTAAATATCACGAACCTCCTCAAATCCGTGCATGCTCAAGCGATCCGCTTCGTCGACAATCAGTAATTCACGTCGGTGCAGGTGTGAGATGCGCTGCTCATAGGTCTCGTCGGGATACAACCGTTCCAAGTGATGGAGACGATAACTGAACAGTGCCACACGTAAATCGCGAATCTGGTTACGAACCCGCTGCGGGGTAAGAACCACATTCGGTGTATAGACCATGGTCAACAAATGGCGCGGAGATAGTTGGGGAATAGTCTCGTTCCAGTGATCAGGAAAGTGATCGAGGCATGGGGCAATCTGCTCCCAATGGGCATAGCGACGGGCAGACATGGTTTTGCCCACTCCGGGGATGCCATAACATAGGCCAATACAGCGATCATGGCGACAGGTATCACAAAACTCAGCAAAGCGCTTATGTTCCTGTGTGCTCCAGAATTTTTGCTGCTTAGTCATGGCGATAACGTTTCAACTGAGTGATCTGACGGGGCAGTTCCTCCGGTTCCACTGGGCTTTCAGGCCAATCATCCGCTGGCCTCAGATAGGCATCCGCCACTGCCTGACGGGTTTTAATCTCGCGTTGTAACTGGCGACGGCGCGCATTGCGTTGTCGTTGAATTTCTTTCAGGCTGGTGGTGGTTCCGGCCAGTTCATGGCAAACGGCGCGGCAGACAAAGGTCTGGTCATGATAGACCCGGATCTCAGCCAAATCGCGGGGGTCATAGCGGATGACCACTTCCTCGCCGATGTAGGCACTCAAGTTCAGGTCAAAATACCACAAATTTTGGAGCCGAATGCCTTCCTGTCGTACCCGGCGAGTACGAGAGACGGTCGCCAAAAGCAGGTCGAGTTGTTCGAGGCTCTGCGGCATGTGAGGCAGAAAGCCACTGTTAAGCCACATCGCCTGAGGCTTTTGTCCGGTCATGCTGTGGACACTCTGGTGGTAGCTGTTCAGTAGAAAATGCCTCAATCGGTGGTCGAAGGCATCTAAGGTCAGTTGGGGCGGGTCAAGCAAGTGACCGTCCGGCGTATAACCCGCCAATTCTGCCAGCAGCATTTGTGTCACCGTGCCGAAGAAACGTTCCACGCGACCCCGTCCACGGGGCATACCTGGGGTTGAGAACACCAGTCGCATTTTCAAATCCGCACTGACCTGTTCCATGTGGCGGGAGGTAAAGTCACTGCCATGATCGGTATAGAAGCTTTGGGGAATGCCACAGACATACCAATGCGCATCCGGCTTCTGCCAGATGGCCTGATGCAGGGTTAATGCAGGATCGGAGCAGAGGGGTTGAATAAAAAGGAAAAAGGTGATTTCATAAAAGCTATGAAATCACTATACCTGAGACAATTGACAAAAGAGGAAAGCGAAGGCTTGAAGCACGGTCTGAAATCCCCATCAGGTTTCACGGTACGGCGTAGTCAGATGCTGCTGTTAAGCGCCGAGCAAAGACTGAAAGTGGAGGCGATTGGGGAACGGTTGGGCTGTCGCGGTCAAGCGGTGCGAGAAGCAATCCATGCTTTTGAACAGGAAGGATTGAGCTGTCTGCAAGCCAAATCGCGAGCGCGTCGTGCTGACCAGCAAGCTTTTAATCCACAAGCCCAAGAGCAGCTACGCGAGGTGTTACATCACTCGCCGCGCCAGTATGGCTATGAGACGAGTCTGTGGACGTTGAATTTACTGGCGCAGTTGAGTTGGGATCAAGGATGGTTACAGCAGCCTGTCCATCGTGATACTGTCAGCGCCACCTTGCAGCGCATGGGCGTGACTTGGAAAAGAGCCAAAAGCTGGATCAGTAGTCCTGACGAACATTACCAGATGAAAAAAAACGAGGCGAATGGCTGAAAAACATGGGAAGCAAACACTCCGATTGGCTGGTGTTGGACGAAGATGAATGCTGGTTTTCGCGTTTCACACCGCCCCTCTTCTCTGCCTGGACGCCGCAAGACCCAATACGGCGCGTGGAACAAGATGCACGGGAAAAAGCGCATCCAGCAGTCACTTGCTATGGCGTTCGACGACACGATACCCACCAAGTTTGCCTTGCCTTTTGTGACGGCCAGCCGCGCAGCGAGGTCACATGGGAGTTTATTCAAGGCATCTTGGCTTGGGCTCGTCAAGAGGCGAAACGGGTCGTGGTCCTCATCTGGGATAATGCGGGTTGGCATTTAAGCAACCGTCTACGCGACTGGATACACAGCTACAATCGTCAGGCCAAACGCACCGATGATGTTCGCCTTTTGACCCATTTACTGCCTCGCAAAAGTCCTTGGCTCAACCCGATTGAACCCTGTTGGCTCCATGCCAAACGTGCCACCTGTGAACCCAATGCCGTTTTAGATGCTGACGAACTCAAGCGCCGTTTATGTGCCTATTTTGCGATTTGTCCTTCTTCCCTCCCTTTCAACCTTTGTGTTCCGATCTTGCATTAACACCTTTATTTTACTTGCATGTGAACCCTTATGGTCGCTTTGATTTGGATATGGCTCAGCGCATTCCACTTGCCAGCTAATTCGTCTGGGGTGACCGATGAAAACGTCCGTTGTATTCGTGCATACTTACCGCATATAACCTACTGTAACCTGCACTATAATGAACTTTATTAGGCTTGTTTGAGCGTTATCTTCGGACAGCAATCCATGAACCAGGTCATTGCCTATCTGCGCACCTCTACCGACAAACAAGATTTGAACAATCAGCGTCTGGAAATCTTGGACTATGCTCGTTTGCATGGACTGACCATAGTCGACTTCATCACCATCAGTATGTCATCACGACAAACGCCCCATGAGCGGCGTATTGAGGAACTCATGGAGCGTCTGCTCCCCGGTGACACTTTGCTGGTTACCGAATTAAGTCGATTAGGGCGTAGTACAGGTCAGGTTATCACGCTGATTGATCGTTTTGTGCAACTGGGTATCCGTATCGTTGTCATCAAACATAATCTGATCTTGGATCGTACTCAGGACGATTTACAGTCGCTGACGCTGATTACCCTGTTGTCCTTGTTTACCGAGATGGAACGCATCATGATCAGTCGTCGTACCAAGGAGGCCCTCGCTGCTAAAAAAGCTTTAGGCATCCCCCTTGGCAAGCCCAAAGGGACCCTTCAAGCCAGCATCTATGACACCGATCGTCAACGCATCGTGGAATTGCTACACTTAGGTGTATCTGCAAGGCACATCTCGACCCACCACCTGCAATATGGTTCCATCTCCGGCTTGAACTCCTACATCAAAACTCGTCGCCTGAGATAGTGCACCCGCTGAGTACCTTACTCATCTCACATTAACCAAGTGACCCCTCGTTGCACGTTTGTTAAACACACCCCAATCTACGGTGGCCGTAGTATTCCGGTGATTAGTTTTCAGTAACTCAACGCCAATTCACACCTGCCCCACTATCAGGAGATCAATGTCATTAGTTAGTCATACAGATTGATGATTGAGACGATAGGAATCTGGTTTTTGCGGTCGCTGACTGGAGTATTTTCGAAAGGGAGCGATTCAACGGTGTGTGTTGATGAAGCTTGTATTAATTATAAGCCCGTTTCGATGCTTTCATTCACACCAAAAGGACGTTCACAACGTTTTTGCTTCAGACCTGAGGAATGTCATTAGAGAATTAGTCGGATGGAGGGCGCTGGCTAAACTGGGGATTGGGAGCTTGAGCAAGTGGGGGCTGGAATGAAACGACTCCCATATATAGGAGTCGTTGTTGTTTTCATGACGATTCGACTAGCCAGCCACTGCGTTAAACGCCGAATCGTCCAAGAGAGATTTTGCCAAAGACCTTCGGGTCTTTGTATGCAAACGTTCTACAATTATAAGGTCACAGAGGGATTTTTAACATCCCCAAAAGGTCGGAACGGGATCAGTATGGACTCCAAACTTTACCGCCCTACTCTCTTGAGTGTTATGTTCATTGGGCTTCACTAAATGCGAATCTCTTTCTGCTGTTGCCGCAAGACGGTCAGGATGAAACCTACTGGATTGCTAACGTTTGGTCGTTTGGTGAGCAGTTCGAGTGCGCTGGTAATGGTCACAGCGTCATGTGTGACCGCTAACCGCCGCGCATTGACAAGACTGAGGCGCTTGGCACCGTTTTCATTCAATGAGGTGTAGAGATATTGCGCCTGCGCTTCATGAGCCGCATCCTTCAAGGGTTTGCGACAATTCGGCATGACGCGCGGCTTCGCTTTCACCGGTTTAGACAATTCCTGTGGTTGTGACGGATTAACCCGTCGAGAAATCTGCTTCGCGATAAACTTTTCCACCCGTTCTTGCTTAATTACCACCTCTTGCTGGAGTTGCAGACGTTCCATAATGGGTTCTTCGTCACCAAACCAGTAGAAGTTGGCAGTTTGCTGCTTGAGAGTGATGCCATCGCCTCTTGCGAGAAGCCGGGAAGCGATGGTTCGCAGCGCCGGATAGCGTTTGCCCTTGATCGTCACCAACACCGCGCCCTGAATCGGTTCATCCAAGGGCAGCAAGCGCTCAATGTTGTTCCAGAAAACACGCGTTTCGATGAACATCTCTTTGCTATGGATCGGGATCAGCTCGTTATAGGTGGCTATCGTGCGTCGAGAGACACCCAGCCGCCGCGCCAGCCAGCCCTTCCTGTATTGTCCCGGACGGCGTTTGATCAGTTCCCGATGCAGTGCCATCCGGGTTTGATGAGCGGTAGCGAGGTCTTCCTGCTGGAGCGGATCACTGCCGGTCTCTTTGACACCCAGAATGGCGCATAGTTCCTCGTTTGTGGGCATCCTGAATAGGTGTTGCGGACGGCCTCTTCCGATTAAATCCTGATTTTTGCTCCCTTCAGATATGCATATATCTGAATTATTGGTGGGATTGTCAGTAGCAACGGCGTAAGCTGTTTTAGGGGGGGCAACGGGGGGCGGAAATAACCGTTGACCGTCCACCTCAGCATTCAATGCCTTCCACACCGAATCCCGTCCCACCAGTCCTTTGAGGGGCTCAATCGCCTCTTTAGATTTAATCACCTGCCCCGGTTGTACTTCATGATGCAAGAGTCCCTCATAGGTGCGAATAAAGTAAGTCATCTTCCTCTGCATGAGGGCTTCGCGGACGCTGTTGGAGAGTTGGCCGGTGTGCCGAGGCGCTCGTGCTTGGATTGGCCGCGCCGGTCGCGAGAACGCGGATTGAATGGTGCACGTTCCTTCGCGCTGGCGCTGGGCAGAAGTTTCGTGCGGCTTTGCCTGCTGGACGTGCAGTGGGACGAGGCAGTTCTGGGTTTCGACGGGCTGCCAACCGGTGTCACGGGCATACAAGCTGGTGCGGAACAGTGCTTCGTTTCGACCCCCCTTTTGACAGTGATATTGGTAAATTCTGCTCAGGTCTTGATGTGTGGCCTGCTTTGCCTGCGGATATAGGCCGCTGGCTGGTGTGGAGGGCTTCTTAGCGATTTCCACGAGCCTCTGGGTATGGTCGGTGCAATCGGTGGGTTGCGTCTTGTGGCGACTCATAAACGCCCGTATTCGGCCTATGTCGTATTCGGTGAGCGTTTTGGGCATTCCCCCGCGTATGATGGTATAAGATTGGCCGTTAATCATCGTCGGAGGGGCGACCACATAGCAGCCATCCGAGAGCAAATCAGCGCCCTGCCCTTTCATACTGGGGAGGTTGAGATGAGGTGGCAGTCGATAATAGTAATGTGGAAGTTGCCTGCCTGCCGAGAGTATGGTTCGAGTTTCCAATATGTCTGGGAAACGAGCTTTAAAATCACGGATTAATCCGTGATCATCGAAATCCAGCACAACCAATCCGCTGATGCGACCGGTGACGATGCCCAGACCACCAAATCCACCTTCTCGAAACCAATCCTGCTGCTCTTGAAGTGAGGCGCGACGCTGTTGGAAGCCTGCCCACGGGATCGCTGGCACTTTCGGACGCGACGGATCGAGGTTGCCCAACAATGGAATCACCGAATAGCCAAGCCAGTAGTAGGTCTCAGCAGCGGTGAGTAACATTTGGGAATCGTTAGAAAACTGCAAATCAAATCCCAACTGCCGGGAAACGACTTGCACTCAAGTGGAAATCTCGTTATCATGATCAAAGACAACAGAGATGTCCGGGCGAGCATTTATTAAGCCGCCCCGGCGGTTTGATGAATGCCTTCTAGAACTTGTCACGGTCTCGGAAGGCATTTCGCTTTTATAGGGTAAGTGATGGTGTTCTCACACCTGTGGTGTCCCCTACTCTTCTTGGGACACATTCCCTGTTAATTCATAAAGCCCCAAGTAAGACAAATAAAAAAGCGCCATCTCCTTTGACCGAGAGTGACGCTCCTTCGTTGGATAACTCAGGTGTTTTGTACCAAATCATGTTATAATTAGGTACATCGCCGGACTCGGTCGCACGAGTTCTGGCAGTCCATTGAACCTAAAAGGCTTCTACAAAATGACGAGTTCCACCTCGTCGTTTTGTATTATGGGACTGTTAATCGTGAGTATAGCCCATGCCCTGTCTTAAGCGCAACCGAACCCCTGACTCAAAATTACACGATTTTCATTCCAAACCCAGTGCCTCAAGTGCTCGTTGTTCCATTTCCTCACGATCTTCACGGACTGGCATATGTAATAACGCAATCGGATACACAGTAATGTGACAATCGCCCTTCTCGAATTCCCATTTTGGAACAGGATGCATCGCTGCCATTGCCTCTAGTACCACATTATATTGAGTGGGCTTATAAACCAATTCATGGTCGTCATCTTGATCAATGACAATATAAAACGCTCTCATTTCTTAGCTACGAGCCTCGCTTGCGCTAACCTCAACCCCCCTGCCGCGTTGAGATCAGCAGGATGAAGACCTGCAAGTTCGCGCCAGTTGGTATAGTCGATGACTTTGCCGTACCAGTTTTGCAGATGCGGCATAATGTAGGCGGCGTTGCCTCCGACCACGAGCAAACCGCTGATGTCTTTCAGGCCATCGTAGCGGGTGTCGAGCGCATTGTTGGCGAGCCAATCCGCATACTGCTTGCCCAGATGCACCAGCATGGGACTCAGATCAATTTCAGCCGAACCGAAACGCAGCACATAGTCATTGGAGGCACTTCCTAGTCGGAGTGTTCGGTCAATGTCATCGAGAGTGACGGCGGTTAAGTCGCCCCCTGCGCCATGTACCCATTCCAGTAAAGGCAAGCGAAGATGGGTATTGCCGCCGCCATTGGAAATGCTGGACTGTGGCAGATCGGCGGGATTGAATGCGCCGTTGTGCAAACGAAAGACGTTGGCGGTGTACGCCCCGGTATCGAGCAGCACCACATCACCAGCTAGTTTAGAGGCCAGTGATGATTTCGAGCCGTGGGCATCGAGGATGAAACAGCCCAGTGCGGCATAACCTTCAGGCAGCACCGACACATTGTTATACGACCACTCGCGCGGTTTCTTGTCACCCTTGAGTGTGATTTCGACACCCTGCTTACTGTAGGCATCAATCATAGGCTTTTTGAGGTCGTTATACATAGCTGGTGGACAAAGCAATGTTAGGTCAACACTGCCGGATTTGACACCCAGCCGCGCCAGTGCATAAGCGGTCAAGAACTGATGGTGTTCACCCGCATAGCGGTTCACACCCATGTGACGGTCAATCCCCTGCCGGTTGACGAGCAGCGTATCGTCACCAACGGCATAAGTATTCTCGTGCCAGACGGCGGAGGTGAAATCGAGTTCATGTCCTTGTCCGAGATCAAGCGTTTGGGATGTGATTCGGGCGCGGATGCTGGGAAAGCTGATGGTTTTCTTGCTTCCGGCGAGGATGGCGCTGGTGTTACCGTTGCCGCAGTCTACCGATGCGATTTGTGTGTTAGAATTTGCCATAGTTAGCGCACCTCAATTGCGCTGATTAGAAGCCCCGTTGACCACCAGCGGGGTTTTCGATTCTCATAGGAACATACTCAGAAGATTGTCAGCAATTTCATCGGCTGAAACTTCTGACGCTTGTTTGATTTGGGCTACAGGTGGTGCGGGAAGTGGGATTGGCGGATTATAGGTTATTGATTGCCCTGCCCCATTATTGATAGACTGAGTTCTCAGAATATCCATAAATTGTTCAATTGCACCAGCGGTATCAGGCGCGAATTGGGTCTTATACTGAGGAAAAGCTTCAAAAAGCGCTTCGATGTTTCCATTTTCTAGTGCGTAGAAAAGCGTTACAGCATCTCGGATTAGTGTGACTTCGCGCCGTTGAGACTTGGCGTAGTCCAATACATCGCGAACATGAGCATCCTTCGGATGATCGACCCGCAGTTGGAAATGGCGCGTGGTGCGCTTAATTTGCTTACGTTGTTTGGTGGATTTCTTCTTCGCCATAGTGCAATCAACCTTTAGTGTGTGTCGCATATAGTGTTACATGTAGGGATACAGTAGCCTACAATGACCTTCAAAGCCATAGAACAAACCGAACGATAGATTAGAGATTAAAGGTCTTTGACCGATATAAAGGTTACTATTGGCATACATGAAGCTGTACATGTTAGGATAGATGTATGCATACTACCGGACAACTCGCTACCGCCTTCGCAGTCTCCGAGATCACCATCAAGCGATGGGTAACTTCGTTTGGGGAATTTTTCTCGCAATCTGCTCAGCCAGATCGTGGCAAAACCCGCATGTTCACCGATGAAGATGTGGAAGTACTCGCCGAAATTGCAGAACTGCGAAACCTGAATCGAACGGAACAAGAAATTTACGCAGCACTAAAGCGTGGGGATCGCGGTGTTCCGCCCACTGGCCGCGAGATCACCGTCATCACCAATAATCAAATTACTCAAGCACTCGCTGTAGCAACTCAGGAAATCGAAAAGTTAAAACTTGAACTTGAAAAAGTACAGGAACGTGCTATTCGCGCAGAGGGGCGTGAAGATCTCCTTCGTGAAATGCTGAAAGAAAAAGAAGCCGAAATTGCGCGGCTTCGTGATGGTCGCGATTGATCCGCATATATTTTCGTGTGCGCTCTGAAATTCCGCGAAGGGGTAGGGCAGTCATTCTGTTTTGCGCCCCGGTCGGTGCATATCAGGGATCGGAAGCCCATTCTACTAAATCATCCTCAATCACCGTGTAATACGATACAAATTTGCGAACTAAGTTAGCCCTCAGTTTGCCATCCATAATAGCGCTGCGAATAGCTATTTCCGAGAACGGGTAATCGGTGGACTTGAGAAGTGTTCAGCCTCTTTTAGTGTCATTGCTTTGATCTTCATGCCCATTCCCTTGGTGCATATCGATCTAAACTCCATGACTACGTGGTCATGGGTATGTGAAAATCCTCTTGGCTATGTTCCTCTGGTGTATGTATCTTTACCTCAAGCGAAAACCCTTCACCTAATGCTGCAACGTATTTTCGTAACGTGGTAAGGGTGTAGGAGTCGTAATCTTCTTTCTCGATCCGGGCAACCTGAGCCTGAGAAACACCAATACGTTCTGCCATTTGCTTTTGGGTGAGTCCCGCACTCTGACGGGCTTCCACTAACTGTAGCCATAACTCACTTTTGGCCGCTTCTTCTTCATAAATTGCCCGCCGAGTCGAATCAGCAAGGAATTCGTCCCGCCAGTTTAGATAGGAAGCTTCTTCAGATGAAACTTCCCGTTTCATTTCTTGTTGTGGTTGTTCTTTTTTACTCATGCTTTCACCACCTTTCTGTTTGATGTAATCATCCATCTGTTTTTGAGCAAGATCAATCTCGCGGCGCAGCGTTTTTCCGGTCTTCACTTCAACCGGAATAATCATGGTCTTCTGCTGTATCAATACATCAGGTTTGCCCATGACTTTGAGCCGATGGGAATAGAGCAGCCGTCCGGGGCTTTCAGGATTATCCTCGTACACAACTTCACCAGAGGGCAGGGATAGTTTTACCCGCTGCCGCCGAGTCAGAATGAGGATCAATAATCCTGCAAGAATGACGATGACAGCAAGAATAATCAGTGGATCGAAACCCATAGTTAGTGTATCAACAGCCGATTGATGATGAACACGACGAGAAGGGCAATTCCTATGAGGACAATGAGTTTTCCAATGCTTTGAGATCGCGTAACCTGTTCGACCTGTTGGGAGTATTGAATGTGGGCTGTGTCTCCCTGTGTGAGGTTTTCTATATTGCCATTCGTATAGCCTTTGAGCTTGAGCCACCAAGCTCGATGACAGTAGAGGTATTCAGCTGTCTCGGAAGCGGTGATAAAGTCATATTAGGGCATTGCAGCCATAATTCGCTTCTCCTACAAACACAATGCTCGTTGAGCATTGAAGATTTATTGCTTAATAAGTCACCCCCGAAGGGGAGGCATGATTGAGGGCAGTAAGCCACTTTTCACTCGTGGCTAAGAGCGGACTACTTCGGCTCATGACGCTCCCTTTCAGGACCAGCATAACAGCACCTCGTAAAACCGCAAAAAATATCTCTTTTTGCTTATGAGTATCCTTTTGGGGGTCATATGGTCGTGAAAAACGCTTCTAATGATAATTTATGAAGCCTACACCCTATTTTCGACAGCATATGTAATCTCCATCCAGACCTGATGACACGACTAAAACCCTCGCTTCTCCCTTTAATGACTACGGTGAATGAACGAGATAACTTGTTGACAGAAGCCTTTTACCTCGTCGATCAGCACCTGATCAACAAATCAAGAGTGAGGGAAACCCCAAAGGGTTCTGTATTGACTGCAGCAAGATTCTGATTGACTTCGGCTGTTTAGAGCAATTTTCTTGCCTAGCGGAAAGGTCGTGCCGCATCGTCCAAATATGTGAATAATTCAGGAGTCAAATCCACTTGGAATACCTCGGCAATCACTTGTGTCCAGCCATGCAAGAAATAAATCCAACCGTCTTCTACAGTTAGAGATCGCGCTTCAGCTTGCTGCCATGCTAGCTTGAGGAAATTCAGTTCGCCCCGGTAATTGAACTCCCACAAGAGACCCTCTTGCGGAAACAGCCCATCCTTTGTGATGGGTGAGCCGGGCAAGTCCTTGCCCATGCCGGTGCCGTTAATCACTACTGAGCCAGCGGGTAATGCCTTCATCAATCCATCATTGACAGAGGCCTCATTGTTCAATATGTAATCAAAGTGAATATCAGTATCTAACTGAACATGAATATCGTGTGCGTGTTCCAGACGGGTTGGGTTGATGTCCACCAAGGTGAAGCGCTTGGGGCGATCCGCAGCGTCAGGACAATGGGCTAAGAATACGCTGGTGGCAACGGCTGCGCCTCCACTGCCGAAGCACAACACTTCGGAGCCTGTACGGCCAAAATGCCCAAGGGGAACAAAGGCCCTCCATGCTTTACCGGAGGAAATTGGGTCTTTGGCAAAACCCTCCAGACGTCTTTCGCGCTTTGAAATACAGGAGATTTCCCCGCACAGGTGGGCATAGTGATCGAGGAAGTCAAACAGGTTTTGGCTGGCTTGCAGCAGGTCGATTTTGTGAGTGGTCACCAATCCGCCGCGCACCAGTGGATCATGCTTCATGTGTTGGACGATAGCATGATAGGTTTCGGTGGGCGCGTGCAATGGCACATCAATGCCCGTGATTTGGGTGGACTCACCGAGGATTTCCATCCACTTGGGAAAGACCTTCATAATCGAGGACTGGCTGGTCGTCACCCCGATAAAATAGAAGGTCGGAACGCTGCAAGGTTGGAAAGTCGGTAAATCAGGCATGGTTTACTTTGACCACTTCAATCAATTGGGCTAGTACTTTATCCGCTAAAATTTGAAAGTGGGAGCACATATCGATGTTCCCCTACGATACTATCTTTTTAAGCAACAAGACTTATCCGATGAAGCATTTAGTGGCTATAACGATGAGCGCCAGTTCGAAACCATGCTAGACCGCCTCAAAAAAGAGGGTAGCTACGAAGGCATCGAGTACAACCATAAAGGTCCGGCGCATCTCTCGATTGGTCAGGAAGCCTCGGCGGTCGGACAATGTTATGCCTTACAACCGGATGATTTCATTTTCGGTTCACACCGCAGTCACGGCGAGATTATCGCCAAGAGTCTCTCGGCTATCGAAAAGTTGAGCGAAGACTCGCTGATGCAGACTCTTGAGGCTTACATGGGTGGCAAACCTCTGCGGGTGGTAGAGACCTTCAAGAGTGGCAGTGTGTGTGAACTCGCCATCGACTATGTGCTGTATTGTGCGCTGGCGGAAATTTTCGGGCGAGAGAACGGCTTCAACAAAGGTATGGGCGGCTCGATGCACGCCTTTTTCCCACCGTTCGGGATTATGCCTAACAACGCCATCGTCGGCGGCTCGGCGGATATTGCGGTCGGCTCGGCACTCTTCAAGCGCGTCAACCGCCAACCGGGGATCGTGATCGCCAATATCGGTGATGCGTCGATTGGCTGCGGCCCGGTCTGGGAAGCCATGATGTTCGCAGCGATGGATCAGTATCATACGCTATGGGACAACGACTTGGGCGGCGCACCGCCGATTCTCTTCAACTTCATGAATAACTTCTACGGCATGGGCGGGCAGCCCGTCGGTGAAACGATGGCCTTCCAAGTGCTGGCGCGGGTCGGCTTGGGTGTCAATCCGGATGCCATGCACGCCGAACGGGTGGATGGCTACCATCCATTGGCTGTGATTGACGCAATTGAGCGTAAGAAGCAAATCTTGGCTGAAGGACGCGGGCCAGTGCTGCTGGATACAGTGACCTATCGCTTCAGCGGTCACTCGCCTTCGGATGCCATGAGCTACCGCACCAAAGAAGAGGTGCAGCGTTGGCAAGCGCAGGACTCGCTCATCAGCTACCGTGAATATCTCCACACCAATGGACACGCCGCCAGCGGCCAACTTGACGCCTACGAGTCGGAGATTCGCGCACGCTTGGTCAAAATCCTACATGCGGCTGTCTCGCTCGACGTATCGCCGCGCGTGAATGTTCAGGTCGACAGCATTGGCGCGATGATGTTTTCCAATCAGGTCAAAGACCGCATGTCTGACGATAAGCCGGACGTGCTGCTTCCCAAAGAAGAAAGCCGCATCAAGACCACCTTTGCCAAAAACCGTTTCGGTGTGACGGAGGGCAAACCGCTGTCCAAACTGCAATGTGTGACCTATGCCGAGGCATTGTTTGAGGCCATGATACACCGCTTTTATGAGGACGCGACCATGATCGCTTACGGCGAAGAGAACCGTGACTGGGGTGGTGCTTTTGGGGTATATCGCGGTCTGACGGAATGCTTGCCCTATCACCGGATTTTCAACTCATCCATTTCTGAGGCGGCCATTGTCGGGACGGCAGTCGGCTATGCCTTGTCCGGTGGTAGGGTTGTGGCTGAGTTAATGTATTGCGATTTCATGGGGCGTGCCGGTGACGAAATCTTTAACCAGATGGCTAAATGGCAAGCTATGTCCGCCAATATCCTTCAGATGCCGTTGGTGCTACGGGTGTCGGTTGGTGCTAAGTATGGGGCGCAGCACTCACAGGATTGGTCGTCGATGGTTGCCCACATCCCCGGCCTGAAAGTCATGTTTCCGGCTACCGCTTACGACGCTAAAGGAATGCTCAATCTAGCGCTACACGGCACCGATCCAGTGGTTTTCTTCGAGAGCCAACGCTTATATACCGAACCTGAAACCTTGGTCGAAAGTGGTGTTCCAACTAACTATTACGAGGTTGAGATGGGCGAGCCGGTCATACGCCGCGTCGGAAGAGATCTTACGATTGTCACAGTCGGTGCGACATTGTATCGGGCTCTTGATGCAGCCCGCGATTTGGAGCAACAGTATGGTCTTTCTGCCGAGGTGATTGATGCCCGCTTTATTAACCCGCTGAATTACGAAATGATTTGCGAGTCGGTCAAAAAGACCGGAAAAGCTGTGCTGGTGTCTGATGCCTGCGAACGTGGTTCGTTCCTGCACACCATGGCCTCCAACCTCAGCCAACTGGCATTTGATGATTTGGATGGCCCCGTGACTGTGGTTGGCGCACGCAACTGGATTACTCCGTCTACGGAACTTGAAGATGCCTTTTTTCCGCAAAAGGAATGGATCATCGACACCATTCATGAGCGTGTGTTGCCCCTTCCTAACCATACAGTGAGTACGACGCAAGCACTCAGTGAAATTCTTAGGCGCAATCGCTTTGGCATTTGAACCTGATAAGGGCATTTGCTTTTGGCGACAACCAAATTCAGTGGGTGAAGTTGAGTTTTGCCACTTGCAATGCGCTAAAAGGTAGGGAAGGTTGTGGTATGGTTTTTCTACATCAGACTCCGAATCTGTTTACCAACATCGTGGCCGCTTTTGATCGGAACCAGATTATGTTTCGCGTTTGAACGGTGGCCACGGTGTCAGTGAATCGTTTCAGGTGCTGATCCAAAAGATTCATACATCAGCGGCCATCTGAGCAAAGGAGCATAGATTGCTCCATCTTTGTAAGACGCTTTTAAAGGTATCGAAATAGAGATAACAGCAGGATGTCTGACAGCCTGTTGGAGATGATTTTGTCAGACGAACGTCGGCGCAACGCTGCCGGATGCGTTTGGTCGGTTCGGTAGGTCGAGCCGACCCGCTGATCCGCACCACAGTGCGCGGTCAGTGGTGCTGCGTGTGAGCGCGGCACGTCAAGCCCTCACGGCGTTTGAGTGACCAGCTTTTAGCTGGCGTGATAATGTGGTGATGTGCCTGAGCTTGGTCTACCGAGCCGAGAGGCCAGACAGGTGCACTTTCCAATGACAACAGGTGTAGTTGGAAGGGCAGTGCGCAAATGGTTGTTTGCTGGCACGATGAAAGTGTCAGACGAGCAACCAGCATCGGTGAGAACCCTTAGCTCGCCGTCCCATGAGGACCTCTCGTTGACTGTTTCCCCGATGTTGTGCCCTGTGTGCGGTCATAAAAATGTCGCGCCACGAGCGCCTTACCATGCATACCGCAAGACACAGCGCTGCTCATCTGCATCATCCGTTGGTGAAACAGGAGAGATGAGCCATGTACTCTATCGGGATTGATTGGGCAGACGAGAAGCACGATTTGTGTATTCTTGCCGAAAACGGAGCCGTTCATAGTGCGTTTGAGATCAGCAATGATCAGCGAGGATTTGACATCCTTCGCAAGCGACTAGGGCGCTTGAACGCGCCTTTTAAAATCAATATTAAACGGACAGACGGACTATTGGTCGACTGGCTCGTACGGAACCGGCATCCGGTCTATGTCACACCGCCGGTTGCCATGCATCACCGTCGTCCGCGGCGTAGCAAAACAGACCAAAGCGATGCCTATCTGCTGGCCCATTTACTATGGATTGAGGATAGTGAATGCCGTCCGTTAGCTCGGCGCAGCAATTAGGTCGAATATTTACACCAGATCCTCCGAGCCTATGACTGCACGCTACAAGAACAGCGGCGTTTTGGTAATCGTCTCATTTACTTATCGAAACTCTATTACCCGGCTGCACTGAAGGCCTTTTGCCAACCGTATCGCCTGATTGCGATGGCTTTTCTGGAGTGTTTTCCAACCCCGGAAGCCGCTCGACAGGCGACGCTAGATGAGTTGCGACAATTTCTGCACAAAGAAAAATATGGTGGCAAGAAACTGGAATTAAAAGTCTTGGAACTGTATGACACGCTTCAAGCCCCGGCTGCGACAGCCGATGTCCAAGAAGGGTCGGTCATTCACATGAAAATGCTCCTTCCGATACTACGCCATATTTACCGCAGTCGTCGGACACTGGAGAAACAGATTGTTGAAGCCTTTCAAGGGCATCCTGATGCGGCCATGTGGCTGACGATACCGGGCGCTCAAAGGTTAACCGCCGCCCGATTACTGGCGTGGATTGGCGATGACTGGGACCGTTTTCCAAGCGTCAATGTTTTGCAGGCGACAGCGGGAACCGTGCCTGTCACACGGCGCAGCGGCAAAAGCAAATCCGTTGAATTCCGCACCGCGTGTTCCCACAAAATCCGCAAAGCCGTGGATGATTTGTCACGCCAAAGCGTTAAGAAATCCAACTGGGCGCGTGCCTATTATGATGCTCAGATTGAACGGGGGCACGGCGCTGCCAGAGCTTACCGGGCGTTAGGGAATCGATGGCTGAGCATTATCTGGAAACTGTGGCAGACCCAACAAGCCTATGACGAGAAAATCCATATGGCAAACAGGGCGATACACCGCCGCCAGTTGCAGCTCACGAAATAACACGCGAGTTTGTCTGACAGATGGGGTTTTGGTTCCTAAACCCCACAGGTAAGTCACGTCTCAGATAGATACCTAATAGGGCGGCTGCTCAATGTCGGACAGAACGCCGTATTTGAATTTGTCAAACGAACACCGGCGCAACGCTGCCGGGTGCGTTTGGTCGGTTCGGTACGCCGAGCCGACACGCTGACCGCGCACTGGGGTGCGGGTCAGTGGTGCTGCGCGTGAGCGCGGCACGTCAAGCCCTCACGGCGCTTGAGTGACCAGCTTTTAGCTGGC
>JBBSBM010000076.1:0-39169 GCA_038251275.1 Aggregatilineales bacterium
CGTATGACCACCGCTTGGTTGCGCCCTTTACTTACGATTCCTAGTAATTTTTGGCGTTCTTCAGACGTTAAATGGACTTCATGTTTTGTCATCCCTTTAGTTTATCTTTACCCCTCATCTTTAACCAGTTGAGGTACTAGAAGGCAGAGCCATTTACAACGCTGGCTGCCAATTACTTTGGCAGCGGCCTGTGTATCGGTACTGTTCATCGGCGCATTGTTGATGCGACCGATACGTCCCAACGGCTCACTAGCAAGTCTCCAGGGGCAAGTCAGCGCTACTCCAACGCCTGCGGCATCACCCACGCTCGTTCCAACCCAACTGCCTACGTTTACGCCTACGCCCGCAGCAGCAATCGGGGTTGACCAACCTTCTGTTAGCACGGTTGGTACACCTGTTTGCGGCGGCAGCAAAATCATTACTGAAGACACACTCGTTCACGGTCAACCTTCCAACAGGTCATCGACTATAGGTCGTGTTCCAGCAGGAACACAAGTGGAAACAGTTCTGACTGGTAACGCGGCTGAAGGAGATACCAGTGTTCCAAAGACACAATGGTTTTTCATTAAGGCGGAAGTAGACGGCAACTCAGTACAAGGATGGGTAAGTGCCAATATAGCCCTGCCTCTTGATCTAGCTAATCCATGTCCATCAAGTGATTTAACAGTCTTTACTGAAGCTGTACCTGCAAACGCTGATCCGCAAACAGTATTGCCACCCGCATTCAGCGTCGCGACATCACCCGCTTGCGGTTCAATCACATTTGACGGCAGGACACCCCACATTATCAACCAAGTGGATAAAGCAGCGACCATCTATGCCGCGCCGTTGACCAGCAACAGCAATGCATCAGTCGTGGGAGAACTGCATGCAAAAGGTGAGGCAATCCTTCTCTACCAACAGTATGACCGCCAATCTGATCCCATCGGCGCGTTGTGGTATCTGATAATGACCAATGGCGAAGGTGATAAGCAGGTCACCGGATGGATTTCGGCGAACAGTGTCACTGCATCCGATTCGTGTGCGTCTGTAGCAGTTGGATCAACTGGAACAGCAGCGACCGTTGCCCCCGTTCAACTTCATGCAATAACTGGTGTAGCCATGACCAGCAGCTCACAAACCGGAACCTGCCATGTAATCAACATGACTGCTCAACCCGCAACCGTTTTTGCCGCGCCTTTGACTGCCGATAGCAACGCTACTGTTGCTGTTGTAGGAACCCTCCCAGCGCAGGGTGATGCAGTCGTCATCTTCCAGAATTACGACCAGCAATCAGCACCTATGGGTGCATTGTGGTATTTAGTAACTGTCAATGGCACAAATGAACCACAAATTACCGGATGGGTTTCGGCCAACAGTATCAACTCACCAAAAGCGTGTGCGCCAGAACAATTGGTGGGTGTCAGTCTTTCACCCGTAACCATTTCATCTGAGCAAACAGCGGGCACGGTTACAGTTCCCAATGTGGCAATCAACGCACCCAGCATGTGCCAAATAAGCAATACAACAGATCGCGCTGTTCCAATCTTTGTCGCGCCTTTGACTGCCAACAGCAATGCCCTCGTTGTGGGTGAATTCCCATCTGGCAGTGATGCGGTTGTTATCACACAGAACTATGACCGAAACGCTGATCCAATTGGCGCGTTGTGGTATCTGATAACCATCAACAACGGCAGTCAGAAGCAGATTACCGGATGGGTTTCAGCCACGGATCTGAATTCATCAGACAGTTGTGCGACTGAGGCATCAGGTGCAAGTGTGACCGTTCCAGCAAATGCCCAAGCCAGTACAGTACCGTCATCAGGAGATAGCAGCGTGGCAATCACTGTTCCATCAGTTGGTAGTAGCGTACAATCTGGTATTTGCCACATCATTAACGGACAAACCGACAGTATTCCGGTATTTTCTGGGCCATCTAGCGATGCAAGCGAATCAACCTTAGTGAACAACTTGGCTTCCAATGTCCCCGCAACCGTGCTTTACCAACAGCGGAATAAGCAAACGGGTGAGGTTTGGTATCTGATGCTGGCTGTGATGGAGCAAGAGAAACAAATCTCTGGTTGGGTCAATTCCAACAGTGTAAAAATGCTCGATGCTTGTCCAGCGATCCCGTAAAAACAATCTAAGTTCGTGAATAAGGGGCACACACGATGCGCCTCTTTAATTTTCGTATTTGGGTAAGTCCAAGAGTATTTGGGTTAGATGCTGGTTAAGCGCAGCATATCCCGCCATGTTCAGGTGAAGGGTATCTTCCATAAAGTCAGTGCGCGGAACACCATTACCATCCAATAAAATCGGATCAGCATCGAGCAATATGACCCGATTTGAGGCCAACGGTCGCAGCAAATTATTGACCTCTTTGACTGCGACAGCAATATCATCTGACCAATAGAAAACGCTGCGCTCCAAACTGGGGTCACCCACCGGAAAAATAGTGGTCAGGATCACAGTCGCGCCCAAGTCATTCGCCTCTTTGATGATGGTCTCAATGTTGGCAAAGCAGTTGGCGATAATCTCAGCGCGTGAGTCGGGGAAAATTGGAATCGTCCGCAAATCATTCACCCCAACCTGTAAAACAATCACCTGTGGATGAAGCGGTGCAACATGCGCCGAAAATCGACCTAAAACTTGGGCAGTGGTTTGCCCGCCGATACCACGATTAATAAATTCCCAACCAGATAAATTAGTCGGTGGTATCCATCCCTCAGCACGGGAATCACCGAAGAACACTACCCGTTTGATGTCCGGCGAAACGCGCGTCGGTACGCTTGAATAATTAGAAAGCCCAAGGGGGTTCAGGCGCAAGGCATTAGTATCCGCATAAAAGGTGCGGGCATAAGATAATGTAAAGTAAGCAATTGCACAGGCGAGAGCCAGCAATAGCAATAGAAGTGCAACCAATCCCCGCAGCCAATACACCTGTTTCATATGACAGAGTCCAATCGAGAGCTAGAAGTTAAGACTGGCAAGTTGTTCTTTGTACACCAAAACACTACTCATTCAGCAAACTTTTGATTTATCTATAGAAAGTTAATTTACTTCTGTTATGACAATAATCTTGCTTCAAAGCAGGTTTTTGAGATTATTAACGGGTCACAAGCAATGCCCCATTTGAACAAAAATGAGTTGATCTGTGTATAATTGTGATAGATATGAATTTCAAGAGGTCCCGGTGGAACACACCAGTAGTGAACTTCAGATCATCCGCATGATCCAACGCGGCAAGGATATTGACACCGGCCTTCCGTATTGGGCGCGTCGATCCAACCCTATTGTGCGACGCGAGTTGGGCATGGCATGGCGCACAATGCTGCCCGAAGTTGGTTTTCTGCGGCAAGCCTTCATTGTGCAAGCCATCTTGGTTGCACTCACGCTGCCGTTCCCCTTTCTTATCGAACTTGCACTGCCGACGGTGACAGCGGCCATTATCCTGCTGCCTTTTGCGTTTGTTGTTTACGCACGTGTATTGGTAATTGTCAGCAGTGCTGGTGCGCGGGCCATGACCAACGAATTGCAAAACGACACCCTGAATGTGCTGCGAACCACACCCTACAATTTATGGGAAATCATTGCTAGCAAAGCAGCTGCCGCCATGTGGCGACAAATTGAGGACTTAGGTCTGTTGATGCTCGGCGTCGCGCTGCTCAGTACGCCCTTACTCATTTCATACTATGCCACTCTTTGGCCGCTGGATCAAAATCCGCTGCTCTCGCGGGTAGCGATTGTACTCGGGCTAGGGGTTTCGATTATACGAATGCTGCTCGAACCGTTCATGGTTGCTATGATCGGCATTTTGATGGGTACTGCTTTACGTACACGGTCAGCCGGAACAACTGGAGCGTTAATCGTCGGCATATTTTACTTTTTGTGCATAAACTTAGTGCGGCTCATTCACCTGAGTTGGCCGATGCGCTTCATGGTAGATTTTATCTTGCCATTGGTGCTGCCGGTACTGGTTATCGGTTTGGTATTATGGTTGACTCGCTACCTGATTGAGCGCGATTAGTATGTAGCGTCTGATTAAAGTTCGCAAACCTCAAGTAAATCCTTCTAAAACGATAAATCAATGGAAATCCTCTACAAAATATTTGGGCCACCCCATGAGTTCCTCCATGTGTTAGCGCTGTTGCTCATTGGTAGACGACCAAAAACTGTAGGTTACCGACATGTTGATATTCCCGATGATCTAAGTACACGAGCATATGTATTCGTGGCTGGTTTGCCTGCACTGGTCTTTTGGGGAACAGCCATCATCGCAGGCATAAAACTCGGCGCAGCAAGCTCTTTTGGCGAAGCCGTTATGATGTTCATCTTGTTCTCCGTCGCAGCGCTAGCAGGACTCGGAACGGTAGGGGACATTCGGTTGATTATGCGACGGTTGCAAGAGTAGATAATAAATAACGCCATGATCAAAATTAGACAACCTCATGGCTGTAAAGGCTTGTATAATAAATATTGTCTTCATTGAGTTTAACAGGGTTGACAAACGCGTTATACAGGAAACCGGTGTAATTTCCACACTCGATCAAAGACCCAATTTAATGGAATTAACTCCCAGTGAGTTTGAGTCACTTGTGACAAATCTGTTTGCAAAAATGGGGTTAGAAACACGTCTTACGCAAGCATCTCGTGATGGAGGGGTGGACTGTGTAGCGTATGATCCGAGACCTGTATTGGGCGGCAAAGTCGTTATTCAGGCAAAACGCTACAAACACACCGTTGGTGTAAGTGCAGTCCGAGACTTATTTGGGACGATGCACAATGAAGGTGCAACAAAAGGAATTTTGGTCACAACGAGTGGCTACGGAAAAGCAGCCTTTGAATTCGCCGCTGGTAAGCCACTTGAACTTCTAAGTGGAAGCAATTTACTTTACCTTTTAGCTGAACACGCAGGTATAGAAGCAAAAATCGAAATTCCCGAGGACTGGAAGGATCTTAATCCCGATTCACCGAACTAAACAATCAACTATCCTTTTGCCAATTTTCACTCTTAAAATTGGCCTAATGGCTCATTTGATTTTTTAAGAGAAGTGGTATCATAGATATTTATTAAGAAAAGTTTAAATCCATGTGAAGGCTGGGAGCGTATAATACAATCTCGCTTGTCAGGGTTAAAAATACTTAATGGTGATGCCCTCTTTTTTTAAACCGGCATCCCTACAATAAAAATTCGTGGGTTAAAGGGCTTACTAGCCCCATTTGATATATAAGGAGTTATGGATAAAATGCAGAAAAGACGTTTATTAATCGGTCTGATGAGTATGGCAGTGCTGGTGGCCGCCATAGGATTCTCACCAGCAATGGCGCAGACCCCGGTTGAGGTTTCATTCTGGCACGCTATGTCTGGCAACAATGGCAAAGTCGTCACGGACTTGGTAGATACCTATAATGCTTCTCAAACCGCCGTGCATGTGACCGAACAAAATAAGGGCAACTATAATGAAACCCTGAACGCGGTTATCCAAGCCGCTGGTCAAGGACAGGGTCCGAATATTGCCCAGATTTTCGACCTTGGAACCCCGTTGGCAATTGACTCGGGTTTCTTCATCCCAGCCGAAACTGCTTTCAGCGCTGACCAAATCGCCCAGATTAAGGGTGATGTGGCTGAACCTGTGCTGAATTACTTCACCGTTGGTGGCAAGCTGAATTCCATTCCTTGGAACAACTCGACACCACTGTTCTATTACAACAAAGACATGTTCACAGCAGCAGGACTCGATCCCGAAAAACCACCGGCAACTTGGCAAGAACTGGAAGCTGACTGCGAAAAGATTATGGCTGCCAACGCCGCACCATACTGCATCAGCATGCAGGTTTACGGCTGGTACTTCGAACAGTGGATGGCACTGCAAGGACAAGAATTGGCGAACAATGGCAATGGTCGTGCTGACCGCGCCACCGAAACCAACCTCACCAGTGCACCTGCTAAAAACATTATGACCTTCTGGAAAGACCTGAATGACAAAGGTTATTGGACTTACACTGGTAAGTTGCATGACAATCAAGGCGCGAACCAGATTTTCATCTCCAAGCAGGCCGCAATGATTGTGGAAAGTACTGGCGCACTGAATACCTTTAAAACCGGTGCAGAGACTTCTGGCTTCCAACTGGGAACCGGATTCTTCCCCACCAACGGTGATGTTGAACGCGCAGGTGTGATCGTCGGTGGTGCCAGCCTGTGGATTGGTGCGGGCCATCCTGACGATCAAACTAAAGCCGCAACTGACTTTATCATGTGGCTGATGGCTCCTGAACAAATGACCAAGTGGCACAAAGGCACCGGTTATATGCCCATCACCAAGAGCGCACAGGATGCCCTGACTGCGGAAGATTACTTCACCGCCAACCCCGGTCAGAAGACTGCCGTTGACCAACTGAACGCGGTCAACAGCAGCAGCGCAACCGCAGGCGCGTTGATGGGTGCATTCCCGCAAATTCGTGACATTCTTGAACAGGCAATCCAAAGTGTAACGAGTGGCGAAGACATCGACACCGTTCTGGCGGATGCCAAGTCCAAGGCGGATGCGGCGATTGCTGACTATAACGATCGTTTGACACCGGAAGCGACACCTGCCAGCTAGTCACAATATGAATACGTGAGACATCATTTTTATAGAGGCAGGTCAGCGCTGATCTGCCTCTATACTGTTATATTCTCTTAATGTGTACCGGAGTGGTTCCGGTTTTCGTCCAATATTTATATCGAACTTTGAGCAAGGAAAGCCCACGATGCAGACTATATTTCGTAATCGATGGCTGCCTTACCTATTGTTACTACCGACGCTGATTATTCTGGTCTTATTTCTGTATTACCCCATTCTCAGTACATTCAGCTTGAGTTTCAATAAAGCAGCGCCTAACGGGATTACACTCACTTATATTGGTTTTGACAATTACGCGCGCTTGCTCGACCCACAGCTAACAACAACAGACTCAGGTACGATCCTGTTCAAAGGCCAGTATCTGATTGTGCTTGCACGTTCTCTCGGTTATTCGGCAGCGATTGTGATTGGCGGACTCGCGCTTTCAATGGGTATCGCGGTGCTGGCAAACCAGAAGATCACCGGCGTCCGCATCTATCGCACGCTGCTCATTTGGCCGTATGCTATATCCCCTGCGATTGTAGGCGTAGTCTTCCTCTTCATGTTTAATCCGGTGGTCGGGGTCATCAATTATGCATGGGGCAATGTTTTCCACACGCGTCCTAATTGGCTCGGTGACCCCATTTTGACCCCCATGCTGGTAATCGTCGCATCCATCTGGAAGAACCTTGGTTACAACGTCATTTTTTATCTGGCAGGATTACAGAACATCGGCGGTGAACTGCTGGAAGCAGCCTCGATTGACGGAGCCAATTCGTGGACACGTTTTTGGAAGATCATTTTTCCACTACTGTCGCCATTCACCCTATTCTTGATCATTACCAATCTGACCTATTCGTTTTTTGATATTTTCGGGACGATTGATGTGTTGGCAGGGCCGGGACCAAGAAACTCGACCACCGTGCTTATTTATAACCTGTACCAAGATTTGCAGACCAACCACAATACAGGTCTAGCCGCCGCTCAATCAGTGATGTTGTTCGGGTTGGTGGCACTGCTCACAGTTGTGCAACTACGGAGTGGAGATCAGAGAGTGACCTACAATGCATAATAGTACAATCGCGGCAGCAGCCGTAAAAGTAAGACCTATTAAACACCGGCCCCGCCCTAAGTATATGTCGCATATAATCTTAAGTATTATTTGCTTCTTTGTGGCCTTCCCAATGGTCTTCACCATTATCAAATCCACCCAAAACTTGGGACAGATTATGGCTTATCCGCCCAATCTGATGCCGGGTGATCAGATCATCGCCAATTTTTCGGAGGCGTGGAACAGCAGCAATCTAGTGCGACTGATGGGCAATACCATTTTGGTTGCTGTGGCTGTCACGCTGGCAAAAACTGCGACGTCCATGTTGGCAGGCATGGCATTTGTTTACTTCCGCTTTCCACTGCGCGGCCCATTATTTATCTTTGTGCTGCTAACCTTGATGATGCCAACCGATATTTTGATTGTGGCACTGTTTCGCATGATGGGACAGTTGGGCTGGACGAATACGGCACAAGCATTGATCGTGCCATTTATGGCAAGTGCCACCGGAACGTTATTGTTTAGGCAGCACTTTTCGAATATTCCCGCCGAGTTGGCGGATGCAGCACAAATTGACGGTGCAGGACCTATCCAATATCTGTGGCGTATCCTCATTCCGTTGTCGTGGAATATCATTGGTGCGCTGGCAATGATCCAATTTATCGGAGTCTGGAATCAATATCTCTGGCCATTGTTGATCATCAATGACAACACACGACAATTGGTACAGGTGGCTTTGAAAGGCATCACAGTCAACGCCCTTGATGCAGGTAATTGGGGTGTAGCCATGGCAGCCGCTGTTATCGCCTCGATTCCGCCGTTGATTGTCTTCATGTTCCTACAAGAGAGTTTCCTACGTGGATTTGCCCTCACACGGGATAAATAAGCGTTCGGATAACCGCCACTGGTCAAAACACGATGGCTATCGAGAACAATCCTTAACCCTCGTGGCGAATTCGTATTGCCAAAACGCCAAAAATTAGGCAGAGTCAGTGGGCGTTTCAATATAACTCTTAATAAGGATAGGTTATGACTATTCGCATGGGTAACGCTCCGGTAAGCTGGGGCATTTATGAATTCAAAGACATCGAGCCTAAATATCCATATGCGCGGGTATTAGATGAAATCGTCGAGACCGGTTACACAGGCATCGAACTCGGTCCTTGGGGATACCTACCGACCGATCCAGCAGTGTTGCAACCGGAACTCGATAAACGCGGCTTGCAACTGCTGTCCTCCTATGTTCCGGTAAAACTCGTGGATGAAAGCGCACATGCTGAGGGCGAAGCCCATGCTTTACAGGTCGGCAAACTGCTGGCGGCCTGTGGTGCAAAGGTGATCGTATTGGCAGACGATAACGGTACAGTGCCGGAACTGGTTGCACAGGCCGGACGACGTAAAGGATCAGCCCTCAGCCCTGCCCAATGGGATATTTTCGCGGCTGGGGTGAACCGTATTGCGAAACGTGTGTTTGATGAACATGGGCTGAAAATCATGTTCCATCATCACTGCGGCGGCTATGTGGAAACACCCGAAGAAACCCGTAATCTGATGGATCGCACCGATGCAGATTTAGTAGGCTTGTGCTTGGATACCGGCCATTATCAATATGCTGGCGGCGATGCTTTGGAAGCCGTCAAAACCTATGGCGAACGTGTCCGATACCTGCACCTCAAGGACTGTGATCCCAATGTTCGCGAGTTATGCATCAAGGAAAAGCTGAATTACTTCGAGGCCACTCAAGCTGGTGTCTTCTGTGAGTTAGGTAAGGGAAACGTAGACTTCCCCGGCATTCTATCCCATATGGAGACGTTGGGTTACAGTGGTTGGGCAATCGTTGAACAGGACGTGTTGACCGACGACCTCGACGCACCACGTCGCAGCGCCCGCCGCAACCGTGATTATCTCAAGAAACTGGGCTACTAAAGCGGTCGTTAGTCTTTAATGAATAGTCGTTAGATAATAAGGGCGTGGGCAACTACGCCTTTTTGATTTATCGAAATCGTAATGCCTCAATACAAAGGAAAAACATGGACATCGGAATTGTGATTGGTTGGGGCATCTTTGTAACTTTTGTCATCGGCATTATCCTACTGACAGTGTGGTCTGTCCGTCAATATCGCCTCCAACGCGCCGTATATCAACATCTGCTACCCTTAAAAGAACAGCAACCCGACATCAAGTTCTTCGAGCAATCCGATAATCGTTTCGCCATAGAGATTATCAACGGGAAAACGGTTCAAAGTGGACAAGGCATGTTCACATTATCGCCACAGGAAATTGGCATTTATCCGGTCAAACTACCACCTCATGCAGTCATCCGTTTTGCACCAGAAGATATTCGCTGGTTTGGTCGGCCTGAAGCCTATGGTGCTGGACTCAACGAATTATGGATTCATGTCGAGCGCAAACGGGAATGGGTGCTGGTCAAGTTGTGGTTGGGACGCACTCAAATGATGGACTTTATTCGTGCCATAAAGCCGCTTGTGCCGCTAGAGTTGGTAGTGTCTTATCGCAGAAAGCGCCCTTATATTGAATATGGGCCAGTCCAAGCCCAACCCGCCGAACAGGATATTCACGGTGCATGGACGCTGGAATCATCCGTATCGCTTTATCTCATGCCACGTTATCTGCTCATCCTTCACGATGACGCAGTGCAAAAAATGATCCCACTGGAAAGTGTGCAGCAAATCGGTGCGTTACGGCGTTTAGACGCACCCCAAGCCAACGGACTCATCCGCTTCCAAACTGCCGAAGCCCAATATGCCTTCGCGCTCAAAGACTACGAAACCTTCGCCAATGCCCTCGCCGACGCAGCTAAACGCACCCTCGAAGCGCCTGTCATGCAGAAGCAAAAAGGCAAAGACGGCGAATGGGATGATGCGGATTGAGAGAAAATATTGAATGCAAAGCTGCTAAGGAGCAAGGATGCAAAGGGATTACAAAACATCACTCGGTTTGAATATCGAAATCCCATGAATAGTGATAGCTCTTACCCGCAACCGTTTTAACATCAATCGACATTTGATGCGTACCCCTTGCGGCATCAACCTGAAAACAATATTCGGGCGCTTCATGTATGCCGACAAATTTTCCAGTTGAATAATCGACATTTAACCGTCCCTCATCGGAGATTATTGCCTGCCCTTTGCTCGTACCATCCACAAAAAGTTCAAAGGATGCTCCTTTCATGTCATCAAGGTTGAAAGGTGGCTTATCCCAATCATAGAAGAATCCCGGATTCGTTTCCACACATAATTGATGCCCATTCAATTTATAGACATCGCGTTTATCTTCAAAACCATAAACGATAAGCGGAACAGTACTATTTCGCGGTAAAGGACGATGAGCAGAGGTTTCAATACCATAACCGCTACAGGTCAATCCAACACTACATGCACTTTCTAACAACTCAAAGCGTATTTCATATTGGCTGGGGTTAGTTTGATCAACACTTACTTGAATCGGACTGAACGGCCTAGACTTGAGTTGGCAGCGATTCCCGTAAATGGTTTGTGACGAAACAGAATGCGAAAAATATGCAATTCCAGCCCATTTAATGAGGAAGTAATCAGGCTTTGATGCCGAACTGTCGGTTGCAGTGAAAGGATCATAACCTTGATAAGGTATTTCACCGCAAATATGTTTTGCAAAACTTAGCGCACTTGCAGGAGGGGCATTAAAACTGAGTTTGATGAAGTGTCCATAACGAGTTTCTGAACTGTAAACGATATCGGTTGCATCCGCAGGAATGGGAGAATTGATCGCTGTACCCATTTCATCGAGTGTATAAGTATGCTTTCCTTCAATAGAGAATACGGCATTAAAAAATAAACCAAATAACAACAGCAGGATTCCGAAGCCAATTAAACGGCCACAAATCACCAACAAAAACAAACCGAGCCATTTTTTCATCGGCTACTTCTTATAATGCTTGCGATTATCAAGCACTTCAAAAGACAACAAAATCTTTGATCTTGGAGTGTAATACACAGCACAATATTCATGTTTCTTCGCTGCGGCTGTCAAAAGGTCAAACAAGTGCTTATCAAGCCCGAAGCTCGCGCGATTGACACGCAGTCGATAGATATTATTGCCACGATTATGATATGTAATAAGTTCCAATGGTCCTTCTGAAGCAAAGGCAATCCCTCGATCCAAATCTGATACATACTGACTCCACTTCAACCACAAGTAAAGCAAAGCCACTACTAAAGCCAAGCAGGTCAGGAGAACGATAGACAACTTATCTGATGACTTAAAACCGTTATCAAAAACGACTCTGACAAAAACACCGGCGGCAATAATCAGTCCTAGCACAGCGAGTACTAACGAGCCTTGCCGTTTTGCCACCAACTTCTGCTGCTGGCTATCTCTCAACTGACCATCACGATTCGCGCTTAAATCATCTTCGCTAAAACCGATTTCATTTTTAATGGACCATTCAAGAGCTTTATTCATACTCTACTTCTTATAATACTTCTTACCTTTGAGCGCTTCGGGCAGCAAATCATCAGTCGAGTACATTTCGTAGCCTTTGCCGTAACCCAGTTCTTTCATCAGCTTGGTCGGCGCGTTACGCAGGTTCAGTGGAATCGGCAAGTTACCCTGCCCTTTGACATCTTCCAGCGCGGCGAAATAGGCATCACCCGAAGTCCGATCTTTGGGAGCCATCGCCATGTAAGCCACGCCCTGCGCCAGATTGAACTGACATTCCGGCAAGCCAATGGTTTCAACAGCACGGAAAACCTCGTTAGCCACCACCAACGCGGTCGGTTGCGCGTTGCCTATATCTTCACTGGCGAAGATCACAATCCGGCGGGCGATAAACTTGGGGTCTTCACCGCCGTTGACCATCCGCGCCAGATAATACAACGCGGCATCCACATTACTCGCGCGCATACTTTTGATGAAGGCGCTAATCGTATCGTAGTGTTCTTCCGCACCTTTGTCGTAACGCAGGAACTTGGATTGCAGCGCATTCTTGAGATTATCCAGTGTGACGGTTTTGGATTCTTGGGCGTAAAGTTCAACCGTCACTTCTAAGAGATTGAGCGACTGTCGCGCATCCCCGTTGGCAAACTCGGCAAGGAACGATTCGGCATCCGGCTCAATCGTGATGCCAAGGTCGTTCGCGCCTTGTTGGATGATCTCTTTGGTTTCATCGACGGTCAGCGCTTCCAGAACGAACACCCTACTGCGCGAGAGAACAGCTGAATTCACCTCAAAGCTGGGATTCTCAGTGGTCGCGCCGATCAGAATCAATGTGCCATCTTCCATGTACGGCAGTAAGAAATCCTGCTGCGCTTTGTTAAAGCGGTGGATCTCATCCAAGAAAAGTACGGCACTGCCTTGTTGCTTACCTTCAACCTGCGAAAACAGATCCTTCTTATCAGCGGCTTTCACCTGCTCGACAATCGCGCGAATTTCCGCTTTACCCGCCGACACAGCCGACAACTCGAAATACGGACGGTTGGTAGCTGTAGCGATGATACGGGCCAGCGTGGTTTTACCCACACCCGGCGGCCCCCAGAAAATCATCGAGTAAACACGGTTCTGGGCAATCGCCAGATAAAGCGGCTTGCCCTTCCCGACCAGATGCTTTTGTCCGATAAATTCATCGAGGGATTTTGGGCGTACACGGTCGGCAAGCGGTTGGGCTTGAGTGGTTGTTGACATTATCATGCTCCTCCGCTATATTCTAACCCATGAACAAGTTTAATCTCTACCCGGTAATGATGTGTTGTCCTATGTGTATGTGTTGTACACAGAAATATTCACGTCTGCGTCCGGACTAGTAAGGTTGTTCAGCGAGAAGTCATCAAAAATGAACCACAACCAAGCCGACCTACGCAGGTCGGCTTTTTGTTTCAAAAAAGGTGGCAAACAGGCAACAGGGATTGCTGGCTGTAATTCGAAAAGTTATGATTGGTTAAGAAGATTCGCAGATAAAAGAGGAGTTAAAAACGATGAGCGACATTGCAAGCCGTGGGTACTCAAACCCCGACGTACTGGTTTCAACCGAATGGTTGGCTGAACATCTGAATGATGCCAACATCCGCATCATTGAATCCAACGAAGACCCGCTGCTCTATCCCTCAGGACATATCCCCGGTGCGGTGCAAGTTGATTGGACCAACGATCTCAATGACCAAGTACGCCGCGATTATTTGAACCGCGAAGGCTTTGAAAAGTTGGCCTCAAAGATTGGCATTACCCCCGAAACCACGTTGATTTTCTACGGTGACAAAAATAACTGGTGGGCAGCTTATGCTTATTGGGTATTCCGTCTGTTTGGTCACACCAACGCCAAATTGGTGGATGGTGGGCGCTTGAAGTGGGAAAAAGAAGGCCGTGATCTGACACGTGAAGTGCCAACCTATACCGCGACCAGCTACGCCGCTCCCGAACGCAACGACAGCGAAATCCGCGCTTTCCGTGATCAAGTGCTTAAGCACGTCGAGGCCGGTCTGCCATTGGTCGATGTCCGCAGCCCCGACGAATACAGCGGCAAGCTGACCCACATGCCCAATTACCCGCAAGAAGGCGCACTGCGCGGTGGTCATATCCCCGGCGCGAAAAGTGTTCCTTGGGCGAAGGCGGTCAATGCCGAAGACGGTACATTTAAGAGAGCTGATGAATTGAAGGCCATCTACGAAGGCGAACAGGGTTTAAAGCCCACCGATGACATTGTGGCCTACTGCCGCATCGGTGAACGCAGCAGCCATTCATGGTTCGTGCTGACCAACTTGCTCGGTTACAAGAACGTCCGCAACTACGATGGTAGCTGGACGGAATGGGGAAATGCGGTCGGTGTGCCGATTGAAAAATCGGTGTAAGCTGCATCCCGTTTGATGCGTCAATAGACTATATCAGATTGTTTGGGAGGGTCTAAAAGCCCTCCTTTACTTTCCCGTGATTGGCGCGTTGTGTTGTGGTAAGATACGCGCCATTAATTAATCCCTATAAGGCGTTGAGCATGAGCAATTACCCTGACAAACTGAATGACATCATTGACGATTTCTCGCTGATTACTGACCGCAACGAACGAGTCGAATATCTTATCGAAATCGCTGATCGCTTCCCCGAAGCCAAAGTTCCAGCAGCTATCGCTACCCAACCCTACGACGAATCCCATCGCGTTCCCGCCTGTGAGTCCGATGCGTTTGTGTGGGCAAAGGATAATCCTGATGGCACACTCAAGTATTACTTCGATGTGCTGAATCCGCAGGGACTTTCGGCTAAGGCCATCTGCGCTGTCTTAGATGAAACCTGCTCCGGTCAACCGCTGGATAAAGTCGCATCACTTCAAACCGACATCGTGTTTGATCTATTCGGCAAAGAAGTTTCAATGGGCAAAGGTCAGGGCTTGATGGGCATCGTCAATATGGTGCAGTACGAAGCCAAACGTCGCTTGAAGGCTTAACCACGCCATAGAACATTCCACATCATCTGTAAGGACGGGAAAAATCCCGTCCGCGCCCCTTAATCAACTCAAACTCTCGCCCTTTTGATTCCGGCTTTATGTTATGATTACCAAATATGAAACCAAACGAGGCGATTATGACAACACCAACCGCCGCTTTTAATGTGACAGCCGCCCATATTACTCAAACTCCGGATGTGCGCGGTGGTAAACCCTGCATCGCAGGGCGTGGGATCAAAGTTCAAAACGTCTATATCTGGCATGAACATTTAGGGATGAGTGCCGACGAAATTGCGAGCGCTTACAGCCTGACCCTCGTGCAAGTCCATGCTGCTCTCACTTATGCTTTCGAACACTTGGATGAAATTCGCGCTGATATGTTAGAAAGCGAAAAAACGGCAGAGGCTATTAAGGCGCAAAATCCGTCTCTCATCCAAGAAAAACTAAGCCGTATTCAAAAAGATGCCGAATAGAATACGATTTTATCTTGATGAGAATATGGCAAAAGAAGTTGCGGATGGATTGCGTACCCGCAAGATTGATGTCATTACCACGCCCGAAATAGGTCACATGGGTTTTAAGGATGAAGAACATCTTGCCTATGCCCTTGCTGAAAGCCGTGTATTCGTAACACAAGACGAGGATTTTCTGATTTTGCATAGCAAGCAAGTTCCCCATGCGGGTATTGCCTACTATAAACCTCGAACAGTATCCAACAAAGAAGTTATACGTGGTCTTGTTCTCATCTATGACGCTTTAGATGCAAATGAGATGACAAATCACGTCGAATTTCTTTAACCTGATTTGTAGATAATCTTGTTAAAATCACTGCCCTGAGTGTATAGTCGTTGAGGTTAGAAAACTCGAACCGATTCACATTGACTTATAAATACTTTTGTTCTAAAATGAGTTTAGTAGTGGCTGCAAAGTATGTAATGTTCAGCCTTTAAAACAGATAAACGTAGGGGCGGAACAGTGCGAAGCCTCCTGTGGATGTTCCGCCCTTTTATCCCATTAACACGTCAAATGCTGCTTAAAATGATAGCAACCACAGCAGCAGCAGACACAAATTGCACGGCGGTGGCAATAGCCGAGCGATCCGCCGAAATTGTGTCGTTTCAGCAGATATAGCCGAACCAGCCGCCGACACAAAATGTCAATTCAGTGCCTAGCTCCCTTGTTCCCGCCGTGCAATTCAGCGGAAGTATTGCAATTTGTGCTGCAATTGCAGTAACAACTGCATCATCTGCATCAAAACCCTTATATAAAAGGGAATTTTTATTTCCAAGGATAAGTGGGTTTGCAAGCCACAGCCGCTTCCACCAATTCTTCAATCGTGGTGAAGTGCTTGCGATTCATGAGAAGAGTTTGACCGATATTCAGCGCTAAACTCGCTGCAACCGAACGATCATCAACATTCTCAATGCCGCGTATATCTTCAACACCGGCTAACCCGATGACACGCCGCATCATCTTACATGCGCCCATGCCCGCCGCGTCCTGCAAAATGTTGAGCATGTAATTATGCTGGAAGCCTTTAGGCATATTTATAGGATCGACTTGGTTCCAAATCGGCTGGAACTCCCGCTCAAACACGTGACAGATTTGGATAATCGAGTCCGTTAAATATTTTTGGAAGTCAGCCCGTTTGTCAGGGTCAGTCGAACGAACCTCGTGCGAGGCATAGCTCAGTAACAGGTTCGCGATAACCGCACCCACATCAAAACCTATCGGCCCATAAAAGCCAAACTCAGGGTCAATGACAATTGTTTCCTCTTGGTTAATCATGATACTGCCGGTGTGCAGATCACCATGTAGAAGTGCCTGTGCCTGCGTCATGAACTTCTCTTTCATAATCGCCACTTCAACATGCAGGGCTTCATCGGCTTGCAGGGATAAAACCTGTGGCTCAATCTCTTTATGGAACAGATTGCGCTCGGTATAACGATAGGGTTCAGTGAAAACCAAATCCTCGGTAATTTTGCAAAGTTCAGGGTTAATAAACCGTGCGACTTCCAGCTTCTTGGTTCGGTAATCCAGCACCAAATCAGATGTGTTACCGAGTGTCCGAGCCATAAATAAGCCGATATGCTCGGCAAAGTGCGGATATTTAATTCCCTCAATCATGCCCTTTCGCATGATGATGTGTTCAGTCAAATTTTGCATCGCCGTTAGATACATCTCAGCGTCATAGAAGTAAACCTTGGGCGTATGTTCTGGCACGAGCCGACCGTGAATTTCGAGCGCCTGCGCTTCGATGCGAGCGCGATCGGGGGGCAAAGGCCAGCTATCCCCGACCAAGCGCACATAAGGCAAAGCTTGCTTGAGTACGATTGTCCGTTTGGGGTCAGCCTTCACCCAAACTTTGAACACCAGATTGAGATTCCCATCGCCAACTTCGACCGCCTCGATCTCATCGGATGGATAGAAAATAGCACTAAGTTCAGACCGTGAACGAATGTAGTCCCCGACTGTCTGAGGGGTCAGAGGACGGTAATGAGGAGAAAGATCACCAAACATAATTACACTGTTTTATCCCTTGCAGCTCGACCTGAAAATATGACATTAACCACGAGCGCCACAACAAGAACCATACCCGTAATGAATTCTTTTAAGTAAATGTCGATACCCGGAATATTATCTAAACCATTGCGGAGCGTCCCGTATATCAAAAGACCAATAACCGTTTGAAGAATACCCCCACGTCCACCGGTTAAGGCTGTACCACCGAGTACAACCGCGCTGATGGTATCCAACAGATAACTCGGCACAGGGTCCGGTTGAGCGCTGCCCAGCCGTCCCATGCTCACAATGCCTGCCATACCCGCCGTGAGACCACTAATCGTCAATACAGCAACCAGAATTGCATTAGTGTTTACACCCGCTAAACGGGCAGCCGGTTTACTTGCTCCCGTCATATACACATAACGTCCAAAACGGGTATAACGCAGCACCACATAGGCAATCGCCAAACAAACTGCTGCCACAATCACGATGAACGGAAAACCACCCTTGCCTGCCTCGTCGGTAAATATGCGACCACTGCCCAAGAAACGGGCATAATCCGGTAGCGTCGTTACGGTACGTCCTTTGCTGACGTAGGTCGTCAAACCGGAACCAATAAATGAAATTGCAAGTGTTCCCATAAAGGTGGGGATACGGAAGCGTGTACAAATGATCCCACTAAACAAGCCCAACAACGTTCCAACTAGCAATCCTGCAATCAATGGAATAGGTTCTTGCAGTTTAAGTGTGGCAAACAGATAGGCCGCAAACATACCTGAAATGGATGCCGTCGAGGATATACCGAGATCAATTTCGCCAGTTAGTAAAACGAAGGTCATCCCGGTACCAAAAATGGCTAAAGTGGAAACTTGAACCAAAATATTGTTGATGTTCTGCGGGCGCAAAAAGGAAGGAGACGCAAATCCAAAGAATATAAATAATGCAACCAGTGTCCACACAGGCGCAAGAGTAGTGACCCAACTTGGTAAACCGGCACGCTTGGGTTTGGCAGGTTGGGCTTCGGAATGGGGTGAAGTCTGTAGTGTCATAAAAGCCTCAATAAAACGTCTTTATCAATATCTTTATTTTCCAACTCGGCCACAACGCGCCCATGCGACATGACTATAATCCGATCCGCAACAGTCAGGATGGTTTCCGGTTCGCTCGATATGACCAGAACGCCATAGCCTTCGTTGCGGAAATTACGAAGTATTGTCAGCACTTCATTCTTTGCGCCAACATCCATACCACGCGTGGGTTCAGCCACAATAAATACTTTAGGAGGGAACGGGAGCCAACGGGCTATGGCAACTTTCTGTTGATTACCCCCGCTCAATTGTCCAACAGGGTTCAGCGGATCATCTGGATGAACGCCAGTCAGTGTGATCTGCGGACGCGCCATTTCTAACTCATAAGATTGGTTCGGTGCAAACAATCGTCCAATCTGATGCAGGTGCGGGAGCATCACATTGCGATAAATAGGTTCTTCCATAAACAAACTCTGACGACGCGATTCCGTGGCATATGCAAGACCATGATCAATCGCGTAGCGAGCGGAAAAATTCTTTGCGAACGGTTTTCCCTCCATCTGGACAGAACCACTATCGAAGCGATACATACCAAAGACTGCGCGAGCCAAGTCAAAATGACCTGCACCGATTGCACCATATAAACCAACAACTTCACCTTGCCCCACTTTTAAGCTAACATCACTAAAAACATCAGCCGTCAAATCGCGCACTTCTAAAAGTGTGTGAGCATCCTTTTGAAGAGTCACCTCCGGCAGTCTGGTGTCAATGTCGCGTCCCAAAATCAGGGAAATAATTGCATCTAGGTGAGTATCTTTTGTCTCTACCGTAGTTACTTTCTGACCATCTCGTAAGACAGTTATACGGTCAGAGACATGCATTACCTCATCCAAAAAATGCGAGATATAGATAATACTGCGTTTGCTCTGGCGCAGTACATCAATAAGTTGGATTAGGCGTTCAATTTCATGCGGAGAGAGCGCGGTCGTCGGCTCATCCATAATAAGCACTTGTGCACCAGACAAAATAGTGCGGAGAACCTCAACAACCTGCTGTGTACCCAGCGAGTAATTACCGAGAGGATCACGCACATTGATATGATCGAAGCCAATTTTGGCAAGTTCTTCTTCAGCAATGCGGTTCATCTTGCGCCACTCAAGCAAGCCAAAGGCTGACGTGAGCTGACGACCGAGGAATAGATTCTCAGCAACCGAGAGTTCAGGCATGACACTCAACTCTTGGTGAATCATACCAATACCACGACTCAAGGCATCGCGGGGTGATTGCAAATGTACCAGCTTACCGTTAAGGATATATTCACCCTCATATTCGGTATAAATACCCGCGAGGATGCGCATCATGGTTGATTTTCCAGCGCCATTTTCGCCTACAAGGGCATGGATTTCTCCTTGGCGCAAATCAAAATCAACATGATCAAGAGCCTGAATATTTTCAAAACGTTTAGAAATATGCTTTAGTTCGAGAGCTACAGGGGAATCCATACCGTCCTCTTTATGAAATAGCAAACAAGGGCGCATTTCACTGCGCCCTGCCCATTCACAAAATGTATAAGCTAACGCCTATACTTTAGAAGACCAGTTGGTTCTCTGCCCAAATCAAACCCTCGGCGGGGCTCATACCATAGTTATTGAGTTTCCACGGTTCAGCCGCCAAATCGGGGTTATTGTCAATGTCACCGTAGATGGCAGGACCATCTGCAAGGACAAAGAACGGAATATCTTTCTTGGCTTGTTCCAGTCCCACGGTCGCCGCGTAAGCACCTGCGATAACTGCCCAACCGTGAATACGAGTAGCAGAGTTACGAGCAGTTGCTACCAATTTGCCATCAGCAACCGCTTGGATTGCAGGCTGCATAGCATCCACACCACCCACAAATACTTGGTCGCCCATACCTGCATTTTCAACCGCTTGGCGAGCCGCCAGCGCCATATCGTCGTTATCCGCGAAAATACCGGTAATATCGGGATGGCTGTTCAGGACACTTTCAGTCAGAGCCGCAGCTTTTGCGACATCCCAGTCCGCAGGTTGGTCATCAACGACCTCAATATCAGGGTATTTTTTGACGACATTCAAGAAACCTTGACCGCGAGCCTGAGCACCCGTGTGGCCGGGAGCACCACCGATATGAGCGATCTTGCCTTTGCCACCCATCTTTTCGACGAGTTTCTCAACAACTGACTCTGACATGAAGACATTATTGGGGGCAATCAATGTGACAATACCCATCGACTTGAGCTTATCCAGAGGCGCAATCAGAGTATCCATATCAATAACCGGAATACCCGCATCAATCATCGTTTGAACAGGCTCGACCAATGTACCAATCGCGCCGGGTTGCATAGCCACAAAATCCCATTTATCAGTTGCCATCTGATCGATCTTGCCACGTTGAATAGCGGGATCAAACTCGCCATCAAACCACGTAATATCAACACCTAGTAACTCACCCCACTTGAGGGCTGCTTCTTGGCCTTGAGCATTCCAAGTACCTGCCAAACCTGCGCTAGACATAGCCGCTCTTAATTTTTTATTCTGAGCGTTGGCACGACGATATTCCATGAAGCTGAAAAAATTGGCTGCAACAATACCGGATGAAGCGAATAGGGAACCTTTTAAAAAGTCACGACGGCTAAAGTTCTTTTTACTGGACATTATTTAACCTCTTTCAAAATAGATATTTCAATGCATTTAAACCAAGCTGAATGCCAATTGACAGGCAGTATCCTCCCTCAATGTATGTGAACGGTCACAGTGAGAGTACATAATTTTCTTAATATCGTCAAGGAATCGATAATACAGATTGCACAAATCGTAATATAAGGGAATAAAAAACCGGGGATGGCTGCCCCATTCCCCGGTTCTCACGGACTTATCCCTTATAAGCGCCCATTGCACCCCAGATAAGCCGCGACAAAGTGTTCAAACTCATTATTAAAGAGTATAACATCTTCAATGTCTAAAGATGTGGGACACTTTTCCTATTTCCGATTAGCCTACTTCAATCACACGGTTACTATTTGCACTTAATTCTTATATCAGCAGTAAACATGGGCTAGTATGCCCCTCTGCTCATCAAAACTGCCGGGATCGTTTGAACAACGATCTGCAAGTCAATCCAAATCGAATAGTTGCGGATATAGTTCATATCCAAGCGAACGCGCTCTTCATAGGTCAGTTCACTGCGTCCCGTGATCTGCCACAAACCAGTTATTCCGGGTTTAACGGTGTGTAGATTCAACCCCCACTTACCATACTTTTCGACTTCTTGCATAGTAATCATACGTGGCCCGACAATACTCATTTCGCCACGTAAAACATTGATCAGCTGGGGCAATTCGTCAATACTGGTTTTACGTAGGAAGGCACCAATTTTAGTAATGCGTGGATCATCCTTGAGTTTATAGTATTTGTCATATTCTTCACGAGCTTTTGGATCACGCGCAAGCAGTTCTTCCAGAACCTCTTTGGAGTTAACCACCATCGTGCGGAATTTAAAGGCATCAAATTCCTTGCTGCCTACCCCAACCACACGGCGACGGTAAACGATTGGGCCGGGATCGGTAAACTTCATAACGATGGCAATGAAAAGAAATAAAGGCGAAAGAGCAATTAAACCGAATAGCGCGCCAAGATAATCGATTAGAGCTTTCAAAACGATGTTGATACCTGTCAGCCGAACACGATTCACGCTGACCATCGGTACACTGCCTACATCCTGAATTTGTACCCCTGTAGTCAAAATTTCATACATGCCTGACGACAGCCACATCGTCACATCAGAAGAATTGACGAAACGTCGAAAAAGATCAACCATATTTTCGCGGTGGATGCCGCTAGTAGCGACAATTAGGCGTTCAACGCCAAAGCGATGAACAAGCGTTTCAGCACGGTTGGTAGGCCCATGTACCACGAGTCCGGGCAAGACTTCTTCACCGGGGGTAATGGTGTCATCCAGAAAACCGATGATGTTCACGCCTGTAGCTGAACTGCTCATTAACTGTTCGGCAATTGCCACGCCTTCAGGATTAGCACCAACGATATAGGTCGGTGACATAAAATGTCCACGACTACGAAGCCAGTAAATAATCCGGCGGAACGTAAAACGCTCGGCCATCAGCAGCAAAATAGCAAGCGCCCAAGCAATAATGAGCCATGCACGCGCCAGTACAAGTGACGGATCAAGATAACCAGCAAGGATGACCAGCATGAAACCCGCAGTACAACCATTAAAAATATTGGCGTATTCACGCAATCCGCCAAAGAGTACTGTAGGATCATACAACCTGAAAAGAAAAAACACCGCAATCCAAACAGGAACCAAAATCAACATAAACTGCAAATAGAAATTAGGATCCTTAAAGCTGGTGGCATCAAACAGCGAAGTGGTTGGAGCGATAAACCGAATGTTAAAAGCCACTTCAAAAGCGATAATCAGCGCAATCACATCCAGCACAAATATGGCAACTTGAATCACACGAAATTTAGTGTGAATATTACGCCGAAAAAGATTATTGATCAGCGACTTAGGACTGTGTTCGACAAATTTGAGATTACTCTCTACGACTCCTGTTCCCATTATCAGCCCTTCTGCTTAATGTGCCGAATTACTGCGCCAACGGTTTGCGGCTTCAGCATACATATTTTCGAGAATTGATACCGAACGATCCCATGTTTGGTAGGTTTCCACGTATTTACGCCCACCAGAACCGATTTGATGACGTTTTTCAGGCGAGCCCAATAAATCAAGAATATGGGAAGCGATCGCTTCCACTGAATCACCCACTAGAATATCTTCACCTGAATGCGTTTGCAGTGCCGAATTAGCCTGTGGTGAACAGACTACAGGAGTTGCCATCGCCATCGCCTCAAGGACTTTGTTTTGTATGCCCACACCATAGCGTACTGTACTGAGCGCTACGGCAGCAGAAGCGAGATAGGGACGCATATCTGGTACCGAGCCTGTTACTATGACATTGGAAATTTGAGATAAAGCTTTAACTTCCTCGCTCGGGTCTTTGCCAACTATATATAGTTGTGCTTGTGGTTGTGTACGCCATACTAGTGGCATTATTTTATGAACAAGGTCTTCAACGGCTGCAACATTAGCGTGATAGCTCATTTTGCCGGTGAAGACTAAACGCAACGGATCCCGAGGGACAGATTGCGGTTTGAAATAATCCAGATCAACTCCATTAGAGACAACCTTTATATAGTTCGCATCACAGTTTAATTCAATCATTGCTTGACGGTCGACTTCACTCGTTACAGCAACCTCTGAAAATCGACTGGTGAGTGTACCTTCAAAACGTTGGGTACGTTCCAAATCTACCAGCGCCATTAAGCGACTTTTGAGATTAGGCGCATCCTTCAGTACCTTGCCAAAGAGTAGAGAGATACTGTCGACTGAGTCAAATACTACTGGCAGTGATTTTAGATCATCTGCCAAAATAGCACCGCGTAAATGTTCAACGTGAGCAACATCAAAAGTTGATTCTGCAAGAACTTGTCGCAGTTTCTCTATAAATAGTGGCGAGTACGAATAGTAAGCTTGCAAAGGAAGACTGCTAATCAATCCACGTAAACCGTTCATCAAAATTTGATTGCGATGGTGGGGAACTATATGTACAGACTGACACCAGTTTCGTAATTCATCAAGAGGACTTCCAGTTTCGCTGGGTGGGACAAGTGCAAGCAAGGTCACCTCATGTCCGCGTTCATGCATCGTGCGAATAAAATTAAAGGGACGCACTCGCACTAAGGATGGGATGTAGGGAACAATAAAAAGAATACGCATGGTGCTTTCGTAAATTACGTCAATTCGGATACTTTTATTCTGGTTTAGCCATCAAAACAATATGTCCTAGTTGTATGTATGTTTTAATGAACGTTCTACTTATATTCAAATCGACACGACTTGCAACCAACTAACTAAATTGCACAACATTGTTTTTAGGCATGCTGACTAACCGTATATTTGGTCAAGGGGCAAACAAGCGCGGCGATAGTCATATTTTTGTTCAGCCGTTTCGCGACCGTGTTGAGTCAACTGCTCGTTTAGAGTTGCATCCGTCAATAGTTGGATCGATTGATTAGCAAACTCTTCGGGCGATTCAGCAATCAAAATGTCGTAGCCATTGGTGACATGAATACCCTCACAGCCAACGGCGGTGGTCACCATCGGCAAACCCTGAGCAAAGGCGTTCAGAATTTTGACACGCATTCCCCCACCTGCCCGCAGTGGCACAACCATCATGCTAGAGTCCTGCAAATAAGGCAGTGGATCATCAACATATCCTGTAACTTTGAGTGAGGGGTCGGTTTGCTCACGATCTTTAATATCTTGTGGTGGACGTGCGCCGATTAGTGTGCAGCGGACATTTGGTACTTTTTGCTTAATCAGCGGATAAATTTGATCCAAAAACCAGCGAATGCCATCAATATTTGCAGGCCAATACATAGTGCCGATATGGACAATATGTGGCGAAGACGGAGAACGATGGATAAATAGTTGCTTATCAATATCAATCGCAATCGGCAGCACAATAATATCCGGTCGTGCGCCAGCCTCAATCAACGATTGTTTGTCTTCATCACTGACGGCCGTTACCTCATCGAAAGTGCGGCACATTTCGCCTTCATACTTTTTCAGCAAGCGCCAATCACGCATGAGAAGATACTTCATAGGATTATGCAAAGGCAAGGTTGAGGCCATGCGCTTGTAAAGAACCCAGAGCGCATTATGCAAGTCCAAGACCTTGCGACTCTTTGCAAACGGCAACGCATATTGCCCCATATTCAATTGGTCAGCATGTACCACATCAAACTCGGTGGTGGCGGTGAGTTCCTGCAAGGCCGCATGCATCTCAGGGCGCTCATCACGCAGCATCATCCAAGGTTGATTGATAAGCAGACTTTTGCCTAAAAACACCAAATCGCGTAACGGTGACCGCTTAATCGGAATAGTGATTACCTGTTCGCAAAGGGTTTTAAGATGCTCAATATACTCGGGTTTATCAGAATCGCGGACAAACGAAACCAATGTCACCTGATGCTTTTGCGCCAGATATTTGAGTACATGATAGGTTTTCACTTTTGGACCACTATCAGGTGGATAGGGCAAAACCTGCGTCAATAATAAAACACGCATATTACACCGCCACTGAAATGGGGTGAGTAGTTTGCATCCGTTCTGCAACCTGTTGGGCGTGTACAACCACCGCTTCGCTCGTAGACAAATAAGGATAAACCTGCGACGAATTTGCTAGATACAAGCCCGCGTAAGGAGTTTGCACATCAAGTTTGTTTTCTAACATATTCACCGTATGAATAGGTTCGGCGTAGCGCGAACGACTGACCGCAAAATGAATAACCTGTTGTTCTGAAAATGTGGGGAAAATCTTTTTCAAGTGCATGAACCACGCTTCGGCAATGTCGCCGTCCGAAACGCCCATCCAATCGTTATCCGGCGCAGTATAGCGCGGTAGATAAACAATATAATGACCGGGTTTTTCGGAATGCGGCGTTTGAATAATAGTGGCAAAAGGATAGGTTGGATCAGTCAAGTTTAACGTCCAGAAATTTGAGAGCGGTCTATCTAGAACCATCACGGGACAAATGAGACCTAAATACTTCGATTTTTCTAGCCGAGCATGGTATTCTGGGTAAGGAGTGGGCAACAATCGAGCAAATATGGGCGTGGCGATAGCAGCTACTAAAGTATCAAATTCAAAGGTTCCGTTTGATGTGCGAACACATCGAAATTGCCCATCCTGCACTTCGATTTCTCGCACCCTCATTTCGTAATTGATTTCGCCACCTAATTTGACGAAAGCACTGGCAAGCGCTTGAATAAGCGAGAAATGTCCGCCTTTCAAATATCCGATTGTGCCAGAAAGTTGGGGAACTTGACGAACAGTCGACATACGGTTGAGCCATGCCCAAACGTACGTGGCAGAAACATTATCGTAAACACCATCGAATTTGGCTTCCAACAATGGCCGCCAGATACGTTCAAACGCATCAATGCCGCCGATCCGCACAAGCCAATCTTTTGCTGAAACAGTATCCAGTTCACGCCAATTGGAAGTCATGCGGGTTAACAAAATCATACGGCCTAAACGCAACCGATCACCCAATCCAAGCATTGAAAATGAGACAAAGTCTAAAATATTGCTCATAGGGTAGATTGCATCGTTATTCACGAAACCAGCACGAGCGCTTTGAAAAATCAGTTCATCCTTTAAACCTAGTTTGGCACAAAGATCACGCAAAATTGTATCTGTTGGCATAAGGGCATGTTGATAACGCGGAACTACGAGTCCATCCTCAAATTCCAATTGATCGTTGAGGCCGCCTAGATGCGTACCCTGCTCCAAAATAGTGACTTGATTGTTACTTTGGCTCAAATAATAGGCCAAAGCTACGCCCATCAAGCCACCACCAATAATACCGATACGCATATCTAGCTCTTTTTCTGCTCACTACGCGCAACAATCCAAACACCTGCAATAATGACCGCGAAGCCTAATACCCGTGGCAGTGTAACCTTATCACCAAACAGAAATGCCCCACCAATTAGCACAACCAGATAGGTAAGACTTAGAAATGGGTAAGCAAAGCTGAGATCAGCCTTCGCGAGAGCAAATAACCACAACAAAGTGCTGATGCCAAAAATAGCGATGCCGACAATCAGTAATGGATTGGTTGCCATATGAATGAGCGTATCAGATGAAAGCTGCAATTTGCCATAGTTTTGAACAATACTATTCATGCCTGCCTTGAGCGTAAGTTGCCCAACAGCTCCAAAAGCGACACTAGCAAGAACGATGCCAATGGCTTGCATATTTGCGCTAGGGACAATTTTGGTTTCATCAGGTGGTAGGGGTGTTGATTTTGACACAGACATATGAAAGGAATCCTGTTTATTGAGAACCACAATATGTTGGCAACAATACGCTAGTGCCCTTACACCAACCTTTCGGCAAAAATGGTTTAAGTTGGTTCAATACTTTGAGAGGAACAAAAAGAGGGGCATGTGTGAATGTCCCCATTTACGCAGGTTTAACGCCGCATACGAAGGATCAGAAAAATCGCGCCACAAAACAGCGCTGAGATAAACATACCACTTAAAAAGGTTTTGGCGGCATAGTTATCTGTTGTCGTAATAGTTATGCTCGGTTGGACACCTTGCAAAGCAGGGAAAGGCGTGGGAGTAGGCTCAAACTTTACAAACACGGTAGCTGTTGGAACTGGTGTTAAAGTGGGTTTAAAAGCGCGAGTTGGCTCAGGAGAGATGTTTCCCGGCAAATGGCTGTAATAAACCTTCAGAATACATGTATTGCAGTCTGACCCCGGAACGATACCACGATTGAACCAAACCACATGAATATCGTTGGCAAGCCCTATCACTGCCTCTGGCCATTCCGGGCGTTCATCAGTACTGTAGTAAATTCGTTGAGGTTCAGCCCAATACTGCGAAGATGGCACATAATTAATGTCATAGAGTTGCTCATTGCGTTTAACATCCAGATTATTTTGACCCACTGCGAACAAATGTACAATCCCTAGTCGATCTGTAATCAACTCATAATGATCTAACGTGCTTGACGCAGCATTACGGGTAAATATACCGGGAACCGGTGTGGGGTCAGTCCACGTTTTACCAAGATCTGATGACATTTGATAATAAATATTGCGGTCAGCATCGTTGTCATAACGCCAAATCATCATCACAGACCCGTCCCGCAGTTCAGTCAAGGTCCCTTGAATAGGCCTACGATCGGGTAAGTTGCCACCATCAAAAATAATCGGTTTAGACCATGTAAGTCCCTGATCTTCGGAATATACCATGCGTACATCTTGTGTTTGTCCGCCGCCGGTATACCAGTCTTTGCCTTCATCCCAAGTAATATACAATCTACCCGACGCGCCCTCTTGTATTTTGGGTCTGTCAGAACCACTTTGTACCTCAAGAGAGATGGGAACCACATCACTCCACGTTTTACCACCGTCGGTAGAGCGAAGATAGAATAAATCAAAGCATAAGAAGCATTTAGCGCCCTCTGCATATACCTCGGCTGAACTCTGTGTACTCGTGAATTGATAAGCACTCCGTTCGCTTACAACAAGGTGTAAGGTGTCATTTCGATCTGCGATCATATCCAAGTAGTAACCAGCAGTCCCAACCAGAGTAGGTGCTGACCAATTACGCGCATTTGATGCGGCTGCAATGGCAACACTCGATATAGCATGATCCCCTTGTTGTCGAAAGGCAACATGCAGCGTTCCATCGGTCGTTACCGTTATTGCATTACGTATTGTTAGGGCGCCATGTCCTGTATAAAGAGCATCAACTGGTTCTGTCCATGTTCCATCATTGCGGCGCATCATATAAGTAAATACGTCACCAAGAACACTACCCTCGTCAACTAAGCCATACCAACCGACATGGACATTGTTTTCTATATCAAGAGTTACCGATTGCCACCACCCTCTACCTAAATACTTTGGCGCCGTCCACGATTGTGTGGATGAGGTATCTTGCCCAAGTACAGGGATTGAGACAAGCGCCATTAAACTTAGGGAAAACATGACTAGCCATTTACGCGACATTGTGTTTGCTCTGGATTATTTATGCTTAATCAGTGCCCGAAAATTCAAGCCTTGGAACAATGGCTTCCGAAATAGGAACCACTTGCTCTTGAGGTTTGGGATTAGGTGTAAAGTAGTATAGGGCGATTGCTAATCCTGAAACCATCCATGCCCAAATTGTGTAGTCGATACCAGCAAGCGACTGGGTATATGGAAATGGTGTAATCCAATCACCAAGCATCATAGCAACTAAAATGGCGGGATAGCAAGCGACTAATGAATAGCGCAAGGCATTCAGGAAGGGGTCGTTAAACTTTTTACGGAAGAGCTTCCATATCATCAAACCCTGTGCACCCCATATCCCAAGCCACAGGGTAAAACCCACTACGCCCGTTTGAGCAATGATGTCAATATAGTTGTTATGGGAAAGATCAGCTGTACCAGTTTGGCCATCGTAGTAACCATAGGCATGAAAGTAATACTCATAACCGGCTGGGCCTGCCCCAAACAGAAAGTGTTTACCAACCACACCAAATGTGCGTGACCAAGCAATTGAACGAGTACTACCAGATTCTGATTGCTCAGCACCAAATGTTTGATCAACGAAGTGGGTATTCGATAGCCCCCAAATGACAACGCCGATAATTAGGACAAACGTAATCTTACGCGAGTATATAACAAGCAATACGGCAATGACGACCACCATCGGTAGCCAACCACTTAACCATCCGAGGCCAAGACCTAAAGAAATCTGTCCCCATAATCCAACGCCTGTAAGGAATACGAGTTTGATATACCAAGGTAGGTTTCGATTAAAAAGCACTTGCCCAAGGGCCAGCGCCGCAAACCACGTTGGAAATTGTCCCCTAGCATTTAAGGGAGCGATGATACTTCCCATGGTCAAACGCATCACCGCCATAATGACACCGCTCATGATAAACCAAAAGGTAAATATTTTAAAAGCATTTTTTGTGTGAAATGCATTGGCGAACAGCACCAGTGTCAACGGTGAAACAATCAGAACGATTGCTGTCATCAACCGAACAAGCGATTTCTGTGCGAACATGAAACTGGCACGTTCTTCAACAAAAGCACCGCTCCACACGTAAGAAATGAGCACAACAATTATGAAGAGGGCGAGGGGCCAGTTCGGTAAAGCGTGTCGAACGTCAAAATTTCGATCCACGACGACTTTTCTAAACAACCAGACCGATGACCACATAATCAAGCTCAGAAACGTAAAGGTCAATTTCGTTCCTGTACCCGTGTTGATGCCTTCATTGACTAGCGTTGACAATATGAAAATCGCCAGTGCTGTCGTTTGCATATTCCGGTACATAAATATAGCAATTGTCAGACCAAACATCATCATTATGAGAATAACAGCCTTAACGATGCTGTTAAAGGAATTGAAGTCAATATCCCGGCCTAATAATGCCGTGAGAGCAGTGAAACCAAAACACGCCCCAATGAGTAGGACACGCATGGTCATATTGTAGTTACGATCAAAAAGCCAATAACGAAGCCAGCCAAGAAAGGAAAACCGTCGTGATACGGCTGTGAACATAAATTATCCCTCTAAAACAACTTGCAGAAGCGGATTCCTATTCAGCATCTTCGATCGTCGGATTATTATCCCGCGCCGAAGCCAGAAGTGCATCACGCTGACCACCAAGCAAATCACGCAATTTTCCGCTTGACAATTTACCAGTAGCATTTTTAGCGGGTAAACCGGGCTGTGGGTTATTGGCAGGTAGCTCGTGACGAGGCAGCCGTTCAAGTAATTGGGAGATTTCAGTTTCAGAAATCCATTCGCGACGATTGCGCTTTTCGGACTTAATAAAACCCGTACGAACCCATTCCTGCATTGTTTCTTTGCTCACACCCAATTGGACTGAAGTGGCCGCAATTGAGTATAATCTTATACCACTAGCGTCAATCATAACGTTGGAGTTGCGACCAGTTAGGGCTGGTCGCTTACCAGCGTTGATCATTTCCTGATCAAGTTTTTCAGGGCTGATGGCGAGATTGCGACGATAATAGGGTTGGTTGTAAGTACTCGTCAATTGGAGGGCAATTCGGTTAAAGACAATGCCATAGATATTAACCCCACGATTTGTCCCTTGTCGCAATGTTTGCAAGGTGCGACGTAGTGAACGGCGTGTTGTACGTTGTCCATGAACAACGATCACCACACCATCACTATGTTCGGCAAGAAACGCTGAATCGGGGCCACCGATGCTCGGAACCGAGTCCATCACAATCGCATCAAACTGCCCTTTTAATAATCGAATAAGATCACCAAAACGAGGTTTACTCAATAGCACTGCGGGATTTGAACTTGCCCTTCCCGCAGTCAACAAAGTTAGATTATCAAACTTACTATCGAGCAAGGCGCGGGAAAGAAGTACATTAAGGTCATCACGCCCTGCCAAAATATCTGAAAGTCCCATAACGTTAGGCAGACCAAAGAATTCGTGCAAATTGCCTTTACGAATGTCGCCGTCAATAAGTAAGGTGCGTAAACCCGATTCGGCAGTTGCCAACGCAAGATTGGCTGAGGTTATAGATTTCCCATCACCTGAATCGTAGCTAGCAACGGTAACAACTTTCGGTTGAGCGCCATCAGTCGCCAAAACAAGTTTGGCACGCAACTGTCGTAAGACTTCAGCCTCGATTGTTCCAGACATAGTGTTGACATAGAGTGGCAGCTTATTGCGCGGAATAACACCTAATGGTCCTAGAACCTTGACGCCGTCGATCTGTTCCAAACTATCTTGCCATTGTAGACGATCATCAAAATAGCCAATTAGGATGATTGTCAAAATGGAGAGGATTAGTCCGCCGATAGCTGCAAGAATGACACTAGCAAATGAACCCGTTACGACCGACACATTTTTAACAGCAGCAGCTGTAAAGATAGTGAGTACATTACTTGTATCAGGCATACCAAGGCTCATATCGGAATACAGTTTACGCAGCGATTGAAGTGTATTCTGAGTTGAATCGATTTGAGCTTTGTTTTGGGCAATTTCGAAGGCAGAAGTTAGATCCGCGCCTTTTGCAATTAAATCATCATATTCAGATTGAAGCTGTACAATTTGTTGTTGGATTTGCGTGAGTTGTTGTGCCCTGAATGCGATCTCTATTGTAGTCTGACCGCCAAGTCCACTATTAATGAGCTCTTGAGCCACCGCATTTGCCATATTTACAGCGTTATCTGCATTTGTATCCGAAACACTGATATCTAAGAGCGGTAAATCAGGCTCCTCGGATACGTTCAGGCGTTTATTAAAGTCATCGACTGTCAACGGTAAACGCAGATTATCAATAACCGGCTGCAATACATTTGCTTCATGCGCCAAATTAGTATAAGTCGAGATTTGCTGACGAATTTCATCTAAAGATTGGCGTTGACCACTTGGCTGAAAGAATTGTCCAAATAAAACAGAGGTTTTTGCGACATAAACATTGGGTTGTTTAGAGCGGACGAAGTAACCTACCCCGCCCCCAATTGCGACAGCTATGGCAACTAACCACCACCATTTAAGCAAAAGTCGTAAAACAATAGTTAGGGGGGAGGCAGATGAATTCACGTCCTAATACCTCACTAAATATGACACAGCCTGTAAAACAACAACATTGTACAAGCTAAACAAAGTGCGTGGCAATCGGATAAATCTTAACATAGGTTACAAGAAAATTATGACGGAAGGCAAGTGATATAGACAGTCGTTTTGTCAGAATTCATGTACTAGTAAGTAGAAAGTGCAGTTATCTGAGAGGAAGGGTAAACCAATAACCTAACAAAAACATAAAGTTTGTCAGGGGCAGACTGTCGATGACATGTTGCCCCTGACATTTAGTGGGAATGTTTGACTTTTGTTACAACGCCAGATGAATCACAAACACGAAATCATCTTAGTAGTCGTCATCATCTTCGTAGAAGTCATCATCGTCATCATCGTCATCATCGTCAAAATCGTCGTCGTCGTCGTAAAGGAGGTCATCGTCTTCATCATCAAACTCAGAGATGTCATATCCCTCGTCATCGACAAAATCTTCTTCAACTTGAACTTCTTCGACAGGCTCATCTTCATCATCAAAGTCAAGTTCTTCGAGATCTTCATCCTCGAAATCCAAATCTTCTTCGTCTTCGAGAATTTCATCCTCATCATCACCAGCATCAATTTCATTCAAAAATAGTTCGTCTTGGTACATACTCATTGCCCCAGTTGTCAAATTATGGATTTGCGGGCGATATTTTAGCAGGTTATGAGCGTTTGTGAACAGCAAAAATCCAGCTAATTTCGATTCCCAATCATCCATATGCCAATTACGAAATTATCATAGCATCAGTACAAGCTACTAATCCTTAAGATGATGTCGATTTTTCGCACATTTGTGGACAATATTATCGTCGCAAGGGTGCTTATACTGCCGATTCATATAGTGGTGTTTTTAGCTACCAATGTCAAGTGGCTATAAAACCAAATTGACGCAACAGAATTACGAGCAAAGATAGAGTGAAATTCACCCTGATTACAGTTTTATGATGAAATGAGTTTCGATTCATCGGTTGAACTTTTTCTTCCAAGCTCTTTCACCAGTTGATGGACTTCGGTTAACAATTGTTCTTGACTATACGCACCTTTTTGCAAAATCTGCTCCACCGAACCATTCAGGCGCTGATGATCACCACTGCTTAAGTCCATGGCGGTAATCACAATTACAGGTAAATCACGCCCAACCGGCATCTTCCGCAATTCACTTAAAAATTCAAACCCATCCATCCGCGGCATCATCAAATCTAGCAAAATGAGTTGCGGAGGTTTTTGTCGAACAATATCTAGAGCTTCGATGCCATCCTGTGCCTGCTGCACAGTCCAACCTTCTTTTTGCATCGTGCGTTCAATAATTTCACGGATTTGAGGCTCATCATCGACAACAAGGATGTCACATCCCGGTAAACTGCATTCATAACGCTTCAGAATTTTGACCAAGCGATCACGGTCAATGGGCTTAGTGACATAATCATCAGCCCCCAGTGCATAACCCATATTCTGGTCACTAACCATCGTTAACATGACGACAGGTATTGAAGCGAGTTGCGGATCACTTTTAAGGACATTTAGAACCGACCAACCATCCATACGGGGCATCATTACATCTAATGTAATAACATCAGGCCGGATTTCACGAGCCATCTTCAAACCCATTTCGCCATCATCCGCCGTATAAACGGTGTAGCCTTCTTTGAGCATAAAGCGGTTGATGAGTTCGCGCGCACTCGGATCATCATCAATGACAAGCAATGTGCCTGCAAAAGCGTGCATTGGTTGTGTCTTGCCCGTGCGTTTAGTACGTAATGGTGTTGGCAAAGGCTGTTCCGTTTGAACAACATGATCACGGTTAATAGGCAATTTAAGTGTGAATGACGACCCAACGCTAATTTGACTGGTTACTGTAATATCGCCACCCAGCATTTGGGCAAAACGGCGACTAATTGAAAGTCCTAAGCCCGTGCCACCAAATTTACGTGTTGTCGAGCTATCTGCCTGCGAGAAATCCTTAAACAACTTAATGAGCTGTTCCGACGACATACCGATACCTGAGTCGGTGATGGTGAAGCAGACTACCTCATCGCCATTTTCGACTCGCCGGTCAACATCCAGTTTCACTAAGCCTTTGAGTGTGAATTTACTAGCATTACTGAGAAGATTGAAAAGAATCTGCCGTGTTTTAGTCAAGTCTGTTTGCATCGAACCAACCCAATCCGGGCATTTGACTTCCAAGCGGTTTCCATTCTTTTCGACCAAGGGCAAAATAGTATTGGTCACTTCATCGACCATAGTCGATACATCCACGGACTCCATGAAGAGTTCCATCTTGCCCGCTTCAATTTTGGACAAATCAAGGATGTCATTAATCAACGTGAGGAGATGAGCGGCAGCGGTTTGAATCTTTTTCAAATCCGGGACAAATTCATCTTCACCTTCATCAATCATCTCTTCTTCGATAAGTTCGCTGTAGCCGATAATGGCGTTGAGCGGAGTTCGCAGCTCATGGCTCATGTTCGCGAGGAAGGTGCTTTTAGCACGGTTTGACTCAAGTGCTTGATCGCGGGCAACCATCAATTCACTGGCGATGTTGTTGAAGGAGACAGCAACTTGGGCTAATTCATCACGACTGGTGGGAGTAAATCGATAATTCATATCCCCCTTAACCATACGCTGTGTGGCAACATCCAAGCCAGCAATCGTTTCTTTGACTGCAAGATAAAAGCCAACCATCAGATAGACAGTTGCAGCCAAGGCAAGCACAGTAAAGACAGAAACCCAGTTACGGCGAACATCAAAGCGAGTCGTCCGCGCGACAAGTAAATCGTCCAGTTCAGCCGACACTTTAGAGTATAGGGAATAAACTTGATCAATCGTTTTAGAAGATGCCGTATAAATGTCTTGTGATGTCATACTTTCGCTGATTAGACCTGAGTAAGACATCTCATTTTTGACTTGATTCAGGAAGCTGTCGAGATCGGTTTTATAGGCGTTTACGTCTGGTAGAAGCAAAGTTCTTAATTGAGGGTTGATATCAAACGAATAACCAAAACCGTTGAGATTATATTCTAGTACATTACTGACCAACCCGGACAGGATTGTGAGACGCGTAACATCTTCAGCAGTAACTTTTTTGGCGATGGGGATTACGGTACTGTAGCTCCGTATTTGACTTAGATATTCAGTCAATGGAGGCAGCTTATTGATGAGGGTGTCCATCAAGTAATAACTATCAATATCGGGATCAAGGATGAGGTTTGAACTATTGCCAGAGATTACCACTAGTTTCAAAATGTCGTTGGTCAAATCTGAATAAGAAGAGGCACTGGTAGCTGGATTCATATTCGGTGAAGCTTTTTTGAGAATTGACCATTTCCCCTTGATAGCAGACCATGCGGCACTGGTTTCAAGTACATCACCGTACTGTTGATCGACTGCATCAACAACTTTAACAGCTTTATCAGCGGCTAATTCTTCATCACCAAGGTTTGCCTGGAAACTTCCATCTCCATTGAGACTAGCCATTTTAAGCGAGGCATAACGTTGGATGTGTTGTAGAAAATCCAACACCGGCGCATTGTAGATTAAGCCCAAGCGTTCTTTAGAACCAAAGTCTATATCCTCGTTGATCTTTGCAAGAAACTGAGTCAATACCACAATAAGTGGTAACAACAGCAGTATGCCGATCAAGAGAAACTTTTGTGGGTACTTCAAACGACTCATTAAGCGAGAGGCGGGTTGAAAAAATGCCAACATATGTGAACCTTTCGCCATCAAGTGATGAACTACTGACCGAAACCGATCCTAATTTAAAACAATGTACTAATTTGATAATATCGGATTATGCCTTCGCTCAATACTTGAGATAATACAAATCCTTCATAAATCACACTTTTCACGAATAATTCAGTTCTGATTTCGCCTCAAAGTCAAATTTCAATTTACATTAGATTAAGGGGGAGAACAATGAGGATGCTATCATGACTCTTTATCGACGAATTCTTCTGGGGATTGTTGTTATGTCATCCTGTCTCATCGGGTTAACGCTTTTAAGCACCCAGATTACTTTAGCCGATGGCTACCGACAACTAGAAGAAATCAATGCTACCCAAAATATTGAACGGGTCGTCAATGTATTACAAAATGATATTGACTCTATCCGTGTAGATGACATTGCATGGTTAGAACAACCCCCGCCTCCAGTACGTTACATTCCCCAAAATTTCGATCAAGGTTCCACGAACGATAATTTATTTAGCAAAATGAGTCTGGGAGCGAAATTAAATATTGCACTACTTTTCGATCATGAAAACAATATTATTTTCCACAAGGCAGTTGATACGGAGAACAATGAAAACCATGCTGTTCCTCAAACAATCCTTGATTCGATAAAATCGGGTAGTCCGTTACTGGTGGGAACCAATTCACTCGCAATAGTCAAAGGGATTATCACAATTCCCCAAGGGCTATTAATGATTATTTCAGTGCCTGTTTACCCGCGCGGAGGAGATGATGTAAGTTGGGGAAGACTTATTGCTGGCCGATATATTGATAAAGACGAAATCCAGCACTTAGCCAACAGCACAAAACTTGATGTCGATATAGTGGGTTACAACGACAATCAAATTCCAAATGATTTCAAAGCAGCAAAACTTAAAATAGATGGGGGACGCAGTTTCTACGTTGATTCAGGGAATGGTTCTGTGATTTCTAGCTATACAGTAATGAATGATATTTATGGTAAACCGGCACTTATGCTACGGGCGCAGATACCTCGATTCATTTATCAGCACGGGCAACAAAGTATCAACTCATTTTTCGCCACACTGATTATAATTACGCTTCTACTAGCGGGTGTGGTGTTTCTATTCTTGGAACGCACTGTTCTTTCTCGCCTGATAGCACTTAACTCAGGTCTAGCTCAGTTGAAATTAACCCATGATTTCACACTCGAAGTCCCGACAAGTGGTCATGACGAAATCACGAATTTGACCAGTAGCATCAAACAGTTATTGAAAGACTTTTCTCAAACACATTTTCAACTTCAGGATACGCAAACTAATTTAGAGAAACGTGTTCTAGATCGCACAAATGAATTGAGTACCATAAATTCGCGCCTTGAGCAAGAAATATCAGAACACAAACAAACGTATCAAACAATGGTACAAACCCGTGATAAAGCAATATCTGACCTGCAATTAAAGTCACAATTACTGGCGAATGTAAGCCACGATGCTCGTACCCCGCTTACCATTATTGGGTTGAACACAGAGATGTTGCAACAGGGACGACATGGTGACTTGAATAGCAAGCAAAACGAAGTACTCGACCGCATTCTAAATGCGACACGTCAACTCTTGAACTTCATAACCAATATGTTGGATGAAGCACAACTAAAACACGGCAAAATGTCGTTCGTAAATGTCACCTTTGAACCCCGGTTACTTATCGAAGAATTTATCAGTATGTTGGAACCCTTGGCAGAAACCAAAGGCATCAAGCTCCAAGCAGAAATTGATTTAGCGCTACCTAGCCAAATCAAAGGCGATCCAGATCGCTTCAAACAAATTTTGACTAATCTCACAGAAAATGCGATCAAATTTACTGATGAAGGCACAGTGACCCTTAAAGCAATACGCACCGATGGGCAGCATTGGATGATAAAAATTTCCGATACGGGTCGTGGTATCCCCAATGAAGTTCAAAACCGGATTTTTGAAGCTTATTGGCAATTGAACAGTACATCAAAACCCCATTCAGGTCGCAGTGTTGGATTAGGACTGTCAATCGTCAAACAAATTGTCCACTTGATGAACGGCAGCATTACCGTTGAAAGTAAAGTTGGAGAAGGCACGACTTTCACGGTCACGTTACCTGTTGTAAGAGATTCAGAGAAACCAATCACTGAACCCCTGAGTCAGATCAATATTTAATGCCCGTTGGAGATCATGTTTTGGGTTATAAAAACCTCCATCTGCTCAAAATGTCATAGATGTTGTAGTTGTTACTACGTTTGGACTTCCTATGGTCGTAAATTGCATACTTTCCGCTGAATTGCACAGCGGGAAGTGCGGGAAATTTCTCTGAATTGACATTTTGTGTCGGCGGAAAACATGGCTAATGCCACTGAAACAACACAAATGCAGCGGAACGCTCGGCTAGTGCCACCGCCTTGCGGTTTGTGTCTGCCGTCGCTGTATTTGCTCTCACTTTAAGCGGCAGGTTGTAGGTAATTGATGACATAGGGTGTTCTCCAAAACTGTTCTGGTAGGACTGCACTAAACGGTGGATAAAATCGACGAAATCAAGTGCGCCATAAATCACAGAAACAAGGTCTCCAATATAGACCTTCATGAACCATTATGATCGGTGAACACGTTCACAAATTTGATGAACGCGTTCAGTAA
>JBBSBM010000077.1:0-38822 GCA_038251275.1 Aggregatilineales bacterium
GCGCTGACTGCTTCTGCCTCATTCGCAGCTACCTCTCCACCGCTCGCAAACAGGGTGTCAACCTCCTTGATGCTCTCTCTGCTGCCTTACATGCTGCTCCTTTTCTCCCTTCCTCCCCTACCTGAGTAGTTACGCATTTTGTGCAATACTTCCGCTGAATTGCATGGCGGATCGCTCGGCTGAGTTCGCGGAATTGACATTTTTGTGTGGCGGGAAGCTCGCCTAATGCCGCTGAAATAGCACAAATGCAGCGGATCGCTCGGCTAATGCCACCGCGTGCAATTTGTAGTCTGCTGCTGCTTTGATTGCGAAAGTTTTGGTAGTAATTGTAGAGCCATTTGTGACATCAGCTTTCTCTCAAAATCGTTTGATTGGTAGGACTTCATTAAATGGTGGACCGTGTCGTACCCCAACTCCCACATCAGTAACGTTCGCAGGCTCATTCTGCTAATAGCCAAAATACATGCAGTGCTTTAAATGGCGGACGAAGCACGCTTCGTCCCTACAAAAAGCGTGTTTTTATAATCCTATTGTATGATATATGGTCCACCAATTAGTGTGATGTTACCACTTTATCATGCCTGTCTCAGTGTAGAACATAAGTTCAATTTCGTCAACCGAAAACCGTTCGAGTTTCCAAACTTTGGACGCCTGAAATCTTGAGCCTATTTATACCCGACATGAATCAACCACTCGGTCATCTCACGATGTTTCTTCTTGGAATTCACTTTTTTATCCTTACTCTCATTTCCCATTTAGAAAAATAGTCTAAAGTCCCGTCTAACGAAAAGTAACTTCTTGGTGGGAGGTACTTTCAATCGAATGAATGAACCCGATAGTTCGCGTCGTACTCGCCTACTTGATCGTCTGCACCGTGTCCGTAGGATGCTACGCAAAGGGCTGCCGTTCGCTTCGGGGGTATTAGCCGCGTTTATAGCAGTCTTATTATATAACTGGATCACTCCAGTGCCTCACCAGATTACGACCAACGAAGTTAATCAAACCGTTGCCCAAGCAATGGCATCTGCCACGCCTCCACCCACTTTCTCGTCGCTCGTCTATCGATCTATTATCCCTTCACTGGTTTTCATTCAAACCAATCTTCCTGAGTCAACCGGACTGCTAGCTGATGGTTTTGGAACAGGTGTAATCATTAACGATGGGGGTGATATTCTTACAAGCCTCCACGTCGTCACCAGCGCACCACGCATTCAAGTAACTTTTGCTGATGGCAGCGAGTCGCCCGCTGAAATCATCGCTGCACAGGCTGAAAATGATATTGCGGTTATTCGCGCGACCACGCCTCCTGAAATCATCATTCCAGCTGTAATGGGAAACCCGAATGCCATGCGTGTTGGTGATGAAGCATATGTCGTTGGCAGCCCCTTCAGCTTATATGATTCGATGACTTCAGGCGTCATTTCTGGTTTTAACCGATCCTTCCAAATTCCGGATAGTGGTCAACAATTGACCGGTTTGATCCAATTTGATGCTGCCGTTAATCCCGGTAATTCCGGTGGGCCTCTGCTTAACCGTGCTGGTCAAGTCGTCGGAATTGTTACGGCACTGCTAAACCCAACCAAACAAAATGTCTTTATTGGGGTAGGCTTTGCGGTGACCATTACGGCTGCAGGTGGTGCCGCAGGTTCACCTCCAGTCTAATGCCACGACCACCAATTTCGGTATAGATCAAAAATCTGTACCCATGATTTGCTCATATAATCGCCCAAGTATTGAAAGAGATAACCCATGAACCAAAGTGGAAATCCTGAATATGGCACACCTATGGAACGGGTGCTATATGAAATCAAAAAAGTCATTGTTGGACAGGATCACATGCTTGAGCGATTAATCGTCGCTTTATTGGCGCGAGGGCATATTCTGGTTGAGGGTGTGCCGGGTTTGGCTAAGACAATGGCGATTAAGACGGTTGCCGAATCGATAGGTGGCGAGTTCAAGCGTATCCAATTTACACCCGATCTTGTTCCTGCTGATTTGATTGGTACGCGTATCTACAACCAGAAAACTGGTGAATTTAATACTTCACAGGGGCCGGTTTTTACCAACTTGCTGCTGGCCGATGAAATTAACCGCGCGCCTGCCAAAGTGCAGAGTGCGCTGCTGGAAGTCATGCAAGAACGGCAAGTCACGATAGGACGTGAAACGTTCAAGGTTCCTAATCCTTTCCTCGTGCTGGCAACCCAGAATCCGATTGAAACAGAAGGCACTTATCCATTACCGGAAGCCCAAGTTGATCGTTTTATGCTCAAGGTATTGGTTGGGTATCCGACACCCACTGAGGAATTTGTCATCGTTCAGAGAATGACGGGTGCTTTGCAGGCCGTACAGCAGGTCTTAAGCACTGAACAATTGGTAGGTCTGCAAAAAGAAACCGATAAAGTTTATGTTGACCCTGCCATCATTGAGTACAGTGTAAAAATGGTCAATGCCACCCGTAATCCACAGGGTGAAGGGTTAAAAGACTTGCAGCACTACATTACCTTTGGAGCAAGTCCCCGTGCGTCGATTAATTTGATTTTGAGTGCACGCGCACTGGCTTATGTACGCGGGCGTGAATACGTTTTGCCTCAAGATGTGTTGGACATGGCCTTAGATGTGATTCGCCATCGTCTGGTGCTGTCTTATGAGGCACTGTCGGACAACGTAACCGCTGATGACATCCTAAACAAAATTCTCAACCGTATTCCGAAGCCAGTGGTACCTCTACATGAACATCGAAACGCAAGCGTCAACGCCTGAGCGCGTCTTACTTCGGCTCGACTGGCAAGTTATCCGTAAATTAGATGGTCTGCTGCAAGGTGATTATCGCAGCTTGTTTTATGGGTATGGCCTCGATTTTGCCGATTTACGCGAATATCAGCCAGAAGATGATGTTCGCTATATCGATTGGAACGTCACTGCGCGGATGGATACGCCTTACGTCCGCCAATATCTTGAAGACCGTGAAATTACCGCATGGTTTCTATTGGATTTGAGTCCGTCGGTTGATTTTGGTGCGGTTGATAATTTGAAGCGTACCGTCCTGATTGATTTTGTTTCCACCTTTGCCCGTTTGCTCACACGTCACGGCAATCGAGTTGGCGCGGTACTCTACAGCGGTCAGATTGACCGAACTATTCCCGCAAGGGGAGGGCGAATTCAAGTCCTTCGGTTGATTAATGATTTGCTTAATCAACAACCACTCCTGCGTTCGCCATTTACTAATCTGGCAACCTTGATTGAGGGAGGGCTGCATTCCATTAAGCAGCGTTCACTGGTATTCGTTATATCAGATTTCATCTCTGCGCCCGGGTGGGAACGCGCTCTAACGTTGCTCAATAAGCGCCATGAAGTGGTGGCAGTGCGCCTGTGGGATCCACGAGAAATCGAATTACCGGACGTTGGTTTAATCCTGATGGAAGACTCGGAAACTGGCGAACAACTTTATGTGGATACGCATGATAAAGGATTTCGTCAGCGCTTCACTCAGGCAGCAAAGCAGCGAGAAGCCGAGTTGGAAAACACATTTAAGCGTACTGGCGTCGATGTACTTTCACTTTCAACTGAAGAAGATTTGGTTCGTGCTATTGTAGGTTTCGCTGCCTTACGGCGACAGCGGAGAAAGTAAACCGCATGAAATTTATTTGGCCTGCGATGCTTCTACTGTTGTTACTGGTTCCGGTATTCGTCTTGTTGTATGTGCGAATGCAGCAGCGCCGACAGAAATTGGCTACAAGCTACGGCAGTCTAGGCATGATGCAAGGTGCCGTTCGAAATAGGATAGGCTCACGTCGCCATGTTCCGCCTGCGATCTTTTTGGTCGCGCTGATTATCCTGATTGTTGCCTTAGCACGACCAGAGACGAATGTTAGCTTGCCGCGCATTCAAGGGACTGTGATCCTCGCTTTCGATGTTTCTGGAAGTATGGCGGCTGATGATTTGAAGCCCACACGGATGGAAGCAGCAAAAACTGCGGTGCAAAGTTTTATCGAACGGCAATCGCCCTTCGTTCAGATCGGTGTTGTGGCTTTCAGTGATAGCGGTCTTTCGGTACAAATACCCACTAACGACAAAGATGAACTGCTGGCCGCGATTGGTCGCTTGACCTCGCAACGTGGCACTTCACTGGCAAATGGTATTCTTGCTTCGCTGACGACTATCGATGCTGGTAACGGAGTGCCGACCAACTACTATAGCAATCTCACCCCAACACCTGCTCCAACCCCGACACCTATGCCCAATGGGGTTTACACATCGAGCGTTATTATTCTGCTTACAGATGGTGAGAATAATCAGAATCCCGACCCGCTAGAAGTAGCTCAGGCGGCGGCAGATCGCGGCGTTCGTATTTACACAGTTGGTATCGGCAGCCCAACAGGGGCAGATTTGCATGTTGAGGGCTTCACAATTCATACCCAGCTTGATGAAGCGATGCTCCAACAAATATCGCAAATTACCGGCGGCACCTATTACAATGCCGAAAACGAAGAAGATTTGCTGAACATCTACGACAATCTCAACCCGACCTTGGTGGTTAAACCGGAAGAAATAGAAGTCACTTCGATTTTTGCGGGTTTCAGCATCCTCTTCCTGTTGATTGGCGGAACGATTTCGCTTTTGTGGTTTGGTCGTGTGCCGTAGTGATAGGAAGAACCGTCCGATGCATTGGAGGTGTTAAATGAGCCTACTCTGGCCGGGGTTTGTGCTCCAGCTGATATTGATACCTTTAGCAGTTGCAGGCTATATCTGGGTCTTACGCCGTCGTAAACGTTTCGTGGTGCGTTATTCAAGTCTGTCATTGGTACGGGCGGCAGCACCAAACCAATCTCGTTGGCGACGGCATATTCCATTTGCCATGTTTATTATTTCACTTGCCAGCCTGATATTTGCTTTGGGTCGTCCTATAACGATTGCTAGTATTCCCACAAATCAGACGACGATTATTCTGGCAATTGATGTATCACGCAGCATGTGTTCGACTGATATTTCGCCCAACCGCTTGCAGGCCGCTGAAGCAGCTGCCATATCCTTTATTGAAAACCAAAAAGCGACTACTCAAATTGGTATCGTGGCTTTTTCAGGTTTCGCGGAACTGATTCAGACACCAACGACTGATATAAATGCTTTGCGTGCCGCGATTCAAAGTTTGACTACCGGACGTAGAACCGGCATCGGACTTGGGATTCTGAAGTCCATAGATGCGATTGCCGAAATTGACCCTTCGGTTGCCCCCAGTGTTAGTGACACATCACCCGGTATTGCTCCGACTCCTGTTCCACAAGGGGCTTACGTACCGGACATTATTGTGCTGCTTACGGATGGGGCTAACAATGTGGGCATTTTGCCGGAAGATGCTTCTCAACAGGCGCTTGATCGCGGTATCCGCGTTTACACGATTGGTTTTGGGACGGCACAAGGCGCAGAATTTCCGTTTTGTGGGCAGCAGTTCCAAGGGCGTGAGCCATTTAATGGCGGTGGTGGTGGATTCAACGGTGGGTTTAATGGTGGCGGCGGCGGGCCGGGTGGATTTCGTCGCGGCATTGATGAGGACACATTGAAGCAAATTGCGGATACCACTGGCGGCACTTACTATTCAGCTGAAAGCGGCAGCGAGCTTCAGTCAGTTTTCGAGAATCTTCCCACCTATTTAATTACGAAGCACGAAGTCACAGAAATTAGTTTCTTGTTCGCTGCACTTGGCGCATCATTCGCTGCTATCGCAATGGGATTGTCGTTGCTGTGGCATCCATTTCCATAAGGGCGATTGGATAAATATCTGTTTGTTCAAGGTGGGTTTTCGTAAGGGAACTGGGCTAGGTTCCCTTATTTGATTGAGTTAATTTGGTAATTCAATCCTCAATACATATTAGTGAAAAATTATATCAGGCATAGATCGACATATACCTGTCTTTCTATGTTTGTACTGCGTTCTTTAGTTTCATTTCGCCCTGATCTCAATGTTAAATGTGATGAGTTCATTATGAAGACTGTAAAATAATGGGCAGTGATAGCTCATTTTAGAAGTCTTTATGCTGTTTCGACGTGAGATACATCTAGAATAAAGAAATTAATTATCACTGCTACATGTGATTCTTAATGATTGCTGTCTCATCCTTCGAAGGGAACTTGAAATTTGTAATGAATTATCATGTTCCATGTAATATTATTTTTAATATATCAATGTCTGGCAGAAGCCAAGTATTAAAAATGGTGATGTTTATTCACCCAGTCGTATTTTGCGAACGAACTTTGACTAACACAGGGACAATGGAGATTACATGACCAATCGACCCGCTGTGAATACCCAAGTAAACGATCAGTTGGATGCCGATATTGCTCAACTGCTTCGGTCTTTGAAGCGCGACTCAAGCAGTATGGACAGCGTAGCATACGATACATCATGGATAGCACGGCTGTCGCCCCTTTATCCGGGGCAGGGCTTTGATGAAGCGTTGCCTTGGCTGCGTGAACGTCAACATGGTGATGGCAGTTGGGGCGGCGAAATCTTGCATTATCATGATCGGGTTATCTCCACATTAGCGGCGATGATTGCATTACATACGGCTGGTCAAGGCGAAGGCGATGCACGGCGCGTGCGACAGGGTGCAGCATTTCTGTGGCGCGAGAATGGACGTTTGCACCACGATGCTAACGACACCATTGGCTTTCCTATTCTTGCATTTTCGTTGGTGAGTGAAGCTCTGGAACTGGGTTTGGATGTTCCGCGCGATCTTTATCAGGATGTTGTTAAGATTGAGAAAAAGCTCAATATGCTGGGGCACAATCCGCAGTCGTGGCGCTATACCACGCTGGTGGTTTCGTTGGAAGCCTTACGGAGCTACATTCCGGATGATGCCGATTTTATTGAAGCCAACGGTTCAGTCGGCACTTCGCCTGCCGCAACTGCAGCTGCACTCCTCAAACGATCTGACGTACGGTCGGTTCGCTATTTGCAGCAGGTCGTTGCCGAGCAAGCGGATGGTGGCGCACCATTTGTAAAACCGTTCGATATTTTTGAATCGCTTTGGACATTAAATCACTTGCGTCTTGCTGAAGCGATTACGCCGAATGATCCTGATGTTCGGCGTGTTCTGGATTTCGTTTGGTCAATGTGGTCTCCGGAAAACGGGCTGAGTTACTCGCCTTATTTCCCTGTGACCGATTTAGATGATACAGCCGTGGCATTTGGGCTTCTGCGCTGGGGCGGCTATGCGGTCAATGCTGACGTATTCAAACCCTATGAGCATGACCAACATTTTTGTTGTTACCCCGGTGAACTTGACCAATCATTAAGCGTGAATATCCGTTTATTGGCCGCCCTGCAAATGGATCGGGACTACCACCAATTTGATGCTTGGACTCAGAAGATTAGTGCCATGCTGCGTCGCTCTGATTTGACTGGTTATTTCTGGTTCGATAAATGGCATATTTCGCCCTATTACTTAACTAGTACAGCGATTTGGTCACTTTATGGCGTGGTAGATGATTTACTGCCGTCGCGCATCAAATGGATTCTCCAAACTCAACGTGATGACGGTGGTTGGGGGTACTATCACCGGTCCACTATTGAAGAAACTGCCTACTGTCTACATGCTTTGCTTTTCTGGGATCAACACGCCTCGGAGCGCATTGACCCTGCATGCCTGCATACGGCAGCTCAATATATGATGAAGCACTATCATGATGCCCATTATCCATCTTTATGGATCGGCAAATCTTTATATACCCCGCGAAATGTAGTGCAATCGGCAGTTTTATCGGCACTTTATAGCTATCGGGAATATGCAAGTGCATATCAGCCGACAGCCGTAGCAGCGAGTTAATCTGAGGAGTCTGACGTGAATATTGAAGTTGTATGGGACAATGATCAAAAAACAATTCTCCGCTATATCTACGGCAAAAGCTGGACTTGGGCGGACTTCAATACCGCAGCCAAGGTCGCTTATGACATGCTCGATACTGTTGACCATAAAGTCAGCGTGATCATGGATTTTCAAAACGCCAATATCATCCCACAGGGCGCGATTACTCAAGTTCAACGCGCATTTTCAACACCACGTCACGCCAACATCAGCACAACCTTAATTGTTGGTTCTAGCGCTAATACCTTTTTGCAAGCCATTGCAGGTGTCGGGCGCAAGTTGTCACGCAGCAACGACTGGCAATTGACCTTTGTTTCGACCTTGCCGGAAGCCTATGCACAATTGGCATCTAAAGACAAAGCCGAATCTAAATAGCTGAAAATCGACGCAGTCAGACAATTAGCATCTCAAGAGGAAAACTGGATGACCGATCAATCATTTGCCGACCGTATACGTGAGCATTATCCCGAAGGACTAACTGGCGTTTTCGCAATTGGTGGTACACGCACCACCTATGTGCTGGAACAAAATCGCCACGCGGCTGACCCCGGACGCATCAACGATTTTGCCACCCAAGGCGAATATCTGGTGCGACGTTATTGGGATTTTTGCCGCACCTTTTATGATTTGGGCGGCCAAAATATGATTATTACGGCCTTTTCGTTTCGTGGTTTTTATAACCGTGGCGACGAATACGCTGAATTGGTCACACAGGAAATGCTGCGGCTGATTGCGGATGGTGCAGTCGATTTCTACAAAGAATACGAAGTTGATCCCTATTTTGTGGGCATCGACTCCTTACTGCTGCTGCCAGTTAATAATCCCGCCCATAAAGTGGCACAGGCCTTTATTGAGTTTCAAAATCAATGGTCATATAAAGAAGGCCGCCGTAAGCTCTTGTGGGAAATTGCTTCGATACCCTTATATTCGTTCTGGGATTTGCCCAACCGAATGAGCGATGAAGAACGTCAAGCAGTAGATGCCGAACTCAAATCGGTGACCAACCTCGAAGAAATGAACCGCGCTTTATACCGTCATTTTTCGCATGCAGTCTACGGTACAGACGTACCCATGCCGCATTTCTATCTGGGAACCAACAAAAGTGGCGACTTGAAATGGCGTTCGCCCATGCCCTTGGCGCTCAGCGGTGGCGATTATCTGCGAATGTTCTACACACCGTATCCTTCACTATTCACGACTTCGGAAACGATGCAAGCTATCCTCGAAGACTTAGCCTTTAAAGATCGCTTCTATTCACCCAAAACCGATTACAGCGGGCAGTATACGTCCGATCTGGTACAGGCTGAATATGATCGCGTGATGGACTTGAGTGCTGAACCCTTAACAACCTTGGGGCTATCACGCAAAGTTGCGCCTGCTCCTCAACCAGAATAACTGATGTTTAACCAACCTGTTTCCATTCGCGTCGAACACCTAACGCGCATCTATCCCGGCAAAACGCCGCTGGTCGCCAATGATGATCTGAATTTTGAGGTTAAACGGGGTGAAATTTTTGGGTTATTAGGGCCGAATGGAGCTGGGAAAACGACTCTGGTCTGCCAACTGCTAGGTTTGACCCAACCCACATCCGGTGCGATTTGGTTAGAGGGCATTGATGTCGTCAAACACGCCGATCAAGTCAAGCGTATCACTGGATTTCTCCCACAAACTGGCTTACCCATGCGCTATGTTGAAGTCGAACGTGCGTTGCATTACACCGGACGGCTGCGTGGTCAAAGTGATTCAGATGCTAAAATGCAGACACGCAAGTTGATTGATGAACTCGGCATTGGTGACTATGCACGGCGGTATGTTCATAAGTTGAGCGGCGGTATTTTACGCTTGACCAACTTTGCAATGGCGCTCATGGGATCACCCCATGTGGTAATCTTGGACGAACCAACCAACGAACTCGATCCACAGAAACGCCGCATCGTCTGGGATATGATTGGACGGCTGAACGCGGAGCAGGGTGTAACCTGTGTTTTGGTCACGCATAATGTCTTAGAAGCCGAGCGCGTCATTCAACGTGTAGCCGTTATGAAGCGCGGGAAATTCGTTGCTTTTGGTACACCCGGTGAATTGAAACTGTTTTCGGGTGGTAATGTACGCTTGGAATTTCGCCTAAAAGCTGGCGAAAACTTGAATGTCGATGAAACGGAACGCTTCACTGCACTCGGTAAACTGGATACCTCCCGCCCCGGTGATTACGCTGTGAATCTCGCCGCAAACAAAGTTGCACCTGCCACTGACATGCTCATGACCCAAATCGGTATGGCTCGTCTCGATGATTTTAAATTGTCGCCGCCCTCGCTCGAAGATGTCTATATGCAATTCGAAAACACGAACGGATAACGCAATCTCATGGATATTGCCCACGCGTCCAAATCGCTAGAGACTTCTACAACGCCCGTTCGCATTGATGGTCTGCGAAAATTCGGCGTTGATCTGAAGTATCTGTGGTTGGAGCAGATGCTTGAAATCCGTACCACATGGTATTGGTATTTCATGTTTTCATTATTTTTGCCATTATCGATGGTATTTGGCTTTGCGCGAATTGGCAGCGGCTTAACTGACACTAACAGTCTGATTTACATCATCAGTGGAGCGGCTATTTTTTCAGTGGCGAATGATGGTCTTTACACGATGGCAGTACGCATCGGTTCCATGAAAAAAGAAGGCATGTTGCTGTATTATGCCTCGCTGCCCATCAGCAAAGTTGCTTTCGTCGCCGCTATCATGCTGTCACGTCTAACCGTGACGCTCCCCGGTATGATTGCCCCGATACTTTTTGGCTCGCTGGTTTACAAGGTTGATTTGAATTTCAGCGTATGGATCATCGTTTTGCTGCCATTGACGGCTCTATCACTGTCGGCTATCGGCATGGCACTGGGGTCACTGGTCAACAGCTTGGAGATGATTCAAATTATCGTCAACCTGCTTTTGTTCGTGCTGATTATGGCTGCCCCCGTTTTCATCCCGTGGCAAACCTTGCCAGCGCCGCTGCAATGGCTTGCGTTCTTATTGCCGCCGAGCTATGCCGCCGATGCGTTGAGGCATGTGCTGGCAGGTACAATTGATGCAGCCTTTTACCTTGATGTCGTTGTGATAAGTTTCATGACCCTTGCTAGTCTTGTTATTTTGAATCGCTGGATGAATTGGCGCATATAAGCCAACAAAATTAATCGGCCTGTTGGAATTCCATCTGCTTATGGTCGATTAACCATTGAACTGCTTCGTAAATCGCCTCAAGTGATGTGTATTTAGGTTGATAGTCAATCAACCGCCGCGCTTTAGCGATACTGGCATTGGGGCTGTGCGCGATGTGATCCCAAGTCGCTCCGGCTTCGGCTTCTGAAACGGTTGTCTTCCATGTTTCCCACGGCAAGAATTTGAGCTTAGGTTCCTGTCCAAACCACGCATACATTGCCTCTGCATATCCACGAAGGGTTATCGCTGCTGGTGATACCGCATGGAAGTTTTCGCCGATGCTGGTGCTGCGATTAATGATGGCCTTCAAGAAGGCTTGCGCCACATCCGACGCATGAACATGATGAACGGTTTCCATACCGAAATTGGGCAGCGTGAGTTCTTCACCACGCGAAATTTGAGCGAATACTTGCGGGTTAAAATGTCCCGCCGGATTCAATGGCGCGTAACCCGGGCCAACGATATGTCCCGCATGGAGCAGGGTCGCCGGGAAGCCGTTTCGTCGTGCCTCATCTAGAAGATAGCGTTCGATGGCTGCTTTTTGGATGCCATATTCACCAAATGGATATCGTGGTTGGTCTTCTGTTGCAGGAACTTGCGTACTGTGACCATAAATCCAAACCGTGCCGCAGTGCAAGAAGTGCTGCACATGGTCGCGTAAAGCTTCAACGATTTGTCGAGCGCTCGTTTCCGTAAAACAAATCAAATCAATGACCACATCCGGTTTGAGGTCACGTACTAATTTCCCGAACGTGCCCGCTTGATCTTCGGCCTCACGGTTGGCTATAACCTGTTGGACTGTCTTCCACGCCGCCTGAGCAATATAAGGTTTACTTTGTCCGCGTGTGATATTAATCACTTCATGCCCACGCTCAACCAGCATAGGAATGAGATAGGTTCCGATGTGTCCACTGCCACCAATTACAACAATCCGCATAATTTATTCCAGTTTCAATAACGTAGTAGAGGCGCATGGCTATGCGCCCGTTTTAACGAGTGAGTTTATTCAGTCGTGAATTTATAGACCGTAGTCGTCTTATAAGTATCACCCGGCTTCAAGGTCGTCGTCGGGAAATGGGATTGGTTAGGCGAGTCGGGATAATGTTGAGTTTCGAGGCATAGTCCATCACCTTGACGGTAGGTGCCACCGCTCGAACCGACCAGCGTTCCATCGACAAAATTACCTGTGTAAAACTGCATTGCAGGTTCGGTTGTCCAGACTTCTATCGCCCGACCTGATGACGGATCGTAAATCCGCGCTGCCATCTCAAGTTCATTGGCCGTTTTGCGATTCAAGACAAAATTATGGTCGTAACCGCGCCCATAGACCATTTGTTGATGGCTAGAACGTAAGCCACCACTGATGACTCTTGGACTGCGGAAGTCAAACGGTGTTCCTGCTACTGGAGCAAGTTCACCAGTAGGGATTAGTGTGCCACTCACTGGCGTATAATGGTCGGCATTGATTTGTACGATATGATCATAAATCGCGCCTGAACCGTTACCCGCCAAGTTGAAGTAAGAATGGTTAGTCAGATTGACCACTGTGGTTTTATCGGTGGTGGCTTTGTAAGCAATCTCGATAGCGTTATCGTTCGTCAGCGTATAAGTCACAGTGACCGACAAGTTACCGGGATAACCTTCTTCACCATCTAGGCTGAGGTAGTTCAACTCCAGACCAACACCGTTAGCGCTTTTGATTTCTTTCGCTGCCCATACTTGCTTATCGAAACCCTTCACACCGCCATGCAGCGTATTCGGCCCATCATTGAGCGCCAAAGTATATGTTGTACCCTCTAGCGTGAAGGTCGCTTTGCCGATCCGGTTGCCGTAACGCCCGACGAGCGCACCGAAATAAGGACTCTTGGTTTCGTAATTGGCAAGTTCTTTGAAGCCGAGCACCACATCCGCGAAGTTACCGCTGCGATCGGGCACACGAACGGAGGTGATGATGCCGCCCAAGGTGATGATCTTCACTTCCATGCCATTGGCATTCGTCAGTGTATATTCTTCTACAGCTTGGCCACTGCTGGTCGTTCCGTAGGCACGCTTACTGATTGAACTGTTTTCTGCATTTGTTTGGTTCATGATTATTATTCATCAATATTAGTATGAAGGCTAAAAGTGACTAGATCATAACTCAAGATCAGGGATTTCGTAATGCCATTATTTGAAAACTGCTGTTAATGGTATCGAGTAACATGTGTCTTGAAGCGCTGTCAATGTGCTTGTCCGGTTGTTAGCATTACGGCTTTGGGCTTGATAGGGCGCACAGGATAATGTTTGTCAGGAACGAACATCGACTCACTGGCATAGTAGCGTGATTTGTGCGACACTTTTCTTGATTCTTATTAGTCTATTTTAGCCAATAGGATTTCCAAATCAGCGCTTAGTATTTTTCACAGTTTCAAATTACTTTCTCGAACATATATAGATCTGATCAGCGAAGGCAACCCAATAATGACTTACGAAGCAACACTTGAATCGGTTAAGCAGCACCAAGTTCCAGAGTGGTTTCATGATGCCAAGCTCGGCATTTTTATCCATTGGGGATTATACTCGGTACCGGGATGGGCTCCTGAAGGCGCAGATATTGACAAACAGGTTGCCGAAAAAGGATGGGAGGCAATGTTTGCTAATAATCCATACGCCGAGTGGTATCTCAACACACTCCGGCTTGGAGATACACAAACACACCGACACCATGTTGCGACCTATGGCGAGGATTTTTCCTACGACGATTTCGCACCAATGTTTAATCAGGCGGTTGAGAAATGGAATCCTGATGAATGGGCAGAACTTTTCCAAAAGGTTGGCGCACGGTATGCCGTACTGACCACTAAGCATCATGATGGCTTTTTACTGTGGCCAAGTGAACATACTAGCCCACGTAAGCCCGGGCGATTTGCCACTACCCGTGATCTCGTAGGCGAATTAACTGAATCCATTCGCAAACACAATATGTGCATGGGGTTGTACTATTCCGGCGGGCTTGACTGGTCGTTTGAAGAAAATCCGGTACGCAGTTTAACTGATGTGCATGGAACGATTGTGCAAAGTCCTGATTTTGTCGAGTATTCGCACGGTCATTTCCACGAACTCATTGACCGTTATGCCCCCTCAATTCTCTGGAATGATATTGGTTATCCATCTGCCGCCGATGTGCCTGAACTTTTTTCGTATTACTACAATCGTGTACCCGATGGTGTGGTTGATGATCGTTGGAGTCAAGAACCACCGATTATCCCCAACGGAGCCGATGAATTTATTCCACCACCACCCGCACCTCATTCTGATTTCACGACACCGGAATACGCTGCATACAAAGAAATTGTTGAGAAGAAGTGGGAAGCGACACGCGGCATCGGTCACTCCTTTGGTTACAACCAGAACGAAGGACCAAATGATTATCTTTCGGTTGAAGAACTCGTCCGCAGTTTTGTGGATATTGTCAGCAAAAATGGCAACCTTCTCCTAGATGTTGGACCAATGGCTGATGGTACAATTCCTCCGCTTCAACGGGAAAGACTGCTGGGTTTAGGCGCTTGGCTCGATGTAAATGGCGAGGCGATCTTCGGGACACGCCCTTGGGTCACTGCTGAAGGAACAACCGGCGAAGGCATTCCAGCCCGTTTTACGCAAAAAGCTGGAGCGCTGTATGTAACCCTTTTGGGAACACCAACCGGACAAATAACGCTGGAAAAGCTGCGAGCCAAAGATGGAACTACGATTTCACTGTGTGGAAACTCATCAGCCTTGAGTTGGACACAACAAGAGGCCAGCTTACACGTTTCGCTGCCTGCCTTGCCAGACGCTCCGGCGCATGTGATAAAAATAACGCCTGCACCGCAGCTTATCACTTAGCAAGGCGCACATAAATGCAGCAGCTTCACGTCAAAAGGGTGCGTCTTGAGTAATTGTTGGATAGATAGCAAAATTGTGCATTGGCATGACATATTTCAACACGCCAGTCAGTTTGGGTGCGCTTTGTTCACACGTTATCGACAAAAGAATGATCGACAATCCATTTTGGTGATTGTCACATGACGAAAATCAAGAAATCGGAACTGAAAAGCCATCTACAACAAAGTGTACAACTTCTGAGGGAAACGCTTGACTATACATCTTATTCCTATTTTATTCTGGCAATGCTTTTTTTCTATCATGTGAGCGAAACGCCCGATCTTTATAGCGGTCGGCTTAACCTGCCACGAATACTTGCCTCCTCTCCAGCACTTGTGAGTTTTCAACGCAAAAAACGAGGACTGCGAGAGGAGTTAAGTAGTGACTTTTCCATGCTCGAAACGCATATTCCATACTTGAAAGATGTTTTGCTGCCTGCGATTCTGGCTGCACCCATTGACGATTCTGATTTGTTGGAATACCGTGCACAACTGGATCAATTGCAACAGCGCACCGGTATTTTCTCAAGCCCCCACAATTTTAGTGTTGCCTACGATTATTGGATAACACAGCTTGCCAAACTGACAGTCAAGCAGGGATCATCTTTTTACACGCCACGATCAGTAATTCAACTGATGGTGCGGATGACCAAACCGACGACCGGCATGTCGATTTATGATCCGACCGTTGGTTCAGGTGGTATGTTCACCGAGTGCGCCCATTACATCAACCAGCAGGGCGGTAATCTAAATACGGTTGAGTTTTATGGGTGCGAAACTGCGAATGACATTTGGGCGATTTGTAAAATGAATATGTTGGCACACGGGCTTGATCAAGCGGACATCAAGCATCTGGATGTGCTAAATAATCCACCCGATTTCCGTGGCAAGTTCGATCTTGTTCTTCAAAATCTTCCACTGTCCACTGACACGAGCCATAAGGGACAGATGCAGCGTAATAATAACGCCTTTCTAAGCCATTCAATTGAAGTCTTGTCACTTGAGGGACGGGGCGCAATCTTGATGTCGTCATCAGTTTTACAAGAAGACCATTGGAATTTGTGGCAGCAAGTCGTCAGTCGCGATTGGTTGGAGACGGTCATTAGTTTACCCGCGAAATTGCTGCATGGAACCACTGCATCTGCTAATATTCTGGTTCTGAATAAGAAAAAGTTGGATGATCGCGTAGGAAAAGTCTTATTTATACAAGCATCTAACGAAGCTTTACCGAATACGCGGCATAATGAACTGGAAGATTCTACTATTCTTGACATCATCCAAGCCTTTGAAGGATGGAAAAATATTCCAGATTTTGCGTGTGTTGTCTCTAATAAAAAGCTCGAAGAACACGATTATAAACTTAGTGTTGATAAGTACCTGCGTCTGGAAGAAGATGATCCAACTTTTGATGTCATATCTGCTCTCAAACGTTATCGCTCGGCTGTCCAAGATCGAGAAGTTGCGGTTGATAAACTAATGAAAAGCTTAGAAACGCTCGATTATTCCGTCAAGCTGGATGAAAGTAATGACACGGACGTATGAACTGGGAGTTATTTTCCTTACATGATCTATTAAAAGTCAGTAAGGTTTACATAACCGTTCTTGATAAAGGACTTTATCCAACTGCCGCCCTTCAAACCTATCCAATCGGTTTAAATCAACGGGCAATAAAAAGGGGAACAGACTTTAGAACTAAGTTGCACAAAACGCTTCGCGCGGGACAGTTTGTTATTTCTAAATTGCACGTGCAACAGCGTTATTGGGGTATCGTCCAACCAGAACTGGACGGCACTATTGTTCACCGTTCCTACCTCAGTTTTGATCTTCAACCGGATCTTCAACCGAATTATTTTGTGGCATATCTCTCCACATCCAGTTTTCGTCACGCGGTTTTTGGAGCGTGTACTAGGCAAGGGCGGCTAGATATAAGACGTTTCGGGCGAATTTTCATTCCACTCCCACCACTAGCAGATCAAAATCGAATTGCCGAAACATGGGAATATGCACATAAAGCGCTCAAACATACTGCCGATATGCGCGTCAGCATCAGTGATGTAAAGACGGGTGTTGCTGGCGATCTCTTCCGGAAAATAGAGGCATTGTCAGTACATAGACCATTGGGGCGTTGTGCGCTTATCGGGGATAATTTATCAACGGACTATCCCATTTATATAAGTAATTTGGGGAAGTTTGTACGAGGTAAACACGGCTTAGAAGATCAGGTAATTGGCATTATGCCCGATGCCGATCTCGATTATCATTTTCTGCAATATTATCTAGAGAGCCAAAAACAGGCGTGGTACCCGAACAATGATAACACGCCTGTAAATATGTTAAGCGCTTTGCAGGCTCTACCCATTCCGCTGTCCGCACTCTATGAACAGCGGAAAATAGTATCAATCCTTCAGCAGCATGACGAGGTGCTTCAAAAGTTGAAGATTGAATATGCCGAATTACAAAATTTGACGCAAGGCATAATTCAACAACTCTTCAAGGGTAATCTACCACCTATTAAAGCCATCTCTTTACTGTGAAGCAATTCCATCGCAGAAGTTCGGTTAATCACCGGCTGGCGAAGGCTGCGGTTTGGGCGCAGACATTTCTGCCAGATCATCACGATTGAGTATAGCTTTGTAGTTTCCGTAACGGTAAGCAGCAGCGGCAATGGCATGGGTGCTAACCGGTAGCGTCAGGATAGCAAATAGGGCAAGTGCCAGCAGTTTGAGTCCAGCAGACGGCATAATAAAGGCTGCACCCAGCAGAATACCAGCCAATCCCACGGTTGAGACTTTACCAGTGGCGTGTAAACGGCAGTACAAATCCGGCATCCGGATCAGACCGACCACGCCAACGATAGAGAAGAAAATGCCACCCCATAGAACGATTAAGCCTATGATTTCCATTTTAGAATGCCCTTCCTTCTGATATATAACGAGCCAATGCGATGGTTCCAATAAAGGAAAAAGCGGCCAGTGCGATAGCCACATCAATAAACATGGCTGTGTTACGCAGTAGTGCCAGCACAACGATGATGCCAATGAGTAAGGTCGTAATGGCATCAATAGCCTGTAAGCGATCTGGTACAGTTGGTCCAACCCATGCCCGATAGGCACATGGCAAGATGAGTATGACGAGAACTAAAAGTGCGGCTTGAATGCCGAGTTGAACGAAAGCTGTCATTTTTCAGTTCCTCCCAATAATCCGACGCAGTAGCTTGAGGCGTTTGAGTTGGGCGGCATCCGCATTTTGTGAGGATGCTTCCACATCTAAACAGTGGACGAACATCGTATGGCTGCCGTCAAAATCGACTACCAGTTCGCCGGGTGTGATTGTGATACCATGTGCACTAAAGGCCGCCGTGAAATCACTCTCGTCAGGGTCTTGGGTGCGAACAGCAATAATACCGGGGTGCATAGGCATATTCGGATTGAGTACGCGCTTGGCAACATCCACACTGCAATTCCAGATGTCGCGTGCTAGTGTGACGGTGTAGATCACGAAGGCTATCAGTTGGTCAGGTAGCCGGCGGAAGTTAATGCTAATCTTTTCCAGACGAAGACTGTAGAGAATAGCAAAACCTATGACAAAGCCGACGGCAAAACTGCCAATCGAGATTGTTGCTGTCAAAACCATCCAAATGATGGCAAACGGAATAGCCATTAGAGCGGTCGCTACCATAATTTAGCCTCCTAACACACCACGTATGTAGATATTCGGGTCGCCTAAACGGGTCACGGCAAGTGTTGCTGCTTCGATCAGTGGAACAGCATACAAACCGAGGATAATGCACAAACCAATCAGCAATGCTGGAGCGACGATACTGTCTCCTACTGGTTTGAGATGGAGCGTTTCGTCCGGTGATTTCTGGAAAATGTGCTGCCATGTGCGAGACATATAAAGCAAGGTGATAAGCCCTGCACCAACCGACAAGCCCAATATCAGCCAACTTTGTGCCTGAATACCGCCTTGCACAATTGTCAATTTGCTAATGAAACCGTTGAGCGGTGGTATACCGGTCAGCGCTAAACCACCAAGCAGATAAAGTACACTGATGATTCCCATGCTGCGTCCAGCGCCAGCAATATCGACAAGCTTCGCACTTTTGTTGGGCATCCGGCTGGCAATTGCACCTGTAATCATCAGCAGTGAGGATTTGATAAATGAGTGATTGAATGCGTAGACAATTGCGCCCACCAGAGCCAACGGTGTTCCCCATCCAATGCCAACAAGTATGAAACCAATCTGTCCGAAGGTTGAGTAGGCCAACATGCGTTTGGCATCATAGGTTCGTAAGGCAGCCAAGCCGCCGAAGAAAATGCCAATAACACCCAGTACCAACAATAAATTGCGAACCAGAGGCGCTTCGTTGATGAACAGCAGCATGGTGAGTCGGATTAGTCCATACACGCCTACTTTGACGACCACCGAAGACAGTACCGCATGAACCGGTGTTGGCGCGGCGGTATGAAAATCGGGCTGCCAGAAATGAAAGGGGAAAACAGCACTTTTAAGGAGGAAGGCACACATCAATACAACCGCAGCGGCTTGCGACAGCAGCGGACGTTGACCGCCTTCCAGTAGTCGGGCAATATCTGCCAGTGTTAAAGTGCCGAAGGTCGCGTAAATTGCGCCGATGCCAAGCAATAGGAAAAGTGAACCCATCGCGCTTATCAAGAGATATTTGATGGCCGCTTCGACACCGAGTCGGTTATCCGAAATAGCAACCAGCACCACTGATGACATAATCATCAGTTCTTGAAACACGAACAATGTGAAGATGTCGCCCGTATAGAATGCACCGTTGAGGCCAGCCGACATACATAAGAATATCGGCATGAAAGCCGGATAGGATATACATTTATCTTTACAGCCAAGGATATACAATGTGCCGCAAGCCACAACCGTAGTTGCCATCACTTCAAATAGTGCCGACAACATATCTGGCGCGAGGACAATACCATAAGGTGGAGCATAGCCTCCAATACGATAAATCTGCATGCCATCGCTCCAATTGAGGAGAAGTATTGCTAAACTGGCTAACCATGCGACGGTGCTAGCGGTCATCCCGATAATGTGCTGTACACGCAGATACCGAGCCGTCAGGATGCACAGAGCTGCACCGCTTAGTGGGATAAAGATTGGGACGAGAACGAGCGGATTATTAGGCATTCTTTAACCCTTAAGCTGATCCAAATTATCAAGATCAGCCGTCTTGTAACGTCGGGCCGAGGCAGAAATCAGCCCTAACAAAATGGCGTATGTTCCGAAGCTAATCACGATTGCCGTCAAAATAAGTGCCTGCACCAGCGGATCGCTTGTCGTGACTTTGTCCACGTTTTGGGCATAAGCAGGTGCTTGTCCGTTAAACGCGCCAACGGCGAAAAAGAACAGATTAACGGCGGTGAATAGGATATAAAAACCCATCGCGGATTTGACCATGTCGCTTCGCAGGAGTTGAAAAGTTCCAAAAGCAAACATGATTCCTGTTGCGATTGCAAACAGAATATTCATAGCGGCTCGACCTCTTTGGGATAAGCAATAGCTTCCATTACCGTGGTAATACTGCCCAAAACGGTGAGGAAGATGCCTGTTTCATAGACAAATGTTGATGACAAGTGAATGTTGGCAGGCAGCGGTATGTCAAAATTCAGATGAGCAAGAAAGGGGTGTCCCAACAGCATTGGAAAGGCGGCATTTGCGATGACCAGCGCGACACCGATGCCAATCAAACGCCGTGCGCCCAAACGTGCAAACTGCTTGTGTGCATCGTTATAACCAAACACGATATACCACAGTGCCACGCCCAAACCACTGACTACACCTGCCGTAAAACCATCGCCCGGCCCTTCGCCTCCGTAAAAGAGGTGCGCCAAAGCAACAAGGAAAGCCAATGGCAGTATGATTCGGGTGACGACACGTGTTAGCGGTGTTGAAAAACTGGTGAGAAATGAATCCTCGCCATGCGGGTGTTTTTCAGGTAAATAATCGACATAGGGTGCTGGAACAGCATACTCATCTTCGTCGCTTGGCTTGCGAAAAGTCTTCTGGAAGCCTGTGATGGCATTTGCTATTCCCACGGGCCACCGTGCACTCGCCGGTGGCTTAGAGAGGATTGTTAGTACACCGAGTGCCGCCACACTGAACACTGTGATTTCGATAATGGTGTCCATGCCGCGAAAGTCGGTGACAATTGCGCCGACAACATCGGGGACACCAACCAATTCTTCGGCGTGTTCCAGATGCCAAGTGGCAATACTTTTAGGTTGAGGACGATTAGTCAATGCGGCAAGAACAAACAAACCCACACCTACACCAATACCTGTAGCGATGAGTATGTCGCGAATGAGTCCAGCTTTCGACTGTATCCACAACGAGTCCATCGCTTGTTGGCGTTCAACCGAACGGATACGCGCTAGCATGACAATTAACAGAACTGTACCAATGGTTTCAACCATAAATTGAACCAGCGCTACATCCGGAGCAGGTTCAATTAAAAAGATGCCACCTACACTGTAACCCGCTACACCAAGTGAAAGTCCCGCTAACAAATGGCTCTTAAATAAGATGCTCGCCAGCATCATCCCCAAACACAGTAACAGTAAGATGCTGCGGAGAATGTCGATACTCGGATGGAATTCGAACGTCAGTGAGTAACCAGTCAGATGTGCTAACCCTGCTGTCGCTTGAAGGACAATTACACTGGATAAAATTACAGCGAGATAATAGCGGAGCTTGCCACCTTGCGTTTTCAGTAAAAGGTCACCGACACTTTCGACCCTTTGCACGACACCTTGATAGATTTGTGTGCCGGTTGGTAGAGACGGTAATGCCCATTGTCGCCAAGTCGTTCGTGTGACAAAAATACCCACACCACCGGCAACTGCAATCAAGCTAAAAAGGAAGGGTGTGTTAAAACCCGAAAAGAGAGCGAGATGAACCTCTTCATGGGTGATCATATGGATCAGCGGTGTAATCAACACAGGCAGACCAATACCCGTCAAAAGTGACATGCCCGCTAAAGCAGCGGGGCCGATGAGTAAACCCTGAGGAGTGGCATGCAAATGTTGGGAGTGGGAGGCTTTTCCACCGAACACATCCCATATAAATATGAAACCGAAAGCAACCGTGAATGCGGCACTAACCACCACGACTGCCAGTGCAATCGGTGTAGTCAACAGCGATTCAATCAGTCCTTCTTTGGCGACAAAACCGAGTAGGGGTGGGATACCTGCCATTGATAATCCCGCAAGAACAGCGACCACCGCCCAACCGGGCATCTGACGGGCAAGCCCACCTAGCTTTTTCATGTCGCGGGTTCCAGCGCTGTGGTCAACCGCGCCGACTGTCAAGAAGAGCGCCGCTTTATATAAACCGTGTGCCAGAATGCCAACCGCTGCCGCCTTCAGACCTTCGCCATGCGGTAGGCTTATTAAAACCACTAGCACACCGAGTTGACTGATCGTTGCATAGGCCAGTGCGCCTTTGAGATCATACTGCCGCAGCGCAAACGCCGCCCCAATCAGAACTGTAATCAGGCCGATAATGAGTAAACCATTTTCCCAGAGTGGTGTATCACCCAAAACAGGCGACAAACGGAATAAAAGATAGATGCCTGCTTTGACCATTGTGGCGGAATGTAAATAGGCACTGGCTGGTGTGGGCGCACTCATGGCCCCCGGTAGCCAGAAATGAAACGGGAATTGGGCGCTTTTTGTAAAGCAGCCAATCAAGATGAGTGTGGTAAATCCGATGTACCACGGATTATCTCGAAGGCTGGTATTGGTGATAATTTGGTTAATTTCCATCGAACCGGCAGCTGTACCGAGCAGGACGAGGCCAACCATCAGTGCTAAGCCACCGCCGCCCGTAATGATGAGTGCTTGCAATGCACCTTTACGTGCTGCTTCATTTTCACCATTAAAACTGACGAGCAAAAAGGATATGACGCTGGTTAACTCCCAGCCGATAAAGAGCGTTAACACATTGCCTGCCAAAACGACGATGAGCATAGCGCTCATAAAGGGCAGGAGTAATGTGTAGAACCGGTCTAATGACTTTGCATCGTCGAAATAATAAATACTATAGAGGACGATCATTGCGCCGATGCCGAGAATCATCAGGCTGAAGAGGAGTGACAAACCATCCAGATAAATGGAGAGGGTTAGACCTAACTGTGGAACCCACGGCATGCTAACCGCTACATGACCAACTTCATTAATCGTGGGAATAAAGGTCAGCAGCCAAACAAAAAGGATGCTCACCAATGTTGCCAGCATCCATCCATAAATCTCTTTCGAGATAAATTTTCTCACCGCAGGTCGTAGTAAAGCGGTAATAGCGGGAGCCAAGCTAATGATACCAATTCCAAACAACCGAACCTCCCAAAAACAGGTCAAATGGGGAAATCACTTTCCCCATTTTTTTATCGTTCTAATGTTGTGCGACGATGCTTAGTCACCAACTGCCGGGGCTTTGACCGAGACAGTGGATCCATCTAAGCTAGCTGGAGGACGAATATCAGGCATGATTGCTTGTGCATGTTCGTAGTCGTCGATGAAGATGGTGATGTCATCAACCTTCTTGCTGACATGCAGCAGGCCAACTGCCCTCAGTGCACCGAACATAATGAAGCCGAAGACAGCAGTAAAGGCGACGGTTGCGAATGAACCGAGGATTTGTACACCGAGTAATCCGAACCCGCCACCAAGCAGCAAGCCGGCACGTGTAGCAACATCAACACCAGCAGGAGCGAAAGTGAGGCCGGGCTGACCGAACAAGCCAATCGCGATAGTTCCCCAGATACCGCAAGCAGCATGAACTGCAAAGGCACCGACAGGATCATCAATGCGGAAGCGTTCAACAGCATCAGCCGCCAGAATAACCACCACACCTGCGACCAAACCGATGACGATAGCTGCCCAAGGCGCTACGAAAGCGCAGCCAGCGGTAATAGCCACCAGACCAGCTAACGAACCGTTCAAGGTATAGATCAGATCCCACTTCTTGGAACGACCATATTGATAGAACATGCAGGAGAGCATGGCAGCACCGGCACCGAGTGTCGTATTGAGGACGACGAGGCCAATGAGACCCGTATTGCCCGTGCCAAGTGTTGAGCCGGGGTTGAAGCCGTACCAGCCGAACCACAAAATCATGGTACCGATTGTCGCCAATCCCAAGTTATGTGCAGGAGGAAGCGGCAGCCACTTCTTGTCTTTGCTCCAGCGCAGTGCACGCGGGCCAAGCATAATCGCCCCAACCAGTGCTGTCACACCACCGACGGTGTGTACAACGGTGCTGCCAGCGAAGTCATGGAAGCCTTGTTGTGCCAGCCAACCGCCGCCCCAGATCCAGTGAACAATAATCGGATAACTGAAAGCACCCATGATGACGCTGTAAATCAGATCGCCGATAAAGTCTGTACGTTCTGCCATCGCACCCGTTGTAATCGTGCTTGCAGTTGCAGCGAAGGCAAACTGGAAGAAGAAGAACGTGAGTGTGTCAATAGTGCCAGTTTGTGCATAGGCAACGGTACCGCCAGCAAAACTAACTGCATCGCTCAGAAAGAAGTTTGAAGTTCCGATCAAACCACCGGCGCTGGTGCCAAATGCGACACCAAAACCAACTGCCCAGAAGGCGATAGCGGTAAGACCTGCATCTACGAAGTTTTCCAGCAGCGCGTTGACCGCACTTGTCTGACGAATAAGACCGGTTTCCAGCATTGCGAAACCGCACTGCATGAAAAATACAAGGAACCCTGTCAGAAGTACCCAAGTGGTATCAACTGCCGTTTGAGTTGCCATCGGAACTGCATCTTGGGCATGGGCTGTTCCCCCGAACACCGCCAAGACCAAGGATGCAATTGCGATTGCGAGGAGACGACGCAAGTGACGATTGCGTTTGTTCATTCCATTATCCTCCAAAGCAAGAGTAGTTACGATTGGGCGCAGTTTACTGGATTTAGGGAGTCATCCCTACGATATTGCTGCCAAAGTTTCATAAATCTAATTAGAACTTATTCATAAAAACAAGTTCAGTGAAGTAGTATGTAAATTGTCAGACTGTAAATTAGGTTATAGCCAACAAATTTCGAGGTGGGGTTGCGGTTATTTATAGTGTGTTAGTCAAAATACACACACAAAAATCGCATTTAGAGGATAAAGTGTCCGAATTGTTCCCCGTGCAAAGCAGAAAGCCTTTTTCTTCAGCACGTTATACTTGTAATTATAATACAATTTGGTTTTTGCGTGACCCGAAACAGCTCAATTATTTCCCTCATCAGCAAACTTTGCTTGCCCCAAAGCCAGCTTGAAGGATAGACCCTGTCACATACTGGAGCAATAGGAGTTGTCGAAACCTTCCAAAATGTTTGTTGGTGCAATTGAACCAAAGAGGATTCTGTACGAAGCAGTGAGTCATATACCGACTCTTGATCAGTCGCAGTTATTTTCCCTGCCAACAAATCGAAATGGGGACTCAGTCCAATCTAAATTAGATCGCTGGTGTAGTGGATGTATCGTCTATCGGGGTTGGAATGTGGGTGAACTTGGAATGTGCCGCGATGCATATTGATGCATCGCGGCATGTCTCAAAATGAACTACGTCTTTGGCTCGGTCGCAATAATCACCGCTTGTGCCTGCGCCTTCAATGCCAGTTCTGAAGCGAGGAACGAGTGAGCCTGCGTCATCGAAGTCTCAGTACGATTCAAAACGTCGTTGACGAACTGTTCACCGAAGGGAAGGGCTACATCATTGCAATGAATGTACTGCATGCCTTTTTGATCGACGAGGAACAAGTGGTTATCACCTTCACGTCCACTGATGTCACAATTTTTACGGAGTTCGATATAACCCTCTGTTCCCGTGATGAACAATCGCACATCACCCCACGTACTTAGGCCCTTAGGTGTGAACCAATCGACTCGGATATAGCCTGTTGCCTGTTGGCTACGTAACAGCACATCACCGTAATCATCCATATCAGGATATTCAGGGTGGTTAAAGTTCGCGACTTGGGATGTCACAATTTCAGCCTGAGTGCTGCCGGTGAAAAATAAAAATTGGTCAATTTGGTGGCTGGCAATATCGTTGATGATGCCACCGAAAAAACGCTTATGAAAAAACCAATCAGGGCGCCCTTGTTGAGAATAGCCAAACATGCGGTGAGGCCCAAAACCGGTTGTTTGAATAACTTTGCCTATCGCACCAGCTTTGACCAGTTCACCAGCTTTGACGGTCGCACGCTGGGCGAAATGTTCGCTAAAAAACACCGAGTAGATACGCTTAGTCTCGGCCTGCACGCGTCGAACTTCTGCCAGTTGTTCCAATGTGGTAAAACCGGGCTTATCCACCAGATAATCTTTGCCGTGCTGCATCACACGGATTCCGAGTGGCGCGCGGTCAATCGGAATCGATGCGCTGGTGACGACTTGTACACTCTCATCATCCAGTATCTCATCCACTGAACGGGCGACTTTGGTTCCCGGATATTGCTTCAAAAAGTCTTGGAGCAGATCTTGTTCTTCTGCATAAACCCATGCAAGTTCCATGCCAGCATCCAGCAAACACTTCACTTGTCCGTAAATGTGACCGTGATTTAAACCAATGGCTGCAAATCGAATAATTGTCATTTAGGTAAGGACTCCATTGCGCCGTTCATAGAATAATAAAAAGGATCATTTGCTTTAATCGACCCGCGCTCCACCACTTCGCTCGTAAATGCCGATTTATACAGGCTGGCGTTGAACTCCAATATACGCCGCGACTCCGCACCACTCACGAGAGGGCGCTCGCCTTTGTCCATACTGTCCAGCATCTCACGCAGTTGCTCCGCATGAGATCCTATGGTGTCCTGTTCAATCGTTTGCCATCCCTTTAGATGAGTTTCATCTGGCGATCCATCAAAAGTGCTGAAACGCCAATTTTCATTGCGAGCGCGATAGAGTGCTGTACATTCCACTGTTGCCCGTTGGAAATCGAGGCGCAAATAAGTTTCCTGACGGGGAGACACGGTACTAGTGTTCACTGTACCCATAGCACCGTTTTCAAAGCGTAAAGTTGACAGCGCTACCGTGTCAACCTCAATTGGTCGATCCAAGGACTGAGCAATCGTCCGAATGTCACGCCAATCGCCAAACAAATACAAGAATAAATCGGTGATATGAATGCCGTGTCCGACCGTTGCACCGCCTGTTTCCGTCGCCCACTTGCCACGCCATGCTACTTGATGATAAGCCAACGGTCGATACCACAGTGTATTGCAAATCCCGACCAATGGTTGACCTAATTCTCCCGCTGCCATCATCTGCTTGAGATGTTTGACCGCCGATCCAAAACGCCACTGGAAAACCGTATTCACATAACGGCCTGTGCGGGCTTCTGCTTCAGATAGTCTGTCAAATTCGTCAAGCGAAGCACACAACGGTTTTTCGCAATAAACCCATGCGCCAGCTTCCAAACTTTGTACACACAAATCAAAATGGGTGCTGGGAGGTGTCAAAATATGGACGAGGTCAGGTTGAACAGCCGCCAGCATGTCGGTTGCATTCGTAAATCCTCGCGGAATTTTCTGCTGTTCGCAAAATGCATTCAGTTTGGCTTCGTCAGTATCGACCGCTGCCACGATTTCGACACGCTCCCCGGCTTGTTGCAATGCCGCAAGATGACTGCTCACAATTGCGCCTGTGCCGATGATAGCCACACGATAAGTTTTCATAAAAATTTCTACCCTTTTTTAGTAAAAATGAAGCGACGATGTATCCTGTTTTATATATATTCGTATTTAGGTTTAGACACACAAACCATCGTAAACCTTTTACGAACTGTTTTTCAACCTACTGAATGAGATTTCTCTCTCAAAATCGTTTGCGCCAAGCGTTCAAAACAGTTACAAAATGTTCTTCCAAATGGTAACCCAATTCACCTTTACATTAGCTATGATGTCTATGGGCTTGTAGGGGCAGGATTTATCCTGACCGCGCATCTTAAAACCGCATCTTAATTGGCAAAGTTGGCAGCAATTTCGGCAATAGCAAAGGCGAATGTCATGCCAACTTTGCCAATTTCCAGTGTGTTTTGGCGACCTTTTCTACTCAGACGGTGGCTTGAGTCGACGACGAAGACAAAAATTCGTGCCGCATTTGCTGTATTTGCAGCATATTCCGCACATTTGGCATTTTGCTCCCTCAACACCGCCATCAAATATCTCAGTCACAACAGCCTTAACTGCAACATGTGCAATATTTACGACTGATTGACATGCTTTTGGATAAATATTGAAGATACCGAATAAGTTCTTTTCCTGTAATTATTTTGCGGCCTGTGTAGACTCTTGTTGCTTTTTAATAGCAGCTAATACCTCTGCATCGGGACTTTGTTTGTAAAAATCGTCAAGCGGATAGCACCCTGACACCAACCCTTTGCGTGGTGCAGTCGTGCAATCGCTGAATGTACGGCACAAGCGTTTGCGCTTGAGAGGTTCACCGGATAACACGTCGGCTACCAATTCGGGATACGACAGCATCATGCGTCCGATTCCTACAAAATCGGCTTTGCCCGTTCGCACAACGTTTTGTGCCACTCGCGGCAGCCATTCTTGTAGATACGAATAACCTGATCCAACGATGATCAATTCTGGGCGATGTTTTTTAAGTTTGGCAGTGACATTAATCTGTCGTGCTACTCCCACCAGAGGGTCTTCTGGCGGTTGATAGCCATCAGAAGGGGGAAATAGCGCTGGACGTTGCAAATGAGGCGTGTAGTAAGGGCTACCACCTGTAATGCATACCAACTGAATATCGAGTGAGTGAAGTAAATCTAAAAAGGCTTTTGGCTCGGTCAAATCGATGCCTGTGCCGCTGGCATCTGAACCGAACGCATAGGGATAGGCTTTACCGCCGGGTGATTCCGGTTCGCCAATACCATCTGCGCCCGGTCGAAAGGGTATCCAATCGAAGGCGCTCAGGCGTACACCGATATCCAAACCCGGTGCTTCTGCGCGCACACCTTCGACCAACTCCCGTAGGAAGCGTGTTCGGTTTTCAAAACTGCCGCCGTAACGTCCGCCACGATCCACTGCGCTCAGAAATTCATGTCCGAGGTACCCGTGACAGTGTTTGAGGTCAACGAAATCAAAGCCAATTTTTTGAACCAAGACCGCTGCCTTGACGAAGTCTTCAATTAGTCTGGATATTTCGTCGTCAGTCATCAACTGCTGGTCTGTGGGTAAATTATATTTGCGATCCAGAAATGGGTGGTTGTACAGGATATGTGGTTCGAGCTTGCCGTTGTCATAAGGCCGTGCGAAACGACCTGAGTGTGTTAATTGCAGCCCAATCAATAGGTCATCCGCATTCCCGAAATGTTCTTGATGTGAGGAAACAAGTGCTTCACGCAGTACAGCAATCTCACCACAAGTTTGTTCATTGATAACTAATTGGCGTGGGTTGGCACGACCATCCATACGCACGGCAACAGCTTCTCCGCCCCAAATTAACTTAGCCCCGCTTTCGCCGAAGTGCTGCCAACGTCGAAGAACCAAGTCTGTTGGATGACCATCGCTGCTGCCATCCCAACCTTCCATGGGCAGAACGGCAAAACGGTTACTGAGTGTTTTGCCTTTATAGATTAATGGTTGTGAAAGGGGAGCGCTTTCACCAACTTGCATTTCATCATCAACATCCAGATTCGTGCCGAGCTGCACAAGATGATTCCGGAAATCATCTGGAGTGCGAAGTTGAGCAATTCTACGGTACTGCATCATCTTCCCTCCATGGCTTGTAAACGTTGCAAAATATCTTGTAGCACCGCAACATCTGATTCAGATCGTCGTTCGGCTAACGGATGGGGGTTATCAGAGCTAATCCACCCACGTAATTTTAGAAACTGTGCCGCGCTGTGCTTATAAGAAGGAACAGGAGCCCGAAATGCAAAAAAGCCTAAGTATTGAATGAGATCATTTAATTCATAGAAAGCGGGGTCGCCTGATGCCCACATCGCATCACGTTTGGCAAACAAGTCAGGTGCAAAAGTGCTGAGTCCCAGCAAATAATCACTGCCGTACATTACCATATCAACTGCCAAATCGTTGCCCGTGAAAACTTTGAAATCGGGTCTCAATCGGTTACGTATGTCGATACGTTCCCATTCCAACTGACGGCTCAAGGAGGAGTGTTTAGCACCGATACACTCTTTCACACCTAGCAAACCAGCATATGTTTCAAGGTCATAGATTTGACCGAATGGTGCGAACATTTTACCGAGTTCGAAGGCAATGAATCGTGAGCAGTGCCGTCCGATTTCGGCGTATGCGGCTGCTATTTGCGAAGGGTTCCGTCCTGTTAATCCATAAGACTGGAAAATTATAGGTGTCCCACTCTGTGCTTCGATTAATGCGATTTGCTGGAAATAGGCATCGGGCTTCCAATTGTCGCCCGGATGGTCGCCAACGAACGCACCCGCCACAAATTCGCCGCCAGAAAGGGTTTCGCGCGTGCGTTCCAATACTGTTTGGCGTGTTGAAGCATCAATAACATTCACATAGCCAGTATCCATATTGACGGCAGGTGTGAGTCCCGCTTGTGCCGTGCGGGCAACATGGGCGCAAAAACCATCCCAGTCAACTGTGCCGTCTTCCTTATAAGGCAGCAATATCGCTGATATACCTGTTATGGCACGCCTCGGAGTAAGTAATGTAATAGGATTGAATGCTGTTTCGATCATTGGCAACCGTCCTCGCTGGTTTGAATCTGACCCTTGGATTGCAAATGCTGAAGGTAGCTTTGGAGTGCATTTTGATTGTGTTCGCGAACAGCACGTTCAACCGCATCAGGATTGCGTGAGCGGAAGGCGGCTAAAATTTGTTTGTGTTCGCGTTGGGCATCAGCGATGCGATAACCAAATACATCCTTCAAATAATGCAACCGCAGACGATCCCAATGGTCAAGTACTTTGTGGGTCATCTTCATGGTGAGTACATTTTTCGAGCTTTCACAGACGAAAAGATGAAGTTGCTTATTTTCCTGAGACCACTGCTCAGGATAATTGATATTGTTATCCATCTGTTCGATGAGTTCAGCCAGTTTATCCATTTCACGGTCGCTCATGCAGCGGCAGGCGACACGGCTGCAAATCACTTCCAACGATTCGAGCAAGGCAAAGATCTCGAAGATGAAGTTGGCGTTCATTTCAGTAAGGGTCGCCCCCACATAAGGTTCGATAGTGATGAAACCGTCCGCTTCAAGTTGTCGTAGAGCTTCACGAATTGGAATCTGGCTAACACCCATCGACGCAGCCAGATCATCAATTACGAGGCGAGAACCGGGTTCGTATTCACCCTGTATGATGGCTTGTCGCAGCATGTCATAGACTGCCTCGTTCTTACTTTTAAAACTAGGGCGCATGAGCAAACCTTTGCATTTCTTGAAAAATCATATATCCTATAGGATATACGAAACTTACTTAATTGCCAAGTACCACGGAAAGGGGAACTGCTTAGACCAAATACAGTCGCTGCTATCGAAACACTTCGTTTAATTAAATTTAGGAAAGAGAAAAATGAAACCGTCGAAAATTAGTATCCTCCTTCTCGCGTTACTCACTACATTATTGTCAGCTGCCGTGGTACATGGGCAGGATAAAACCCTTTATATTGAATGGTGGGGTTCACAAAACCGCCACGACCGAACCATTAAAGTCATTGAAGCCTACGAAGCCGCGCATCCCGGCCTCGATATTACTTATGAGTTCGCTAATTTCAATGATTATTGGACAAAATTGAATACTCAAGCTGCTGGTAGCCAATTACCCTGCATTATGCAGCAGGATTATGCATATTTGGCTGAATGGAGCAAGCGTGGCTTGTTGGCTCCCCTTGATCCCTTATTTGAATCGAAGGCGATTGATGTTACCAATGTTGCTAAGTCGATTTTAGACAGCGGCTCAGTAGATGGCAAGGTATACGGACTGAGTCTCGGTACAAACTCACAGTCGTTCATTCTGGATGTGGATGCATTCGCAAAAGCGGGTGTGGATTTGCCGCCGACTGACTGGACATGGACCGATTTTGAAAGCATCGCTATGAAACTTCATGAAAAACTTGGGACTTGGGCGATGGCCTATGGTTTAGAAGATGTACAGATGTGGAAGTCGTTGTATCTCGGTGCGGGTGCGAACGCTTTTTCCCCTGACGGCACGGCATTGGGTTATACCGATGACAAGGCTCTCACTGACTATTACAACATGATCATTCGTCTAGAAGATGCGGGCGCAATTGGTACACCGGACGAAACCGCCGAATTCGCAAACGGCAGCCCTGAAAACTCACCGTTGGTGACAGGCAAAGAAGCCATTCGCTACCAATGGAGCAATCAGGTCGTCGCCATTTGGAAAGCCGCTGGAGAAAGTCGGCACTTCAAATTGTGGCCGCTGCCCCGCTTAGAAGGTGGCAAACCAGAGAACTATTTGAAGCCCTCTATGTTCTTCTCTATCACTGCATCCTGCCCGACACCTGATCTCGCTGCCGATTTTATTAATACATTCACCAACTCGCTGGAAGCGAATGATGTGTTGAATGCAGAGCGCGGTGTGCCGATTTCATCAGTTGTACGTGAGCATTTACAGCCTACCTTAGATGAAGTTGGTCAGGCAACCTTTGATTTCCTCGCACAAATTGAAGCAGATAGCAGCCCCGTTCCCCCACCTGATCCGAAGGGATTCAGTGACATTCTGAATAATGTTTATACGCCATTGTTTGTTCAGCCCGTAATGTATAAGCAGATTTCAGTTGACGAGGGTGTGGCGACACTTCGTAAAGAGGCTGAAGCCATCCTTGCGAAGAATAAAACATCGTAAGTAGGACGATGACTTAAGTTTGCCCTACTCACGAAGCGAGATATTTGAAAGTTAATTCTAAAGGATGCTGTTCATTTGAGCAGCATCCTCAATCATTCTAGAGGCTGTCTGTAGTAATTGATTAACAACTGGCATTTAATTGATGTTTGTGTCATTCATCAGGCAGTTTCTCCGTCAAAAAAGATCAATTTCTTAGGTAACTTTATATGCAAAAACCTGTGAGTGTCGTGCCGGGGACAAAGCCGATTGAGCCAGAGTCCACGCACATACGACCGAAGCCTAATATCAAAGCGCGAAACTTCAGACAAAACAATCTGGTCGGTTATCTATTTATCTCTCCGTGGCTCATTTGCTTTATCCTATTTGCCTTAATCCCCATCGTCATTTCGCTCTGGTTAGCATTCACTGATTACGACATTCTCAGTCCGAATGCTGGACAATTCATCGGTTTGCAAAATTTCCATCGTATGTTTTATGAAGATGTGCGCTATGCACGTTCTGTAGTGGCGACTTTTCAATATGTGTTTTTCTCCGTCCCGCTGCGGTTGGCTTTTGCCTTAGGCGTGGCACTGATTATGAATGCCAAAAGGCGCGGCGTATATTGGTATCGTGCCATTTACTACATCCCATCAATCATCGGTGGAAGCGTGGCTGTAGCAGTGATGTGGCGGCAGCTTTTTGGCAACAATGGTGTGATTAATGCGCTTATCACCTCAATTGGTTTCCCTGAAGTGAGATGGCTCGGTAATCCACAAACAGCTATCTGGACATTGGTGATTTTAGCCGTCTGGCAGTTCGGATCACCGATGCTTGTCTTCCTCGCTGGTTTGCGACAGATTCCCCAAGAATTATATGAAGCCGCGTCAATAGATGGGGCAAATAGCTGGAAGAAGTTTTTGCGTGTGACCTTACCACTTTTAACACCGATTATTTTCTTCAACTTGATTATGCAATTAATCGCAGGGTTCAAAGTATTTACACAGGCGTTCATCGTCACCGGTGGCGCACCGTTAGATACTACTCTGTTTTATACGCTGTATTTGTATAACCGTGCTTTCGTGAATTACCAGATGGGTTATGCTTCAGCCATGGCTTGGGTTATGCTCATCGTCATCGGTGTGCTAACGGTCATCAGCTTCAAGTTATCGTCGTACTGGGTATTCTACGAGACTAAAGAGGGATAATGTCCACACAAACAATCGCCATTAACCTCCGAAATGAGAAACGTAAGCAAAAATTCGTCAATGCGCTGATTTATCATGTTGCTGTGATCTTTGTTGGTGTGTTGATGCTATATCCTGTAATCTGGTTGTTTTCCAGTTCTTTAAAGGGTGCCGATGAAGTGTGGACGACGGTGAATACCTTAATCCCACCAATTCTGCATTTTGAAAATTATGCCGAGGGTTGGCGCGGTTTTGGCGGAATTTCCTTCGCTACTTTCTACAAGAACTCATTTCTCTACGCTGGAATTGGAACACTATTCACCGTGACGGGTTCGGCTTTGGTCGCCTATGGATTTTCACGTTTGAAGTTTCGTGGACGCAACGTATGGTTCGCGGTCATGCTGCTTACGTTGATGCTGCCTGCACAAATATTGATGATTCCACAGTACATCATCTTCAGCAAAATTGGCTGGTTGAATACTTATCTCCCGCTGCTAATCCCGCGATTAGGTGGCGATGCCTTTTTCATCTTCATGATCGTTCAATTTATTCGGGGCATTCCGGTTGAACTTGACGAAGCTGCGATGATTGATGGTTGTGGCAGGGCGGGTATCTTTTTCCGCATCATTTTACCGCAAATCAAACCAGCGCTGGTGACAGCAGCGATTTTCTCGTTTTATTGGACGTGGGAAGATTTCCTAGCCCCGCTTGTTTACCTATCCGACCCACATTTATATCCGGTTTCGGTGGCATTGCGTTCATTTTCTGACCCCGGCGGTATCACCAATTGGGGTGCAGTCTTCGCCATGCTAGGACTATCACTCGTGCCAGTATTTGTATTGTTCGTTTTCTTTCAACGGTATTTGGTCGAGGGTATTGCGACGACGGGACTCAAAGGATGAGTACGATTAGAAATCAAAACACCGAGTTGTTTGGATGGGCAGATCGTGCGGGAACGTTCATCTTAGCGAATTTATTATGGGTGCTGCTGGCACTGCCCATCATTACGATACCGCTGGCAACTGCTGGCTTGTTCGCAACTCTTGCACCGTGGGGCAGGGGCAAGCCTTCGGAAGTGTTTCGCGATTTTTTCAGCGGCATTCGTGAGCATTGGCGACAAGCTATGCTCATTGGTGTAATCGACCTGCTTTTGGGCGGGTTGATCGCTGTGAATTTTTCAATTTTCCGGCTTATGAATATGTCACAGCCCGTCGCATTGTTATCACAGAGCATCAACGTCTTTGTTGGGTTGGTTTTGGTTACAGTAAATTTGTATATCTGGCCGATGCTAGTCACCTTTGAATTACCCCTGCGAGATTTGTTAGAAACCGCTGTTAAATTGGTTTTCGCCCATCCGCCGGCCTCAATTGGGATGCTGCTGGTTACGCTGGCGATTTTACTAGGAAGTACATTACTGCCTGCGATGTTTCTGCTGCTGGCATCCTTTTCGACCTGTACACTGTTCATCAGTTGGGGAGTATGGCGTGTGGTTCGTGGACATATAGCGCAAGACGAACGGGCGCGGTTAGAATCATAAAGTAGAATAGACCCGTTTGAAAAATACAAAATTAAGGAACGACTCATGACTTCACGTAACCGTTATGCAATCGTGGGGACAGGTTCACGGGCCGGAATGTATGTCGAAGCATTGACGGTCACGTATCGTGAAACAGCCGAATTAGTGGCGTTTTGTGATTTGAGCCAAGTACGTATGAATTGGTATAACCAACAACTGCATTCCCGCTCGAATATGCCCGCTCTGCCGACCTATCCCGCCGCACAATTTGATCAGATGATTATCGACACCAAGCCGGATGTGGTGATCGTTACAACAATGGATTCGACACATCATCTATATATCATTCGCGCGATGGAGTTGGGCTGTGATGTCATTAGCGAAAAACCCATGACCACTACGGTCGAGAGTTTACGCGCGATTTATGATGGCATCCAATGCACAGGCAAATCGCTGCGGGTGACCTTCAATTACCGTTATGCTCCGGCCTATACTCAACTCCGCGAAGTGGTTATGCAGGGGAAGATCGGTCGACCTCTTGCCGTTGATTTTTCATGGTTGCTCGATACTAGTCATGGCGCGGATTACTTCCGGCGTTGGCATCGCGAAAAACAAAACACAGGTGGCTTGCTCGTCCACAAAGCGACGCATCATTTTGATCTCGTCAACTGGTGGATTGATTCGTATCCCAAGCAGGTCTTCGCGATGGGTGATTTGCAATTTTATGGCAAAGAAAACGCGGCAGCTCGCGGCGAACATTACAACTATGCCCGCTACACCAACGAACCTGATGCTGCGAATGATCCCTTTGCATTATCCTTGAACGATAAAGACCTGTTTCGTGGGTTGTACCTGAATGCCGAAGCTGAAACCGGTTACTTGCGTGATCGCAATGTGTTCGGCGAACCCATAACGATTGAAGACACCATGAATGTGACCGCACGTTACCGCAATGGGGTGCTGTTGTCTTACTGTCTGATTGCCTATTCGCCGTGGGAAGGTCTGCGAGTGGCGATTACCGGCACAAAAGGGCGTGTCGAACTTGATGTCATGGAAAACATTAATCATCTCATGGGGGATGGTCAGGTGGGGAATGCCAGCAAAGGGGCGTTCAAAGAGGCCACCTTGCGCGTGTTCCCCATGTTTGGAACTTCTTATGAAGTCGAAGCTCCGGCGGGAGATGGTGGACATGGTGGAGCAGACCCCGTGATGCTGGAACAGATTTTTTCGCCGAATCCTCCGTATGATCCGTTTCATCGGGCAGCTTCTCATATTGATGGCGCAGCTTCAATTCTAGTTGGTATCGCAGGTAACGAGTCGATGAAAGCTGGAAAACTTGTGCAAATTGATGATCTATTCCCACTGCCAGAGAAACGGGTAATCAATGCGAATACGGCAGAGGCGAATTAGAATATTGGTGGTAGAGGTTTGTCGTTAATAAACCTCTACACGAAAAGTTAATTGAATTTATTATATGACTAACGCAAGGTTTTAAGCTATGAATGAACGTTATTTTTCGCCTGATCCGGCCCAGCATCGGATTGCATCTGGACTCTATCAAGGAGTCAAAAATCTGCCCCTAATTTGTCCGCACGGACATGTTGATCCGCGATTGTTCGCACAGCCGGATTATCGTTTTGGCACACCGGTTGACCTGTTGATTATTCCGGATCATTATATTTTTCGGATGTTGTACTCGCAGGGGATTACGTTGGAGTCATTGGGAATTCCAACAAAGAATGGCGTTCCTGTCGAGAGCGATCATCGCAAAATCTGGCAAACGGTCTGTGACCACTGGTATTTGTTTCGGGGTACACCAACCGGCATGTGGCTGCGTGACGAATTGCACGGTGTGTTCGGTATCCAGCAGAAAATCAACAGTGCTAATGCGCAAACGATTTACGATGCGATTGCCGAAAAGCTAGCGACTCCTGAATTCTCGCCGCGCCAATTGTTTGCACAGTTCAACATCGAGGTTTTGGCAACCACCGATGCCGCAACCGATACCCTCCAATACCATGAGGCAATTCAACAATCGGGCTGGTCAGGTCGCGTGATCCCGACCTTTCGACCGGATGCCGTGGTCAACATGGATACCGAGAATTGGCGCGCAAATATTGATCAGTTGAGCGCCGTTTCAGGAATCGATGTGGCTGGCTACTCATCCTATATCGTGGCGTTGGAGCAGCGGCGGGCGCACTTCAAAAAGACAGGGGCTAAAGCAACCGATCATGCAGCCTTCAGTGCTTATACCGAAGTCTTGAGTGATGAGGAAGCCCACACCATTTTTGCGCGGGCATTAAAGGGAGCATCCAGCACGGACGATGCACGCCGCTTCACCGGACATATGCTGATCGAAATGGCACGGATGAGTGCGGACGATGGCTTGGTGATGCAGCTTCATGTCGGCAGTTTCCGCAATCATAACCCGCGGATATTCCAGCAGTTCGGGCGTGATATGGGCGCGGATATTCCGGTTACTGCGGAATTCACACGCAATTTAAAACCGTTGTTGGACGAGTGGGGCAACCATCCCGACTTGACGATTATTTTATTCAACTTGGATGAAACTAACTACAGCCGTGAACTCGCCCCATTGGCCGGACATTATCCAGCGCTCAAACTCGGCCCACCGTGGTGGTTTTTTGATAGCTTAAACGGTATGCGCCGTTATTTTCATGACGTGATGGAAACCGCAGGCTTGTATAACACAGCCGGTTTCAATGACGACACCCGTGCCTATGCCTCGATACCAGCGCGACATGATTTGTGGCGGCGGGCGAGTGCGGATTGGTTAGCAGGTTTGGTTGTGCGTGGCATTATCGACGACGAAGACAGCGCAGCGATGGCGACCGATATGGCCTACAACCTTGCGAAACAGGCCTATAATTTAGGAACATAATCTCAGACCCTCAAATCAATTTTTTCGGACTGTAAATCATAGTGTTACACTAAACGGCGTAAAGATTTATTGCTGATCGGATGCCCCAACCCGACGGCTGGTTTTGTAGGGCGGGATTTCACCCTTAGGCATCAAGATAAGGGACAATGAATTAAGGAGACAAGGTATTCTTACTTTGAAGCATCACCCACAAAGGAGAATATCTTGTCTAGCATCAACTATACTCCAGAGATTCCGAAATGGGCTAAAGTACTCGATGATTTAGCCATCGAAGCCAATCGCCTATGCCATTTCAGTCAACGGAAACGCGCCTTGGATGCAGCAGGCTTCGTCAAACTGTTAGTGTGGGGGTGGTTTGCTCACCCCCAAGCCAGTCTGAATCAACTGGCGGCATTTGGCACTCAGTTGGATCAAACC
>JBBSBM010000078.1:0-37440 GCA_038251275.1 Aggregatilineales bacterium
GTAACACCGCGCTCGGTTCCAGCGACCTTTGCCGTATAACCGGACAGGAAGTGATACATTGCCTGCGCTGGATTCAACCGCGATATGGGGGGTAAAACACCAAAAGCATCAGCGGTCAGCATAATGATGTTCTTTGGATGCCCCCCTATACTACCGGGTACAGCATTTGGAATGTAATCAATGGGGTATGCAGCACGTGTGTTTTCTGTCAGTGATTCATCGTTCAGGTCGAGCCGACCAGACACGCTGTCCATCGAGACATTTTCCAATACCGTTCCGAAACGCCGCGTTGTCGCGTAGATTTCCGGTTCGGCTTGTTCTGAGAGGCGAATTACCTTTGCGTAACAACCGCCTTCAAAGTTGAAGACACCTCTGTCGCTCCATCCATGTTCATCGTCTCCGATGAGTGTGCGCGTCGGGTCGGCAGACAGGGTTGTCTTGCCTGTTCCCGACAGCCCAAAGAATATCGCTGCATCACCCTCAACACCAATGTTCGCCGAGCAATGCATCGAGAGAACACGTTTCTGTGGGAGCAAGAAATTCAGAATAGAAAAAATTGACTTCTTGATCTCACCAGCGTACTGGGTTCCGCCGATAAGCACCAGTTTCTTAGCGAAATTGATGACGATAAACACTTCTGAATGGGTGCCATCAATTTCCGGAACGGCATGGAAATTGGGCACATCGATTAGGGTAAATTCTGGGACATACGTTGCTACATCTTCTGGATTTCCCTGAATACACATATTACGCACAAACAAACTATGCCATGCATGTTCTGTGATAACACGGATGGGCATACGGTATTCAGGATCCGCACCTGCATAGCAATCCTGAACAAACAGGTCCTTGCCCTGCAAGTAAGCCATCATACGCCGGTAAAGCATTTCAAAATTAGCGCTTGACATCGGGCGATTGATTTTGCCCCAACCCACCTTATCGGAGCTGGATGGCTCTTCCACAATAAATTTATCGTCGGGTGAACGTCCTGTATGCTGTCCTGTACGGACAACCAGTGGCCCAAGGTGAGCCAACCGACCTTCCCGACGCCGGATCGCTTCTTCATACAGGCGCGGCGTTGACAGATTCCAATAGATGACATTCACGTTCTGAATGCCGAGATGCTCTAAGCCATACTGACTGTGAACATTGTCTTGAATTTGCATAGTGAAATTGCTCCCTTAGATGGTGCTGGTGCCATCATGGCGTTAGTTGGGATATGGGGATAACCAGAATTGAGCAGGGTGACTGCACCAGCGAAGTATTCGCGCATCATAACTGCTGTGACAATGACGAGCATGGCGACGACAGCGGCAGCGATCGACTTTAAAATATTAGATATCTCTATTCGGATTCGTTTTGTCATCCGTCGTATATAGATTGTCAATGTTGTCGATACCAAAATACGTGCCATCATCATCCAGTGTGTCAATAAGATATGACACGCCATCATGCTCCAAAATTAAGCGCCCCTGCGAATCGAAATAGGGTGCCATCTCCCCCGCGTCTTGGGTATTATTCTCATTGATCTCATCGCTTTCAAGCACAGTCGCACGCTGCTCCAGCTCACGGAGCCGCCCTCCGCCCAATTCATCCGGGTCAGCGTCAGGATCCGTTTCACCGGGGAATAACCAGCGTCCTATGGCTTCCTGACGGATTTCGGCTGCGTTATGCCTATTGGAAGCAACTTCCCACAACTGCTCATCATTGAGCGAGTCTAATTGATCCATTTCATAGATTTTCATCCCGTTTTTGACCTTCGCTTGTGCTTTGCCATGAGCCACCGGCACGTTCCGGTCGGCTGCTCCCTCATCTTTTACTGTAATACTGATGCCCTCTGCTTTAGCGCCTAGTTCGATTATGTATCCCTTAGGACTTCACCGTACGACTCTTTCCGGTAACTGAGTATGAAGCTGTCGCGGGCAACCCATTGGTGCTGGTTTAGGTGAGGAAAGGAGTGAGGACAATAACATTTCGGCAGAAAAGATCGGACTTTGACACATTCGCAACTTATTACGTGCAAATCTTTGCGCTTGATACTTCTTCTTTTGTTCAGCACTTTTAGTTTTAGATAATTATCTATGCTTCACTGTAGCCTACATGAGCATCAAGCTCAATCGGTCACAAGTAGGATAAATAGATAGTCCTTTTTGGTTGAGAAAATTGTCCAGCAAGCACTTGTGCAATAAGTTCGGTAAGCACATGATGGGCTGCTCCACCCATCCCCTGTCTACAGTAACGAGAGGAGATTTGAGGCGAAAATTGTATTCGGGTTCGTCGGGCAATTTCGAATAGTCCCCTCTAAATTCACTACTACTAGAGTGGAGTATGCTTGAATTGAACCATCGTCACAGCTGTCACAGGCACAACTTCAGACTATTATCGCGGTTTACAGATACCCCGTGTAATTCTGTATTTTGTAGACAAAATGCACTTCTGTGACAGTTACGCTGGTTCACCTGTGACAATAATTGTCCAGTCTGTCGCATTAACAAAAAGTGCCTCTCTCAAGTGAACCAGTGTCACACCTGAAACAGGCACTTTTATGCTCTTTCACTGCGGTGATTTGTGCTTCTACGCTGTCACTGAACCACCGTCACAATCGTCACACCCTAGAAAATCAGCTTTCAACTGCCACAAGCGTGTGGGGATACCTCGAATGCGGCGCTGCACGGTCAGGTTGTTCGTGCCTGGGATCAGCCAGCCATCTTCCTTCAACTGCGCTCCAATAGCGGGCGTGTTGAACTTGAGTGACTGTACTCGTAGAACGGCGCGATGAGCCATATCGGGCAGCAGATACACGTAACGCTCGTCGAGATAACCGACAATGGTGGTGCCGGGGCGGGGTTCCTCTGGTTCACGCATATCCTTGGATAGCATAAGTTCTCCGCTGGCAAGAAGCTGCCCCAAGGTGTCAATGAATACCTGCCCGGCGCGTTCATGCTGCACCGCTTTCACTGTTTCCACGATGCTGTCCTGCCAGCTTGGTAGCAAATCATCACAGTCTCGTTCTGCCATAAACTGACGAAGCAACTGGTAGGTTGTGACCAGCACCGCCCAATTCTGTACCATACGCCCGGTATTGACGTGCCGCCCCAATTTGCTCATGAGGTTATCGCGGTAGCCTTTCACGTTCGACTCGAAGCGGTTAACCAGTTCCTTAGCAAGCTTTCCTTCATCCGCCTGCGCCGCAATCCACTGGACAAACTTCGCAGTAAATCCGGGGAGTTGGTCGCGTACTGCTTCCAGTTTCGTCAGCATTGCCCCGCGCGGATCACGTTTCTCCCACGGTGGGATTTCCAGTACCAACATGCGGGATAGGATTGAGGCCTCACCTTCAATGGTCGTCTCGCCAGTGGACAGCAGCAATCCACGACACGGCCGTTCCTGCCGCAGTTTGGCTTCGCGGGTCAGCCTGCCCCGTCCCATACCCCGTGAATAACTCTGCAAAAAGCGGGTGAAGGTACGCTCGTCAGCATATATAGACTTGTAATCGTCCACCCAATACAAGGTATCGGCCAGCGCATAACCCAAAGTTTCCACAGTGTTGACGGTATCGCCCCATTGCGATGGTGGTGTATCACGCGTGAACTGTCCATAGAAACTGGTCAGCAGCGAAGCGATCTCCGACTTACCACTGCCCGATGTGCCGACTAGATGAACTGCTGGACGGGTCGCTGCTGCGGGAAAGAAGCGCTGCACGACCGGCAGCATCGCAAAAGCAATCAGCGATGGTGCCAGCTGTTTGGGAAGTGTATCGACAGCTGCCTTGAAGGCTTTCAAACTATCCTGCCAATCAGTTTTACCTAAGCGATAATCCCGTAATCGTGTTTCAAGCTCGACTTCTGGCGGCTCCACGAGCTGCCCGTCAGCGCTAATACCTATATTTGGTGAGACATAGACCCATTTACCATTGATCTCCGTCCAACCCATGAACCGGTAAGTCTTACGGCGGGGATATGTTCCTGACAGTGCCAGAATTGCGGGTGCAAGGTGGCGGTTCATGCCAGCTCGTACCGTAAAGCTCTCGCCTGCGTGACCGGCAATGAACCGTTGTAAAGCATTCGGATCACCAAAGAGTTCGCTTGGAACATTGACTTTGAGAATCTCTTCACCACAAGATAACTCCAGCAAAGTGAGATGCTCGATTTGCCCATCATCATCCATGCGGGAAGTCCGCTCCAACACCCGTCCGCTCCATCCGGCGACAACCTGGCGACTGATGCCCCGTTCGGTCTGCTTTTCAAAAACCATATGCCCTTCAACGGTGAAATATCGTTCCGTCACCGGTGCGGCAGCAAAAGCACTCCGGTCTACGGCCCGTTTCGCCTCGCGATAGAACCGGTCTAGATCAGCAATTTTTAAGCCATCGCTACATAAAAATTTGAGACGCTGGCGCTCGGCTGCCCATTCAATTGCGTTGAGATGAGAACATGCAGTCACAGCGGCAGTGATTTGCTCCATGGTGGGGCGTTCGCGCTCCATCTCTGGCTGTCCAAAACGACCAATAAGATCCTCTACCTGCTGGTGGGCTATTTTTCGTGGCTCCGGAATAGGATCGCGCGGGCTCTGGCTGTAGACACTGATAATTGTTGCACGAGCCTCATGCTCACGGGCTGACAGATTTTCACTCCCCGTACTATCAGCTAAATACCTCGGAATCAGGAGCTTCTCCGCTTCGTACTGGCTTTGTCCGGCATCGCGGATCTGGCAGGCCGCGGCAAACAATTCACCATTGCGATTACCAGTAACCGCACCCATTGTGAGATAGGATTCTGTTCGTGCCGGCAGCAGATGGTTTCCGTTCTCATCTGGAGTCATGACATTCAAATTACCTAATTTCTCCATATGAGGCTTACTGGCCAACCAACCGAATCTGTCCATGCAATAACGCTGTTCCGGGTGACTTTCGACAATACGCACCACGACCCCACTGCGTTCTGGCTTGGTGTTCACCGAATCAGGGAGTCTCATGATACCCGCGACCGTTTTCACGTATTCCGGGTCGCCGCCCAATGCTGCGAATAATCCACGCAGGATACCAGCAACTTTCTGCCGATCAGCGTCACTTTGAAGCAGAAATGGTTCATCCAACAACCAATAGCCATGCCACCCGCCACCACTATCGAGGATAAAGGATGGCGCGGGTTCGAATTCACGTAACTTCGTCAACGCGTTTTGCCGTTTGTGCCCATCATCGTCGCAATCGATATCGATCCACAGTGCTGGGACGAGTGCCGCTGTTTCCACCTTGCCCTGCTTCGCCTTCCGCAAACAGGGCGCAAAATACAAACCGAAGCCTTTGCGATTGAGGACTTCTGCCTGCTTCAGCGCGGTTGCTATCTCACGCTGATTGCCTACCTGTCCCCACAAGGAACGTGCCTCACCTGTCGTCGGGTGGATGCAGCGCAGTTCGAGATAGAGTTCAGCCGGGCCTCCTTTATACAGCGCTTCTAAGAACTCTCGCCGCCCATCGCTGGGTGTGTTTAACGTACCCGTCTTGTTGACGATTCCATTTTGTGTCATACTCTTTTTATTCCTATTAGGTACACAGGGGTTTGGAGCGCTTGCGTTTGGCGACGGTGGGCGCTGCTCATCCCTGTGTGCTTTCTCGGTCAAAGTTCAAAGTCAGGCAATATATCCGGTGATTCATATCGTCCTATCTTCTGAATGAGTACATCCCGTTGTTGAGCACTCATCCCGCTGATTATTTCCGTAAGTTCTTTCAGTTTATTCATCTCTCCATGCATTTCCTGTGCGAAAGTCTGAGCGAAGAATTCTGCCTGTTCATGCGGCAGGCCTGACATCAGTGGGCGAAATTCCAACCGGAGCGCATCCGGGTCGTCTTCTGTTGGAGCAGGAAAATACCTGTAATAGCCGACAGCACTAGTCTCTTCATCCGTCCGCCGCATCCCAAACCAGATGCTCCAGCTTTCACCTTTGTCGTCGAGCATCATCCCATGCGCCTCACTTTCGACAATCTGACATTCTTGCTCTCGCACTTCAACCAAGTCGTCATAACGCTGTTCCCAGTCGGGACCAACATAGCGCTCCATCTGCTTGACCATCACCCGCTCGGTCATGTCATGCAGTAGGTCAATGTGGTTAACCTTCCTATTCCGACTGAAGAACAGTGGTACACGCTGCCCATGTTCCTCGTCATACACCGTTCCCGGCAATACAATATGCGAATGTGGATCGTGCAGCCCGGGTGCTTGCGAGTCATTAGTCAAACGATGGTGCATTACGAAAGAAAACTCTACACCTGTATCGAGACCGCGCTCGTCAAAGAAACTATTGACTACATTTTCCGTTAGTTCATGGACAAACTGCTCGCGATCATCCGGTGCGACCATCGCTATCAGATCTGGATTAGGGTTGCAAACCAAACTAAAGGCCAGCACATGTTCACTCTTGAGATAGTCGCAACGTTCGGTGATTTCAGCCACTGAACCACCCATGCCATGATCGACCCAACGTTCACGACCGGCGACATGTCGCGCTGCCTCATCCCTACTTTCTCTGTACGTCAAGTAGCGCAGTAGGTTTTTCGACTGTTTCACGCCGTCATCGGATGGTTTCTTGTACTGCACATTGGCGACACACATCTGTTTGCGGTCCATCTACCCCTCGCGTTTGCGTGTCACGCGCTCGATGAAGCCTTGCAGCATCGTGGTCAATGCTTCAACTTTGCTATCCAGTGCGTCTACCTTCGATTCGACACCATTAGCAATTGCTCGGCGTGACCCCGGCAGGTCTTCCTGCGCTGCCAGATACAAGTTCACCGCATCGCGTAAAAGGTCGTTCTTGCTGACGAAATTTCCGACGCGGCTGCGGACATTTCGCAGCTCTTCCAGCCGCCGCATCTGGTCAGGGGTCAGGTTGACGGTCATCCTCTCGCTGTACGGATTGGGTTTCTTCTTCATTCAGTTGCCCCTTCCTTTTTATAAACATCCAGTACCACTTGACGAAATCTCCCGGTTGGACGAAAGCGCACATACACCCGCTTGAGGATTCGTCGTCCGACTGCGCCGCCACTGCGGATGGTCTGTACCTCAACTGCCAATTTGCCCAGATCGGTGACGGTGACTGTCTGACCGGGCTGTGCCAGTTCCTCAAGCCACAATTCCGTCATGACTTCCAATACCTCCGCCACATCGCGCCGTTTCAGGCGCGGCAGGCGTTTGCTGATTTCGGTGACGGTTTGACGGTGATTCATCTTTACGATTCTCCTGTCTTGCATTCGTTCCCATCTCGCTGTAAAGCGCGAATAGAAACTAAAATCGGCTGAACAGACGTGATGCAGATTTGGAACGCATCCCGGTCACGGGTGCGTTTGGTGGGCGCGGCAAACCGCGTCCACCAGTGCGGCGGCATCTCTGCACCGCCGCACTCATGCAGGGGCGACAGCCGCTGCATCAGCCCCCACGGCGCATGAGTGGCGAGCGGATTTAGCTCGCTTAGCGACGGGGGGGAAAGTCTATTTGGACACATACTCCCCATCCCCGTCGCTGGAAGTCGCAGCTCCTCGACGCTGTGACTTGCATGGCTCTGCCATGCGTTGTCTTTTGGAACGGTGTCATATATTGTTCAATTAATCGATCCATCAATACCCTTCCTCCTTTCGCTCTTACCAGTGGCTGCGCTTCATCCGTCGTGTCCGCCGTTCACGGTCGTTGTCTGACAATGCGGCTTCAGTCGGTTGTAGGACAGCGTTATTAGCGGGTGCTCGCGCTTCAGGCTGCACGGCAACCTGCCCTACACTATTGATAGCAACCTGTTGAACCAGCCGTTCCAGATAGCTCGGCATCTCATTCAGCGCATCCCGTATCCACAATGTATCCTGACGAACTTCCAGCAACTCAGGGATGGTCAATAACTTACGTATTCGTGGCTGCTGCCCCAGATACCCCCTGATCAGATCACGCACCGCATCACTCCGTTCACCTTCATCAATCGCTTCCCACCAGTCCAGAATGTCGCCATCACTGTCCTCGAATACTTTGAACGTAATCATCCGATACTGGCGTTTGGCCGTTTTTCGTTTTGCCATACTTCTCTCCCTTATTGGCAGTCTTATCCGTACAACCCGTCAGGCTGACCAGTAAGACTGGCCTCAACACCCAATCCGTCATTTCCGTGCGCTGAAATGGGCATAATGCAGATAACCTCTGGCGTTGGCCATCTGTGCATCTGGCACCAGTTTCGTTTGTGGATAGGCTTCTGCCACCTGCTCATACACCAACTCCGCACCACCACCCGACAGGTAAATCACATCGACGGTTGTTCCGCGCTGCCACTTCTCCGAGAGTAAATTCAAGGTCGCGCTGCGGAGTGGAGCAAGGGCTTCTTCAACCTCATGGCTGTAATCCACGGGTTTGCCGCTGGCTGTAAATATTCCTGTCCGGAGTACTTGGTCGACAATCTTGTGCGGCATTTTTTCGCGGTAATCTCGTTCCAGCATGGCGGAAATGCGTTCCTGTGCGGTATAGACTCCACTCTCGACACTGCCACTTTCTGAATCGAGAAAGTCCCCATCGTCATCGAGGATGATATCCACCGTGTAAGTACCCACATCCACGACACCTGTTCGCATATAGGTGTGATAGACATTGATCTCCCCTGTTTCAGTCAACATCATGGCATATGCCGAACCATAGGGCTGCGGCATAACAATCACTTCGGTCACATTGGCGATAACTTCACTGGCATCCGTTTTGATGAGGTGCTGTCCCAACAGTGATTGCTTAAATTCACCTGCATCGCGCATGTGATCGACGGGGAGACCACTGCAAAGCTTCAGATGGATGACAGCCCGCTCCGACACCCCCTGTGCCAGTTTGCCAATCGCCGCTTTCGCCAGCCGCAGACGGAAGGTGTTACCCATCGTTTTTTCATTCGCGGTGCGACCTCGTAAGCGCAGCAGTTCACCGGTTGGAAGCTGTGCTAACGCCAGATCACCCACGAACCAGGTGGAACCGTCTTCATCCATCAGTTGGTCGCCGGGATATTTGGCGGTCAATGCCTCCTGCTGGAACTTGATTTCACGGGCATGACCCGCGACCGATGGAAAAGCAATCGCGGTTTGATCCGTTACGACTTTGGTGACACCGTAACCAATGTCCAACCCAACCGTGAGGATGCCGCCCGATGTAAGAGGTGCTTCCGATACCTTCTGCTGATGTTTGCGCCTGTTCATACCATCTGCCTCCATAAAACATAAACAGCCCGTCTACTCCTCGTCGGTAGATGCGGCTGAAGAACCACCAAAATCAAGTTGTGGATAGGAAGAAAAAGCGAACGCTACGTCACTGGGATCAAAAGGCGTGAAATTCTGTTGAGTAGCTTGATTCCAATGGCATCGGGCGCTGGTTGGATCACATCCGTCTCAAAGGCAAATATCCCATGTACACCGCGCAGAAACATGTCACCGCAGCCGTGACACGCGGTTTTCAGAACCGTGACAGCATCTTGCTGGTCGGTCAGATGGGAACAGGCAAAACGCTGATGGGAGGGTCGACGGCGATTGCGATGGCATCTGGTGTGGTTGAAGGATTGCGCGGCCACATCCGCGCTAATCAAGTGGTACTCATCGTCGCTCCGCCCCATTTAATCGAGAAGTGGAAACGTGAACTACACAGTATCAGTCGTAACATCCTAGTCGAACGATTAGACCGGCATGAAGATTCAAAACCTTCATGGACAAGGCCGCGCGAGCCGGAACAGGGATCGCCAAAATCGGGCTGATTAAACGCGACATGACCAAGTTGGGTGCCGGACGCGAAGCTGCTGTAATCTGGCGCGATGAGTGGGTTGCCCTATGGCGATATAACGACCCGGTTCCTGAAGGTTATGAACCCACCCAACGGTTGGTCAAACAGCGTGTCCCGAAATGTCCGACCTGCGGGCGGGTAAATTTTCGCACGTCATAGTCGAGCGTGCGGATCGTTTTGGACGTAATGACGCAGAAGCTCTGCGGGCAATTGACGAACTCCATGAGTTCGGAGTGGCAGTACGATTTGCCAATCAGCCTGATCTCGATCCCATTGATCCTGATGACCGAGTGCTTGTTGCATTATCTTTTACTTTGGCACGTCGCGAGTCATTATTATTGGGTCTGCGTGTTCAAGGGGGTTTGCGCGCAAAACGGGAACAAGGTGGATATTGCGGTGTCGCTCCTGATGGTTACATTAATGTAGAAGCAAAAACTACCGGTGATGTCAAAAAATTAATAGGACGACATGAGCATTGGATCGAACAGGATCGTGAACGTGCTCCTATTTGGCGCTATGCATGGGATTTGCTTCTGGAGGGCAAATGGACGCTAGAAGAAATTTGCGAGGCGTTACATGCTCGAGGCTATCGTTATCGTAGTGGACGACCTTTTATTGAAATGAAACCAAACGGACAACGTAAAGCCAACATAAGTACTCTGGGTTCGGTTTTTCATAATTGGACATATGCTGGATGGGTGACAAGCGAAGTAGGGAAAATACCCCCTAAGACCATACGCGGAAATTGGGACCCTTTAGTTACTACAGAAGAATTTGAGCGTGGTTTAGCCATCCTTGAGAAACGTGACCAGAAAAGAGGACGCCATCGAACACATGATTACCTGCTTAAAGGACTTGTATATTACGATTGTCCAAATACGCACAACCAAATAAGGCTAACATGCTCAACCTCAAACTCATCACGTTCTGGAGGTGGTTCACCATACTACTGTATTGCCCGCAGTCAGATTAATTTTCTGTGTAGCAGCATTGATGCACAGATCCCTGTTGAACTCATAAAAATACACGTTGATCCAAACTTGATACCTGATATCAGAGCGATATATACCCAAGATGTCGCAGAGAAAATGGGGCATTTACGCCCGGATGAACGTGAACAGCTTCAAGCTGCATTGAAGGCCGTTGATGAAGAAGAAACGCGTATGGTGCGGTTATATGCTGCCGGGAAAATTACTGAGAGCATTTGGGATAATTTATGGCGTGAATGGCAGGATCGCCGTTCGAAAATCAAATTAACCTTGGAGTCACTAGAGCATCAGCACAAAACCCATATCACAAATTTAGATGCTGCGCTGAAAATAATCGTTCAAGTGGGTTTTGTGTATAATTCATTGGAGCGTAGTGAACAAAAAGAACTTCTACGTCAGATGGTTGAGCGGGTCGTAATCGATTCGGTGGGAAAGATAAGACTGGAATTGCGCGCTCCTTTCACATATCTGTGTGATATTTCTGACCAGGTAAGTGGGAGAGTTCGTAGTTCTCAAGGGTACAAAAAAGCAAAAACCGATAACACTGTTACCGGTTTAGGCTTAGAAACATGTTCGGATAGTTTCCTGTTGAGCTGGGGAGGCAGGATTCGAACCTGCGAATGCCGGATCCAAAGTCCGGAGCCTTGCCGCTTGGCGACTCCCCAATATGGTGAGTAGTATAACAGATGTTTCCAGCCTGAAAAAGAGTAAATTCCCACTCCTCAAATAGTAGTTAATTACTTGGTTCGTTCGGATCAGGGAAAGCATTGCCAAATGAACCAGGAACACGGGTTGCAACAGGTTGTGGCGGGACATTGTAATCAATCGGCAGCGCGTCGATTACAGCGTTGGTTTCCAGTGCAATGAGTGCAAGCCAGCCCACAGTATTATTGAAGTTCACTTTTACCCAAGGACTGTAGGGGCTGCGAGCAAGAAGAGTCACAACAGCATCTTTGGGCACTGTTGTGATGAGTGCGAAACCGATATCGGGCGCTTGGCGCAAATTGACCCCTGCCGGTGCAACGACTTTACCAGCCGTTCCGAGCGTCCCATAGCGCTGCGGTGGAAGCGGAGTGGCTGAATAAATCGCCTGAATATCACCTACATTTTGGATGAGCAGTTGAGCAAACATCCAACCCGTTTCGCCGCTATCCAATCGGACGTGATACCACTGAGCGCTTTCGTCACGACCTAATACACTTAATACTTGTCCGGCGGGAACCTGCAAAATGACACCTGCGTCGGTGCTAGGGCCAACCCGCAAATTAACAGCACCGTCAGTGGTTACGTAACCCGGTTGCGGCAAGTTGATGGGTCGATCAAGCAGCGCTACCGGAAAATTTTGAACGAGCGTTTCATTAAGCAAAGCAGGAAAATCTGGTGGGCTAATGGGTGAAGCAAAATTAGCCGGATTGTAGGTAACAGTACTTTGTTGACCGGGGCGAAGAAGCTGTTCTTGACCTGAACTATAAAGACTGGTTTGTCCAGAAAGACCCGCGAAGATGGTTTGGTTGCCGACAGTTTGAACCATAAGCGTACCATTCAAGCCAACTGATACACCATTGATGGCAATATTTGTTGGTTGACCAAATGGGGTTTGGACAACATATGAACTGCGGGGTGCAGCGTTACAACTAGAGGGCTGTTCGCTGCTTTGGATGACAACCGATTGCCACGCCGGATAATCTGCGGGCGTGGTGTTGCTGAGGTTGACATCACCAACGATTAGACCCGTATAACGGATAGGCTCTTTAGGGCGTAACCAGATGACACCGCCATTACTGTTTTCGACAGCGATGGGCGAGGTGTGAATACCGGTTACGACACTGAGATCAACTAATGCACCAATCGGATTGAGGGCGTTACTAACCGGACCTGCTGGTTCAACCTGTGGTGGTGCACCCCCATTACAGATATACCCAACTGTTTCCCTAATGCAGGCGTCGCTGGCTGCCGTCCAGATAGCATTGACACCAGGCGTACAGGCAGCAATATCTTGAGCCAATGCCCAGACACCACCTAGCAAAAGCATGATGAGACCGGTCAAAAAGCTGAAGGTTGTACGCCGCATATTTTCCCCTGAAACTTGACATCCATCGGTATTTTACCAGAGATTAGCGCTTCAGTCTGGTAAATATCTGTGAAATCCAAAAGTAGATCATGAAAGGGTGTTTGTTCTGATCAAGTTTTCATCTCAAACCTTATGAAGTTATGGGAGGGGCTGTGTTACACTCAGATGAGATTTGAGAAGCTCCATTCAGCATGAGGGGTGACGTGTGGAGAGTCCGTTGGAGTCCGGGAATCCGCCAGTGATGTTGTTGGCTTCCTTTACAGAAGCTTTTCCTGACCAAGTGGTGCAATTGTTGGTACGTGCACCGGGGCGAGAAATGTGGATTGCAGCAAGCTATTCAAGTGATGTGGCTTTTACAGTAGTTGCGCCTGAAGTTGAAGGACGAGCCACTTTTAATCTGCAAAGTGCCAAGGTCAAGCAAACGATTACCCGCCGACCGCTGCCGCGTTGGGCACGTTATCCGGCAGGTGTGACGTTGCTACTGGCACAGGATGGCTTGGATTTAATCGGGTTAAATATGGTGGTGATGGGTAATGAACCACCCGGCCCACGATTTGATTATGGTTCGGGGATGGCGTTCGCGGCCTTATGGCACGATCTGTATCAACTCGATTATACGGTTGATACTCTGATTGATATTGTTGACCGTGCGCGGCGGGAATATGTTGAGAACAATGAATAGGTCTTATAGGCTGAATGGTAATCCGATAAAGCGGGCGGGAAGAATCCCGCCCTACAACCAGATAATCCTCACTCCGACAACTGATTAGCCCATAATGGCGTTAATTTCAGAACGTTCGACCTCAGTCATGCGCCAGTTGACGGCGCTGGCATTCGATTGTACTTGCTTTGGTGAAGTCGCACCGGCAATCACTGACGGAATTACAGGATTAGTCGCCAGCCACGAGAACGCCAATTCCAGCAACGTATGACCTTTCGACTCGGCATACTTAATCAGTGCCTCAACCTTATCGAGATTTTCATCACTGAGCAGTTCGGATTTGCCGGGATTTTGGAGGCGTGTGCCTTCGGGAACAGGCTGGTCTTTGCGATATTTTCCAGTGAGCAAACCGTTGGCTAATGGGAAATAAGGCAAAAAGCCAATGCCCAAACGCGCACATTCGGGCAGCACTTCGGGTTCTGGTTCGCGATCAAACAGGCTGTAGGCATTTTGAACGCTGACGAAACGAGCCGCCCCCTGTTTTACAGCCGCTTCGGCTTCTTGAAGTTGGGCAGCTGAAAAATTAGAGCAGCCGATTTCACGCACTTTGCCCGCTTGCACCAAATCATTGAGCGCACCAAGTGTGTCGGCAATCGGTGTATTTTCATCAGGGCGATGGAGTTGAAGCAGGTCAATGTAATCGGTTTTGAGACGTTTTAGACTGTCCTCGGTTGCCTGCTTAATATAGGCGGGACTCGCACCACCTTTGCGCTGCTCGTCAATCGGAATACCAAATTTGGTGGCGATAATCGCGTCTTTGCGGCGAACGCCAAGCCCTTCGCCAAGCAGTTCTTCGCTGCGTGTACCGCCGTAAATATCAGCAGTATCAAAAAAGTTGACACCTGCGTCGAGAGCCGCGTGGACAACTGCGATTGAAGCAGCATCATCAATGCGTCTGCCAAAGTTGTTTGTTCCAATACCAACAAGCGTAACTTGAAGGGATCCAATAGCACGTGTTTCCATAGGATTACCTTTACTCGATGAATTTAATTCGGAATGAGTGAACTGTTGGATACAAAAGGCGGAGCCTAAACTCCGCCTCGACCAGAAGACTATTTCAGGGTAATTGCACCGATGGCTTGAGCGATACTGTTTTCGGGGCTGATTTTGATTTGTTCATCAATAACCACGCCATTTTCATCAATCACCCAATGGGAGCGAGTGATACCCAAATAGGTTTTGCCGTACATGGATTTTTCACCCCATACGCCCCACTCCTCAAGGACTTTGTGGTCAACATCCGAGAGTAAATCATAGGGCAGATTTTGTTTCTGCTTCCACTTGAGTTGGTCTTTGGGTTCGTCGGCGCTGATGCCGAGTACGACCGCGTTATCCGCCTGAATCTTGGGGAAGTTATCACGGAAGCCGCAAGCCTGTGTGGTACAGCCGGGGGTATCGGCCTTGGGATAGGCAAATAAAATGACCTTCTTACCAAGAAAATCACTGAGTTTAACCAGTTTGCCGTCCTGATTAGGAAGTTCAAAATCGGGTGCTTTTTCGCCAACGTTGGGCATAGCTATTCCTTTCAATTGGGTTAAAGGAGTTTCCGTATACTATGCTACCCCGATCATCGGGCGATTCAAAGTGGGCTTAATACCACTTTAACTTGAGGACAGGGCTTTAAGCGCCCGCGTAACGCTTTGTTCAGGACTGACGCCAAGTTTCACGTCAATAATCACACCGTTTTCGTCAATGAGCCAGTAAGAGCGATTGACACGACGAAGTTTGATAATTCCCAGTACAGGCTTTCCCCACGCATCCCACTCACCAAGGACTTGGTGATTCGGGTCAGAGAGCAAATCATATTGGAGATTATTATCAATTTTCCAGCGCTTGAGCGTGTCCGGCTTATCCGTGCTGATACCCAACACCACCGCGTTATCAGCCTCAATTTTTGGGAATTCGTCACGGAAACTACAGGCTTGAACGGTACAAGCGGGCGTATAAGCTTTGGGAAAGGCAAAAAGTATCACTTTACGTCCGCGATATTTTTTGAGGCGAACGGGCATACTATCTTGATTAAGCAGTTCAAAATCGGGAGCAGTTTCGCCAATGTCAGGCATAAGGTATCCTTTTACTGAAACGTTTACCGACAACATTATAACAAGGTAGTCCTATGAGTGCTTTCAATTACAACAATCGCCGCTTTCATATGCGTGATCGCAATAATCCCGGTCAATTTACGGGAACGGTTTTTTACTACAACCAGACTGACGATGTGGTGTGGGGACATTATGTAGGCGGCGGATGCAAGTATGGGCAATTTATGGCGGTCGTGGATGCGAACGGCGTACTTGATTTACGCTTTCAGCACATGACCGATGATGGTGAATGGCAGTGGGGTAAATCGCTTTCCACACCGGAATTCTTGCCGGATGGACGGATTATGTTGAGCGAGGATTTCCTGATGGAGTCCAATGGTATTAAGGCAATTTCGGTGGTCGAGGAGTTAGAGTAAGTAGCAGTATAGACAAGGGCGCACATCATGCGCCCTTGAAAATTTCTGATTTATTTAGACGACAGTCGCAGTTGCTCCAACGGCTTTGAGGGCTTTTTCTACGCTATCAGATGGGCCAACGCCAACCTGTGAGGCGATAATCTTACCCTCTTCATCAATGACCCAATAAGAGCGCATCGCCATTGGAATCTTGATGATACTGAGCATCGGAACACCCCATGCATCCCACGCTTCCAAAAAGGTGTGCTTGGGGTCGGATAGTAAATCGTATGTCAGTTTCTTGCTCTGCTTCCAGCCTTTTAGTATTTCGACGCTATCGGTGCTGACACCCATGACAACCGCGTTTTGGGATTCCATACGCGGTAGTTCATCACGGAAAGCACAGGCTTGGGCATTGCAACCGCCGGTGTTTGCTTTAGGGAAAGCGAAAATCACCACTTTTTTACCACGAAAATCACTTAAACGAACCGTCTGCCCTTCTTGATTGAGCAGTTCAAAATCTGGCGCTTGTTGACCAATGTTAGGCATATCGCTTCCCCTTACAGTAAATATTTCAACGAATAGGCTGATTATACGTCTCTGAAAGTTCGAGTCACATAAGTAACATGTGAGAACTTGGCTATGGCGTATCTTTATGAACGCGTGTCTATTTTTCAGTGCCCTAAATGTAGTTGACGATTTACCAACGTTTAGGCAACCTGTCGTGGATATTTATCGGAGGCTGGCTTAGAATGCCACCCCATGAATGTAATCAAACGGTTCCTCCACCACCTTGACTTTGCTATGCTGCTCACACTGTTACTGTGTGCTTTCACCATTTGGCCGCTGCTGTATAGAACTGGTTTACCCAACGGCGATGATGTGTTGTATCACGTTTATCGCGCCGCCGAAATGGATAGAGCTTGGGCACACGGGGTTTATATGCCACGTTGGGCAGAAGCCTTTTATGAAGGATACGGCGCACCACTTTTCCATTATTACGCCAGCTTGACTTATTACCTCAGCAGCATTTTTACACGGGTATTGGGTACAAATGCGGTTGACAGCTTGCGAACACTCATCGCATTAGGCGCATTAGGCGGCGGATTAGGTATGTACGGATTCGTGCGTGCTTATGCAAGCAAGGCGGGCGGCGTGATCGCGGCAGTGTGTTATGTTTACAGTCCCTATATTTTGTTCACCGAGCCATATTCACGCGGGGCATACCCCGAATTGATGGCCTTCGCATTGTTTCCGCTAGTGACGTGGGCTTACAGCCGCTTGACCCATAACGGTGGCGCGTGGGCATTTGTGCTGGCAGCTTTGAGCAGCGGGGCCTTAATAATCACGCATAACCTGATGGCGTTGGTGCTGACCGCGATACTGGCGGCATGGATTGTGTGGGGACTAATTGAACCACAGAGATACAGAGAACAAAGAGATAAAGCAGAGCGATTAAGCTATTTTCGTAGTCAATCATCCAAGAATGTTTTGTTGGCGATATTAGCGCTGGCGGTAGGCGTAGGGTTGACGGCGTATTTTTGGCTGCCGGTGATAAAGGAAGGCGATGCGGTTAAGCTGAGTAACCTGATTGGTGTGGCACAGTTGGATTATCGGCACTTTTTCGTACCTGTGCTGCATCTGTTGGATTTTTCACCGCGATTGGATGGTGGTGCATTCAATGGGTTGGAACATCAACTTAATTTAGGGGTAGCACAGTGGACATTGGCGCTGGCGGGCGTCGTTGGTATGGCGGGATTATGGGTGTGGAATAGGCACAATATAAATATCCCGTCCCTACGAACCCCGATTAAGCAAACCGTTTTCTTCGGTGTGATGGGTGCAGTGATTGTGGGATTGATGCTGCCCGCTGCGAGTGGGTTGTGGGCGGTGATTTCTCCGTTGGCCTTCCTCCAATTTCCGTGGCGTTTATTAGGGCCAGCGGCCTTCTGTTTGGCGGTGCTAGCTGGCATGAATGCTTGCTGGTTGGAGCGACTGCCGAAGCGAATCAGAGCAGTGTTAGCAGGTGCAATCGTGGTGTTTGTGATCGCCCTAGCCTCACCTCTTTTATACGTGCCGGAATGGATACACGCGACGGTCGACACCTCGGTGGCAGCCTATCAACAAGCGGAAGTTAAAGGTTTGCAAAGAGCGACCACTTTCTCGAATGAATACTTACCGAAGGCGGTTTCGGTTGAGCCGGAAGCAAACCCCCGTTTGATGGCAGATTACGCGGATGGTTATCCGATTAATAAGGCGCATCTAGAAACGCTGCCTGACGGAGTCACGGTTACACCTGTTAACCACATGCCACAAGAAGATATATGGACAGTGAACTCGCCGAGCGATTTTACATTTGAGGTGTTGACTTACTATTGGTTGGGCTGGACGGCTGAGGTCGATGGGCAGAATGTGCCGATTACACCATCCGATCAGAACGGATTGATTACATTACCTGTGCCTGCGGGTGAGCATACGGTGCGTGTCTATCTGGGCAGCACACCTGCGCGGGATGCCGGAAACGCGATTTCGCTGATGAGCATGTTGGCGCTGGTAGGAATTGCGTTTGGGATAGGAAGGAAGAAATTAACCACAGACACACAGAGCATAAAGCAACCCCCTCTCCAACGCTCCCCCGCAAGCGAGGTAGAGAGCAGGAATAGATCTCTGTTGCTTGGATTGGGTATGGGGGCTTTGGTGGCGTTTGGATTTTTGGCAGTGTATATGCGGGAAGGTGGCGCATGGGTCGAATCACCTGTTGGACAAGCAGTTTTGGCACAGCACAAGTTGGATTACCAGCTTGGTGAACAGATTCGGTTAATTGGGTATGATGTGAACGGTGAAAGTTTCCGAGCGGGCGACCGCGTCGAACTTAAAGTGTATTGGTTTACGACCGCGCCCATACCTTATGGTTATTCGAGCTTCGTGCATATCTCAACCGGAGGGCCGCCATTGGCACAGGCTGATAAACTCAATCCGGCGGATATACCAACGAAGATATGGCCTTCAACGGGTTATTTACATGACGACTATGTGATTGAGTTACCTAACGATATGCCTACCGGCGAGTATCAACTACTGATCGGGTTATATACCTGTGAAACACGTCCGGCGGGTGACTGCGGCAACGGCGACCGCTTAAATGTGACCGACTCGAACGGAAATGAAATCGGTGATGCAGTGCGCTTAGCAACGATCACAATTAAAGGTTGAATATTTAATGTCTCGGTGACTACAGCCATACAGTTTTCTTATATTAGGCAACCGATTGTTGGACAATCAGTTGCCTATTGAAAGCCCTAAGCTACGGTTTAAATCAGCTACTGAATAAAGCAATATCGTCTGCATGTGGCTGTCCACGAAATCCACCGATTTGTCCAGCAACCGAGCGTCCGCAATAACAGGCGACTTCTAAACATTGGTCGATTGGAAAGCCGCGCAACCATGCGGCTACAAAACCCGCATCAAAACTATCCCCTGCACCAATACCATCACCACCGCTCACAGCAGATTCAACTGCACAGTGATTCAACTGATCTGCCTGATAGACATTCGCGCCATCTGCACCACGCTTAAGCGCAAGGATATTGACCTGCTTGCGTAAGAAGGTGATAGCCGCTTCCAATTGATTTGAACGTGTAATCCGCAGTGCTTCCTGCTCATTAGGCAAGAAAATATCAATCAGCGGCAACGTATCAGTTATGCCAGCTTCCCAGCGATCATCAGGATCCCAATTGGTGTCGAGCGAAACCGTCAAACCGAAAGATTTAGCCCGCTTTATGATGGTCGACCATTCCGGCAATAAACCTGTATGCAGAAATAAACTGCCGTAATGGATGTGACGTGCCGAACCTAAAAAGGAGTCGGTCACATCAGCAGGTGTGAGTGCATTCACTGATCCCATGTGTGTGAGCATGGCACGGTCACCGGGTTGAGTAAGATGAATTGTCAAACCCGTCTTAAGCGACGGATCAACCATTAGATGTTGGGTATCAACTCCAGCTTCTTGCAGCCGTTGAAGAACCAGACTGCCAAAAGCATCATCGCCAACTCGCCCTAATATTCCTACACGCAGTCCAAGTTTGGCCGCTTGGGCAGCAAAAATGCAGCATGAACCGCCCAATTCCAATGTGTAATTGTCGACCAGCTTTTCGACCTGTCCAAACTCCGGCACAACATCCGCCCCATTGATAATCAAATCAACGCAGGTATCGCCAAAAACGATGACATCATATTCAGACATAACTCACGCAACTACTTCCTCTCAAAAAGCATCCGATAAATAAGCACCTTACTTAAAAAGCTAACTCCCAACATTGATTGCACTATCCGCCAAAATCGCATCCACCAACAATTTGTAATCCTCTGAGATGCTCAAGAATAACATCAACTTGCGAATTGGGCATGGAGGGTAATTACGCTATCCAATTTAAACAAGAAAGCAAATAGTCGTGCAATCTAAAAGCGTAAACACGGAAGGATTATAATGAGAGCAACCAATAAATAAAGCTGGGCAAAACGGGTAATGATCAGAAATTATTCATTGACGCATCACATCCCCTTTGTCGGTCGGACAAAAGAGTTAGTAGACATTACAGGGCGACTAACAAATCCCGAATGTCGACTTCTGACTTTGACGGGATTGGGAGGCAGCGGCAAAACACGCCTCGCAATTGAATCCACTAAAAATGTCCTATCTCATTTTCCAGATGGCAGCGTTTTCGTTGGCTTACAGCCCCTTACAAGAAGCGACTTACTCGTTTCCACGATTGCTCAAGCAGTAGGGATGACATTCTACGGCGAAGGTGAGCTGCAAAGTCAGCTTCTCGACCACCTACGTGAAAAAACTTTGCTTTTAATTCTTGATAATTTTGAACATTTGCTGGATGGCACAGACCTTGTCGACCAAATTCTCAACTATGCTCCGGGCATCAAAGTTTTAGTCACATCCAGAGAAGCATTAAATTTAAGAGAAGAATGGCTTTATCCGCTGAAAGGCATGTCTACTCCGCCCAGTGTATATATGTACACTACGGCCTTAGAAGAATACGAAGCGATTCAACTTTTTGTTTACCACGCACGTCGTATACAACCAAACTTTGATTTGGCGAATGAGCAGGAATCTGTTATTCGTATCTGCATCATGACAGCGGGACTTCCCCTCGCCCTTGAACTGGCGGCTACATGGCTCAAAGGATCCAGCACGGCTCAGATTGCGCGTGAAATCCAATCCAAACTTGATTTTCTCTCAACAAATATGCGGAATATTGAGGAACGGCATCGCAGTATGCGAGCCGTATTTGACCAATCATGGCGATTACTTTCAGAAACCGAACGCTTAGTTTTCGCCCGATTATGTATTTTCTCCGGCAGTTTTGATGTCACGGCTGCTGAAGAAATAGCAAACATATCATTTTCTAGTCTGGCGGCATTAGTCGAAAAATCGCTGGTTCAAATGGAATCGTCGGAACGTTTTAGTATCCACGAACTGCTACGACAGTACGGCGTAGAAAAATTAGAAGAATACGGTGAAACATACGCCACCCGTGCCAGACACGGCCATTATTCTGCTCAACTGATGCTGCATCACGAAACAGCACTGAAACAACCTCAACAGTTAGAAACCATGCTAGCCATTGAAAATGATTTCGAAAATATCGTTCTGGCATGGGAATGGTCAGCTCAAAATCAACAGCTTACAAACCTCCATGCAATGCTTAACGGACTTTATCTTTTTGGGTTTTTACGCAGCCGCTACCGTGAAATTATCGCCATTTTCCAACATACACTTGAGCAACACGCTTTTGATGCACCGTTTCTAGGTCGGCTGCTGGCGCGCCGTTGGGGATATCTACACTGGTGGTTTCAGGAAGACTATCAAGAGGCACTAGTAGGCATCGAAAAGTCATTGACGATTGCAGAGGAGCAAAACAACCCATTTGAAATTGCTTTCTGTCATCTCATGTATGCCTATGTCATGAACAGTATGCAGCGCTATGCTGATGCCCTACCTCATTTGGAAACCAGCAAAACGCAGTTTGAGTCTATAAACCAGCCTTACTACGTTTGCTGGGTGCTGCATCGCTTAGGCTATGTTTATTCCAGCCTCAACAATATCGAGAAGTCAAAGGACTATACGGAGCAAAGTCTGTTACTCGCGCGAACCACTCATAACCGCGTCGCACGGGTCATCTGCTTGTATAACCTTGGCTCAGACTACATTTTGGAAGGTGATTATGTAAAGGGAAAACAATACTGTGCTGAAGCATTACACGTCGCCACAGAAGTGGGACATCAAGGACAAATTGCCCATGCTTTAAGCTTGATAGCCCTGTGCGCTTTCTTTCAAGGCGATTACGCCGTTTGTCAGGACTATGCCGAGCGTTCACACACTATCACCGAAGCCATCAATATGCTTGTTTTCCAACCTTATTCACTTTGTTTGTTGATTTTGTTGGCCTGTCGACGTGAGGATTATGCCGAAGGTTTCCGGCTCAACGAGATAGGAAAACGTCATAACACCAACGCGATGGGTTATCAATTACTCTATTGGTCATTGGCTACCTTGTCATGTGGCTTAGGTAAGCCAAGAGAAGTCCATGATTACATGCAACAGGTGATTCAATTATCGGATATAGACACACAGCTTGCACTCACGATGTGGCTTGTTCCAAGCATGGCTTATACATTTATCGAAACCACACCTGAAAAAGCGGTTGAATTGATCGCTTGGATTTTCACATATCCTGACATCGCGTTGAACTGGGTTCGCCAATGGCCGCTGTTTGAACGCCTTCAAACCCGATTGCAAGCCATGTTGGGTAACGATTCTTATCAACTGCATTGGAAAAAGGGGCAAACCCTCACATTAGACAATATCAAGACCACGCTTCAAACTGAGTTTGGCACTATGCCACATATCGAAAATGATGTTTCTAGGCAGCAACTCCTCACCTCACGTGAAATTGAAATCCTCCATCTGTTAGCCGCTGGAATGACTAATCCGCAAATTGCGTCACAGCTTGTAATTGGAACAGGTACTGTCAAATCGCATACGCTCAGCATTTACCGAAAACTGGATGTTGCTAACCGCACCCAAGCCATTGTCCGCGCACAGGAACTCGGTTTATGACCCGCTTAAGCCCCAAGATATACCACTGAATCTACCAATCGCTCTCCCATATGGTAGATGACTCGACCAGCCGCGAACTGCTACTGTGAACACATCCGATAAAACAACACAAGGAGTGTTCGATGAAGTCAAAACGTTCGTTACTGTTTACATTGGCAGCAGTTGGTTTGCTCACCGTGATGTCCTTTTCAGGCATAGCACACGCACAGGATGCCACCGCTGAACCGACTGAAGAGGCGTATGGTATGTCTGATATGCATGATATGGATATGCCTATCACCCCTGAAATTGGCAAGCTGATTTCTGATGTTCGTCAGGCAACTGCCGGTTTCCGTGACTTTGACACAATCAAGGATACGGGCTACGGCAAGTTCCTCGATTGCTTCACCAACAACAATGTTGGCGGCATGGGACAGCATTATGTCAACGGCGATTTAGCTGGTGATGATGTTGTAGATCCGATGAAGCCCGAAGCATTGGTGTATGAACCGACAGAAGATGGCAAGATGAATCTGGTGGCTTTCGAATATTTGATATTTGCAGACAAATGGGATCCGAACAATACCGGACGTGAAGCACCTGTCCTGTTCGACCGCCCCTTCCACCTGTTGACGACCATTCCCAATACACCACCCGTGTGGGCTCTGCACCTGTGGCTGTGGACATCTAACCCGAACGGTGTGTTCGCGGACTTTAACCCAATCGTGGTCTGCCCAGCCAATCAACCAGTCACTGATATGACACCTAAAACCTAGTCTACGATACGCTAAAGGAGAAACAAATAATGCCACTGTATATGGATATTCATCATCATGTCGAAGGGTTAACAGCAGATGCTGTTGGTCACGCCCACGAAGCCGACCTGAAAACTCAGCCGAAATACGGCGTAAAGTACCTGCGCTACTGGTTCGATGAAGGTACAGGTAAGGTCTTCTGTCTGATTGAAGCACCAAGCCGGGAAGCTGCAATCGCCGTTCATCAGGAAGCACATGGTTTGTTGGCTGATGAGCTAATCGAAGTCAAAGAAGGCTCGTAGTCGGTTAAGCAGTATCACACTTTTAGGGACAGCCTGACAAAATCAGGCGGTCCCTCATCTCACAGAATTTTGTTGGTTGAAAGAGAAATGAACTGAAATGGTTGACCTTGATTTAATGGATGGAGAAGCACTTCGACGGGTGCAAGCTCCGTTAAAGAAGCAGTATCGAGAGATGCCTGACACAGCGTTGATTACGCTAAAGGCTCAAGGCCGTTTAGGCGAAGGCATCACTTGCAAAGTTGAAACAGGTAAAATGTTGGTCGAAGCAGGTTTACATCCGGCAACGGGTGGAAGCGGGTTTGCAGCCTGTTCAGGCGATATGCTTCTCGAAGCACTGGTTGCCTGTGCTGGCGTTACGTTAGCTGCTGTGGCTACATCTATCGGTGTCGAGCTTCTGGATGCAACTATTCGCGCAGAAGGCGATCTCGATTTCCGGGGAACATTGGGCGTGTCAAAAGAAATCGCTGTGGGCTTCCAACGGATTCGTTTGTATTTTGATCTGGATACGCAAGCACCAGATGAACAAATCGAGACTTTAATCCGCCTCACTGAACGTTACTGCGTGATTTTACAAACACTTCGCAACGCACCGGAAATCACAACAACCTCTACAAAAAGCCATAACTAAGATCGGTTATGGATAAATGACTTAATGAGGAATGCGACTCATTAGATTGATTCGCTTACTTCGCCAAATTGCACTGCTGATTTATCCCTCCTTCATGGAGAAATAATAAGAGGCCACGTGTGGCCTCTTATTATTTTACAGACATCAAAGCCCTACGACCCATCGATATAACGGTTTATTCAAGGCTCCGTGTTTTATCCCGCGACTGGCGTTTCGGTTGGAATATCAGTCGGGATGGGCGTATTTGTCGGCATTTCCGTTGGCACAGGTGTACTGGTCGGGATAGCTGTGGGCAGTGGCGTGCTGCTTGGAACTTCAGTTGGGACAAGGGTGTTAGTTGGAATGACCGTCGCCGTTGGAACAGGCGTATCCGTTGGTACATCAGATGGCACAAGCGTCTCGGTTGGCGTGACGGTTTGGGTTGGTTCATTCGTCACTACCGTTGCAGTAGCTGTCTCGACAGGCGTTTCGCTGGCAAGCGGTGTTTCCGTTGCTGTCACTGTCACATCAGTCGGCGTGAGTGTTGGAGTGGCTGTAACGACGGTCGGCGTAAGCGTTGCAGTTGGCTTCAGCGGTTGGGATTGTGCTCCTTGTGCCTGCAACGTGATTTGGTCAAGATCACTGTAGGTCGTACCGACATTCTTAAGCGTAATGATATGGCTGCCGGGTGTCACACTGAACATGAACGGCTGCTGGAACATGAATGCTGGACTGGTGTTGTTGATGCTCGTCAGCGCAATGGGGCTGTTATCAAGGAACACTTGGAACGAACCATATACACCTGCCATGTAGGTCGTGCGATAGATGATGACCTGTCCAACACTATTGTCGATTGTGAAGCTAACACTACCGTAGGGATCATTGGTGTATTTGCGCGAACCTCCGAGTGCTGAGGCTGTGCTATTGGCGATCCAATTGCCGTTATAGATTAAGCTCGCATCGGTTTCCTGATAGATGCCAACCGACAAGGGTGTAGTCGCAGCCTGTAATGTGATCTGGTCAAGATCACTGTAGGTTGTGCCAACATTCTTGAGCCGGATGGTGTGGCTGCCCGGTATCACTGCAAAAGTAAATGGCTGCTGGAACATGAAGCCCGAACTGGTGTTGTTGATCGTCATGAATGGCGTGACTGCCCCATCCAAGAACACTTGAAGCGCACCATACACGCCTGCCATGTAGGTCGTGCGATAAATCGTCACTCGTCCAACACTGTTATCAATGCTAAAGGTCACACTGCCATTCATGTCATTGGTATATATCCGGGAACCGCCTAACGCCGATGCTGTGCTACTGGATGTCCATGTTCCGCTGTAGGTTAAGTTCGCATCAGTCTCTTCGTAAGTCCCCACAGCCAAGGCTGCTGGCGGTGCTTGTAACGTGATTTGGTCAAGGTCGCTGTAGGTCGTACCCACATTCTTAAATGTGATGCTGTGGCTGCCCGGTATCACCGCAAAAGTGAATGGTTGTTGGAACATAAAGGCCGAACTGGTGTTATTGATGGTCGTGACCAATGCCCCATCGACCAGCACTTGGAATGAACCGTATACGCCTGCCATGTAAGTCGAGCGATAGATAGTGACAAGCCCAACCGAACCATCAATGGTGAAACTGACGCTGCCGTTCGGATCGTTCGTGTACTTGCGCGCACCACCCAATGCAGAGGCAGTGCTACTAGATGTCCAGATGCCGGAGTACGTTAGGTTTGCATCTGTCTCTTGATAAGAGCCGACGGTCAAGGCCAACGGTGCAGCTTGCAGCGTTATTTGGTCGAGATCACTATAAGTGCTACCCACGTTTTTGAGTGTGATGCTGTGGTTGCCCGGTGTGATGGCAAAAGTAAACGGTTGTTGGAATAGGAAGGCCGAACTGGTGTTATTGATGGTCGCTATAGGTGTCGCTACCCCATCAACGAACACGTGTAGGGAACCGTAGACGCCAGCCATATAGGTCGAGCGGTAAATAGTAATGCGCCCAACAGTGTTATCGATATTGAAGGTAACCGTCCCATTGGGATCGTTGGTGTATTTACGCGCGCCACCGAGCGCCGATGCTGTGCTGCTCGATGTCCAAATGCCGGAATAGATTAAGTTCGCATCCGTCTCTTGATACGTACCGACACTCAACGGAGTCGCCGCCGCAAGAAGCGTAATCTGGTCAAGATCACTATAAGTCGTACCAATATTTCGCAGTTCTACAGTATGGCTACCGGGGGTTACTGAGAAGACAAACGGCATACCAAACAAGAAAGCCGAACTGGTGTTGTCGATAGTCGCGACCAATCCGCCATCCACATAGACTTGCATCGAACCGTAGACTCCACTGAGATAAGTGGTACGGTAAATGACCACTCGCCCCACTGCATTGGTAATATCAAAGCTCACACGACCATTCGAATCACTGGTGTACTTTCGGGAACCACCAAGTGCCAAGGTAGTGGTGTTTGAAGTCCAAGCACCACTGTAGGTAAGGCTCCCATTGTTCTCTTGATAAGTACCCACGCCCAGTGGAACGGGTGGCCCAAGCACTTGCACCGCATCCAAATCAATGTAACTGGTCGAAAGATTACGAATGCGGACAACACGGGTGGCGACACTACCGCTGTCCAATGTGGCGGTGGGCGATGCCCACACAATTGTTGCGTTATAACTGGTAATCGTTTGACAGGTGGTATCGACGCAGACTTCCATCGGCCCACGATTACTAGCTAGAGAGCGATATAAGATGATTCCAGTACCGTTAAAGGCAAAGGTTGCAATCGCATTCTGGACATTGGTGTAAGCAAGTGTATTAGCACTCGGCCCTGTGCCACTGAATTGAGTCCAACCGATACTGTAACCAATATTGGTATCCCGATCATCATAATAGCCAATGGGTAATACCGTATTCGGTGCCGGGGGCGGTTGCGGCACAAATGTAGCAGTAACCGTCGCAGCACCGATCACGGTATAGGTGGTATTGACATCATTCGATGATGTGCCACTGCTCCAACCCGAAAATACATAACCGGGTGTGGCTACAGCGCTTAATCCAAAGCTGCTGCCAATGGTATAAGTGCCAGTGGCACATCCCTGAGAACGGGGCAAAGAACTTGTGACTGTACCAGAACCGGACACTGCAAAATTGACTGCGTAACAATTGGGATTCACAAACGGTACATTATTGACCGCTAATGCTTCCAACATATCGGTTGTGACACGTCTAAAATAGTTACCTGAGTTTGCATCGGGACATTGTGCGCCCGGTGTATTATAGCAAGTCGTGCTGCCATAAACTTCGCTGTAGCTCAGAACACCGACAACAACATTGCGCGAAATCGAATTTGTGGCTTTCGTTGTATCGACATAATAGAACGGCGACCCACTTTGTCCGCCATAAGTATCGATTTTACTACCGAGACGATAAGTCATCGCACTAAAAATTGTGTTAGAAGCCGTCCATTGCGTGTCGCCCTGAGCAACAAAATTATCCCAACTGTAGTTATTGTAGATCGATGGACAATAATCAACGACACCATTCGAATAACGACATTTATCACCGGGATAACCGGCATCTGTGAAATTGGTACTACTGTTGAGAAGAAATGCGTTCGAATACGTACTCAGCGCAAACGGTTGAATGGACGCTGAAACAGGCGAATTGAGTCTAAGAAGCGCCCAATCGTAATCGAGATTTGCATTATTAAAATCGCCTGTAGCCGTACTAATCCACGTCGGCGGGATATAAGCGGCAGTTGCTGTGCGATAACCAAAGGGTTCAGACGCAGCGTTGTTACCCGGGTAAACGTAAATATTGGTTGAATAAATGCCACCCTCATAAGCACAGTGGCCGGCAGTCAACACATATTGTGGGGAAATAACCGATCCAGAACAAATATAATAAAGAGGGCGACCTAATGAATCGACACCCTGCTGGAATTCAATCAATACCACTGCGGAGTTGGGCGCTATGGTAGTATCCATCACCCGTACACGCGAGTCCGGACCAATAACAGCCAAGGGTTGTACATCACCGTCAACGGCATCTCCGGGCGTAAACCTATCAATTGGAGCAGGAGGTGTAGCCAGTGGATCATACGATCCGTATGTGATGAGGCTGCCATCAAATGTAATCGGATAACCTGCGGCCAGATCAAGCGCCACAATGCCCGAAACTTCAGCTGCCGCAAAACTGGTACCACTCACTGTTTTATAACTCTGGTTCAATGCAGTTGTCAGAATATTACTTCCGGGAGCGAGTGTATCAAGTTGTGGGAGATAACTGCTAAAGCTGCTGCGCTGGAGATTGGCATCTACTGATCCAACAGCCACCACTGGCGCGTAAGCCGCAGGATACAGAACGTTACCGCCCGTATTTCCGGCAGCAGCCACAACCGTCACCTGCTTTGAGATGGCATAATTGATGGCATTTTCGAGCAGCGATGATGGATTGCTACCGCCGATTGAAAGGTTAATAACCTGCGCGCCTTCGTCAGCCGCACGGACGATAGCCGCGGCAACGTTGGAATAGGTTCCAATACCATTCGCATCCAGCACACGCAGAGGCAAAATCATGGCATTGGGTGCGATACCCGCTATACCTGTATCGTCATCGACGTTGGCGGAGATAATGCCAGCGACACCGCAGCCATGCCCATATTCATCTTGTGGCACAGCATCATTTTCAACAAAATCCCAACCGGACAAAATACGCCCTTGAAGATCAGGATGATCGGCACAGATGCCGCTGTCGATCACTGCTATCGTCACTTTCGGCGCATCTGCCGATAGTCTTTTCCAAGCGTCAGGTGCGCCAATAACGGGTAAGCTCCATTGCTGGCTGTAAAGCATATCACTGGGTGGGACATCGACCAATGCGCTGACGAAATAATCGGGTTCAGAGTTCACAATCGCCGCAGCCGATGGTAAGGCTTGCGATACCGGTGAAGCGGGCAAGTTAATAACAACAGTATTTAAAGCGTCAATCTTATGATTGAGTGTGCCACCGACCGACGCAATATAGGCGTTAATCTCTTCTGGCTTTGCATCTGCCTTAAATTGAACAACAACCTGATTCGGAACCGGCACTTGTGGCGCTAAAGGAATCTGTGTCGGCTCTGTTGATGCATTTGATGGCGGAATAGCTGCCGGTTGTTGAGCTGACGTGTTAGTAGGTGCAGGTTGGGTAGTGTTTGGCGCAACTTCAGAAGAAGCGGAATCACTGACCGAAACAGCTAGATTGCCTTGTTCAACCGGATGCCCTGCCGCATCCACCGGTTCAGGTGCATCACTCTGGATGGTTTCACTACTGGCGATTTGGGTCTGTGGCAGCGGGGTTGATGCTACAGGCAGCACCATTTGAGTGGGCAGCACATCAGAAACCGAGGAGGTCATCGGATTGGCTCTTGAGACAAATAGAAACACTACAAGGGCGAATTCGATAACGAGGGCGAATGCGGCAAAGCGCAAAAAACGCGATTTATTCAAGTTGAAACTCTATCAACTACTCATAACTTCTATAGATAATCAGTTATGATACGGCACAATTGAACCACTTTACGTACAATCTTAAGCTAGATTACTTTACCTAACCCCAACCTAACACCATTATCGGCTAAATTTTGATAATGTGATGTCTTAGGTTTCAAGATACCAGAATCTAAAAACAACTCTAAATTAATCTTACTACAATGAAAGAGCATTTACCTATAATGTTTGTAATTTTTAATCTTTATAACACCGACAAACAAAATTGTTTCCTAATTAGGCATTGATAAGCCCAACCTGCGGCCATAAATAGTCTTTTGGGTACAATTTCGCTTAAATAACTGACAAATGTCATCTTCCACTCATGACCACAACTTCCATTTTCACCATTACTATAAACCTAAGCGTTAAAGTCTAAGGGAATATGATGAAGGTCGATAATATTATGACACGCAATCCGGTGATTATCCGACCGGATAATACCTTGCGTGAAGCCCTAGAAACAATGGAACAAAGCGAGTGCCATCACTTACCTGTTATCAGTAGTGAGGGGCATCTCATCGGTATTATTACCGCGCGTGACTGCCGACTAGCCCTTCGACTACCCGATATTGTACAGAAATATTGGGAAGATCACGACTCAGTCAATCATCTGACTGTCGGTGCAGTGATGACCGTCGCGCCTATTGTCGCAGAAGCCGATACGCCTGTGCCGGAAGCAGCTCGCTTGATGATGGCACATTACGTCAGTTGCTTACCCGTTATGCGAGGGGAAACGCTTGTCGGAATTATTACGATCTCCGATGTATTAGTTGCGTTTGTGAAGATGCACCAACCGATGTTAGGTGACCAAAAACCCTAGTTGACCCAACTAATCACTTGAACTACTACATCAGCCATATTTCCTAAATAAGAAAATCGAGTACTGGATACATTAAACCGGTACTCGATCTTTAAGTTTTACAACTTATGGAAAAGCTTTTATTGCCGCAGTTTAGCCCACGCGCGACTCACTGAAAAAGACTTTGCTGGCATGAATGTCCGTCTTAGTGCCGAGAATTTCAAATTCGCCCCCACAGGCAATGTCTTGTGACGAATTACCAACCATGATCTCTATCTTGCCGGGTTCAATCACAAAGTTGTGCGCTTGATCGTAAAACCCGAGCTGGTTGACCTTCAAACAAAATGAAACGGCTTTTGTTTGATACGGTTCAATGGTTACGCGCTGAAAACCTCTCAGCTCCTTTACCGGACGGGTCACAGAAGTTGCGTTTTGGCGCGTATACAGTTGGACGACTTCATCTCCTGTGCGGTCGCCAATATTCGTCACATCCACCTGAATAGTAACATCACCCCCGACAGGTGCTGCTGCCGAATCGGTTCGCAAATTACTAAACTTAAATTGGGTATAACTCAAACCAAATCCAAACGGAAACAGGGGTTTGGAGCTGGTTTCGACATAATCGCCCTTCCAATGTGAGCGTCCACCGGAAGGCTTGTGACCATAAAATATCGGCACCTGACCCACTGTACGTGGGAATGTAATAGGCAGCTTACCACCGGGGTTTACATCACCGAACAACACATCAGCCACCGCGTTCCCGCCCTCTTCCGATGGGAACCATGCTTCCACAATAGCCGGTACAGACTCCGCAATCCAACCTAGACTCACAGGTCGCCCATTAATCAAAACCAACACGATTGGCGTACCGGTGTCATAAATGGCTTTAACCAGTTGACTTTGTACACCGGCGAGTTGCAAATCTGCACGATCCCGAGCCTCGCCGCTGGTGCAGTCGTCCGTCAAACCACCTTTATCACCTACCACCACAATGGCAATCTGCGCTTGACGAGCCGCTTCAACCGCTTCGGCAAAACCATCAGTCGAGGCATCGTTGACAGCGCAGCCCTTGGCATAATGAATTTGGGTTGTAGCGCTAAGCTGAGCCTTGATACCCGCTAGAACACTGATGGCTGGAATAAAATCATCATCATCAATGGCTTCCATACCGTCTGGCAGCGGTTGGTTGAACACATTCTTTTTGTTCTTCAATTCCAACAAGGTTTCAACATGCGCCGGATAAGCATAATCACCAAACAAATTACGGATACTGTCAGCATTCGGGCCAATCACCGCGATTGAATTCAGTTGCTTACTCAATGGCAGGATATTGCCCTCATTTTTGAGCAGCACAATCGACTTTTGTGCGATTTCCCGCGCCAGTTTTCGCTCATCTGGTGTATCGAAAACCACAGCAACATCATCCACATAAGGATGGTCGAATATACCCAGCACAAACTTCTGCGTCAGCACACGCCGCAATGACTGATCAACCAGACTCTCAGGTATCTTGCCTGAGAGAACGGCCTCGCGCAAAGGACTACCATACGAATCAGTAAATGGCAGTTCAACATCTAAGCCCGCGTCTAACGCCGCAAAAGCCGCATCCTGTTTATTCGCTGCAACATGGTGATATTCATCCAACATGGTAATCGCAAAATAATCCGAAACCACTGTGCCGTCAAAACCCCATTCGTCTCGCAAAATCGTGGTTAGCAATTCCTTATTACTTCCACATGGCACACCATCGAGTTCATGATAGCCATTCATCATAGATGCCATTTTGCCATCCCGAACAGCCGCTTCAAATGGGAACAGATACACGTCTCGCATTTCACGCCAAGGGATATGCGGTGGTGCCCAATTCATACCACCTTCAGAAGCCCCATAGCCTACAAAATGTTTACCCGTCGCCACGACGCCATTCTGCAAAGTCTCGCCTTGCAAACCGCGCACGTAAGCCACGCCCATTCGTGCCACCAGATACGGGTCTTCACCAAAGGTCTCCTCAACACGCCCCCATCGGGCATCACGAGCCACATCCAGCACAGGACTCAGCGCATGATGCGCCCCAACCGAGCGCATCTGTCGGCGGATGACATCTGCCATCTCCTCCACCAGTTTAGGTTCCCACATGCTGGCAACGCCAATCGCCTGCGGGAAAACAGTCGCCCCGCGTGCCATATAGCCACTGCAACATTCCTCGTGAATAACGGCTGGAATGCCTAAACGTGTATTGTCAATCAAAAATTTCTGAATGTTGTTTGCGAGCACAACACTTTCGGTGGGCTTGACGTTACTTGCTCCACCCATCCGTGTGATTTGTCCCACACCATTGCTAAATAAATTCCCCGCCTTAGCGGGCGAAAAGGTCGTTCCCTCTAAAATCTCGTAAATCCAGAAACTACCCAATTGGGCAATCTTTTCATCCAGCGTCATTTCGGTCATTAAAGCCGACACACGCGCATCAACCGACAGACTTGCATTCATATGCTGGTATGCCATGATCTATAATTATCCTTTAAGTTCGCCGCCAGTAAGTCCTGTTACGATGTATTTCTCGGCAAACATGTAGAAAATAACTGTGGGAATAATCAAAAGGGTAACATAAGCCATAATCTTCGCCCAATCAGTGAGATGTTCACCTTGGAACTGCTGAATGCCTAATGGCAGCGGCCACAACTTTTGATCATTCAAAAGGAGGTACGGCAGGAAATATTCATTCCAACTGGCAATAACTTGCAAAACAGCCACTGCCGTCAATGCAGGGCGCGCCAGCGGCAGCAAAATGTAGCGAAAAAAGCCAAACGTGGTGCAGCCATCGATATAGGAAGCATCTTCCAGTTCGTTCGGCACACTGATAAAGAAGCCGCGTAGGATCACCACGCTGCCCGGAAGTCCAAAAGCCACCAGTGGGAGAATGACGCCCGCAAGATTATTAATCAATCCAAACTGCCGGATCTGAATAAAAATAGGCAGAATTGCGATCACAATGGGAAATAGCAGCCCTAACGATAAAATATTAAATAGTAGCCCGCGCCCACGAAAATTCATCCGGCTGAAAACAAATGCCAACATACTTGACAGAATCACATTCAGAATAGTCACTGAAATGGTAATGATAAGGCTGTTCTTCATTAAATTCCAAAAGCCGGAATCAAGCAGAATATCGGTGTAATTCGCCCATTGAATACCATTTTGAGGAAGTCCAAATGGGGCCGATAAAAATTCGCCATTCGTCCGGATGCTGCCCAGAACGGCCGTCACCACCGGGCTCATTACAATGACGCATAATGTAATCAGAATGACATATCGCATTATACCTATGAAAGAAGACCATGCTCGTTGTGATTGTGTCATCGTAGATCTCCTTTCAGATCGTATCAGCCGTGTAATCACGACGTAAAATAATGCGCTGGTATCCCAACGAGAAAATCAGCGTTATACCAAACAATATCACCGCTACAGCGCTTCCGTAGCCCAAGTTGGTGCGCTGAATTCCATATTTATACAAATAGGTTGCAATCACTTCGCTCGCGTTTACAGGCCCACCGAGCGTCATAACCTGAATAATGACAAATTGTTGAAACGAACCCAATACCGACAGAAAGATCGTCAACCGAATGGTACTTCCGAGTAAGGGCAGCGTAATATGTCGCAGCACACTTGCCTCATTTGCCCCATCTACCCGTGCGGCATCTTCAAGATCCTTGGAAATATTTTGCAACCCCGCCATATACAAAATCATATGGAAGCCAAAATACTTCCATGTAATCACCGCAAAGATGCCGATTAGCACAATGTTACGGTCAGCCAACCACGATACTGGTTGAAAATTCGGGATTATCGCTTGGAAGGCCACGTTCGCTAAACCATTTACAGGCTTTAAAACATATAACCACAAAATGGCGGAGATAATCTCTGAAAAAACAAATGGAATGAACAGGATGCCACGAAATAACCGCCGCCCTCTGAGTTCACCACGCCCTACCAACAGCGCCAAACCCAACGCCAGTGGAAGCTGAATCCCTAACGACAGAATCATGATTGTAAAACTGTGTATAAGGGAGGATTGGAAAATTGAATTGCTCAGCAGCGTTGTATAGTTATTGATACCAATATAATCTGTCATCGCTCCCAAGCCATTCCATTTATAAAGGCTTAGGTTGAAAGACCTGCTAATGGGCCACAGCAGAAATAGAAAAAATACGATCATACCCGGCAGCAAAAACAAGATGACCAACAGAAAGTTATTGATCTGTTGACGCTGCTTATCTTTTGCAATTTGTTCACGATTTTGGGGTAAAACACGAAAACGGATGGCAGACATAGCAAAATCTCTTTAAATATTGTGGACTTTCGTTTCACAACCTACTTTCCACTCAAGAATAAAGTGGATGAAGAAATCAGTATGTGGGAACGAAATGAAAGCCCTGAATAAACTCTTGTATGGGTATATTATTTCATTTGGTATGAACACAGGTAATGATGCATATCATTTCTAATATGCATCATCACGACAGCTTCTAAATCAAATACCTATGGGGCAGCCAATTCAGTTGCCGCTACATCTTCAACTGACTGAGCCGCTTCTTCCGGTGTCATTACGCCAGCAAAAACACCTTCTGCCGCGTCAAGGATCGCACCTGCCAACGCGGGGGGCAGGAATTGATCGTAATACAATTGGAAGTAAGGAGCTTCGTCGCGAGCCTTCACAATCGATTGCATAATCGGGTCATTAGCAATGATTTCGTCTGTACCCTTCACCGTCGGGGGGATAGTGAGGCTAACATCGGGTGCCGCACCCAGTATTTGACTTTCCGCCGAAGTGATGTACTTCAGGAAATCAACAGCCGCATCCGGAGCGTTTGCGCCGACAGCAAAACCGTCACCGCCACCGAACACGTCTTTCGCGTCGCCCGCGCCACCATCAATAACGGGGAACGGGAACCAACCGAGGTCAGCGCCGATACCTTCGCCACTGCTGCTGTTGCTCTTGGACACGCTAGGCGACCATTGGCCCATCAATTCCATTGCAGCGCCAGCATTACCAAATGTTGTTTCTTGATCGCCGTAAGTTGCCGCGAGGAAACCTTCTTGGAAGGCATTCAAGTCAACCAATTCCTTCAGGTCTGCGAAAGCTTTTACAAACGGCGCATCAGCAAATGAACCAGTACGGTTGTAAGCCTTGAGGAAAGCATCCTGACCACCTTCACGGGTTGCCAGATAACCATACCAAAAGTGTCCCGGCCATTTGTCTTTTTCGCCAATTGAAATCGGGGTGATGCCAGCGGCCTGCAGGGCTTTCACGGTATCCAGCAATTCTGCCCATGTGGTCGGTGGTTTTTCAGGATCTAGTCCGGCTTTGGTGAACAATGCCTTGTTATAGAACATGCCGACTGCACCCCAGTCAAACGGCACACCGTAATACTTGCCATCTTGACTGTATAGTTCGAGTGCTGACACAGCCGCAAATGAATCTTTCCATTCATTGTTGTTTGCGGTCAGTTCGGGGGTAATGTCACGGGTCAATCCAGCATCTGCAAACTGCCACAACTTACCACCACCCCAGCTCCAGAACAAATCTGGCGGATCACCGGCTTGCATAACGGTAGTGAGCTTGGCCTTATAGGCTTCATTTTCCAAATTGGTAATTTCGAAAGTGACGTTTGGATGCTCTTTCGTGTAAGCATCAGCCAAACCTTGCCAGTAGGCAACTGTAGCATCCGAAGTGGACTCATGCCACCAGTGAATGACGACACTATCTTGTGCAGCGACCGCTCCAAATGAGACGATCAGTGCTAACAACATAACCATCATCAGAAATCGCGAAGTTTTACGCATTACAAAGAACTCCTTATAAAACTAATAACTCCCAAGAGAACTGTTTTGTGGTGTAGCTGAATCCACACCTCACAAAAGAAGTTTTTTCGATTGACACTCCTTTTCTACTTTGTCATTGAACGAACCATTTACGCTGATAAATTCACCAGCTCGATCAACACACCATCGCCTATTGATGCGGGGCGCGGCCTGTTGATTCGCGAATAATTAATTCTGTGGGCAGTTCTCTCCGTAAATTCAGTACGGTACGCCCATCTAAAAGGGAGACTAATAATTCAAATGCATCCGCACCCATCTCCGCCATTGGCTGGCGAATAGTGGTTAAAGGCGGATAGACTTGCGAAGCCATAAAAATATCGTCGAAGCCAATCACAGAGAGATCATGCCCAACCTGCAAGCCAGCGGCTTTGGCAGCGTCCATCGCTCCAAATGCCATCAAATCATTCGAGGCAATAATTGCAGTTGGCGGTTGTGGTAGTTGTAAAAGTGTATGTGTCTGCCGGAAA
>JBBSBM010000079.1:0-36538 GCA_038251275.1 Aggregatilineales bacterium
CTTCTCTCAACTCCAGAATGATGCTGATCAAACTCCCTTGATCCAATTCCCCTAGCTTCATCTCATCTCTTTGTTCAATCATCCCCCAACTATACTGCTTTTGCTGTCTTTTTCGCTACATTTACCGGCCTGAGTAGTTACTTTGAGAGTTTAAATTCAACTGGACTTGATCTATCACAAGCAGATCTAATTCGAAATTATGTGCTGATGGCTTTGGAACCAGCAGCACAAGAAGAATTATATGATCGCTATTGGTATCCGATGGAGCAAAGGTTTGGACACTCGGAGTATTCAAGCTTATTTGATCGATTCATGCGGGATTATCTAACTATTAACTCAGAGTTGGGAACCATTCCAAATATTGATCAAGTTTATAATGAGTTCAAAAAATACGTTCGTGGGCGAGATGTAAGCTCAGTTATAGCTGATGTTGCCTTATATTCGCGCTACTTTGTTCGTTTAGCATTTCCAGTACGAAATGATGATCTTGAAATTCGCCGCATTCTATCAAACATCAATATGCTTAAGGTAGATGTTGCTTATCCATTGCTGCTTGAAGTTTTTGATGACTACGAGCGCTTTCATCGTCTAGACCGAAATGAGTTTATCGAGATTCTACGCTTAGTTGAAACATATGTATTTCGAAGAGCGATTGTCGGAATACCTACAAATTCAATGAATAAAACATTCGCCACCTTCAAAAGATCCCTTAATAAAGATGATTACCTCAATAGTGTTAAGTTCATTTTTATAACACTTGATAGTTATCGAAGATTTCCTAAAGATGAGGAATTTTGGAATGAATTTGTTCAAAAAGATATCTATAACCTACGTCAAAGACGCAATTATCTATTGAGCAAACTTGAAAATCACGATCGTAAAGAAGAGGTAAATATCGAGGAATATACTATAGAACACATTATGCCACAGAATGAAAAACTTTCTCATCACTGGCAACGCGAACTTGGGGATAAATGGCGGGAAGTTCAGCAGCGTTATATACATACTGTAGGCAATCTTACACTAACAGGCTATAACCCAGAGTTGAGTGATCGTCCTTTTATAGAAAAACGTGATATGAAGGGTGGCTTCGCAGATAGTCCAATTCGACTAAATAGATCGATCTCAAAATTGGATCGATGGGGCGAGAAAGAAATTAATGATCGAGGCATAGAACTAGCCAGTTTGGCACTACAAGTTTGGGATTTTCCACGCCTTGATGATGCCATAATGAGTCGTTATGGGGCAAAAGTTGAGATAGAAAGTGACGATTACTCTCTAGCAGATTTTGAGCATTTGCAAGGTGAGGTTCTTTCACTATTTGATTCTCTGCGAACCCGAATATTGAATCTGGATTCTTCGGTTCGTGAGGAGCCAAAGTCAAAATATATTGCGTACAAAACTACAACGAATTTTGTGGACATTCAACCTCAACAAAGCAGATTACGGATATGGCTAAATTTACGATTTGATGAGCTTAACGATCCGCAACATATTTGCCGTGATGTTTCACAGGTTGGTCATTATGGAAATGGAGATGTTCAATTTAATATCGACTCTCACAATGAAATCGAGTACGGACTATTCCTTATTCGTCAATCATTTGAGAAATATACAGATGGATTCGAGATTTGAAATTTAATGAATTTGGACGGATACGCATCTTGATCACGAATAATGACGAACGCTATATCGTCAATCTGGTGGAGCGCGTCACCCGCGTGAGTGTGGAAACGGTGGCGATTGTCAATGGGCTGCCACCTATCAATTAAATGCATTGGCTCCCCTCTGCCATGAAATGGAGAGGGGCTGGGGGTGAGGAGGACAACATGATCAACAATACCCCGAATGATAAACCGCCCTTCGCGCAAACCTATACGACCACCGAGTTATGGGATGCCTTAAAGCCTTTGGCACGGCAGATGCGCCATGAGCCAACTCCCGCTGAGAATGTGTTGTGGGCGTTGATCCGCAATCGAAATCTTTTGGGCTTCAAGTTCCGCCGCCAACATCCGATTGATCGCTTTATCGTGGATTTCTTTTGTGCAGAAGCCCATCTCATCATTGAAGTGGATGGCGCTATTCATGATTACACGCAAGATGAAGATGTCTTACGGCAAACGTTTCTCGAAAGTCGCGGACTGCGTGTTATCCGTTTCCGTAATGAGGAGGTAATTGAACATCTTGCGGATGTACGCGAAAAGATTGAGAGGGTGTTGAATAGTCCATCAATCCTCACCCCCTAACCCCCTCTCCATTTCATGGCAGAGGGGGAACCAGACAAAGAACTGTTTTGCAGCAATCTTGGCGGCGGACATCCCAACAGCCGATTGCCGCGCATCCAGCCGAGCATTCCGCCGAAATGTCGCCAATTTCGCCATAAAATATCGGTTTTAATGGCGAAATTGAAATGATTTGTCAATCAAATGAAGGGGTTTACAGCATACTCTCGCCGCCATCAAAGTTAATAGCTTATTACGGATGATTGTTTGGATCGTCCGTACCGAATCCCTGACCAACAGCAGCGTTCAAAAGATTTTTATCTGCGCTGATAAAAGTTAGGGGTTCACCCAGAATAGTTGAGGCTTCAATGGCACTTGCCAGTTGGGTAGCGTCCAAAGAACGTAATGGATAACGATTAAGCAAATCACGCGCGCGGCTTAAAACAACATTTTCGAGAGCAATGGACAGATATTCTTGTCCAAAATCAGCCAGAAATCGGGTTTGTAAAATCAGAATATCAGTTGCGGTTATTGTTCCTTCGCGCTTTCGACGCGCCAATGTCGAAAACACTTCGACTGCTGTCAAATCGCACACAACAATGACGTGTCCAGAAGCTAAATCAACAAGGTTTTTAATCCACGCAGAGCTGTTTCAGTTAAGTATCGTTTTATGAGCGCACTGGTATCGAGGTAGTAGCTACTCACTCTTCATTTCGGTCTTCGTTGATGAGGTCTTCTGAGGGGCGAGCATCCGCAGGAAGGATTCCCGCAGCATGAACTTCAGCATCCGTCGGAATACGTGTATCGTCCGGTAGGCGATGGGCAGAACCCAGTAATCCGGCAGCAGCCAGTTTCGCTCGAGCAACTTCACGGGCTGAATTGATCTTAGGAAGTGTAGATGTTTCTGGTGATTGGATGATAATGTTGATCGGGCCGGGTGGGATGTTTTCGGGAACTTTGACCGTCAATTGACCATTTTTATCCACGATGGCTGACAATTGAATGGTGACCATATGAGTCATCCTTTGTGCTATGTCACACTTTTGGTGATTATAGCATCAGATGATCACCTTTACAGCATACTCTCACCGCCATCGACGTTGATGGCTTGTCCGGTAATGAAACGAGCAGCATCCGAGCAGAGGAACAGAACCACACTTGCGATTTCATCGGGTGTGCCGTAACGAGCCTGCGAGTTATTGGGTGGGGTTTCCGGTGTTTCACCCTCAGCGATGTTACCGGGACAAACGGCGTTGACACGGATGCCGAGCGGGGCAAATTCGCGGGCGCACTGTTTGGTCATGCCGATGAGTCCGGCTTTGCTAGCCACATAACCGACACCATCCGCCATCGGGTTGGGATGTCCCGCAGTCGAGGCGATGTTGACGATGACTCCGCCACCTTCATCCGCCATGACGCGTCCGGCAAGCTGGCTGACGAAAAAGGCGCTGTTGAGGTTGACTTCCATCATGCGCCGCCAATCCCATTCGTCATACTTGGGCATGGGACCCGCTTTATAAGCGCCTGCTGCGTTGATGACAATGTGGATGCGACCATAAGTATCCCGCGCGGCTTCGATCAATGATCCCACCTGAAAACGGTTGGATGCATCAGCCTGCCACGCGGTTGCTTTACCACCTGCGTCGATGATTTCTTGGGTGACTTTTTCACTACGGTCAGGGTTAAGGTCGTTCACGATCACCGCTGCGCCCGATTTTCCGAGCGCCAAAGCGATGGAGCGACCTACATCTGCCCCTGCACCGGTTACAATTGCGGTTTTGCCAGAGAGATCTACACTAAACGAGTTCAAATGGTCTGCAACCAATCCTGTAAGGCCGTATTGGCTCCAAAGTGAAATTCATTGCTACGGGGATCTTGCAGCATACGATCTGCATACGGGGCAACATAATAATGTGCGCCGTGTTTGTAGGCTTCGTTATGGGCTTCGCAAACCGATTTGCCAAACTTCTGCCATGGTCGCCAGTCGTTTTGCCCCATGATGACCAGCACGCGGCTTTCGATTGCCAGCACTGCTTGTTCATCAAGCGCGTTGGTCGCCAGAACCACACCATACGGCAGTTGAACACGCGCAAATAAGCCAAATGAGTCACCGAGCAAACCTGTGCCAGCGGCCTGTGCCAGAATCACGACGCGTTTACGGTCAATATTGGGTTGTTCAAGTGCGACTACATAGGCGTTGACAGCATCTTGTATGGTCGAACCTGCGCCACCCGCGCCGCTGCGTCCCGTACCGCGCTTATCCCAACGGAAGACAGCATACCCCGAGGCCAAACCCGCTTGAGCGTAGTGGCTGTATCCACTGCGATCATCGCAACCAGCATGATGAAGAATAAACATTAAAGGGAAGGTCTTTTGACGCGCAGAAAGAATCGGATACTCGATTTGTCCGTCAAGACGCACGCCATCACCCGCAAAAACGATTTCCTCGGTACGGGCGACCACGACACGTTCGTCTATTTGGTTGACTGTCATATATTATTACTCCATCTGGCTCATCGAAAAAGGGGTTTACGATACTGGTAACAACGTAATATTTTGTATCAGTTTTGCACAGATGAAGTTGATGAACATCAGTATAACAACGTTTTTGGGGTTATGCACCCATGACTTTTGGATATTTGTCACCTTTTTTACGAAGTTTAGCATTTCTCAATGTAATCTTATAGTTTAAACGTTAAAGAGTTGTGAACATAAAATAAGGTGGGGGACAGACTCAATAAGCCGCTTAAAATGCCATTAACTTGACACTCTAGAACACGGGTGCTACTCTTATTAAGAAAGTTTAGATTTGGTTAGCGTGGTTTAGGGGGTGGCGTTGTCGCTTGAATTCAACAAATTAGTTGATCAGCTTCAAAAGATGGGGCGCATGATCCACGAAATCGACTTCGATGTGAGTGATCGTCTACAAATTGCGCTGGAACGTTTTGAAGATGCGACGGATCTCGATTTCATCCACGAACGTATCGACATGGTACGCCGACCGGATGTCAGCGGGTATCGTGGCGCAGCCCCTCTTGATGCTCCCTTCCACGAACGCATTTGTGATATCTTCCCACCACCGACCACACCGCCTAGTGCGACCATCATCGCGGCGGATGGGTCCCAAATTTACCCGAACGAACAATGGCGAATGCCCTACTACCTGACGAACGTCGGGTTGTTTGTTTATCACCACGGTGACGAACGCACACCGGAGCAAATTAATCTACCGAAGCTGGTTTATCACCCTGATCATGTGCGGGATAAAAGCAGCCGCGTCTTAAGCAGCCGCACGATTGACGCGATACGTACCGTACGTGAGATGAGCGAGTTGGGGAACGTGGCGTGGAATATGCGCGGCGAGGCGCTTCCCTTGTTAGCACTTTACGACAACCATCTGATGTTCTGGGTCAACAGCGATGTGACCGGACACATCGAGTTGATGAAGCAATATTGGGGTGGTCTGGTTCATCTACATGATTCAGGTGCGTTGTTGGGTGGTTATGTCGATAACCCAACGCGGAGTAAGATGGTTATCCGTTTACTACATCTGTTGAACCTGCCTGAAGAGGACATCAAAGGCGATGATCTCGGTTCAGGTGACATGGAAGGGTTGAAAGACCTTGACCTGTTTAATGTGCTGTTAGGGCCGGGGGATCGCTCGGCATTGATGCTTCAGAATTCTCCGCGTAACCTTCTATATAAGAAGCGCGGCGTGAATTATGAGATTGCGTGTTTCTATGTGAAGGTCAGCAGTGGCTATCAGGATGCGATTGCGCGCGTGGATATGCCGATGTGGGTGGCGCGTGACAAGCAGAAGGTGGATGAACTGCACGCGCTGATTGTTTCTCAGAGTGCCATGCAGGGGCGTAATCCTTACCCGTATGCACTGACGCGGGCGGATGAACTGGCGGTGGTGAGCAGTAAAGACAAGGCCAAACTCGAAGAGATGATCCGGTTGGAGTGGCGCTTGAATAAGCCGGAAATTGATCCGTTGGTGATTTCGGCGAAGAATTTCGGTAAACGTGTTGCACGGAGTGAGAAGCGCTTGCATGAACTTTAACCCCTATCCCCAACCCTTCCCCCGTATACAGGGGAAGGGAGTCAAGGCATAGAGGGTTTGAGTATTTAGACTAAACGGTGAAAACCCATTAACAAACTCTCACCTTTAATCTTCTCCCAAATCGAGGGAGAGTAGAGGTAAAACATCGAAGCATAGATCGAGTGGAGGTAGTGGCTCATTATGATGACCGTACAAGAACAATACATGGTGGGACGCGTGCTGAGAGCCAGCACACGCGGATTCGCCTGCGGCACACAGAGCAACCGCGTAAACAGCAATCAGGACTTTGGGGCGTTTGTGAGCGCACCGATCGCCAACGACGAGTCAATTCAGGCGGTTGGCTTGATTTACGCCGTTGAAATTAAGGACGACTTGCTGGTGAACGAACTGGTCATGGCCGATTCGGTCAACAGCAGCGTTTTACGGGATCAGCGTGAGAACCGGATGGTTCCGATGGAGATTAGCGTCCTGAATATCGGTTACCGCTATGTGAGCAACGGTGCGATTGTCCACAGTTTACCGCCGCGCCCTCCGATGAGTCTGAGCCAAGTGGATTTGTGTACACGAGATATGATCCTCGACTTTACACGGCGGCACGATTATCTGACGTTGATTCTCAATGCGGCAGAAGTGCCTTCGGACGATTTATTAGCAGCGGCTATCCGTTATGCTTCATGGCAGTACGAAGATGAAAATCAGCGTTACCAATTTCTTGTGGGCTGCGGACGGGCAATCGCGCGGCAGCTTTCACATGATTTGAAGCGTTTAGAGCATGTACTGGCGTTGATAAGGCCTATTTCAGCTTAAATGTTTGGCAAAGGCAATGAGCAATTTATTGCCATACCAATCAGCCATCCAAACGCAGGCGGAATGACTCTGACCAAAGTAGCGGTGAGAGGCAGGGTTCAATCACGCTGGTGGTTAAGGTCTGGTTGACTAACAGCGCAATTTGCTGGTGATGTACCGCTTTGGCAGCAGCGAGGGCGGATGTTTTGCTGCCAACTTCGCGACCACAATTGGCAGCGGAAGGGCTGGATGAGTGCTGGTTGTGACCATCATTTCGGTTGTTCATAACCCCTCCAAAATTGAACTTGCTTCGTGTTCTTAATTACATTATGATGATAGCACAGAATTTCTAAAAAAGCAAGCGATTTTTGTCCGATTCTTGCTCATTCTTTGGTCTGAGAGACTAAAGTTTGAGGGAGAAATTCGCTGCCACAATTACTAGAACGGATACGACGAGGAATTTGTTCAAAACTGGTTGAATTGTAGCAAAAATCGCCGCAAAATTGAATGGTCAATAGTACAGTTTTTACTATAGTGACATAAGGAAAAAGGCCAGTGAATCCATTCACAAGAGAACATCAAAATAATGGACTGATAGATGAGTGATTTACTTTTGAAAACAGTGTGGGCAGATATATTAGACGCAGCAACGCGCAAAGCCATTGTGGATGTTTGTGTGGACGCTCACAAGAACCCTGAATTTTACGAACTGTTCGATTTTGTTGCACCAGATAATATGCATGTGATTGCTTATCGTGGTGATTTGGTGATCGGTCATGCAATGGTCAGCACCCGTTGGATGCAGCCGGAAGGGCATCCGATTTTGCGGAGTGCTTACATTGACGCCGTATCGGTTGCGACCACTGAACAAGGAAAAGGGGTTGGCAAAGCGGTGATGCAGCAGATCGCTTTAGTCATTAGCGATTACGAGATTGCCGGTTTGGAAACCGACAAGTTCGGTTTTTACGAAAGTGTGGGTTGGGAGCGTTGGCCGGGTACATTGGCGGGACGCGGCGAAAACGGCTTAATCCCGACTCCTGACCAACATGGCGTGATGATTTTGCGGCTGCCGAAAACACCTGAACTGAACCTCAACGGCTTGTTGACTATTGAAGATCAAGGGGCGCGAATCTGGTAAGCATAAAAACTTTTAACGCAAAGTCGCAAAGATAAGAGTAAGAAACCCCCTCCTTAATCCTCCCCCGCAAGCGATGGAGGAAACCAATGCAATGACAAAAGGTTTTCATATTAATTATGCGGGTACAATTGAGGGAAGTTGAGATCTCACCTACAGGAGCAGACCATGGATAATCCGCTGGAATTCAAAGTGCCAGATGATCCGATTGAACGGGTGCATACAATGGCGCGTGATCTGGCTTATGGGGTTTCGCGCGGGTTATGGGGAACCAACCTCACTGTCGAGCGGATGCACAGCAATGAACAGTGGATGAACTGGTCGAACGTGCAAGCCGGTCCTGCGAACTTCGATGATTATTTGACGCGTAAGTGGTCAGATAATCCACCGTCCGCTTATTTGATGCTGTCGTTTGGTTACTTTATAGAATTTGAGCAGAAAGACGGCTATCTGCTAACAGGTAAAGCCTTTGCCCTATTGGAAAAGCCGGTTAATCCACCTTCAGTATTTATCTCGTATGCGCGGCGGCAAAGCAGCGCCCTTGCCTTACTCATCGAGGCGCGTCTGAAATTGGAAGACCACAACTTACGAGCCTTCATCGACAAAGATATTCCGCTGGGTGACGAGTGGCGTGATGTGCTGGTTGCGCGGATCACTGCCAGCCAATATTTTATTCTGCTGCTGACGATGGAAACGCTGAAATCTAAAGCGGTACTGGAAGAGGTTGAAATCGCGCTGAAAATCCCGACCTGCAAGATTATTCCGATTTGTCACGGCGGTTACAGCTTCGGCAAAGCCTACGACACGACATTGGGCGAACGTGCCTTAAGTCCCGAAATCATCGAGACACTGGCTACCAAGAACGCCTTGACCGTCGAAACGGAGAGTGCTGCCAGCTATGAGGATAAGGTCAATCGTCTGATTGGGCGGTTGGGATACTCGACGATTTGAGATGAGAAATTGAACCAGATGCGCTGAAAGTGCAGAGAAAGACAAGAAAATTCATGGAAACCAAGCGACCGATTTTGATGTGTGTTGTGCAATATGCAGATGAACTGAAAGCCGGAACACTCACTGTTTCCGACTTGATTGGCAAGCTCGACAGCTTAGGTGTGGATGGCATCGAACTGCGGCGTGAGTTGTGGGCGAATTATGCGGCTGAAGTGGCGGCGGCTCGTCAGCAAATCGAAGCGGCGGGCAAGCTGGTGACTTATGCCACCTTTAGTACGTTGTTCAGCAAAGATCACCAAGCGCACAACCTTTTGCTGCATGATCTGGACACGGCGAAAGCGTTGGGATCGCCGCTGTTGCGTGTATTCCCCGGTGCGGCTCCGGCGGACACATCTGATCCCGCGTGGACTGCCGCGATTGAAGCAGTCGCCCACGCAACGTCTTTAGGCATCGTGATTGCGCTGGAAAATTGGGGTAATCTGCCCGGTGGACATCTCAGTGAATTGACGCACATTCTCAATCATATACCGTCGGCAACGCTCAAGGTGAATGTCGATGTGGGCAACTATGCCATGCACGGCGAGGATGTGTTGGATGCGATTGAGACGTTGGGCGAGCGGGTGGTCTATGCCCATCTCAAGGACAAGCCGGATGCCGCAGGTATGGCGACCACCTATTTGGGCAACGGCGCTTTGCCGATGGCTGCGATTGTCGCGGCGTTGGAAGCCCTGCCGCAGCCGATGACCTACTGCTTCGAGTTTGATGGTGATGGCGAGGCTGAAATGCGGATTGAGAAAAGTCTGGCGTACTTGCGGGGATAGATTACCCGTGTTGATGCCGCCGTAGGCTAAAGCCATACGGCTACACAAGGGACAAGTCTACTAAAGTGACTAGTAAGACATCGGCAAAACGAGAAGATGAAAAATAGATGCCCTATTGGAAATGCTTTTACCACGCGATATGGTCAACTTATAAGCGTGAGCCTGTGATTACAGATGCGCTGGAGAAGGTCATTTTTGAGGCGATACACGCCAAAACACGGACACTCAAAGGTGAAGTCTTTGCCATTAACGGGATTGAAGATCATATTCATGTTGCAGTTTCATTTCCACCACACGTTGCAGGCGCGGAATGGATACGCATTATGAAAGGATTATCAGCACATAATGTGAATGACTCCTTCCCAAACCTAGAAAATCGCTTTCGATGGCAACAAGGTTATGGCTTGTTGACTTTTGGGACAAAGGCACTGCCGTCTGTCGTGAAATATGTCGAGCAACAAAAGGCTCATCATGCTAATAAAACGACCAATAATTATTTAGAGCAGACAGATGATTAAACCATATGTAGCACCACATGAGGCTAAAGCCGTCATGCTAACCGGAAAACAAGTCGGCTAAAGCGACTTCAAAGGCCGGTGAAGCCAATGGGTATGATCTCATTAACGTGGAAAGTTGCATAAGGGACTTTCACCATGCGGATGATTAAACTAGCCGCTTTAGCAGGCTTGTCTGGTGAGTAGCATGATGGCTTTAGCCTCATGCGATGTAAACACAGAGACTCAAAGGATCAGAGATAAAGAGGGTTAAAGAAATGACTGATCGACCAAGTGTATTCATCAGTTATGCTCACAAAGATGGGATGGAATTTGTTCGTCGCCTAGCCTTTGCTCTTGAAATGTATATGGATGTCTATTGGGATCGACGTTTGCAAGCGGGTGAATATCCTACTCAACTCTATTCCGAGATCGAAAACCGTGATTATTTTCTGTTTGTAATGACACCTTATTCTTTGGGCAGTGAGTGGTGTAAGAAAGAAGTATCTCACGCGCAGGAATATAAAAGGGAAATAGCTTTAGCGCGTGTTTATTCTGGTGAAGGCACATCTGATCTTGAACTCGTTTCGAAATACACTTATGGGGATTTTACGGAAGATTTTGAAGTTGGTTTTCGCAGATTAACAATGATGATGTTACAGCAACCTTATTCATCTTGGGAATTGTTGTCTGTTGCTCCTGCTGAGACTTTATTAAACTATCTAAAATATGGGGCAATACCGTGTTTAATTGCAAAGAATTTTATTGATTGGTTGATTATAGAAAAACTTTGGGGTGTGGTAGAAAGATATATTCTCAAAAGTAAATTAGCAATAATTCATTACGGGAAACCATTTACTCCACTTGGAATGTTCAATTTATGTCCCACTTTGATTGCCCAATTTAGTCAAAATCGCGATTTTGCAGGAATCAGTTTGATAGATCGTATAAAACCAATTTTGGAGAAATTTGTTAACGAGCTAATGCTGTTGAATGATAGCGATCATATAAATGCCGGGGAAAAATCATCTGATCTACTGAATCAAATAAAGAAGGCTTTGCTGGATGAGACAGCACTTAATACTGATTTTCGTAGTATGAAAACAATCCAAGACTTCTTTGATTTTGAAGCTATGGAGAAACTGAAAGCGTTTATAAATGAGCATTCCCGTCGGTCAAGATATTTATACTAACGAACTTGATTTACCAATCTAAAGACTGTCAACTATAAACTGTTAACTATAGGAACTGTATTCCATGAATTACACGACTGAAAATCTGAACGACTGGTTCCCAAATGGCTCATCGCATGACATGACCTCCCGCTTGGGCGTGGTGGTCGGCGGGTCGCTGAGTAAGGGGCTGGTCGTCAAGTTGGATCGCGAGCAGGCGGTGGAAGAATTGGCGGTCGGGCGTTATGTGGTGGTACACGGCGCGAACGATACCCGCTTCTTCTGCATGTTGAACGACATCAGCCTCAACAGCGCCAACCCCGGCATCCAAAATCACCCGCCGGAATTTCAAGGCGATCCCTTTTTGGAGGCGGTCTATGTGGGTACTGCCGTTTATGGGGTCATCAACGTTACACCCATGTTGATGATCGAGGCCGGCAATCCGCGTCCCGTGAAGACCATTCCCGGTCACTTTACGCAGGTCTTCAACGCCACCGTCGAGGATGTGAATGCGGTTTTCGGTGCGGAAGATGAAGCCCACTTCAACGTCGGTTCGCCGCTGGAATTGGAAACCACTCAGATTAATCTCGATCTCAAGCGCTTGGTCGAGCGTTCGGTGGGTGTCTTTGGCAAGAGCGGTACGGGTAAGAGCTTCCTCACCCGTTTGCTGATTGCGGGGGTGATCAAGTGGGGCAAGGCGGTCAACTTGATCTTCGACATGCACAACGATTATGGTTGGGCAGCCACCGACGAACGCGGCACACAGGCCAAAGGCTTGAAGCAGTTGTTTAACAGCCAAGTGGTCATCATCACCTTGGATGGCGAAAGCACTCGGCGGCGCGGGGCGAAATCCGACTTCGAGGTCAAGTTAGGTTATGACGAAATTGATCCCGAAGACATCGCGGCGCTGCGAGGCAGCATGAACCTGACCGATGCCATGATCGACGCGGCCTATACCCTCAAAAAGCGCTGGAAGATGGGTTGGATTAAGCGGCTCAACGAAGCCACCGAAATGGACTTTGACGACATCACCATGAATACCAACATTGCTGAAGGCACGCTGCTCGGTTTGCAGCGGCGGTTGCAGCGCTTCGAACGTTGGGGTTTCTTGGTAGACGAATCCACAGGCGACAGCGTGACCCAGATTATCAATTTGCTGATGAACGGCAAGAACGTGGTGCTGGAATTCGGACGTTATGGCAACGAACTGGAAGCCTATATCCTAGTGGCGAATTATCTAACGCGCCGTATCCGAGATAAGTATGTGGATATGGTCGAGCGTTCGCTGGGCGATGATGCTCAGAAGCCGCCGCAGTTGATGATTACGATTGAAGAGGCGCATAAATTTTTGCAACCGGGTATCGCCGGACAAACCATTTTCGGCACGATTGCCCGTGAACTGCGGAAGTATAACGTCACGCTAGTGGTCGTGGATCAACGTCCCAGCGGCATTGACGAGGAGGTCATGAGTCAGATAGGTACACGCGTCACGGCTCTGCTCGACAACGAGCGCGACATCAACGCCGTGCTGAACGGCATCAACGGCGCACAGGGTTTGCGTGAAGTGCTGGCGCGTCTAGATACCAAGCAGCAGGCCATCATTATGGGACATGCTGTGCCGATGCCGGTGGTCATCAAGACCCGCAGCTATGATGAGGATTTCTATGCTGCCATTATGCGCGAAGGGGGCATGACGGCGGCAGCGGCTAAAGACAAACTCGGCAGTGGTGGACGCGAGAAACGACGGTTGTAGGGCTAATAGCTATGCTTGAACGATTAATTACAGTCGGTCGTCTTGGTGATCTCATCGAACGGGCGAACGAATTTACCGAACCGCATCAGGGGATATATTCGTTATATGTGCCAAAAGATCGAAAATGGTCGCTGGATGAAAACGTTGAATGCGGATTGATACTCATTCTAAAGGACGACCCTGAGGATTTCGTTCCCGATGAGGCCAAAGAACGCGGTTGGGTACTGGCTTCTGATCTGCAAATCATCCAGACGGTGGTTGATGTGGCGCATAAAGTTCATCCCAATCCAACGCAAGCTTATTTAGTAAAAGCGTTGGAATATTTTATAGAGAATGATGCTTTCCTCCAGTAAAAAAGACGCTCGGAAACTACGGGAGGTTTTGGCATACTGGTATGCCAAACTACAATCTCGACAATCCTGTGCCTGAGAAGCGGCAACTAAATTACAATGACTCCATTACAACGCATCCCGATTAAGATGCCCAATCTTATCCAGAGTTACTTTGAAGAACACGCTCCCAGTTGGGACACACGAATGCCGCCTAACTACAGCGCTATTTTGCAGAACTTCGCGCTGCCATTTGCAACTGAATTTCAGGCCGCCAGCACCATCCTTGAGATTGGCACAGGAACCGGCGCATTCATTCCGGTACTCAAGGCTTTAGCGCCTAATGCGCGGCTCATTTCGGTTGACTTTGCCCATGCCATGCTCACTCAAGCAAAAATACGCTGCCCTGATGCCCACTTAGTTCAGGCTGATGTCCACAAGTTACCTTTCGCTGCTGAACTGGATCTGGTGATTTGCCATAACAGCTTTCCGCACTTCTCCAAGAAGCGGCAGTCATTGGCGGAAATCCAGCGTGTCCTTCGTCTCGGCGGCAAATTCATGATCTTGCACAACAACTCACGCGAATTTGTTAATGCCATCCATCAACGTGATGAATCGTCGCCTATTCATCATGATTTGCTGCCAGATGGTGAGGATATGCGCCAACTGCTTATCGACACGGGTTGGTCGGCTATAGAGGTAGAGGATTCACCTATTCGCTATATTGCGAAGGGGCAGCGTGGGACGTGAAAAGCGGTGATTGTAAGGGATAGAATGAATTCCTATCCCTTGAATGATCTGTGATTTATTGCTTGACGATTTCCATCGCGCACAGGCTGGGAATGCCGCTTCTGTGATTGAGGTTTAGGTTCAATGTTCCATCGTTGACGTTTTCAGCGGAGGTGGTGACCATGTGGGCGACATTAACGCCAGCCGTCTTAGGCTGATAATTGCTCACCTTCCGTGTTCCCTCCACGTAGATATGGAATTTACCCTGATTGCCTTGACTGCTCGTGCGCGGCTCGGCAAAGAAAAGGTTGAGTACGTAATCGCCATTGGGCAATCCAGAAAAATCAACGTTCAGGTCTCTACCATTGCTCCCGCTGCGGGATTCAACTAATGTCTGGCAAACATCGGGATCGGTGATGCCCGACATGCTCGTCGGCATGACGTTGTAAATGTTTCCACCTGATGACGTCGCATTGGAAGCGATCCATGTCGTGCCATCCGAACCATTGATGTTACTGGCTGATCCAAACGACAGATAGTAATGCCCGTCACAGACATCGCCTACACCGTCTGCGTCGAAATCTTCTTGTCCCACATTAGCGTCATTCGGGCAATTATCGACCGAGTCTTCAATCGTGTCCGCATCAGCATCTTGAACCACATTAGGTATCGTGATGTCGACATTTTGGGCATCCGGCGCACTTAGGCCATCGCCAACACTCACGTTGACGCTGTAAGAACCTGAATTGTTGTAATCGGGGTCAACCGCTAAAGTTGCTGTTCCGTCGCCGTTATCAGTGAACGTCATGAAGCTGCTTTCCAGCCCCACAACGGAATAGATAAGTGGATCGCCTTCAGGATCAATCGCATTAAATTCAACGAGGATCGATTGACCTTCATTAACAGTCTGTGGACTAATTGCGTCCATTGTTGGAGATTCGTTGGTGGTCGGTACTCCCGAACCAGAGCCTGACCCCGTGCCGGTTCCTGTACCACTGCCAGTACCGGTTCCCGTACCGCTGCCGGTTCCTGTGCCGGAGCCAGTACCCGTGCCGGAGCCGGTTCCCGTGCCGGAGCCGGTTCCCGTGCCGCTGCCCGTACCCGTGCCAGTATCCGAACCCGTGCCGGAGCCGGTTCCCGTGCCGGAGCCGGTTCCCGTGCCGCTGCCCGTACCCGTGCCAGTATCCGAACCCGTGCCGGAGCCAGTACCCGTACCTGTACCGCTGCCCGTACCAGACCCTGTGCCTGAGTTGTCAGATGGAGCCATTGCGACTGTGTTGCCGCAATCTGTTTGTGTATCTAAATTGCAGGTGATGTTCTCAAAAACGTTGGAGACTGTTTGGCCGACGGTGCTGAGGATAATAATGACTACAACAGCAACCAATGAGAGGATGAGTGCATATTCGATTAATCCTTGTCCTGTTTCCGAGCCTCTGAAACGTTTGCGTCGACGAGGACGCCGCCTAAGAATGTCATTTGGCATGTACATTAGGCATCCTTTCTACTAACAGATAATGAGACGATAAATAAGAGTGAAAGATCAACCTTGAATGAAATTGAACCTTTTCGCTTGATCCTATCTTATTCTATTTCAACGCTTTAAACGATGAAGATTACTTGGAATTCATAAATTCTTGATGTTTGAGGGACTAACCGTAAAGAAAATTATGGTTAAGAAGGTTTGTTTAGGCATTTTTGCGACTATAGAATGCTAGTATGTATTCAAATGAACCTGTTTGCTTAACAAATTGAACAGATGAAAATAAAAGTCTCTAAAGTGCAGGAGCAATTGGATGAAATCTGGGGAACTGGATAACCGGGTCGGTGATTACGCCGCTGCGATTGTGCGTGATGCTGATCTACTGCTTGCCGATGTATCCAACTTGAATGCTGAACAACGAGAGTTTGCGGATGAACTCCAACAACACGCGGTTCGATTTTTGTCTTTATTCATTGAACATTTGAATGATTTTACCGAACTGACTCATGACGTAGTTATTGTTATCCATGATTTGCGCAACCCGCTTGGTTTAATAGTCGGTTATTGCGAGTTATTGTTGATTCACGCATCAAGTAATTTGCGCCAATCACAATTGCAACTGCTTCAACAAATCAAAGCTGCATATACCTTTATTATGAATACCTTCACCGAGTGGGTGAATAAGGGAATGGAAAAAAGTAAGAATGCCGGAACTGGATAAACGCGTTGGTGACTATGCCGCCGCAATCATCAATAATGTTGATTTGCTGCTTGAAGATGCAATCTCCCTAAATGACCAGCAGCGGTACGCACTAGACCAAATTAAACGTTCAATAACCCGTTTTATGTCCCTTTATGATGAATATTGCAATAGCACTGTGTTGTCTAAGTCGAGTACACCCCAAAATATATCGTTTGAGTTTCGCACGCCACTTACGAGCATTGCAGGTTATTGTGAATTAATGCGACTAGCGGTCTTCGGCAGCTTGACACCCGATCAAGTACAGTATGTTCAACATATTAAAGCGGCTCATGAATTTGTTTTGAATGCATTCAATAATTGGGTTAACTCGTACTCCCATTGATTTTCATTTGACCTTAGCACTCAGTATTATAACTTAAGTTTAAACTCACAAACCATGTCTACCTAAATCTAACTATTTTCCAACTTCCTTAACTCTCGCACTCCCTCAAAACCGTTAACGCCGACCTCACGCAAAAGTTACAAAATGTTCTTCCAAAATGTAACCCGATCTATCCCGAAATCGACTATGATGCTTATAGGGCTTGATGTACGGTCGTAGATGCCGCTGGCAAATCCCCTTATCCATCCCGCCCACGCACTTTAACAATCGCCAATCGTCGTATATGAGACAAATAACACCGATTCTCAACTGCAACAATAACATCAACAGCATCATTTCACCCGCCGCCGTAAAACCACTTCTGAATCTGACGAATCTGAAGAATACTGCGAATCTTCGGCATCTCGCTCCCTCAAATCCGCTGGAAAAACCGTCTCTTGCAAATGCAGTTTTTGCAGTTTGCGAATCAAACACCGTTCGAATTATCCCGGTGACCGAATATGAAACACCGGATAGTTCGACGCGACCGCTTCAAAATCAGCTAATGGTGCATCCTTATCCACAGCAATATGAGGCCGTGCGCCTATAGCACGTTGTAAATAGGCTTTGATGATCGGAGCCCGTCCTTCAACTGGCACATCTTCCAATTGCACCTGCTCACTGCGACCATGCTTCAGAACGACTTTTCCATTCGCTGCGCGAACATTCTTAACCCAATGGACATCCTCACCCAGCATCGACACCAGATAACGCTGTCCATCGACCACAGCAACCACTAGCGGCAGTGAAACAAGCTTGCCGGATTTGCGTCCGCGCATTTCTAACGTCACATACATATCGCCACCCAGTCCCAATGAGACAACGGTGGCCCATGATCGGTTTAAAAATTGAGCAATCCAACCGGGGCGCTTCCCCTGATATAACCAACGACGTACATGACCGATTGTCAAAATAGAGTCCTTCCATTAATGAATTTTTGTAGGCAAAATCGCTTACGTAGATTGGGGTGTAGTCACGATATGAAAAACGGGATAATCTGCCGCGATGCTTTCGAACGCGGTCAGCGGCGCATCTTTGTTTACAGCGATATGAGGTCGCGCCCCTAACGCCCGTCGTAGATAAGCTTTCAATATAGGCGCACGTTGGTCTACAGGAACTTCTTCAAGCTGAATTGCTTCACGCCGACCACTCTTGAGGACAGCTTTTCCATTGGCTGCGCGAACATTTTTGACCCACTGCACATTCTCACCCAGCATCGATACCAAATAGCGCTCGCCTTTGATGGTCGTCAGTGCCAAAGGAAACGAGATGGTTTTCCCTGATTTGCGCCCGATGACTTCTAAAGTCACCAGATAAGGAAGAATTCCCAGCCCGTAGAAACTTGCGTCTAATCGATTGAACAGTTTTGCAATCCAGTTAGGTCGATGCTCGCGATACATCCATCGTTTTACGCTGCCGAATATCATGCTAGGACATCCTTTCATCGTGCAGCTAGTGTCTAATCAATATCAAGCTATACGGCGAATAGATATGGAAAGTCCTAGAAAAGTGAACTATATCCTGTTTTTACTGCCCTTTTATCATCGTGAGCAAAATATTTTATTTCTCGCCGCGGGTTTGAGCGATAACCTCGCTGGCAAGGTTGTTGGCTTTAGTTGGGCAAGCTGCTGGCGAAATCCACTAATTATGAACAGGTTTTTGAACAGTTTGAACAGGCTCGCAAACCGCGTGTAGAGCGCATCGTAGCCGAAGGGCGACGGCGAGGATAAATGAGTTGTCACACCACTGCAATCCAAGATTCGCGAAGTGATGTTGATGATCTTCATGAATCTGTTTGGCGAAAAAGGTCAAGATTGGTTGTATTCGTACAAAATTACGTGACGAGTCACGTTCAAAAATATGATGAATATCATGCTTGATATGAAGGAATACCCGTTATAATTATAAATCTGAAATTTTCATAATGACTTGATATGATCACTAAGGATTGTACGGAACATGGCTTTCTTCGAGAAATACTTTCCGCTTCCGCACATTCTACGTGACGAGTTCAAGGGCTATGGGGTTAGCAACTTTCGATCAGATGTGATCGCAGGTATTACGGTGGCTGCGGTTGCCCTGCCGTTGGCACTGGCCTTTGGTGTGGCCTCAGGGGCAACGGCGGCGGCTGGTTTGGTCACAGCGATCATCGCGGGATTTGTGGTCGGTGCGCTGAGTGGTCACGGCTATCAGATTTCCGGCCCGACAGGAACGATGACGGCGGTGTTGATCGTAGTCGCCAGCAAGTACGGGCTTGAAGCGATTTGGGTCACGACTCTCTTAGCCGGACTCATCATCCTCCTGCTGGCGATTTTGAATTTAGGTGATCTGGCGAACTTCATTCCGGCTTCGGTGATTGTAGGCTTTACCAGCGGTGTAGCCTCAATCATTTTCATTGGTCAGCTTGATAACTTAATCGGTGTCAAAACACCTGCTGCACCCAATGCCCTGTTGAAATTAGTCAATTATTTTAAGGGTGGATTTACACCTAATCCCAATACGGTATTGCTGGGTGTCCTCGTCATCCTGATTATGGTGTTCTGGCCTAAAAAGCTCAATCGAAGAATTCCCGGATCATTGATTGCGATGGTGGTTGTGACCGGATTGGCGGTTGTCGGCAATATGAATGTGCCGACTATTGGCACAATTCCCCAAAACATTATTTTAGATCAACATTTAACGCTGACTGCTTTTCCATGGAATTATGTGGGTGATCTGGTTGTGCCCGCTTTTTCGGTGGCAGCACTGGTAGTGATTGAGGCGCTGCTAAGTGGCGCGGCGGCTAACCGGATGCCAGAGTCCGAACGCAAAATGGTGAATAACCAGCATTTGTATGCGCTGGCGGTCGGTAATTTGATAATACCGTTCTTCGGTGGTGTGCCTGTGACTTCAGCCTTTGCGCGGACGAGCATGGGCTTGAGAAGTGGGGCACAAACGCGGGTGACGAGTTGGGTGCATTCAATTATTCTGCTGTTTGCTGTTCTATTGGCTGCTCCATTGCTCTCTCAAATTCCGTTGACAGTGCTGGCGGGTGTGCTAGCTGTGACAACGTGGAACATGAATGCGTGGGGCGAGATCAAACATATCTTCGGCAAGCGCTTCAAGACCGCGATGTTGAGCTTTTTACTAACGTTGATGGGAACAGTCGTCCTTGATTTGACGCAAGCCATCATCTTAGGTGTGCTGGTATCAGCAGTAGTGTTCATTTTCCGCATCAGCCGCATTACGATGGAACAACTGCCTGCGTCGGCTGAAAAGATGCTCTCACGTGGATATACTATGCAATCGGATGCCAGCAAGATTATGGTGATTTATGTGGTCGGCCCATTATTCTTTGGAACAGCCGCTATATTTGATGAAGAAGTCGCCAACTTAAACGGCATCCGTGATGTTGTGCTGAGTATGCGTACTGTGCCATTAATGGATACAACCGGATTGCGGAGTATTGACCAACTGGTTACGCGGCTGGAACGGCAAGGTGGCAAAGTGTACTTGAGTGGGCTCAATAAGCCCGTGTACGAGTATTTAGAACGCTCACGACTATTGGCACGACTAGGGCAAGAGTCAGTTCATTGGAGTTCGCTGGAAGCGATTATCGCAGCCGATAAGTATCGGGCAAGTCAAACAATGCCTGAAAATGAGACTGTGCGTTTATCAGTAAACTAAAGTTTTTAATCGTTGATAGGGTAATTAGACGGCAGATGTGAAACCTGCCGTCTTTAGATTCTTGTTTGTGGTGTTTTCCACAGCGGTCAGTATTACACGGAATGCCCGACCAATACTACGGTTTGAGGCGGTTGAAAGCTGACATTGACACGCGTTTCTAATGTCATCTGATCGTCCGCGAAATGGTAAACAAAGCTGTAGAAGAAAGGTGACGTATAAAAGCGAATGACCATTGCAAAGGTATCTTCTGTCGCCCATGCACCACTCATGACGATTGGTTCAGGTTCGACTTCCCAAGGCTGGTTGAATAAAGTGGTTTCACTTTTCTGCCAAGTGCCATAACCGCAATCGATGCTCTCCTCGACTGCACCCTTCTTGATTTTCACCGAGCAACCGGATTTACTAATGTTTAAAGTAACACTTTCGAAGCCAAACGTATTACCTTCGAGCGTAAACGTGTGACCTTCTATTTTTGCTACGGTGGGCGACGAGGGTTTGCCTTGCACAGCGGGTATGCTTAGTCCAGATAATTTCGCCGCCAGTTTGTTGGCTGCGGTTAAGTCATTGGAGAGTGGTTCGGCTTTCATCGCCGGAAGCAAAATATCCCACACGAGATTCAATGGTGCTTGCATATCACCGAGTCCGCTGGTGATGGCGAGTACGGCATCCTGTTCGGGCATGACCACACAATATTGACCGAACGCGCCATCTCCCCGATAAGCATTGTGACGGCAGCGCCAGAACTGGTAACCGTAGCCTTGATTCCAATCACTTTCTGGATTATCGCCGTTTGAAATATGAGATGCCGTCGCCTCATCAATCCATGCTTCCGGTACAAGTTGCTTGTCGTTCCACATGCCTTTTTGTAGATAAAGCTGACCGAAACGTGCGATGTCTCCGGTTGTGATGTTCAGCCCAAATCCGCCCGTATTGATCCCTTGTGGCGATTCTTGCCATACAGGGTTTTCGATACCCAATGGCTCGAAAAGGCGTGGCTGTAAGTAATCAACCAATTTCATGCCAGTCGTTTTCTGGATGATCGCTGAGAGCATATAGGTCGCGCCCGTGTTGTAGAGGAAGTGTGTTCCCGGCTCACGCAGAACCGGTACTTCAAAGAAAACTTTCGTCCACATACCATCTGTTCTCTGATGCATCGGCGGCATAGTGTCGTCTACGTGACCCGTAGACATGGAGAGCAAGTGGCGTACCTGCATGGCTGCAAGATGTTTATTGACTTCGGCGGGCGCGTCATCAGGGAAGAATGACAGCACGGTATCGTCGAGTGAGAAGCGGCCTTCGGCAACGGCTAATCCGATAGCGGTAGAGGTAAAACTCTTGCTGAGTGAAAACAACATATGCGGGATTTCGCGTCCATAAGGCGACCACCAACCCTCGGCGATAACCTTGCCGTGCCGCAGCAGTATGAAACTGTGGATTTCGTGAATTCCGTTTTCCACCGCCTCAACAAATTGAAGGATAGCTGATGAGGCAATGCCCTGACTTTCGGGGGTGGCACGTTCTAAAGCATTTTTAACTGGGGCAAGCATGGTAATAACTCCACTTCATAAAAAGATGAAGTGGAGTATAACCCTGTCAAAGGGGCGAGGGGTATTCCATTGCTCAGGCGATTACTTCTACAGAACGCGCCATCATGAGCACGGGTTTCATAGACTCCAGCGAAATGTTAATTTGAGTTTCGATCATCAGCTCATCGCCAGCAAAATTACAGACAACCGTATGAAAGAAAGGTGTTTCATAAAGCCGGAAAATCATGGTAAAGGTATCGTCGTCTGTCCACGCACCGCTGACAGCGACGGACCTACTTTCAAACAATAAAGGTTGGTTGAACAAAGTCGTCTGACCGCGCTGCCATTGACCATAACCACAAAGGATGGTTTCCTCGCCCGCTGCCGTTTTGATTCGGACGATGCAATCCGAATCGGTAAAACTCAGTGAAATGGCTTCGAGTTTCAGCTCATTATCATCGACCGCATAAGTTCGCCCCGAAATCTGCGAGATAATGGGCGATGCTGCGTCACTTTGTACAGGCGACATCGTTAGACTGGATAATTTCTTTAGGAGTGTATCCTGACCTGCGCTATCGTCAGGAAGCGTATCCTGCTGCATCGCTGGAAGCAGTATGTCCCATACAAGGTTCAAGGGTTGTTGTGAGTCGAATAAATCGATGCCAGCCGTGATAGCAAGGACAGCATCCTGTTCAGGCATGACGATACACCATTGACCAAATACGCCATCCCCACGGTAGGTGTTATGACGGCTGCGCCAGAATTGATAACCGTAGCCCTGTGACCAATCAATTTCGATGCCGCTATTTGAAATCCGAGTCTCTGTCGCTTCCGTAACCCAATCTTCAGATAAAATGCGTTTGGCCTGCCATGTGCCTTTATCGAGATACATCTGGCCGAAACGTGCCACATCTTCCGTTTTGAGGCTCAGCCCGATGCCGCCAGCCGTGATCCCCTGTGGCGATTCTTGCCAAGTGGCATGCTCGATACCCAATGGCTCAAACAGTCGTGGCTTCAGATAATCAATGAGCTTCATGCTGGTTGTCTTTTGGATGATCGCCGAGAGGATATAACTCGCTCCGTTGTTGTAGACAAAATGGCTTCCCGGCGGCGAGACAACCGGCTCTTCAAAGAAACCTTTGATCCAGTTACCGTCTGCGCGATCAACCATATTCGACCATGTATCATTTGCCTGACCCGTAGACATGGTGAGTAAATGACGAATTTGCATCGCTGCCAGATGTTCATTCACTTCGGCTGGCGTTTCATTTGGGAAAAAGGAAATCACTTGATCATCCAGTGAGAGGATGCCTTCGCTGACAGCCAGACCAATCGCCGTCGAGGTAAAACTTTTGCTGAGCGAAAATAACAGGTGTGGATACTCACGCCCGTAAGGTGACCACCAACCCTCAGCTACCACTTTGCCGTGCCGCAGCAGCATGAAACTGTGGAGTTCATATATTTGGCTTTCCACCGCCTCGACAAATCGAAGGATGGCCGACGAAGCAATGCCCTGACTCTCAGGCGTAGCACGAGGTAAATCATTGTTAGTCGGTGCGAGCATCGTAATTACTCCGCATTATGTTCTCAAATAATAAGGGGTCAAAAGGGTTCAATAAGTATAACACGGTCAAGGTGAGGAATGGTATTCCATTGATCGCTAATCTGTAGTGTATATCATTCGCCTAGCCAATTTTCTGGTGGATATTTTTGGGCTATGGCCTCTAACTGGTCGAATGTTGCCTTAATAATTTTGAGACGCTCATCTCCCGTATCCCAATTTATCGTGAGGTCATCTTCAAATTCTCTCATTCGTTGTAACGTAGTATCGCGCCAATTTCGAACCGCTTGGTCATTAACTCCCAAATCCTGTTCATACATTTCGCAAATGAAACTTAAAACCTCAGCGGCAGCCGGAACTTCTTCCGCAGCTATGTTGATAGAGATACTTTCACTTCGTTTTTCTGGTGATAGCCAATAAATAATGTCCTTCACTAATTGCTCAATTAGTTGCCTCGTGAAACGCTCAATACGGACTATGTCCTTGTAGTACGGTTTTGTCCTAATAATTGAGAAATAAGGTAACGGATAATCGGGCAGCAAAGGGGATAATTTAGGAGGATCAGTGAGATCAGATTCCCAATATAGCGCGATACTTTCCAAGCGATTGAATATGGATTCAATCGCTGGTCGGTGCTGTTGGCGATATGCGTAATCATCCAGCGTAAGGGGGAAATTTTTGTTACCTTCCCATTCACTATCCCAAATTGGCATAATAATGCTGCGCCAACGTTGTATGGCTATTGGGAAATGGATGTAAACGCTATGACCAACATCATATTGCTCAAATAAAAGCATCAGTTCAAGAACGGTTAAGACTTTCAATAACCATGCCCCCTCATGGTAAAGATATTCGGGCGCGATCCAATATTCAAGTTCGCGTTTTAAATAACCCGCAATTTCACCAAAATAATCAAATGCACTGTCACTATCGAAGTTCGTTAGGCCTGATCGACTCATTCTTCTTACCTCACAGCTTGTTCAATCTGATGCAGCGCTTCTAAAACTCGTAATTCATAGAGAGTACGAGCATACAGTAGTTCGTTTCCGGTGAAACTGGTTTTGCCAACCGGCGGCGTGGACATGTGGAAGCCATCAACATCAACACCGCGATTGGGATATAGCGATGTGCTAGCCCGTAAATTGATCAGTGGTAGATGCTGCTCAGTGGCGATTTGAACGATTAGCGCGTTCAGGCTGTCTGCCGAACCATCGTTATGAAAAGTATATCCGGTTGGAAAGGTAGAAAGGATAGGGATGATTCCGTGTTCAGTAAGTGTCGATAGAATTTTCGTGAAGTTTTGGCGGTAAGTATCGGGCGAAAGCGCATGATCGACATCCTGAACACCGAAATAAAGCAGTTCATAAGTCGGATGCTGCTCACGAATCCCACAGTCCAACGGTGTTTCATTCGGTTGGCAGCTTTTATCCGTCGCCCACATCGGGTCAAGCAGTGACACCGAACTAAACGACCGTCCTGCTGACGGGGTTGAGGCACAAAACGAATTTTCAAACTGATCAATTGTGGTCTGCAAATCCGTATGTGTGCCGAGGTCATCATTACCCCAGCCGAAGTTGCACAGCGCCGAGTCTCCGGCAATATTGCTGTCGCCAATTTTCATAAAGCGATGAGGAGTATTACCCTGCGCTTGCCCATCCGCATAAATCTGGCGCACATGATCGAGAACGATTGCATCGAAGGGTGGCAACGCGGCCAAAGCATCACTCGAATGTGTGACGACAGGCAGCGTGATGATGTTTTCAGTGAGAGTCTGATTCGATGTTGTATCTACCACGCGCAGCCGCAAAAATAATGTATCGCCATCAACCGGTGACAACCGAATACTTCGCTCATCTTGACGTGGCAGCCATGACTTTAAATCACTCATCGGTGCGCCAATGACTTCTCCCGATAGCATTGACACTTGCTCGATTACCGGTTGTTGGTTGTAGCTGCGGTTCTCAACATGCCACAGTACCGGAACACTTAAATCACCGTTTTTCAGTGCATCCGCCGCGACACCGCCGCGCACCGGAGAGATAAATTGGACGATTTGCGGCTTGGTTTCCCTATTGCTGTAGGCGAGTTCGAGTTTGCGCTCGTCGATGATTTCGCCCTGTGCATTGAGGATCGTCAGGCGGTAAAGCGGATGTGCAAAGCTGAGTGGATGCGAAACGACAATCCGGTCGGATTTTTCTGGCGCAAAGTGTTCTCCAATTAACACCCACTTCTCGCCAACCCATGCCTCCATCCGCATGAAGTTATCGCCTGCCACGTTGACGGCTTTCCATGACATGTTGACCGCTTCGATACCTTCTTCGACGGTGGGATAATCAACAGCGAGGCGGTCGGCTGTATAAAATTCGATAAAGGGTTGTGTGCCGCGTAAAACGCTCACGCTGAAAATGACAAGCACAGCAATCAGTATCAGAAGACCAATCCACCGTATTGAGCGCATATTCATTTAAAAGTTACCTTTTGCGGTGACTTAATCTATCGTCGTCAACACGTTACATTGTATGACATCTTCTAGCAGACAAGAAGTTCTTTAGGTCATTTTATCCTCTACGTTTGCACTGCGGCAGTTCAAAGTTCCCTGTAATCCAGCATTGAACGGCGAGGATGCCGCGCAGGTTGCGATCGAACTCCGCGTCGCGTGTACCAGCCAGTTCGACATCCGCCGAGAGGATACCTTGCCCATCTGCCCAATTGGACTCGGTGCCACTGACCGTGTAGGCATCAAATGGCTTGCCGTAGGGATAACCGGAAGCATCGCCTAAGACGGCTGCGAGTTGAGCGGAATCGACCTTGTCGTTACAAGTGCCTTCGAAGATGCCATTCGCGGCAGCATGATAGAAAAGAGCGGCAGTCGGATGTGTTTCCTGCATAAAGACCGAGAGCGCAGCACTTTCCGGTTCAGAGAAAGCCTGTACGCCGGGATTCACTTTTTGCTGCTGCCAATAAGCATCGGCTGACCAATCGCAACCCCAATTGCGATTCAAATCCACATTGTTGCCGTTAAAGCGACCGTTCGCTGTGCGTCCACGCACCAACCCATCAGGATTGAGGACAGGAATGAGGATGATTGAAATCCCCGGCAGCACATCAACTGGCGTGCCTTCAAAGTGGGCGATCAGCGCGTTGATGAGCAGTACGGTATTCGACTCAAATCCTGTGTGGATGCCACCGACCAACATCAGCACTTTGTTCCCACTGCCAAATCGCCATCCCAAAATATCCCGGCCTTCGCTGGATCGGCCAATGATGAAAGTGTTTGCAGCAGGTTGGCGAGTCAAGACCGGTGTGCCGGTGGGCGTCACATCGGGATCAAGTGTCAAGGCTGGGGATGGACTGCTGAAGGGCAGTGGTTGCAAAGTGGGTAACAGTTGAGGAATCGGCGATGAAATTTCGGTTGGGATAGCCGTAGGTACGGCAGTTGGTATCAACTCGATAATCGCGCGTGGCGTTAGTGTCGGACGGGCATCTTGAATCGTGATTGGCGTTTGAATGGGTAAGTTGGGTGTTACGGATGGGACTGACGTCTCTTGGCAAGCAGTCAAGAAGATGAGTATGATTAGGATAACAATTAAGCGCGACAATGTTTTATGCATTTTTATTGGGTTTGTGTAGGGGGTATCATGGGTTCAAAGAAGTTTTGTACCTTATTCATCGGTCTAACCTTCCTGCTATTGGCGGCCTGCCAACCCCAAGAGGAAGTGGTGCTGCTGCCTACTGTGGCGGTGCTGCCAAGTCTCACGCCGAGTAACACGCCCACCCCAAAGCCGACAGAAACATCAACGCCTACGGCCACTGATACGCCGACATCAACACCGACTGCGACGTTTACACCGACCAATACGTCAACCCCATCACGGATACCAGCAACATCGACTTTCACACTTACGCCAACTTTCACATTGACTGCGACTAATACAGTTACGAATACACCGGTATCGACCAATACACCAACGGCCACCACTACGCCAGTTGCAACTGAGACACCGCTCGCGCCTCAAATTCTATCATTCAATGCGACTGCTACCAACGTGACCGCCAATAGTTCAGTCACACTCGTGTGGAGCGCACAGGCTGAGTCGGCTCGTATTGATGTGCTGAATGCACAGGCGCAAGTCACACAAACATTTAATGTGGTTCCATCAGGATCGCTGCCAGTAACGATACCGGGCAATCTCGGCACATTGGTCGTTTATCGGTTGACTGTTTTCCGCGGAACACAACAAGATACACGCTCGGTCGCGATTACGGTACAATGCGCGACAGCGTGGTTCTTCGGCAACCAATATGCTCCGCCGAATTCTGGCTGCCCCACTGGCCCACAAACCACAGGCGCCGGTGCATTCCAAGCGTTTGAGCGTGGCTTCATGATTTATATCAATGACTCGAATCGCAATACCATTTTCGGCGCACAAAATCAGGATGCGCGGTTTATCACGTATCCCAATGGATGGGATGGCACAACCGCTTATACTTGCTTCGGCACACCGACCAGCGGATTGGTTGCCCCACAAAATATGTTCGCGTGGGCGTATTGCAATACCAATGCACCGATTGGTGCTTGGACAAGTTCAGTAGGCTTTGGAACCACCAACATTGATGCAGGCAATCGAACTATCCAGTTTGAGGATAGCGGTGCGGTTTACATCGACTCGCCGCTGGGTGTGTTCCGTTTTAGCAATACTAGCAGCGGTACATGGACGAAAATTAAATAATAGTGGGTTTAGGTAGGAAAGTGGTGAATCTTTTCTCTGCCTGATGTGTATCAAATCGCAGCTTACACTGCACAATAGGGAATAATACGTTATGGCAATGGATACGACATTAGTTGTTATGGCTGGGATGCCGGGTGGTGGTAAAACAACATTGGCGCGATTGGTATCGCGGCGGTTAGGGATTCCAGTGTTTGCTAAAGATCGGGTACAGCGTGTGCTGCGTGATCATAATCTAGCCACTGCTAGTACGGGGGATGGATATTACATTATCCTTGATATGGCAGATGAGCAGTTAGGGTTGGGATTAAGCTGCATTCTAGATGCAACTTTTCCGCTCGATCATTTCCGTACCGTAGCCAGCGAAATTGCTCAGCGGCACAAAGCCAAGTTTTGTGCTGTGTACTGTTATTGTTCGGATGATGCCGTTTGGCGAGAACGGATGCGCGACCGTGTCCATTATGTTCCCGGTTGGAAACCTGTCGGTTGGGAAGACGTTACGCGCATGCGTGAATACTATCAACCTTGGAATGATAACGCACTATTTATGGACTCGATGCGAACACCAGAAGAGAATTTCCCAATAGCACTGGATTATATTCAGAATGCCAGTTACCGGGAGTATATGCCACACCAACCTACCGAAGGAACAGACTGGTGGGATGGATAAATCCACAAATAAAAAGAGACGCAAGCGCGTCTCTTTTTATTTGTGACACTGACTGATTAGCCAGCGAGTGCTATCAACTCAGCTTTGTATTCGGGTAGTTCGACCCAGAAGGTACAGCCGTTATTTTCTTCACTATCCAAACCCACCTTACCGTTATGCAGCAAGACGAGTTCCTTGACGATAGATAAACCTAAGCCCGTGCTGCTTTCGCCATTAGTCGGGCGTGGGCTGAGTTTAGAGAATGGCTCGAACAACGCACCTTGTTCCTGAACAGGAATGCCGGGGCCTTCATCCGTAACGGTTAAGCGTACCTTGCCAGCCCGTATAGTAGAAGCGATTGTTACAAAGCGATCGTTGGGACTGAACTTGATCGCATTGCTAACGAGGTTGCTCATAACCTGCATAAAGCGGTTAGGATCTGCCAGTATGTCGCCTTCTGTTTCGCCCATCAATAGGGTGATGTTCTTGGCATTGGCAGTTTCGCTGTAGCGGGAGACAACTTCCCAGATAAGGTCTTCCACGACCAATGGTTCGAGGTGGAGTTGGGTTTTTCCCTTTTCGAGCGCTGCTGTATCCAGAAAGTTTGTGATAAGGTCATTCATCGTATTTATTGCCATTTCAATGGTAGTAAGCGCTTCTTTATTCGCGGGTGTGTCGCTGATTTCAGTCTGCAAGAAATAATGCGCCAATCGAACGTTATTAACCGGGTTCTTTAAATCGTGGGTTACGATTTGGAGGAAACGATCTTTCTTCTCATAAGCTGTTTTGAGAAAGCTGATTAGTTGTTGTTGTTCGCCGCTGCGCTGTTTGGTTTTGACCAAGCGGCGAATGCGCGCTTTTAGGACATCCACAGGCAAGGGCATAAACACAACGTCATTTGCGCCTATATCTAACGCCTGAACTTGTAATGCTGATTCGCATGGTGAAGACATCAGCAGGATGGGTAAATCTGTAAGGGCTGTGTTGGTACGCAGTGTCTTAAGCAGTTCTAAGTCACCATCCATAACGATAAGATCATAATCACTCAATGTGCTTTGATTGAGTGTTTCTTCTTCGCGCTTTGTGATGACGGTAAATTCGGATTCCAGTAAGCGGCGGACAACCTGACTTACTTCCATATTCTTAAATAGGAAAAATAGGCGAGGGAGTTCAGAAAGTGAGGCGGTTACTTTTGACATTTTAAATTATGTGGCGCGGTTTTTTACGCGCACCTACCTCCTTTTCTTGATTTGTAAACTTAATTTCCAGCGTTGTTATAAAGAAAATAATAGCATGAATATCAATGTTTAGTCAATTATTTTATTTATTCTGTCTGAATTTTGCGTAAATGGCAACAGGACTGTGGAGCTATATGAGGTTAATACTGAGGTATTTCTTCCCTAAATTATGAGGACAAGTCGCGACTTGTCCTCATAACGACAATAATTGAGATTTAGTCTTCCAGTAAATTCGCCTTAATTTTCTGCTGGAAATCGTTATTTACACCAGCGGCACTCCGAAGGTAATTTTCCACCGATCCATATTTTAGATGGATGTGGGTTAGTGCTGCCTTCAATGTGTTGGGGTGTGAGATGAACAGCGGTTGCAAATCTTCAGCTGTTATGCCTGCCCATGCGAGTGAACTGATAGCTTGTTGACCAAATTGGAGGAAGTGATCGTAATACAGATTGCTCAAGGAATAGTCTGCCAGAATGACATCTTCAGGCACACCAAGCAATGAAAGGATGAGCATAGCTGCCACACCGGTGCGATCTTTGCCAGCTGTGCAGTGAATGATAGCAGGTAGATTGTCGGCATTTGCCAAGCGGCGCAGTATATCTCCATAGAGATGGGCGTTATTATCAATGATGACACGGGTATACATATCGGGCATCATGGTGTTAAAGCGGCTGCGGTTGAACAACAGCGCTATGAGCCGTTCGCGCTGGTTGTCTGCAGCTACTAACGGCAGATGGGCATAAACGGTCGCAGGATTTTGGGGCAGTTTATCAGGCGCCCTAACCTGTTCTTCATCGCTCCTCAAATCGCAAACCAGCTTGATACCTAACTCTTGAAGTTTGGCTAAACCGGCTTCGGTAACATTACCGAGAGCACCAGAACGATAAATCAATCCACTACGGACACGCCGGCCGTCAGCCGTATGATACCCACCGATGTCACGAAAATTGAAGACCCCTTCCACCTCAATAATGCGTCCCGGTAAATCATCATGTAGACGGATGATAAGCGACTGCGGATCAACACGAGTGACTTGATTGCGACGGTTGATAAGTGTGCCGATGCCAACAACCGTGCCAACTGTGCCGAGAGTTACGCCAATCCATTTCTTCATAAGGAGTCTCCAATGCGTTCTGCGGCCAGTTTTACGCCGACGAAATTGCGGGCGACCGGACCGACTTCTAATTCTGCTAAGGAACCGGATACAAACAAACCGGGTGCCCAACATAGCCTGTGGTCAACAATCGGATAACCATCGGCAGCTACTGGTAAAGCATATTGATGGATGGCGTTATCTAACCACACGCCACCGGGACGAGTTGTATCAAAGCCGGTTGCTAAAATGATATGATCGACCGTGATTTTTTCACCACTTAATAGTTCGAGTGTTATTCGCTTCGATTGTTCAGCGTCGTTCGGCCTTAGGCGAGATACTTCATCTATACGGAGATTGAGCAGACCATGTTGCAGTGCTTGATCTAGCTCATGCGAGATGTCGGCAGGTATTGAGCCTCGGTGACGGGCGGTGCGAATCATTTCTCTGCGAAAGGTGTAGTCAATTTCCTGATGAAAGCTATCAAGATATTGATGTGTAATCCAGCCGAGATCAGCATCGAATTGATGTAGGCGCGGTGTATGGCGCATGAGCAGCGTGACTGTACCGGGTGACTTTATGCTGAGAGTGGTGGCGACCTGTGCAGCGCTAATGCCTCCACCGACGACAAGTGTTTCACCTTGGGGGTTGGCGCGAGTGTACGTGGGATCAAACAAGTGATGGATGTTTGCGCCGGATGCCTGAGCCTGACGCGCCCAGAGCGGCCAATGGGGTAACTCGGTATTACCGAAGGCGAGGATGACATTATGAGTATCGAGATTACCCGCGTCGGTTTCGACACGCCAGCCGTTGGTGAGTCGTTGCAGTCCTTGTGCGCGTCCGGTGATACGCAGCGCTTGTAGCTTGTAACGCTCGATTAGGCGCTGACTGTGAGCATTAAAGAGTGCCAGTGAAGGGCGACCATAAGGTTCAATAAAGTCGGCAAGTGGTTGACCGGCGAGGGTGCGAGTGAAGGTAATCAACGAAAAAGGATCGAAGTGTAGGTTGTGGGCATGGGATGAACGCAGGTAAGCCATGCCGGTGTTGGCGGTGAAGTGATGCCAGAGTGCGAGGGGATTGGGGTAAGGGTCGAGTACCCGTAGCGTGTCGGGTGACAGCCCTTTACGTTGGTTCAAATAGAGCGATAAATAGGTGCCATGTATGCCACCACCAACGATTAACCAATCGAGCATGAGAAACGCCAATCCACTTCTAAACATCGAATGTAATAATAACACAGCTTGTTGAGGGAGAAAGCGAGGCTGTAGCAGGAAATTTACTTTTCGGTTAAAATGAAGCGAAGATTAATAGTACGTAAACACATGCTGGAATAGTACTTATCGACCTGAGTTAGATAGGCGATAGATCGGCGTGCCGCACTCTCTCCTCCGCAACTTTGGGGGATTATCGAAGGCGAGGTAACAATGAGCTTCGACGAAGAAAACCTATCCGGTCCAGATGTGATTAAGGTTTCGGCGAAATCACGATCAACAGCAGTGGCTGGAGCCATCGCGGGGGTGATGCGAGAGCATCATTACGCGGAAGTGCAGGCCATCGGTGCAGGTGCAGTGAACCAAGCGGTGAAGGCACTGGCAATCGCACGCGGTTATTTGGGACGTGATGAGATTGATATTGTGTTCACCCCTTATTTCACCGAAGTGTTGATTGATGGGCAAGAACGGACAGCGGTTCGCTTTTCAGTTGAACCCCGTCCGACAGGTTGGGTAAGCCGTTCGCCCCGGCAGCAGAGTACCGTTTCTCATCGCACAGAAGATTAGCCGTGCTGAGAGCTGATTTACATCTTCATACGACGGCCTCCGATGGTCAGCTCCGGCCCTCGGAATTGATTGGGCTTGCTCGTAAACATCATCTGAATACCATTGCCATTACCGATCATGATACGACTGATGGGCTACTTGAGGCACAGCAAGCGGCTGATGGCTCGATTGTGATTGTGCCGGGAATTGAGCTGAGCGCGGAAGAAAACGAAGTCGATGTGCATATGCTGGGCTACTATGTCCCGGTAGATGATAAGGACTTCCAAGCGGCATTGGTAGGCTTCCGTGATGATCGGTTGAGTCGGGGACAGGGCATGGTCGAGAAGCTGGCTGCGTTGGGTAAGCCGATTAGCTGGGAACGTGTTTTGGAACTGGCTGACGGTGGTTCGGTCGGTCGTCCGCATGTGGCGCGGGCGATGGTCGAGGCAGGGCATGTTGAGTCGGTGAACGCGGCCTTTGACCGCTACCTGCATCATGGTGGTCCGGCTTATGTGGCACGTAAACGGTTGTCTCCTGAAGAAGCGGTGGCGCTGATCCACGCGGCAGGCGGGGTGGCAGTGATGGCGCATCCCGGTTTGGTTCCGGATTACCTCGCAGTGCTGGAACGCTTGGTGGCGGCTGGCCTCGATGGTGTGGAGTACAACCATCCCCGAAATACGGCGAACGTGCGTGAGAACGTGCGGGCGGTAGCGCTTAAGCATCATTTGATTATGACGGGTGGCTCGGATTTTCACCGTCCCAATGACCCGATTGGGGCGTACACCGCGCCAGAAGATGCATTGTTGGCGCTGCGTGAGCGACGACGATAACAATCCTCACCCCAACCCCTCTCCATTTCATGGCAGAGGGGAGAAATTCCAATTCTATTCATTGCATAAATTGCATAACTTCCGCTGAAATGACTGGCGGGAAGCAGGGGAGATGCCGCTGAATTGACATTTTGGTGTGGCGGCTGGTTCGGCCGATGCCGCTGAATTGGCGCAAGTGCAGCGGAGGTGAGGGAGTAATCCGCCGCTGTGCAGTTGTTGTGCCGTTGCAGCGGTTGTAGGGGAGTAATGCGCCGAAAGTGCAAAAGGCAAATGCAAACCCCCACCCTAACCCTCCCCCGCAAGCGATGGAGGGAACTAATCCGGAAAGTAGAGCACTTACTTTGCATTACTGATAACGTAGAGGTTTTTAACACAATTCCACCATGACACAAAGACACAGAGTGATATGAAAAGGGTAACATAAATAGGATGGGATTGGGTTACATTTTGGAAGAACATTTTGTAACTTTTTCGAGGGGTTGGTGCTAACCATTTTGAGGGAGCAGGCGTGTTAAGCGGGTTGGGAGATGGTTGGAAATGGGTAGCGAAGGTTTGTGGATTCCAACGGAGGGTCAGTAACCGATGAATAATTTGATGGTGGCAGGCAGTTGTAATATACGTGATCTGGGTGGTTATCAGACCAAGGATGGTCATTCGACGCGGCGGAAAGTTTTCATTCGTTCAGGCGGTTTGGACAAAGTCACAGCAGAGGGCTGCCAATTCGTTAGAGACTATGGCATCAAGACGATTATTGATGTGCGGGATGAGTGGGAAGCGAAGGATTTCCCGAATGTATTCGCGCAAGCGAGTGATATGCACTATATCAATTTGCCACTGATCGGCAATCGTTTGTCACAAGATGAGGATTGGAAAGCGGCCAGCGAAAAATATTCCTATCTGTATGAACTCTACGCCTATTATCTTGAGCAGTGTCAACCCCAAATTGCCACCATCATCGGGGCGGCTGCTGCAGGGACAGGCGGAACCATTATTCAGTGTTATGCCGGAAAAGATCGCACTGGTTTAATCGCTGCATTGATCTTGGGGGCTGTGGGTGTCTCAACGGATGATATTGTCGATGATTATGCAGAGAGTGGATTGCAGATCGCGCATCTGGTGGCGGAACGGCGGCTCTATGCGGTTGAAAATGGGCGCAATATGCAAAATTTTGAACGCGATATGGCGTCCGAACCGGAAACGATGGCGAACACGTTGAACTATTTGAATGAGCGTTATGGTGGGGTGCAGGATTATTTGATGCGTTGTGGTGTTACGGATAGTCAGCTTACGGAATTGCGACGGCGGTTCGTGGAGGCGGATTAAGGTTGCGCGGGAGATGAGGGTAAAAGCATCGCAGTGGGTATTCGACCATTACAAAAGTCGCGATTTGCCCCGCATGAGGCTAAAGCCGTCATGCTAACTATCAGACAAGCTCACTAAAGGTGCTTCAAGAATTGCTCATCATGAAAAAGTTGCCTGACTTTGGTACAAAATTGTTTTTGAAAATGTAATTTCTTTAAGTTGCTGCCTATGGGGCTTGCCAGCGGCAAGCCCGTACAGGAAGGTGTGAGGTGTATGGAGTTACTACGATTTGTTGCTGGCGAAGAATACACGAGAATCGCTGCTATAGTCTGTGAATAACACGAAATTGCTATCGGCAACTTCTACTAAAAAGGGTATATCGACCTCAATCTCGGCACCGCCGAAAATTTCCTTATCATCTCCTATAGGAATGATCAATCTACTTTTGATCGAACTGTAGTCATATACTAGCCCTTTATCTCCTACGGTCGAAAAATAACCACGACTGAAATCGCAGGACTCTGAAGTGGTTTTCTCACACTTATACTTCACTCGGAAAACAATGTACCGTGTTCCTTCAGGAGCAGGATCAGTCTCGCTATCCGTCCGAGCTTGTCGAATATAATCCTCAGCATCATCAATATAATTAACCAATTCAATCGAGCCAGAGAACTTGTTCCCTAACTCAGCATGTTGTTGCTGCCCAAAAGGAACTGGATTGGTGCGGCTGTTGCCAGCCTCTTTTGGCGCGTAATTCATACATTTATCTTCTAACAATTGAAGTATGTTACGCGCTTCGCTGACTGTATGAAGTGCCGTATCTTTATCGCCGCTATCTATTGCTTGCTGTGCTGTTTGAATTGCTGTTAGAGCAGAAGAAAGATCGAGCTGACAAGTAACTGCTTGAGTATTATCAAAAGCAAATGACCCCATAGAGGGTATTAAGAGGAGGATCAATAATGAAAAACTTATCCTGTATCTCATGATTAGGTGGTCTCCCTTGACAGAGTTGGTAAAATCATAACCAAAGAGATGCAGAGGGAGCAAGATGAGTGAGTTGGCATCAGTGGGCAGTTTCTGCCCCAACCCAAGCTGTCCCGATTATGGCAAAGTGGGAGTGGGTAATCTA
>JBBSBM010000080.1:0-36186 GCA_038251275.1 Aggregatilineales bacterium
CCACAACCAAATCTACCAAGTCGGCTTTTTCTAGCCCTTGTAGTTGTTCTTTGCTTAACGGCTTCTCTGTGGGTTTCATCCTTATGACTCTAGCTCGTTTTTATCTTTTTTGGTACTTTTTCCCCACCTGAGTAGTTACGAGTTGTCTGTGTAGTGGATATATTCTGAGTAGTATTTCCGACATAAAAATGCCTTATGTCGCCGCCGCCGCCGCCGACAACGCCGCCACAAAATCGTATTTGGCATGACTGCCGCCATTTCAGTTTGTGGTTATGCATGGGTGTTGAATAGGTCTTCTGTTTTGTCTTTAATAACGGATAGCGTTATCTGACGAACGGAGCGACCAGCGAGATGAGCGATATTAAAAATGTTCTTGTGATTGGCTTGGGTGCGATAGGCAGTATCTACGCCGCCAAATTACAACAATACGACCCAACTTGCGTTCGTGTCCTTGTTGACCAGTCCCGTTTCGAACGATATAAGGCGCAAGGCATTCTTCTGAATGGTGTCCGTCAAGACTTTGAATATGTACTGCCAGAACCAAATCAAGAGAAGGCTGATCTCATTCTGATCGCGACCAAAGCCGATGCGCTGCCAGAAGCTATAATAGCGATTGAAAGCTTCGTGCATAAGGAAACGATCATCCTAGCGCATCTCAACGGCATCACCAGCGAATGGCTGATTGCCGAACGCTACGGTTGGGATAAAGTGCTTCACTCCTACTTTATCGGTCATGGCAGCACACGTTCTGGCAACGAAATCACCTTTGATGGAGTAGGGCGTATCGTTTTTGGCGAAGCCAATGCTCATGGTCGAACACCCAAAGTCGATGCTGTCGGTCAGTTCTTCGACAAGGCCAAAATTGACTATGAAGTGCCGGAAGATATTTTGTTTTCGCAGTGGTGCAAGTTCGTGGTCAATGTAGGCATCAATCAGGCCTCTGCTATACTCCGCGCCAGCTATGGTGATTTTCAACGCAGCGAAAAGGCACATGCTATCGTGGTCGAGTTGATGCAGGAAGCAGTACTTATCGCTCAAAAAGTAGGCATTAATAACGCCGAAGCGCTTTTACCTTGGGCGGAAAACTTCATTAGCAATATGCCACCCGCTTTCAAATCCTCAATGTTGCAAGATATTGAAGCGGGCAAAAAGACCGAAGTCGATATGTTTGGTGGGGCAGTCTGTGCTATTGGAGAAAAATATGGCGTTCCAACACCTCAAAACGCGAACTTTTTAAAACTTATCAAGGCGCTCGAAGAAATTGTCTCCAACCATGATTAGATAATATAGGGGCGACACATGCCTCGTCCGCTATAATCCAGAGGCACAATTATATGTTCGACATTTCTAACAATTGCAATATTTTCAACATTTGCATCAAATCCGCTTCTGAATCTGAAGAATCTGCTGAATTTTCCGAATCTTCGACCCAATAGCTAATCGCCCCATATGACTGTTGACTGGCGACTACCAACTAATGACTAGCATCTCACAAACTCCCCAAGACTACTTTCGCCTCCTATTGCTCACGGTTGTCGGGCAAGCCTTCACCGCTGCGGGCTATACCCTCGAAGAACGCCCCTCGCAGTGGTCAGGTGGCCTCTTTCGTTTCACCAAACCGTTAAATCTTGCTTCTGAAAACACCCCCCCAGACTCCCCCTCTCTGTACACGGAGAGCGGGCAAGAGGGTGAGGTTCTTACAGCCTTCATCGAATATCAACTTCTTGCTTACACCGATACTTCGTGGTCATCCCGTAATCCGTCCCGCTTCCGCATCACCCTCACCCGCACCGATCAATCTGCCCCGCGCTTACCATCTTCTCATCCACAATTCCTCCAACGTGACTTAGGCACACTCGTTGTTGAAGATTTTGCAGTAGCCATTCTCCCCGGTGCAGACTACTGGTGGACGTTTACCACCACTGACGAACTCGGAAAAGCCTTAGCCGAATCCGGTCATCTCGTCATCGGCTTTGGAATGCCGTGGCTCTCCGGTGAACTTCTACCACCGTCGGCATAGCGTCAGGTAGAACTATTGACATCACCCCCGCCCACCGCCATAATCGCCCCATGAAATATCTGTCAAATCATCACGTTCGGCTCATGCCCATGCCCCTTAAAGCTCAACTTCTAAATCGAAAAATAACCAGTAGGTACGGCATACATGCCGTCCGTTTTACCCAGTACTGGTTTTCACGTGGTACTCGATATATGGCACTCGGTACTTTATTCCTTTTCCTTTCCGCCTGTACCTTGTCCGAACAACCCGCCGTCATTTATGTCACCGCTACACCACCGCCCGCTACGGATGGCCCATCGCCGGTTCCACCAACACCCACTATTCCGCCCAGCCCAACCGTGCCGCCCGAAGTTGCCATCCAACTCGCCAACCAATATCTCACCAATGGCTACTACGAGAAAGCCGTCGCTGCTTATCAAGATGTGATTGCTAACTCCAGCGCATCACCGACTGTTGGGGCTTCCGCTGGCTACGGCTTAGGACGTGCCGCACTAAAAGAAGGTTTGTTTCAGGATGCAGTCAATGCGCTGACCAATTTCATCACGCAGTTCCCGAATGATCCCCGTACAGTACAAGCCCATTTCCTGCGTGGTGATGCTTATCTTGGTCTCTCGCAATGGCAACCTGCGATTGATGACTTTAAATTCTATCTGGCGCAGCGCCCCGGCATGGTTGATAGCTATGTGGATGAACGGATTGCGGATGCCCAACTCTCACTTGGTCAAAAAGATGCTGCACTTGCTAGTTATAAAACCGCGACCGATGCGGGTCGTAGTTTGGTACCGCTTCTAGCCCTGCGTGAAAAAGTCGCTCAAGTCTTGATAGCTTCTGCTAAACCACAAGATGCCCTTGCCCAATACGAAGCTATCCTTGCCGTCGCCAAAAATGATGCTTACCGTGCCACCATCGAGTTCCACGCGGCTCAAACCATGATTGACGGTGGAGCGAATGAACTCGGCTTGGATCGTATGCAAAAGATTTTTGACACCTATCCGGCTACACCCGAAGCCTACAATGCGATGAAACTGCTGTTAGCCGCCAAACGTGAAGTTGATGATTACCAGCGTGGGCAGATCAGCTACAACTATGGCGATTATCAAGATGCCATCGACTCGTTCACGAGCTTTACCACTCAACATGGGCTTTCGGGTATTCCAGCCAATTTGCATTTGTTGGTCGGTCGTGCTTATCGAGAAATTGGTAATAATGCTGCTGCTAACGTCGCCTTCCAAATCATCATCGATAGTTACAAAACTGACCCTCTCTTCGGTGAAGCTTTATTGGAGCAGGGGCGCACAAAGTTTCTCGCTAATGATATTCCTGGCGCGATTGATACCTATTTCAAGATTGCCGATACCTACAACTATCTGCCAGAAGCTGCCGAAGCCCTTTGGCGTGTAGGCTATCTCTACGGCACAAACGACAACCCCGGTGAATCACGTAAAGTCTTTGAGCGTTTGGCGGATGCCTATCCCAATTCTGATCAAGCACGGAGCGGTCTATTTCTTGCTGCCTCTGCCGCTTCAAAAATGGGTGATTCTGTTGGTGCGGAACGTCTTTATGCCCGTCTCGCCACCACCACCACGGGTGACGATCAAGCCGCCGCTTACTTCTGGGTGGGTAAATTAGCAGGGACACGTGGTGATCAAGATACCGCTAAACAGGCTTATCAACTTGCCGTGACAGCCTCACCTGATAACTACTTTAGCGCTCGTGCTGCTGATATTCTGGCTGGTCGCGATTCATTTGCCAAACCAACGGGTTATGTTTTCCAGTTTGATGATGCTGCCCAAATTACTGAAGCCGAAAATTGGATGCGTCAGAAATTCGGTATCAAACAAGAAGGGGCGCTTTGGCCGCTTTCCCCCACACTACAAACCGACCCACGCCTGATTAGGGGTAATGAATTGTGGACTGTCGGTGCAAATGCCGAAGCTGAAGTTGAATTTGGTGATGTAATTGATGCTAACGAGAATGATGGATTAGCGTCTTACCAATTAGCTATTTTCCTGCGTGGCATAGAGGCTTATTATCCCTCTGTGTTGGCTGCTGCCAATGTCATTCGTGCTTCTAATGTCGGTACGCTCGAAGTACCCGCATATCTCGCCCGCTTACGCTATCCTGCTTACTATAGTTCTGTTATACAGGATGTCAGCCAACGGCAAAATGTTGATCCTCTCCTCCTTCTGTCACTCATCCGTCACGAAAGCCTATTTAATACCTACGCTACGGCTGCTGCGGGTGAAAAAGGCTTGACACAGGTTATTCCTCCCACTGCCCAATACATCGCTGAACAACTCAATTGGCCTAACTACCAGAATACAGATTTGTTCCGCCCCTATGTTGGCATCGAGTTTGGCGCGTTCTTCCTTGCCGAGAACCTTCAGCGCTTTGATGGAAATGCTCAGGCTGCGCTTGCCGGTTACAATGCAGGGCCGGGGCGCGCTCAGAGTTGGCTCGACCTATCCGGTGGTGATCCTGACCAGTTCATGACTGCCATCACGATTGATAGCACGCGTACCTACGTTCAGCGCATTTACGGCTTCTATAGCATTTACCGTGCGCTCTACGGCAAAACCTAATTGATTCAATAAAGACAGGCATAGTTTTCCCTTTAGCCAAAACTCTTTAATCTTTTTTTTGCCTCTTCTTTCTTGACGCACTGTGCGAAGCCTCATGTGGATGGCGATTTGGGTTGTTTGATTCTCTTCATCCTCAAAAAATAAGTGGAATCTCTCACGACAGAATACAAAGCAAGCCTTACTCTACCTATATCAGTAAAGAGACAACTGACACTTCTTAAAACGAATTGTCAGCGCCAGTAGGGGAGTATAAATCTCATGACAACACTTACAGTTCATGAAATGCAAGATGTTGAACGTGCCAATGCATCCGGCTTGCAGCCAATTGTTTTCGTACATGGTTTATGGCTTCTTGCCAGCAGTTGGGGCAATTGGCGCAAGTTTTTCGAAGAACAGGGCTTCACCACGATTGCACCCGGTTGGCCTGATGATCCCGAAACCGTTGAGGAAGCCAAGCAAGATCCTGAAGTCTTTGCCCATAAGCATATTAATCAAGTTGTCGATTATTATATTGATGCTATCAGCCAACTGAAAATGAAGCCAGCGGTCATTGGTCATTCGTTCGGTGGGCTTATTGCTCAGCGCTTGGCGGGTGAGGGCGTATCTGCTGTAACGGTTGCGATTGATCCCGCGCCTTTCCGTGGCGTGCTTCCTTTGCCGCTCTCGGCATTGAAGTCGTCATCGGCAGTTTTGGGAAACCCGCTCAACTATACCCGTGCTGTTCCCTTGACCTTTGAACAATTCCGCTTTGCCTTTGCAAATGTTGTAGATGAGGCCGAAGCGCACGAATTGTATGAAAAATACTCGGTTCCCGGTTCCGGTGTCCCGTTGTTTCAAGCTGCGACGGCAAATCTCAATCCGTGGACACAGGCTCATGTCAACACCACCAATCCCGATCGTGGACCGTTGCTGATTATCTCGGGTGAGCATGACAATACTGTTCCTTGGGCCATTGCTCATGCTTCCTTCAAACAGCAGGAAAAGAATCCGGGTGTGACTGAAATTCAGGAAATTCCTGATCGGGGTCACTCACTCACCATTGATCACGGTTGGCAAGAAGTTGCTGAGGTCGCATTCTCATTTGTCGGGAAATTTGTCCCTGTTACCCAATAGCTTTAGCCAATTTTAAAGACTCGATAATCAAAATCGCTCCACACATTTTAGGCGTGGAGCGATTTTATATTTCTTAAACTTCAATTAGCCTATACTACCGTAATTGATAGTTGGGAATGAGATTGGAAAAAGTGAGAACAAGAATAGATGCTGAGACTTTCAAGTCAAAACCGCGGTTGGTAGGGGCATGGAGATGTTGTACACCCATGGCTACCATTTGACTGTAAAGGGTTTCAATACGTCTGCGGTAGAGCCGCATATCGTAGTCATCTGCCCAGCGCAAGGGGGTCATATTCTTACGGGGGATCGCCACTAAACGAACCCCACTCGCGCTCAGAATACATTTCGCATCATCCTCAGAAATGTAGCCTTTGTCAACCAAGACAGCTGCACCGCTTGGCAAGCCTGAAATCAGTTCATGGATGGGTGTCAAATCCTGTTCTGAAGCGGGTAGGAGATCAAAACTGACGGGAACACCTGCGGGCGTGCAAATCAGATGTAAACGCCAACCAAAGAATTTCTCCTTTTTGGCAGCACAATAGCCACAAAAGGCTTTCCCCGTACTTTCTTGCAACGGCTGGCTCGTACTCGCTTGCAGACGGGCAGCGGCATACTGTCCATGATGAACACCTCTGCCAACAGCCTAACGATGCCTTCTAGCCAGTCATGTAGCGCATGTAAGCGCCGATTAAAACGGGAGATGCTCAAGCCTTTCACATAGCCCAAGCGCACCATCACATACAAGGCGCGCTCATGGTGGTTCTGGCAATACTTGGCTGCCATCACCGCTACTGCCAATATCTCGGCTGCGCTCCCTCTCGCTCGGCAATCCTCTTCAAAGGCATAGGCTTTTAATATGTCATCCATTACCACATAACTGGTTACAATATACGTGTCGTTCATGCGTTTCCTCGCTTGATGGTTGTCTGGTAACTCCCATTTTAGCGAGTTCTGCGTGAACGACTTCAACTAGCAATTACGGTTATACTCTAAATCAAAAACGCACCGATTAGAGTGCGTTTTTTGTGTTCATCAGTTGCTAACCGTTATGCAGCGCCGTCGACCTGTTCCAGCATGATGCGAACCTTTGCAACCAAGTCATGGTGCAAAATAGGCTTTGGCAGATAATCATTCGCACCGGCTTCAATCCCGCGCATAATGCTTTCCGCATCCCCACGTGCTGAAAGGATGAGTACAGGAGTACTTTTGGTATCTGCGCGTTCACGTACGACACGGCATAATTCAATACCATCCATACCCGGCATCATCACGTCCAAAATTATCATGTCGGGTGTGTTTTGATCCAACACGCCGAGTGCGGAGCGCGCATCCTTAGCCTTCAGGACACCGAAACCACCGCGCTCCAGCATGATGCCAATCAGCGTCAGCGCACCGATTTCATCGTCCACGACCAGAATATGCTTCTTCATGCAATCCTCCGAGGCGTTCGAGTTTTCTAAATTCTCGTGAATGAGTAGGCAGCTAAATAATTAATTTATTGAAACGAAATCATCTCAACTATATTTTTATTTTAACACCACGTTCAACAATGGTGCAATAACCTTGTATTGAGCTTTTCACTCAATACCTATTTTTCGATAATTGGTTGCGTATTTCAATCCCAATTACCGATGTCGACCCATATGACCGCAAACACTTAATTTATGTAGGTAAGTATTTTATCTACCAACTTTGATTCTAACATGCTATCACGTTGCAAACAAGCAATTCCACCTACAAATACCTCAATTAATGGAAACGCTATAGTACAATGACCATTGCAACGCACTCAACGCAGTTTGCGTATATTGAATCTTGGGAGGGATTGTGGTTCCTTCTCTAAGGAGGCGCTATGAATTCGAACGCTGCTATCCGTGTTGTGGAAATCAGTAAAAGCTATGGCACTTTTCGGGCAGTAGATAATTTATCCTTTGAAGTGCGGCGAGGTGAAATCTTCGCTATGCTAGGCCCGAATGGCGCGGGTAAGTCTACAACCATGCGCATGATTTTGGATATTCTTAAACCCGACACGGGACAAATTATGGTTTTAGGTGCGCCTCTGACGGAAGCCACTAAGGATCGTATCGGTTATCTTCCTGAAGAACGCGGCTTGTATCGTAACGTCAAAGTTGTCGACATGATGGTTTATCTTGGTACGCTCAAAGGATTATCCAGTACTGAGGCACAAAAGCGCAGCATGGCTTTACTTGACCGCTTAGGTATGGCGGATCAAGCAAAAAAGAAAATTAGTGAACTCAGTAAGGGTATGCAGCAGAAAATCCAATTTGCGGTCACCGTTCTTCACGAGCCGGATTTAATTATTGTCGACGAGCCGTTTTCTGGACTTGATCCGGTGAACTCGCTTGTATTAAAGGATCTCCTGTTTAGCTTTAAAGAACGCGGTGGCACCGTGGTCATGAGTACACATCAAATGTCACAGGTCGAAGAGATGTGTGACCGGTTGCTCATGATTAGTCATGGTCAGCAAAAACTGTACGGTGCCGTCGAAGATATTCGCCAACAATATGCGCTTCATGCCATTATTGTTGAAGGGCAAGGCAATTGGGCTGCCTTACCGGGTGTCGAAAGCATCGAACCCATTCAAAATGGTCGCAAAGCCACACTCCTACATCTTGCCCCACAGACTACAACTGATAGCGTGCTGGCTGCCATTGCTTCGTCGCCTGATACCCATATTGAACGGTTCGAAATGGCAGTGCCTAGCCTCAATGACATATTCATCCGTGTGGTAGAAGGAGGCGCTTCGGCATGAACAAAATGTGGTTGGTTGCCCGCCGCGAATATCTCTATAACCTTAAACGCCCGTCATTTCTGTTTGCTGTATTTGGTGTTCCTGTCTTTACTTTCGTCGTTTGGGGTCTTGTCTTTCTGGTCATGTCCAGTAGCGACACCAACGTAGGCGCGGAGAGCAAATTCGGTTATGTTGATCTTTCAGGTGTGCTTGCCGCCCCTGTGACGCTGAAGGATAAACCGGATGAATTTGTCCCCTTTGCAGATGAACAAGCTGCTCGTGCAGCCTTAGACTCAAAAGCCATACCAGCTTATTTCGTCTTGCCCAAAAACTATCTCAATACTGGTGAAGTGCAGAGTTACAGTTATGACAGTATTTCAGAGACATTGAAGGATGATTTGGCTGCTTTTTTGTTAGCCAACCTCAGTCGTGGTTTAGACAACAAAGTGCCGCTCGAACGGATTCAAGACCCTGTTACCCTCACTATTCATCCTGAAGACTCAGGTCGCCGTTTGACTGAAGCTAATTTACCAGCATTGATTTTCATCCCACTAATTTTTTCCTTTGTCTTTTTGATGTCCTCCAACGTGACCAGCGGCTTCTTGATGGGTGGCATCGTTGAAGAACGTGCCAACCGCATCATGGAAATTCTCATCACCAGCATTACACCCATGCAAATGTTGATGGGTAAAATCATCGGTCTTGGTGCATTGGGTTTAACTCAATTGCTCATTTGGGGCGGGGCAGGTGCGTTGCTGGTTCGCGTCGGGCAGCGCTTCCCATTTCTCAATGGCATCAGTTTTCCCCTAGATATGATGGTTGTTTTTGTCATCTTTTTTCTGGTTAGCTATTTCCTGCTTGCCAGCTTGATGGCAGGTATTGGTGCGGTAGTTGGCTCAGAACAGGAAAGCCGCCAGTTTGCTTCCATATTGTCCCTAGTGCTGATTATCCCGTTTTTCTTCATCAGCACCTTCATTACTGATCCCAATTCGCCGTTGGCACTCGCGCTAACCTTTATACCCTTTACTGCTCCCATGACCATTTTATTGAGGATGGGCTTTGGCAGTGTACCGATTTGGCAGCTTGTACTCAGTCTTGTGATACTGATTTTGAGTAGTTTTTTTGTCATTTGGGCATCCGCTCGTGTATTCCGTTGGGGTTTGCTGCTCTACGGCAAGCGTATTGGCTTTCGGGAAGTGCTGCGCGTCATTTGGTCGTCGCCGGAGATGGGTGTTTCTGTAAAGAGTGATGCAGGGAGAACCAACAATGTTTAGGCACATCGCTCATGTGTTTCTCTACGAATTTCGCCGCAATTTCCGTCGCAGAGGCTATCTCTTTACAACCTTTGGCATTCCGCTGATTGCCTTTGTGATTTACTTTGGCTATCAGGCCATCAATACCATAAACAACCGCAATGCTGCTAATCCCGGTTCTCCTGCTGCTGGTGCTTCACAGGCTCTTTCCTCAACTGCTGAGATGTTTAAAGGTATTTCGAAAGCAGGTTATGTTGACCTAACGGGATTGTTTTCTGATCCCGGCGATCTCAAGAATAAGCTGACTCGCTACGATGATGAGGCATCTGCTCAAGCAGATTTGACCGCCGCAAAGATTGACCTCTACTACGTCATTCCAACCGACTATCTCAAAACCGGAGATGTCACACTGGTGATGCCACGATTGAATCTCGGTCAAATCAGTTCTGCTCCCGTGCGTAGGCTTTTATTGGGGCAGTTGTCGCAGGGTATTGATCATAACTTATTCAACCGTTTGGTTGATCCGGTTAATATTCGCGAGATTAACTTGCAACGGGATTCGTCAGGCAAAACCCAAACCAACTTTGGTGCTGATTTCGCCGTTGCTTATCTCTTTGCGATTTTGCTCATGTTGGCAGTGTTTACAACCAACGGCTACATGATGCAAACCGTCATCGAGGAAAAAGAAACACGTCTAATCGAGATTTTGATTTCGTCCATGCGTCCTACTCAGCTCCTTGCTGGCAAAATACTAGCAATGGGGTTGCTCGGTTTTCTCCAAATTGTGGTGTGGTTATTGGCGATTGTCTGGTTAGGGCGCTTGGCGGCTGGCAGTGGTATTACCGCTCTCATGGCTCTTATCAGCTTAAACTTAACACCGATGCAAGTGCTGCTCTTCTTGCTATATTTTGTCTTTGGCTATCTGTTTTTTGCGGCGGCTTACGGTATGGTTGGCGCGATTTCGACCTCGATGCAAGAAGGCCCGCAGTTCGCCGTCTTCTTCACACTGCCCGCTGCTATTCCGTTGTATTTCATCAGCCTATTTACTACATCGCCCGATTCGGCTTTACCGGTAATCCTCAGTCTAATTCCGGTCACAGCGCCTTTGTCGATGGTGATGCGTATCTCAATTACCACCGTTCCTGCATGGCAAATCATTGTTAGCTTGATATTGCTAGTCGCTTTAGACGCGGTGATGATTTGGTTGGCGGGTCGTATGTTCCGCGTACAAACGCTGCTTGCTGGTCAAGCACCAAAACTTCGCGATATTCCACGTCTACTGCGTGGATAAAAATACGGGCAGTCACAAACTCGTGTGACTGCCCGTATCATAATTCATTGAGCATGACTTCTATTCTGCTATATTAGCCAGCCCACGTAATCATACCCGGCAAGAATGAAGTATGTAGGTAAGGATGATAGGGCATGACTCGCACCGAAAGTCCTCGCTCGCCGCTCGTGTCATAAGTGACTTTTGCAGTGAAGTTACAAGTTCCATCGCTGTTCACGCCACTCGCTTTCATGTCCACTGCTTCCGCATTCTCGCTGATTGTGCCGAGTGTCGTCAACTTGCCATAGTAAACTTGGACGCGCACTTCTTCAGGTGTCAATTGACCGAGGTCAATCATGGCTGAAACCTCGATATTAGACCCTACCTTGATTTGAGTTTTTGAAATTTTCACGTCGCGTACTTTGACGAATTTCCATGCCCCGTTCAGCTTACTGCGCCAGTTGGTATAAGCCAAACCCTCTTTCATATTGTCTTCGGTCATCGCCAAAACCGTCTTGTAATTCGGGAAATAGAACTTTGTTGCGTATTCCTGAACCATACGCCGTGTGTTAAAGACTGGCGCTAATGTTTTGATGGATTTCTTGACACGGCTAATCCATTCTCGTGGCAGCCCATCACGACCGCGTGTGTAGTACAGAGGAATGATGTCCTGTTCTAATAGATTGTATAAGGCTTCACTTTCGACGTAGTTCTGATGTTCCCACTCTGTTTCGGGATATTCTTCGCCGTTACCAATCGCCCAACCAACATCATTGCTATAAGCTTCTGCCCACCAGCCATCGAGGATGCTGCAATTTAATCCGCCGTTATAGATGACCTTCATACCGCTGGTTCCGCTGGCTTCTTTCGGGCGTTGCGGTGTATTCAACCACACATCGACACCCTGAACCAGATGCCGCGCGATATTCATGTCATAATTTTCGAGGAACACAATGCGATGACGGAAGCCCTCTTCCCGCGCCAGATTGACAATCTGTCTAATCAGGTCTTTACCACCCGTATCATGTGGATGCGCTTTCCCTGCAAAAATTATCTGTACCGGGAAATCGGGATTGTTGAGGATTTTCTTTAACCGCTCAGGGTTGCGGAACAACAGGGTTGCTCGCTTGTATGTGGCGAAACGTCGCGCAAAACCAATCGTCAGTGCGTCTGGATTAAGTACCTCATCAGATGCCTCAATCTCACTTAATGCTGCACCGCGTTTTTCGAGTTGTGAACCCAATCGCATACGCGTGAAAGCGACCAAACGCTCACGCCGACGTTCATGTGTGCGCCACAATTCCGCATCGGGGATGGTGTCAATTTTGTCCCAAACATCAGGACGCTCTTCATCGCTGCGCCAAGCAGGGTCGAGATAACGATCAAGTAGGGTTGCCATTTCGCGGCTCACCCATGTTTGGACGTGGATGCCGTTCGTCACCGAATCAACAGGAACTTCATGCTCCGGTACATTCGGATAAAGCCATTGCCACATATTTCGCGAGACTTCCCCATGCAACTTGGCAACGCCGTTCGAACCTGCAGATAGATTAAGAGCCATCACCGCCATAGAGTACAACTCATAAGTCCCCATGTTTTCACGCCCGATATTCAAGAATTCGTCGCGTGAAAGACCAAGGCTGCGATAATAATCGGTAAAGTGTTCATCAATCAGGTCAAAGCCGAAGCGTTCCAAACCTGCTGGCACAGGGGTATGTGTGGTGAAGATGTGGCTGGCTGCCATAATCTCTTTAGCCTGATAGAAGTTGAGCTTCTTCTCATTCATCACTTGTCGAATGCGTTCTAATGCCAAAAATGCCGAGTGACCTTCATTCATGTGGCAAATGGAGGGGCGTAAATCAAGCGCTTCCAACACACGAATGCCACCAATACCCATCAATATTTCTTGTCGGATGCGGGTACGTTTGTCACCGCCGTACAACCGGTCAGTCAGAATACGATCCTCCTGCCGTGTGTTTTCGGGAACATTGGAGTCAAGCAGGAACAAGGGTATGCGCCCTACCTGCACTTTCCAGATTTGGGCGAATAGTTCGCGCCCCGGCATCGGCACTGAAATTTTGATCGGCGTACCATCCGGCTTGCGTTGAAGGGTGACTGGAAGCACGGAATAATCATTGATGGGGTAGAGTTCTTGCTGGTACCCATCAGCATTCAGATATTGTTGGAAGTATCCTTCTTGATACAGTAATCCTACACCCACTAAGGGCAAATCTAAATCGCTAGCGCTTTTCAAATGGTCGCCGCTGAGAATCCCCAAGCCCCCTGAATAACTTTGAAGGCATTCCGTAATGCCAAACTCCATCGAAAAGTAGGCAATAGTTGGTCTTTTGAGCTTGCTGTAGTGGCCTTTGTACCACGTTCCTTTGTCACTCATATACGTATCGAATGACTCGCACACTGCACTGAGGTTTGCCATGAACGCCGGATCTTCAGCCGCGGCCTGCAACTTTTCTTGGCTAATTAGGCCCAGCATCCAGACTGGATTGTGTCCCGTAGTCTCCCACAGGTCACGGTCTAGCCGTCGGAACAAGGCGATAGTTTCGTGATCCCAAGCCCAGCGCATATTAAACGCCAGTTCCTGAAGCCGTCGTAGAGGTTCCGGTAAATTCGGTATCACGTTAATTCGCGTGACAGGTTTAACCATTAAAAGTGTCTCCTGATTGTGCCGTCAAATTGGTTGTGCTGGTGAAATTATACATGGCTTTCACCTTACGAAGAATAACAGAATCTCCTACATAAGAGCAACTTTTTTGGTAAGATGTGACGTTCTTCGTATCGAAAATATTATTCAATTTACACCCTTTACGACGAAATAGCCTGTGATACAATCTGCACTGGTGAATAATTTCCCAAATGCAAGTCACTAGTTTGTAGTGGAGGAAGAAATGTCTATGCTGAAGAAGCAACCCCTCAAGAGCAAGCCCGTTTGCAAAGTCACATTCACGCTGCCAGAGTCTGTAAAGGCAGAAACCGCTTACCTCGTTGGTGATTTTAACAACTGGGACGAAAAAGCTACGGAAATGAAGAAGCTCAAGAAGAACGGTCAATTTACTGTGACGCTTGAACTACCGAAAGAGACGGAATATCAATTCCGCTATTTGGTCAACGGTGCCGAGTGGCACAACGACTGGCATGCAGATAAGTACGTGCCGAACCCTTTCAGTGGTGATAACTCAGTCGTTGCGACTTAGTTTCGCACCGTTTGAATTATAAAAGGGGATACGATACACATCGCATCCCCTTTTTTATTGCTTACTGCTGGCGCTTATTCCCCCTGTGGTTGGGATCGCAGTGAAATGTAATCTACTACATTATCTCCAATACAGCGTCCTTGCCGCAATCCGTTTTCAATGCCTGCGCGATAGTGGATACCGCCATATAGGCGCGAAATGGCGGCCTCATTTGCTGCTGCTTCAAATGAAGTGAACGACCGCACACCGAGATTGTGCTTCTGACCAGAACGATCTGTAAACGCGATAGTACCAAACATTCTTGTCAAAACTTCTGCCGCAGACTCTGAAGTTACCGAATGTCCCGACGGATACTCAGGGAAACCCGGTGATGCAATGAAAGACTGCCAATTGGGATCAATATATTTCTGAATGTAACTGACAGGACGGATCAGGTTGATCTGGTACTTCAGTGACCACGCCGAAATAAATGAATCGCCTAGCGAGATACCCACAAGTGCGTACATCATTGAAGCCCGTTCCAATTTCAATTTCAGGACATCAATAACTTGATTTTCGATCAATACCCAATGACCTGCCGGAGTTCCAGTTATTCCCGGTGTATCGACCCAGAACCGGGCAATATCTTTTTGCTCATTTGTGAGGTTGTCGCCCGTAGTTTTGACTTCGAGCGCTTGCATGTAAAAGGACGAGTCCTTTTTTGTGTCGAAAGTTAAGTTTGGCTGAACGGCACACGCGTCGGCTGAATACAGGGCAAGTGGACGAATTTGACCCCAGAACGGTTCGATAGGTTTCATATCTTTCGCCGTGGGTATCCACAATGAGGGATCACCTGCCGGAATTTCCCATTTCAGGGTGCGTGTCTCTGCAAAATTATCCGTTACTACCCACTCCAGAATGGTTTTGGCAACGGTATCACCATATTCCATTGACCGTTTAACAATGGCTGGATCGATTGCGCTTTGTCGGGTCTTAGCTTCACTATCTCGTAGATTTTGTACGGCTTTTTGGGTATCAGCTGCGGTTTTAGGGAATAACCCACTGATTACGCTCGAAAGTGCCCCATTTGCCACTGTAACCCAATCGTATATTTTACCGTCTTCAACTTGAGGCATATCCGGCAATGCTGTGACCTGCCCCGACATTGAAATGCCATCCGGCATACCCGGCAAAATAGCCTGATAACTCGTAATACCTGCATAAGCATACATGCGTGACGCGGCGGGCGCGGAGATTTTTTCGGCCTCAACGCGATCATAAAGCAATTGCATCCACTTAACTAAGATAGTGGGTTCAAGTTCGCCTGCAGGTACAGATGTTTCCTGTGCCAGTGCGTGGTTGGACTGTGGCACTACCAATAAGCCAAATATTGCTACGAGCATACCGAATAGAAATGTACGCCATATTGTTTTCATAAAAACCCCTTACTTACTGAATCGCATCGTTTTTTCAATTATAGGTGAGGTTTGCTTCTAGAATGTGACTTAATATCCTACGCATACACCTCGTTTACCTGACAAAAAGACGACGGGGTTAGCCGATTCGTTCCGCACGACGAATGCTAAACGCCAAAATCCATTCAGTGATGAGCGATTGTCCTAATGCGAAAACCAATAATGCGATGCCAAAGAATATGGTGAAAGGGATAGTCGCCCATATTTCGCTATAGAATCCGACATGTAAAAATCGTAATCCCCAATCCCCAACAGCCGCATATGCGCCCGTGAGTAACCATGCTGGAGCATCGCCCAACGTAATTTGATTGTTGATAAATTGGGTTGTCGCAAGTGTTAATCCGACAATAATCAGCAACTGCATCATGATGATGATGAGCTGCGTCATAACGTTATAGATACGTTGCTGGATATTCACAGCAATCAACAAGCCAACTGCGGCCTGCATTCCGACAGCCGTTAAGGGCAATAAAAGTGCGGCTGTCATCAGAAACGCCAGCAGCAGCGCTCCAACAATCGGAGAGACTTCCGGTGTAATATTGTTAATTAGTAAATCAATATAGCGGCCTTGGAATGCGGTCAAATCATATAAAATGCCCAGCACTAGCGCAACTCGGATGGCCATAATCAATCCCAACAGCAGGCGCAGACGATAATACACACTCGCCCACTTTGCCCGCAGTGCCACGCCAGTACCACCTTCAGTTGCCCGCAGGTTATCCCATGTCAATCGGCGTTTTTGTTCACTTACGGTGTTTACGGTTAGAATCATGGCTGCAAATTGCAGAATAATTTGAAGCACGAAAGTTGGCCAAAAGACGATTGCCATCGCACTTTCAGTTAGACTTTGCCCCGGCACATTTTGTAAGAAATTTGTTCCGATGAAATAACCGCCAACGAATAGCACTACAATCACAAACGAGATGCCAATAGCTTGAGCATATTTCGAACGCCGCGAGATACGTTTGACCTGCCCAAGCTCATAACGTATATGCGGGTGTCCTGCACGCGCCCAATCCGGAAGTTCCATGCCAAGTCGTTGCAACATAATTAATCTGCCTGTTCTATCAATAAATCACCTATAGTTGCTTCGAGCCTATTGAGAGCCTCTGACCATTCATCCTTTTCAACGCGTATATACTGTCCATACCGAATATAATAGATATAAGTATCCGGCACAATTCCGCCTAATTGTTCCTGAACAGCCGCCGCATAAACACCGACTTGCAAATGATAACGTAGGGCATGGTTCCTCAACAACTTTTCGTCTGTGTCATGTTTGTATCCTTTAACATGATTGGTCTTGTAATCCAACACCACCCAACTACCATCTTGACGCTGTAATAGCACATCCAGCACCCCGTGAATGATACGCTTGTCGCTGCGATACACAAACGGGATTTCACGGTAAAGTTGCTTTGTGTCCAGTAACCAACCATAGATTTGACTACTGAGCATCTTATTCAGCAGTTTGTGCGCTTCTTGTATAGCGTACTTTCGTTGTCCTTCATCAACAACGCCGAGTTCCCATGCATAGCTGTCCAGTCGGTCATCAAAATTGCTGTGGTCTTCACGGAACTGCCACCAACCCAATACCTTATGCACCATTTCCCCAATAATACGTTGAGACACATCATGACGGTTTCGTAAGCTGATTTGTTCAATCAGTAATGGCGCATCGTGCAGTACACTCCGTCGAAATCGTTGTCTGTAACTTGGATCAATAGCTGCGCCACCCGCATCTGCAATTTGCGTGGCAGTAATATGTCGGATCGCTGAACTGGCTTCAATCCGAATGTCGGCAATTAGCGGAGCTTGGTTGTCACCGGGTAGGGGAATAAGCGCTTGCACCGATGGATTTGACCAACCATTTTCACTATATTGATCTGTTGTGTTAAAAACATCGTCTGCTGGCGGATGTTCAGGTATCGTGAGTCGTAGCTTTCCCCAAGTGCGCTCTTCAACGATGCTACCCGCAGTCAGCTCCTCACCTAGTTCGAGGGCAGTATCCAGCCAATTCATCCAAGTGTCTTTTTTAGTTGGTCTTGCCCCACTCAATAGAAGATAATCTTGCGCGCGTGTTGCCGCTACATATAACAACCTCTTGCGTTCCGCAATCTCCCGTAGATTTTGTAAACGTTCTGCTTGCTTATGCGCGTATCCACCGATCAATTTATTCTCGACAGCATCGAAAACTTTGCATACCAGTCCATATATTGGGTCGAGCATAACCGGGTCACCAAAGTTGCCTTTGTGCCAACCAACATCTACCAGCACCACCAGCGGATATTCCAACCCCTTGCTGGCATGAACCGTCATTAGTGTCACACTGTCTTTCACATCAACGAGTGCTTCGCCTTCACGGACTTCACGTGTGGTCAGGTCCCGTAAATATTGTGAGAATGCGCCTAAAGTCACTTGCCTGCTCTCAAGCGCTTTGTCGACCAGCTTTTCGACATTTCCTCGTCGTCGTGCCCCATCTGGTAATCCAGTCAGTGTTGCCAGATAACCAGTTTCGTCTAGCGCTGCTTGTAGCAAATCAGCAATAGAAACCCGTCCTGCCATAGCCTGTAATCGGCTCAAACACTGTTGGGCGAAAATGACTCGTTCTTGCTCATCCAATTGAACATCTGATGGATAATTGAGCGCTTCAAATAACGATAATCGCTTACTTTGATCTTGTGGATCGCGCATCAATCGTAGTGCTAATAATACATCGTCACTTAAACCGAACAACGGCGAACGCAACGCCGATGCCAGCGCTAGATTATCACCGGGATTGTGAAGTGCTGTCAGCAAGTTCAGCAAATCCCAAACTTCTTGCCGGCTGTAGTAGCCGCGCCCCGCAACCGTCACAAATGGCAGTTGAGCCGCCTTAAACACATCCTCATATAACAGAATGTTGCTGGTCGATTGATAAAGGATAGCAATATCACCGTAATTGATCGGTCTGGTGACGCGTTGTTCTTTGTCATAGATAAGGCGTTTTTCTTCCTCAACAATAGCCTTCAATCGGTTTGCGAGTTCATAGGCTTCCCATCGTCGAATGGCTTCGGCGTTCAGCTCTTTGCTGCTAAGGTAAAGTACCTCAATCGGCGCGGCATCTGATGGCGCAGCCATTCGCTTTGCTTCCATTAGTTTGCCCAGTTCAACCTCGTAATCACGCGCTGGGCTGCTAGCATCACGTACTAAAATCTGTCTAAACAGATGATTGAACCCGTCAACCAATGACCGATGAGTGCGGAAGGAATGCGCCAACGGCACATCTCCACCGCCTGTTTGTATAATTTGTCCCTTTACTTGCTCAAATACGCTGACATCCGCGCCTCTGAATTGATAAATACTTTGCTTGGGATCACCCACCACAAACAGGCTGCCACCTTGTTCGATCTTTGCCAGCCCGCGCACAATTTCCCACTGCACAGCGTTCGTATCTTGGAATTCATCAACCAGCAGGTGCTTAAATTCCGTTCCCTGATAGCGCTCGCGTACAGTTGCGTTATTCACCAATAAATCACGCGTCAAAAGTTCCAAATCATTGAAATCCAACAATCCATCTTCTTGTTTTCGCGACCGATAGACTTGTTGTGCTTGCTGAATAAGGGTTATCCAAAGAGGCAATAATTCTGCTGCCTTATGATCAACTTCACCAAGCGGCTCACCAATACTCACTAATGTTTCGTTGATGATTTCCTTTAATTTACTGAGTGTTGCTTTAGCTTCATCAAATGCCTCTTGGCTTCCCCATGCATCTGCTTTCTTAGGGCGCATATTGATTGCACTTGGCAATTTATTTAAGGCCTCAAGACACAGATTGATGTCATTGTTTTCTCCTAAAGTGGCAATCAGTGGACGGCAGGCATTCCACATGTCCATGAGCTTATCTTCTGTTTTGGGCCACCCCGTTTCCGGTTGCCAGTGAGCCGTTTCACGATAGGGTTGATATGAGCGCAGTTCTTGGATGATATTGGTGGCGTTGCTTTCCCAAGACTGCTGCCAATGTTCCATAACATTTTCTGGCAGACTTGGTATATCCTCCGCGACCAACCGAATCAACGTATCCCGGATAACTTTCGGTTCATATTCGGTTAAGAGGCGTACAGATGTGCCGCTCTCGTGCGCTGCGCTTTCCAGTACATCGTCTATGCTGTCATCGAGCAGTATTCGCGCATCAACTTCATCCAACACCTCAAAACCCGGGTCAATGCCCACTTCGGCGGCATTCGCCCTCAAAATCGAAGCGCACAACCCGTGAATAGTATCGATACGAGCGCTCTCCATCGTTCCCATTCTTGCGGCCCATATCGCCTCAATCTCTGGTGTGGTTGCTGTATTTAAGCGTTGTTCGAGTGCCTTTCGCACGCGATCCCGCATTTCTTGCGCGGCTTTCTTGGTGAAGGTAATCGCCACCACCGCATTCAAAGGCCAACTAGGGTTATTATCGAGCAATGTCAAATAACGTTCGACCAACACAAAAGTCTTGCCTGAACCGGCCCCTGCCACCACAATCAGATTGCGTTGGTGTTCATAAATAGCCGTATGCTGATCAGGCGTAAGTTGTCGTTGCTCAGCGTTTGTATGAAGTGCGTTCATGCTTGCTTCCGACGGTTCATAATGCTCACTCTACAGAACTGGGTAAATTCGCAATAATGTGAGCAAGCCGTTCCACCTTTGCGGTTGGGTACGCTGGCGAAATTTCCGGAACGTCCTTGTCGCAAATGCTCACCAAGTTGGGTTTGTGCTTTTTCGAGTGCTTCCTCATCTTCCGGTTTATCCAGATGAACAACGCCGCTCGTATCTCGGTTGAGATGCCAGAATGTACCTCCGGTAATTTGGTTGGGCGCGCTCGAATCAGACTCAAGTTGAGTTTCCAATATGGCTTGTCCCGCCAACAGATACAACATCATCTGGAAGTTTCGTCCCTCAGTCATTTCCTTTATGGGAATGCTACTGCTGCCCGTTTTATAATCCACCACAATTGCATGGTCGCCAATCCGGTCAATACGATCAATATACCCCCTCACATTGACGAGGTTGCCATCTAATCGCAGTTGCAACGGCTTATCATCTCCACTGAGTGGTACTTCTTGCATGTACGGAATGCGTTCACCTTTAAATGTTTTTCCTAACGGTGACTTTTCCGAGAAATCAGCTTTAACTAGCGCCTCTATTTTCCGCATCAATGTCGCTTGCTCTTGCGCCCAAAGCACAGATGGACGGAAACCATAGGTTTGTGGGGCAGTGGGCAAAATTCGCGCTGCTACCTCACGCAAGACGGTGAGTGCTGTCTCCATATAATCAGGTGTAATGCTTACCCCTCGCTGAGACAATTCGCGGTAAGTGTCTTCCAAAATGGCGTGAACAAGTGTACCGCGTTGCAGAGCATCCATGCCCGCTTCTGGCTCATCCGTTACCTCAAGTTTGAGTAGTCGCTTAGCAAAGAAATGAAACCCACACACACCGTAATCATTAAATTGGCTGGCACTCCAAACGCGCTTATCGCCCAATTCCGCCGCCACCCAATCCAGTAAACGTGGGTCTCGCAGTCGCCCACTGTAACTGTCCAATTTAGTGCCCGTCATCCGCTCTTGTTCGATGTTTCGCGCGTGCCAGATATGCTGCCAATGGGGCTCGTGTTCGGTGAGCAACCAGTTATAAAGTGCAGTCGTTGGAGCATCCATCGCACTTTGGTTAAACCCATCTGCCACCGCCAAAATCGCTTCACTGCGATGAGCCGTATCTTCCGCTTTGACCACGCCTCCCAACTGTATTTTGTGGCGTTCCAGAATGTCATTCGCATCATCGAAGATTGCCTTCACTGCTCGCCACAAATGGCTTTCAGGCCATATCGCGCCATTTTGTATAGTTGGTCGCGAAAGAGTCAGACTTTTCCGGGGCAAGCTAATCAGCTCATAAAACAAACCGTCATCTGCGGCTCGTTCGGCCTGCGTTTCCAGAAAGATTCCTGCTTGCATCAGCGCTTGCCGCTCACTATCGAGGTAAATAGGGTCTTCCGGCGTCGGTCGTGGAAATATTCCTTCTGACAAACCCGGTATGAACACATGCTCATGTGGCAATCCGCGTGCATCCGTAACCGATGTGATTAAAACCTTTCCCGAATGATTAGTGTTATTAGTTATAGTCGCTGTAGCAACCGCACTTTTAAAATCTCTTAGAAAATCCCGCCAGATGATTTCGTCATTTTGTTCGAGATTCAAAACAGCAAATAACTTTTGTGTGGTCAGCATCCCGCGTAGAACTTTTTTAATACCGTCTATTGCTTTCAAATCCCGCGCTGTGAATGTTTCATTTGTCCGTCGCACCTGTTCCAGCATCCGCAGTGAATAGGCTGGAATCCCGATTTCAACATCCTCTTCATTGGGATCAGACATTGTATCACTGCCGATGAGTCCCTCAATCCACCCGATATAATCGTTGATACTGCCCGTTTCAGGTGGGCTGATAGCTTCAAAAAAGGCTGCTAATGTGCTTTTTAAATGGCTGCCTTCCTCGATAGTAAGTAATGCCTGATGTGTTTCGCCATCTTCATCCGTTATAGATACTGCCGCTGCTTGTATAGCATCGAACCAATCCTGTTGTCCTTTAAGAACTTGCTGTTCTTGACTGATGACATTCAGTAGGTTGATCGTTGTGTCATCCATCCCCGGCACAGCGAAATAAGGTGACCGCAGTACATCCAACACATCGCGTCGCCGGAAGTCGTAGTGGTTGAGTTCCAAGAGGTTGAGTACGGCAATTACTGCTGGATTGTTCGCTAGTTCTTCGCCATAGTGCAGCACTGTTGGAATGCCATATCGTTTGGCAGCGCTATCAAAATGGGGGGCATAAAGCGTCCAATCACGTACTGCAATCAGCACTTCATCGGGTGAAGTTCCCTCTAATAACAAGCGTTTGACCTGTCGCATAACCGCCGCCGCTTCAATTTTGGGGGCAGGTGCTTCAATTAGTTTCAAACACTCGCCAGTGCGTAGTTTTGGGGCGGAACTGATGAAACTATGTTGTATAAGATGGTTCAATCCCTCGTGGCGCACCGGATCGGACATCGGCGGCATTTCGTGAGATGTTAACGATTGTCCCGCTTGATCAAATGCTAAAATTAAACGCTGCTTTGCTTCGGTGAATCGACGTCCTAATGTCTTTTCTCGTCCATGAATATGGGGCAATGTAATCACTGTTTGTTGGGCACGGCTGGCTAAGAGTGCCAGTAGTTGCGTTTGAAGGGGATTAAATTGATCAAAACCATCTACCAGTAAATGAGCGACATTCTTCCCTACATCACCTCGCTCTTTGACCTCTTCCAGCGCCAGCCAACCTTCACCTTCGCGGTCTATTAGGTTATTCTTTCGTAGCATACTTTGATAGGCCACATAGATAGTTGCTAAGTCGCGGTCTTTGTCGGTTCCATTCGTGGCGACTTCTTCAAATGTCTCTGGAAAGATCACATTCTGCTTGAGTTCATAGATGAAATCGGCCACAACCTTTGCGAAGCCTTGCTTATCAGCAATCTTCTGAAAAACGGAGAGCTGATTTTGAGTTTGGAGTTCTTTCAATAGACCACGGATGAGGCGTAGACGTGCCGTCTCATCTAGTTCACGCTGCGGCTTTCCAGCCATATCCAGTAAACGGGCGTAAAGCGTATAAAAACTGAAAAATGTGATATTGAAAAAAATACGCTGTTCTTGTGTTCCCTCAACCAGTCGTTGACGTAATGCGTCCTCTTGTCGCCTTCCCGGTAATAATACCCAGACGGGCGCAAAAGGTTGCGTTTTAATGACAGTGTGCAATTGGTGCAGGGCGTATTCGGTTTTACCAGCGCCTACAGGAGCCAGCAGGAGTTCAGTCGGCATAGCGTTTTGTCCTATTCAAGGAGCAGTCGGCGCGTTGCCGTTACAGTCTCCTGTGGGATGCGGTCTTGTTTAGCGAGAAATTGTCCGCTGAGGTTTTGTAGCAAGGTGTGGAGGTGACTAATTGGGACGACCGCGTTCTTTTCGGAAATGGTTACTGAGTTCGGAGTGGCTGTAAAGACAATGATGCCAAATACAGGAACACTTTCGAGGCGGTTCTTTATCAGATAATCACGCAAGTGTTGGATGTCATCTACAGCTTCTTTAGTAGGATTGGTTGAAAAGGGTAACCATTCCCCTTGTTTATTCTGTTTGACCCAGTTTGCCCCTTCATTGGCATAATTGCCGCTATTGTTTAGAATGCGAAATACCAGCGCTCCCGGTGGACCGAGAAGCACTGCGTCAATATAACCTAAACCTGAACGATTGATATTGCGGATGAACGAATAACGTCCATCAAAATAGTTACTTTGATTAAGTACATCTCCGGTCAGCAGAGCGAGGTCATTTTCTTTACGTCGTGTCAGCGCCCGTATCCCAATGATAATCGCTATCACGATTGTCAAGATGCCCACCACTAACAACGCATTTGCTGTCAGGTCATACAACCAGAAAAGTGGATGGATTCTTGGAATGAGCAGGATAGTTGTCAGTAATGCCCCAACGACTGTCAGCAATACACCAATCGCCAGCACAATAAAGGCCATCTGCAATAATTGGGTCGAGCGCCGGTTTAGCGTCCGTATAGGGGCAATATTTTCCATCTAGTGATGTTACCTTACTGACGCTTTTGAGCGGAAATTCGAGCGCGACGAGCTGTCAGTACTTCATCAAGTACTTTTTGAAGTTCGTTGAAGCGCGGCAGTGGCTTATACATTAGACGGTCTGCATCCGTCTTTTTCATGATTTCATTATATTCTTCAGTACTCATGCGGTAGGCTGTTGCGAAGACAATCGCTACCTGGCCCAAAATAGGACTTTTCCGCAGTCGAACAGCAACTTCGTCACCATTGATGTTGCCGGGTAGTCGGATATCCAAGAGAGCCAGTTCAGGCAATTCGCCTTTGAAACGTCCTTCATCAACATCATCAATCCACGAAACCGCTTCTTCACCGTCGACGAATGCCACACCCTCGATTCCCCACATCTCAAACATTGCCAATAAAACCTCATAAATATCGGGCTCGTCTTCAACAACCATCCATGTAGACAAAGTAGTCTCCTTCTTACCAACGCCGCAACAAACCAATCTTTTTGATTATACCTGTATTTTCAGAACCTGACTTATACAAAGTTGAGATTTTTCTAAGCGCAATTTGCATACAACGGGTATACTGAGAAGTATATAGAATAACGATCTTGTTATATAAGAGGTTGTCTTGATTTGGCTCATCGCAGAAGACGAAACCGATATACTTAGTTTGCTGGCAATGGTTTTTGAAGTATGGGGACACAAACCACTACCATTTCCCAGTGGGCAAAAGGTGTGGGATTGGCTAGATAAAATTGAGTCAGGGGCTTACTCCGGTGATATACCTGACTTTGCTTTGATGGATATTCGGATGCCCGGTAAAAAGGGTAATGAAGTGGCCAATCGGATGCGAACTATTCCCGCCCTGAAAAATATTCCGTTGGTGTTAATGACAGCATTTTCACTGTCCGAGTCGGAAAAACAAGAGTTTCAGACTCGAGATGGCGTAGATGCCGTCATTAACAAGCCCTTACCTGCATTTGATGTATTGCAAACCACGCTTAATCGCATAATCCAAAATAAGAGTCTAGACCAATCCGGGGTCAATCAATCGCGATGAGTAATAGTGATCCACAAGAATTAAGTGGGGTTATCCGGCGGGTCGATCATCTTGGGAATGCAACTTCTCAACTCTTCAGCCGTTTGTATCAAGGCTTGCGTCGGAGTTCTGACCCCCAATCATCTAGCGCGTTGCCATTAGATGATTCAGTAGATGAACTGGGAAGTGGTTCCAAAAACCGCGATGTTGAAATTGAACGGCTGAATGCGATCATCCATGCTTTGGACGAGGGCATCATCGTTCAAGATACTGAAGGCCGCGTCCTCATTGAAAATGCTGCCGCCAAAAAACTGATCGGTAGCCGTAAAGATTTCTGGACGAGTGAACTCGGAACCTTGTTTAATGCGTTCCGTGATGTTGTCCGGCTCGAATCCGAACTCGCACCATTAGGTGAACCGGCACGCATTCAAATCAATAACATGATTATCGGGGCGCAGGTTGCCGCGGTTGCCGATAGCAACGGCAAACGGATTGGCACAATGATGGTATTACGTGATGTGACCCGCGATGCGCTAGCGGATCGTTTGAAAGACAGTTTTGTTACTGCCATCTCTCATGAATTACGAACGCCGATGGCGGTTATCAAAGGCATGAGCGATGTCATCATGGGGCAGCCACAGGACAAACCCCCGAATCGCAAATTCTTGGAAACGCTCAGTCGCAATGTCGACATTTTAGATCGTATGATTGTTGAATTACTCGATATTGGCGAGATGAGCGCGACCGCTTTCTCCGTGCGCCGTGATCCACTAAATATCGAAGACCTTGTTTGGCAGGTTGAACGCGGCATGAAGCCCGAAGTCAAAAAAGCTAAGCTCGACGTAAAAATTATGATTAAGGATATTGATCGCATCCATCTGCTAGGCGATGATCAACGCCTACGTTGGGCGTTTGGACACTTATTACAAAACAGCATTCATTATACCGAACCCAAAGGCCATATTATTATCATCGTCGGTCTAAGCGGTGAAAATCAGGTTGCTATTCAAGTTGTTGACACTGGTGTCGGTATTTCCAAACGCGATTTGGCTCATGTTTTCGAGCGTTTCTATCGGGGTGAACCACGTACCCGTAGCGGCAAGCTTCTTGATCCGCGAGGCTTAGGGCAGGGCTTATTCGTCGCCCGCACCGTTTCCGAGTCGCATGGTGGTTACCTCTCAGTACAAAGTGAAGTCGGACAGGGGAGCGTGTTCACTATGATTCTTCCGCTTCAGCAGCCCAACTGATTGACGCTATTGCCTACTCAGGCACGGCTTCTACTTGCCCTTTAAGTTCCTTCACATCATCATTTTCAGGGTGTTCTGAGTGTAATTGTGTGATCAAATCGAGAGCCGGTTGGCGGTTTCCCAAACGCATATGACAAATCACCATATTCATGCGTATGTTCAAATGCGAACCGTATAACTGAGTGGCATACGTATAAAATCCTAATGCGTTCTCGAAGTCATGGATTTTTTGGAGAATCGTAGCGATAGCCAAGGGCAGATTATACCGTTCATTCATATGATAATAATTCCGCCATACCTCGTGCAGCATAATTTGTAAGTTGCGCACGTTAATATCGGTATATTGGTCAGGTATCATTGTCAGCATCTGGTTAAAAACTGCGACAAAGGCGTGTGAGTCATATTGTTTTAGACGAATAAAGGACAATATATTCTCCAGTGTCATATTTTGCTGGCTAGGAAACTCAAGCAAAACATTGTAGAGATCATCCGAGCTTAGACGTTCAATATAATCATGATACACATGGCGAGTTTCTGTGAAGTCAGAAAGTCCCAACATACAGGCGAGAACATTAATCGACCTGTGGCGGTGATGTGTGGTAAGTACCGTTCCGTTCTTCTGCTCAAAATACGTTGTGACGGCATGATAATTGAAGGCGATAGAAAAACCAGTATCGTGCAAGGCGATTGGGAGTTCATCAGTGTTCAGTAATTCTTCAATTCGATGGTTGCCTTTGTCCGCGGTCAGCAGCATTAGCCGGTGATTGGATAATTGCATCAATCTGCGAATACACTGCAACGTATTGTGAGGGAAAACCAACATCGAGTCAGGTATTTGTTGGCGATACAATTCTAGGAGGTTTCGCATCTCAGGATCACGGTAAAAATCCGTAGTGATGGGAAAACGCTCATATAGCACTTCGATACGTGTTATGAGTTCTGGATCATTTATATTGGGTTCTGGTTGTTCAGTCACAAGGGATGTTTGGACTTCAAATAACTGTCCATTTTCCACGTAAAATATATCTACAGGCAGTGTGTCCCAAATGTAATTTGCAATGACAATCACTGGATTTTTAAGTGTTCCGCTGACGAGTGTTTTACCGGTGTGTTCCAATAATAATTCAGTATCCTTGACCAAATCAAACCGGGCAAAATCGAGTTTCCCTGCTTCCGCGAACACGGCTAGTTGAGGCTGTGTTTTCCAAAAATCGACATTTTTTTCAGCTAAATCAGTCAGAATATATTGGTACGTTACATGTTTAACTGCGGATGTACTATAAAACTCATCCAATTGATTAAGAATATTAAACCCCAATCGGCCTGAACCCGCACCGATTTCAATAATGTAAACGGGTTCACTCACATCAATCTGTGCTAGCCAATCCCGCAGAAACCCATAGATCATACGGCTGTAGGCCATTGCAATAAGAGGATTCGTGGTGATACCAAACGGAATTCGCATTTGGCTCCATGCCTTTTCCCCTTGGTTGATATAGTACTGACGTTGCAACTCCCAGATGAGAGACTGCGAAAAAGGCTTGTTTTTTTCCAGTACATATTTAGTCTCGGATGAGGGAACTGTTTTGTCCGACATAAGCAATCCAACTCCTATTTGAGGCAGATGAAAGTAAAGTGCAATGTGAGTGGTTTTTATTATAGTCGTAACCGCACTTTTTGCAGTTGCCAAGCAAACATCAACACCATAATGAGTTTATAAATTAATGTAGGAATTGCAGGCAAAACTATTGCTTTTAGCTCACGAATTTCCGTAGGTCTGAGGGGGTTCTGCATTCGTTGAGCAAATACCAGTCAGAACATTCGCAATGATTTAGCCGCTCCAATTATTGACTTAATCTGTTCATACCCTATTTACTTCAAAAGATGTGTCCCAACAGATCCTTATTTGTTTGGCAAATTGCCGAAAGTCACTGACTAATCGGCCAAAGTTCATTTGCCCATCCCATTCCTTATCGTTACAATTCAAGTTGAATAATAAATATCCTTTCGGATACGGAGCTTATTACGTGCCATCTTTAGGCGCATTCACCTTTGTACTACACAGCCATTTACCCTATGCGCGTTTGGCAGGACGTTGGCCGCATGGTGAAGAATGGATTCACGAAGCCGCCACTGAGACCTACATACCCTTATTGCAAACTTTATATGACCTTAAAGAACAGGGAGTATATTTTCGTCTGACATTAGGGATCACGCCTGTACTTGCAGAACAGTTAATTGATCCGGATGTGTTGGATCATCTTGACCAATTTCTAGATGAGAAAATAGCTGCCGCTGCCCGTGACAAAATCTATTTCGAGTCCTCCGGCACGGCTGATTCAAATTTGCTGGCGTTGGCGATTTACTATCAAAAGAATTTTGAAGCTATCAAAGCCGCGTTTCATAACCGCTTTAACCGGGACATCATTGCTGCATTTCGTCGCTTGCAGGATGAAGGCCTGATCGAAATTATCACCTCTGCTGCAACTCATGCCTATCTACCACTGCTTTCTCGTGACAGTTCTATCAATGCTCAGATTAAAGCGGGTGTTCAGAGCTATGAACGCCTCTTTGGACGTAAACCAGTTGCCATCTGGTTACCTGAATGTGCTTACCGCCCCGCCTATATTACAGAGGATGGTCACACCCGTGCTGGGATAGAAACCTTCCTTGAACAAAATGGTCTACGGCTGTTTTTTAGTGAAACCAACGCAATAACAGGTGGACAGCCTGTGGGTGTTGCAGCAGGTGAAGTGATTGGCTCATATGGCTATATCAAACGCCGCTATGTCATTCCAGCCAGCCCGACCCTACAAATCCTTGATCGTTCTGCAACCACTTATAAACCTTATTATGTTAGCGAAACGATCGCCGGAATAAATTCAGAACAACATTCAGGAGTGGCGGTCATAGGCCGTAATAATCAAACCGGTATGCAGGTGTGGAGTGCCGAAAATGGTTATCCCGGCGATTTTGACTATCGGGAATTCCACAAAAAGGCCGGAACCAGTGGCATGCAGTACTGGCGTGTCACTGGCCCAAAGACTGATTTAGCCGATAAAGATTTTTACCATCCTGATTGGGCGGCATATAAAATTGACCAACATGCAGAGCATTTTGCGCACATGGTTGGGGATTTATTACGCGATTACCATCATCAAACAGGCGAATATGGTTTCATTGCTTCCAACTACGATACCGAGTTGTTTGGCCACTGGTGGTACGAGGGTGTAACATGGCTCGGAAAAGTGCTTCGCCATCTCGCATCAATTCAGGACATTGAGCTCACGACTGCCAGCGAATTTCTTAAACGACATCCACCGCAAGACGTGTTAAATATTCCTGAAAGTTCATGGGGTAGCAACGGAACTCACTTCACATGGGATAATATTGAAACCCATTGGATGTGGCAGCCTATCCATGAAGCAGCGGTGCGGATGGAAAACTTGGTTGCGCGTTTTCCTGAACCAAATGATGATCAACGGATTTTCCTGAACCAAATTGCGCGAGAACTGTTATTATTGCAAAGTTCGGATTGGCCGTTCTTAGTAACCACAGGTCAAGCACGTGAATATGCTATTCAGCGTTTTAACCAACATCTTGAGCGTTTCGATAAACTGATCGAGAGCTTGGATAGTGGTTCACCGGATCGCGCATTAGCCGAAAGTTACTATGAGCTAGATAAGCTCTTCCCGGAGATTGATTATCGCTGGTTTGCGGCGATGGAATGATGGGAAGGCTGGGTGTAGTTGTGATGACTTTTGTCTAAACAGCTCATCCTTAAACTGGAGAAACGCTTTTGAATATGAATGTACTTTTTGTCAGCGCTGAAGCTGCGCCTTTTGCTAAAGTAGGTGGGATGGCAGACGTTGTGGGTTCGCTTCCTGCCGCCCTACGTAAACTTGATGTTGATGCACGGGTTATCATTCCGCATTATGGCTTTATCAACGACGAAAAATTTCAGATCATACCGGCCTTTGACTTCGAGTTTCCGCGTAATACAGGTGTAACAGATGTACATGTTTTTAAGTCAGTGCAGGACGGCGTAACCTTTTATCTGGTTCAAGGATGGCCATTTTTCGGGCCAGAAGGCACAGTCTATACCGAATGGGTATGGGATGTGCCACGTTTTACTTTCTTTAATCAGGTAGCGATGGCGGTTGCGTGGGAACTTCGTCAGCGTGAAGATTGGTTCCCCGATGTTTTTCATGTAAATGACTGGCACACCGGACTCATTCCTTTCTTCCTTACTTTGAGCCAGTCAGACCCCAATTGGGGGCAGGTTGCTTCTGTTCTGAGTATTCATAACATGGCTTACCAAGGGGACAATATCGGCGGTTGGATGTGGCAGTTAGGAATCCCCGGTCGCAACCACCCTGATCTCTTGTGGCGTGGTTTGGGTGATAATATGCTGGCGATTGCCATTGCCTACTCTGATAAAGTTTCTACAGTAAGTCCTCGTTATGCCACCGAAATACAATATCCCTACATGGGCTATGGTTTAGACGACCTAGTCCGTAGTCGTGGAAACGATATGGTTGGCATCCTCAACGGCTTGGATATTGACTTGTGGAATCCAGAAACTGATAAGTTAATCGTTTCCAATTACAACGCCGATAATTTTGTCGAAAATCGCCCGCCCAATAAGCGCCAACTTCAACTTGATTCGGGGCTGCCTGTCCGTGATGATGTCATGGTTATAGGCGTAGTCAGTCGTTTGGTTTCGCAAAAGGGTTTTGATCTTGCATTACCTGCGTTGCGCCAAATGTTGGGGGATACTGATGTACAGTTTATCTTGCTCGGTGCAGGCGATCCCGACCTGGATTACCAGTTCTGGCGTTTGGGTAAAGATTTTTCTTCGAAAGCCAAAGTTTTTCAGGGATATAACGCCGCTGTCGCCCAACGTATTTACGCTGGTTGTGATGTGTTCCTAATGCCGAGCCACTTTGAACCCTGTGGTATCGGTCAAATGATCGCCATGCGCTACGGAGCCTTACCCCTTGTTCGTGAAACCGGTGGTCTTGCCGATACCGTGCAAAACTATGACAATGGCAATGGGGATCGTGGCGTCGGGTTCGTTTTTAGCTGGGAAACGCCCGATGCCGTTTTAGGAACATTGCATTGGGCTAACCGTACCTATCATAATAATCGTGATGCTTGGCAGAAGATGCAGCATCGCGCCATGCAAACGGATGTTAGTTGGGAAAATAGCGCTCATCAGTACGTTGATTTATATCGTAACGCAATCATTAATCGTAGGAGGATGTTGCCACTGTGAAAATCAAAGCTGTAATCCTTGCTGGTGGGGAAGGGACACGTCTTTATACCTTAACCGCCAAGCGGGCTAAACCTGCTGTCCCCTTTGCAGGAAAATATCGAATTATTGACTTTACTTTGAGCAATTGCGTCAACTCGAATATTTTTGATGTTCTCGTCCTGACTCAGTACCGTCCGCATAGTCTCAATGACCATATTGGACGTGGTCGTCCTTGGGACTTGGATCGCTCGTTCACGGGGGGTGTCCAAATTCTACAGCCCTATAAAGGACGCAATGATACCGATTGGTATGCAGGCACAGCCGACGCGGTAGCCCAAAATATCAGCTTTGTGCGTCGCGGTCGTCCGGATTATGTTATCATCCTCTCTGGCGATCATATCTACGAGATGGATTATGATGTCCTCTTGCAGTTCCACCGCGAGAAAAAAGCGGATGCCACCATTTGTACCATCCGTGTTCCAATGGATGAAGCAAGTCGCTATGGCATTCTTGACGTAGATGATGATTATCGCGTTCGTGACTTTGTCGAGAAGCCGCCGAATCCGCCATCAAATCTCGCCAGCATGGGCGTATATATCTTCAGCTATGCCGTGCTTGAACAAATGCTTGCCGATGATCAAAAGCGCAAGGGTTCTAACCACGACTTTGGCAAAGACATCATTCCGCGGATGGTTATTGAAAACATGCGTGTTTATGCTTATCCCTACGGCGGTTATTGGATTGATGTGGGAACGATTGATGCCTATTGGGAAGCCCACATGGATTTGATCGGGTCACCACCCTCGCTCAACCTCAATGACCGAACTTGGGTCATTCATACATTGAGTGAAGAACGTCCTCCGGTTCATATCCAAAATGGTGCGACGGTTAAGAACAGCCTCGTCACTGATGGTTCAGTCATCTCCGAAGGGGCAATCGTTGAAAATTCGATTCTCTCACCCGGTGTATATGTCGGCCCGAATGCTGTCGTAAGAGAATCTATCGTACTAACCGACACCTACATTGAGGCAGGCGCGGTGGTCGAGCGTTGTATCCTCGATAAGATTGTTGTGGTGGGCCACAACGCCCGCGTCGGCAAGATTCAGGATATGGGCGAACTGGGTATCACCTGTGTTGGCAAGAATACCCATATTCCGGCAGGCTACAGCGTTGGTCATAGCTGCATTCTCGGCACGGATTTACGCTTGGAAGATTTCTCGTCCTATGCCAATAAATCAGTTCCGAGCAACACGCAAATCGGCTACAAGAAAAAATAGAATCTAAAATTGCTCAATCTCTAGTGCTGTTTTAATAGCACGATAGCACTAGAGTTAATTTTATGAAAACCATAAATTGATAGGCAGTATTACCCGGTTCACTTGTCTTGGCTTATTGTAAGCTGCCCATCAGATGAATTATTAGGAGTCTTATTGTGTCCAAAATTGAACGTACCGCGCTGGTAGTTTATAGCCATTTTAGCCAACCGCCGCGTGGAAACCCGCTGACTTATGAAATCGGCGAAGAAGCGGATGCCGCCCCTTATAAAAATTGGAATGAGCGCATCAATGCCACATCCTATGCAGCTAATGCGGATATGGGCAATTTTAACCACATCAGTTTCAGTGTCAGCGAAGGTTTGCTGAAATGGATGGAGCAAAACGCGCCTGATACCTACAAGAAAATTGTGGAAGGCGATCAACAGTCCGTTGCGGCACATCCCCCTGCTGGTAATGCTTTGGCAAGTGCTCATAATCACGTCATTCTCCCGTTATCACGTAAGCGTGACAAACGAACCCAGATTATCTGGGGTATTGCGGCCTTTGAGCGGCATTTCGGTCGCAAACCCTTTGGTTTCTGGTTGCCCGAAATGGCAGTTGATACCGAGTCACTTCAATTTCTAGCTGATGCAGGCATTGGCTATACTCTGTTAACTAGCAAACAACTTGTTGGCTTACCTCCCGGGGGAGGAGCCGGACCGTATCGAGTTGAACTTCCTGATGGCAAGAGTATCGTAGTTTTTGCCCGGCACGATGCTCTATCGACAGAACTCTCCTTTAAGGTTCACAATCTAGGTGGTGCAGGGCATTGGGTACACAACGCGCTGGCTCCTGCTCGTAAAAGCGTCGATTCGGTGCTTTTGTTGGCTACCGCTGGTGAAACCTTTGGGCATCATTTTGCTGGCGAAGAACAATTCTTATATTGGCTGGTACAGCATGAGGCCAATAGAGCGGGTTATGAATTAACGACACTAGATGAAGTGTTCTTGAATACTAAACCACTTCAAACGGTAAAAATTGTTGAACGGAGCAGCTGGGGCGATCAACCCGGTTTAAGCCAGTGGTTTATGGGTGCAATCGAAAATGGCAAGGATACAACATGGAAGGGCGCATTGCGTCGTGCCTTGGATAATGCTGCCAGTGACCTTGACCGCATTTATGAAGACCTTATTACACCCTTTGGCATCGACCCCTATATTTTGCGCGATCAATATTTGCCCGCCATCTTTGCGGGACAAACACCGGAAGACTTCATCGCTGAAAAACTACCTAAGATGAAAGATAAACAGGCCGAGCAGTTGAAGGTGCTTTTTCAAGCTCAACGCCTGACTCAGCGTATGTATAACAGCTATACTTTTACCGACACCAAACTAGATGGTCGCCAACCCCGTTATGCAATCGCCTGCGCTGCGACCGCACTCGCTTTAGCACAGTCCACAACTGGACGTGATATGAGTGATCGTTTATCAGCTGACCTCGCTGTAGTGACTTCGCCGTACACATCGGTTACGGGTACAGATATGCTACAGGAAGCCATGAGTGACTTTGATCTCTCATCAATGAAAGCTTAGTTCCAGACACTTAATCCGACGTTTGTTGTTGGGCGCAACACGTTGCGCCCTCTTACGGATGGACCTTATAAGATCAAGACTCACCTATGATAAAACCACCAAAACTCAATACTGGTGATAAAGTTGCTGCGATAACCCTCTCATGGGGTGGAGCAGGTTTGTTTCCACATCGCTTTCAAGCGGGCAAGCAGCAATTACAGGATGAGTTTGGGCTGACAGTTGTCGAAACGCCTAATGCCCGAGGTGACCCCGATTGGATTAGTCGCAATCCGCAAGCCCGTGCCGATGATCTCATGCAAGCCTTTGCTGATCCCACTATTAAAGCCATCATTTCAATGATCGGTGGCGATGACTCGCTTCGTATATTGCCTTATCTTGATCTCGATGTTATACGCACCAATTCGAAAATTTTCATGGGTTATTCCGATACCACCGTAACCCATTTTGTTTGCTTGAAAGCAGGTCTTTCTTCGTTCTACGGCCCTTCATTTATGGCGGGCTTTGCCGAAAATGGCGGCATGTTCCCTTATATGATTGATTCAGTTCGTCGGACATTGTTTTCTAGCGAGCCTATCGGTCAGCTTCATCCTAATACTGAAGGGTGGACGGTGGAGATGCTTGACTGGGCTGATCCAACTAACCAAAACCGCAAACGACAGCTTAATCCAACAATCGGTTGGCATTGGTTACATGGGCAGGGGGTTAAACGTGGTCGGCTCATTGGTGGTTGTTTGGAAGTCATGGATTGGCTGCGCGGTACCGATTATTTCCCGCCAACCTCTGATTGGCAGGATGCAATCCTCTTTATTGAAACCTCGGAAGAATCACCGTCGCCCGATCAAGTGAAACGGATGTTACGCTCATTAGCAGCCATGGGTGTATTTAAGAATCTTTCTGGAATTCTAGTTGGTCGCCCCGGTGGAAATATCCCACCAGAACGTTTCACAGAATATGATAAAGCCTTACTTTCAATCGTGGTCGAGGAAGAAGGACTGGTTGACTTGCCCATCATCACCAACATGGACTTCGGTCACACTGACCCCATGTGTGTTGTACCTTATGGTATCCAAACCGAACTAAACTGCCATACCCACCAAATTACTATTCTGGAAAGCGCAGTACAAAACTCGATTTAAATGCGAATTCCGCAAATTTTGCGGCGAATTCTGCACAAACTGCAATTCATCCGCTGAATTGCACGGCGGGAAGCACGGGAAAATCCGCTGGATCGTCATTTTTGCACGGCGGGATGCTCCCGTAATATCGCTGAAATAGCATTTTTGCAGCGGATCGCTCGGCTGATGCCACTGCCATGCAATTTGTGCCTCTGCCGCTGCTATATTTGCAATATATTAGGCACAAGAATATGTCCTGCCCGCTATCAGGTAGCACCACACTAAGTGGTGGACGCTTTTTGAGGGAGAAATCTGGCGTATAAAATGGTAAAAATGAACATGTTTACCAAATTACTGAACGCGTTCATCAAATTCTTGAACATGTTCACCGATCATAATGGTTCAGGA
>JBBSBM010000081.1:0-35605 GCA_038251275.1 Aggregatilineales bacterium
GTCTGTATTGGGCGGAAGCGCTGTTTGAAGACCAGAAAGCACACGCTAATCAGATTTACACTGCTTTTCCAACGAAAGGCAATCGTGACGTCATCGAGAGCAAATATTTCTATGGCACGGGCGACACATTTCTACTGGATGGAAGTGACCATCGCTCGTATACGACGCTGTAGTGGCAGGCGGGACGGTATCTCTCCGGTACGTTCAGCACGGCACACAACCGTGATACCGGAAATTCCGCTTTGCAATTGTTTATGGTTACGTATTTCACCGCTGCACATCCTTCGAGAAGATGCCCACCGTTTTTTTCAAGATGTCGCGCTCCTGCTGGACAACCTCCAACTCGCGCTTTACCCGCCGCAGTTCAGCTTTCAGTTGTGCAACTTCGTTCAATTCCAAACTGTCCGTTTCACCATTCACCCGAAACCGTACTTTCCATTGGCGCACCAGCCTAGGTCTCAAGCCCAATTCCCGTTCCACTTCCGCAACTCGTTTGCCGCTCGTTTCTTGTAGGCGTAGCGCTTCCCGTTTGAATTCTTCGTTGTACTGCTTTTTCTCGACAATTCTCATGCTCTCCTCTTCATCCGCTCTATTTTACAAGGAGAGACTCACACACTCCATTTTATTGGGGTAATTCCAGTCTAATGGTCCAGGTCACCGCTCAAGATGCTCCAGCGCCTATGCAGGACGGTTCAATATCCTCGGGTTTAAAATCTGCGGGAACGTTGCGAACCGTAATCTTGCGTGCTTCCCCCGGAAGTAAGTCAAAGAACTCATCCGACAGCTTTAGCCCATCATCCAGTCCAAAGTGTACGGCATGAGCGAAGACATCGCTTCGTATGGTGAAAGAAACCGAATGGTCTTCCCGAGCAAAATCACTTACTTCCAATTTTGCTCGCGGCAATCGGAGGTTTCTTATCTCAGCTGCTCGCAGAACAGCAGGTTGCACTACATTCGTATCTAACGGCCTTACAAAAAAACAGCCTTCTGTCTTCGAGTAACCCTCATTATCGAATTTCAGCACGAGTCCCCTTGAGAGTGGCGACAAAGTAATGTGAACTTGGCTGGACTGTCTCACCTGACCGTCAAAAGTCATATATCCATATTCCACCACAAAGCTGTGAAGCTGCGGTGTATCGTTGTAGCCAATGACTCGGATGCTCTCCCCGTCATCGTCGTCCAGAATGAGACGAACGTGGGCGAGTGACCGCTTGACAAAATAGTAGGCGATCTTCCGTTTCAGGTAGTAGTCAACAATCGTCCAGCCGGTCTCCCCCCAGCTATCAGCGTAGTCCCAGAACAGTGTGCCCCAACAATGCTCGTACGAGCGGAAATAACTGAGCGTGTGTTCCAGCATCAATCCCTGACACAATCCGCCATACAATATGTAATCATCCATGCCCATTGCCTCGGAATCTGCATAGTAGCGAGCAATGAGAGCGGCAGTAGTATCCTTTTCAAAAACGTTGACATGATACTGATATACCGAATCGTGTCGATCAAAGACCGCGCCACCGAGAAACGTTTCAATGGAGGAGCGGCGGCTTGGTCCGATGCAACCATACTCAGTAACGAACTTGGGGTGGGTAGTAATATAAGCCTCATGGGAAGCGCGGACAGCAATATCCTTATGCATGGCGACTTCCCAGACGTGCCGATTGCCACAGGATTCGCTGTTGGGCGTGTCGCCACCATAGGGCGAACTATTCCAATACGGAATCTCAGGACAGTTCTTGTGGATGGTATTAGGAATTCGGTAGTTGAAAAGGGTTGCTCCGCCAAAATCTAGCGGTCCATCATCCGCTTTGCAGTTTTTAACGTATATCCATGGAATTTCGTTGTTGCCACACCACAGCGTCAGGCAGGGGTGATTTCGCAAGCGGCGTGTCTGATAATTCGTTTCGTTTTCCACTTCCTGGCAAAACCAGGCGAGATTATCGGGATAAAGCACGCACGCGAACATGAAATCGTGCCAGAGCAGAATGCCGTTTTGGTCACACAGTTCGTAGAAGAGGTCTTTCTCAAAATTACCGCCGCCCCAGATACGGATCATGTTAAAGTTGGCTTCTTTGGCCTCGTTGATTAGCGCCTCATATTTGCTGTCACTTACTCTGGCGTAAATCGCATCGGCTGGAACCCAGTCAGCACCCTTCGCAAACACCGGGATACCGTTGATTTCTAAAGCGAACCGCCGCTCATCAGCGGAGATTCTGTCCATATTAATGTTGATCGTTCGTAAGCCAAATTTAAACGTCGGATATACAACGCTGGTAGCCTCGGCTGTAGCTGTTACGTTTACGGTGTAGAGATGAGCCTCGCCCATACCGTTCGGCCACCAAAGACGAGCATCCTGGATGACACCGGTCAGGTGTACGAAGTTGAGACCAGATTTGAGCAGCAGGTCATGTTCAAGCTCGAGTACAACATCTCCTGCATTGTCCACCCTGACGGTCACTTTGCCGTCCACTGTGGCATACGGATGCAGGTTGTCAATCTCGATTTCGAAGCTAACTTCCGCATCTGTGGATACCCGCGTGGTGGTCGCATGGACAGCGCGGACACTCAACGTTTTACGCGACTCCAGCCATGCTCCTCGCGTAATCCCACAGGTGGCAACATGTGGTACATGATCCCAGCCAAATGCATACTGCGGTTTTCGTACCAACGCGCGCCGTTTCTCATATCGGTCGCCGGGCCATAGGCCGATCTTACAATCGATAGGCGCAACGTCGGACTGGCTGACACGCTCCAGACCCGTGGTTATTCTGACCAACAGTTCGTTTTCGCCCTCGACAAGCAAGGCTTTCAGCTCTCGTTCAAAGGCGTAAAAGGCGCTGCGGTGACAGCCGAGATGAACGCCATTCAGGAAAACGTCGGCATCTCCATCGAGTGACTCCAGCGTGAGTTGAATCCGGTCACCGTCGAGAAAAGCGGTGTCAACAGTGAACAGCTTTTTGAACCACCAGGACTTGTCTTCTACCCACTTACAGTCAAAACAATTAAGACCGATAAGCGGCTCCTGGATAATCCCTTGTTGAATCAGCGGCATATGGATGTCACAGGGCAGCGCAGTAGACAACCAACCTTCTCGTCGGTTGGAGATGACCCGATTCATGTTCCCGTCAATCCACAAGTCCTCGTAACGCAGCAGCCAGTTTTGCGATAGGTCGAGATGAAGCATGACATTACTCCTTGTTGAGGCTGGATATACACATGTCTTTTAAAAACTGTCTACTTCAATCCTGTCATTGTCAGCGATTCGACTATACGACGCTGCAAAACTAGGAAAACCGCAATCATCGGAGCAGCCGTCAGGGCGGCGGCGCTCATTATCTCGCCCCAGCGCTGGACACCCATCACCGTTGATGAGAACTTCGCCAGTGCCAGCGGCATGGTGCGCATCTGATCGCTTTGTGCCACCAAGAACGGCCACAAGAAATCGTTCCACGTCCAGAAGGTGTTGACGACAACAACCGTCACCACCATCGGGATCACCAGCGGCAGGGCAATCCGAAAGGCGATCCGGAAGTGCGACGCGCCGTCAATCAAGGCCGCTTCGATATAATCATCCGGTACGGACAAAAACGCCTGGCGCATCAGGAATATACTGAAGGTATTGGCAGCGCCGGGCAGGATCAGCGCGGTGAAGGTGTTCAATAGTTTGTAGTCTGCGACTAGGAGGAACAGCGGGATAATAGTCAACTGCCCCGGTATCATCGAAAGCGCGAGAATGATCACAAATAAGGGGCCGCGTCCCGGAAATCGGAGTTTGGACAGAGCATAACCGGTCATGACCGAAATCACGACGACAAACGAGACCCTCCCCACTACCATGATCAAACTGTTCAAAAACGCCCGAGGGAGATCTACGGTCTCAAAAATGGTCTGATAGTGCTGCAAGGTTATTTCAAGCGGGACTAAGGTGGGGGGATAACGGAGAATTGCGTCCGAAGTTTTAATGGAGGAAGTCACCATCCAGTAAAAGGGAAAGAGCGCGAGCAGAGCGCCAACGATCAGGACTCCGTAAGTAAACGTCCTGGATGTTAACTTAGAAACATCCCATGTTTTCGAGCGGGAAACTTTCATCTTCGCCATGTTGTTACCTCTCTCAAAGTGAAACTGTACGCTCAACAACGCGGCGCTGGATGAGCGTGATCGCCAGAATCAGCACGGCTGTGGTAACGCCGATAGCGCTAGCATAGCCTAGGCGGTTGTAAACAAAACCCTCTTTGTACAGGTACAGGATAAGGGTCTGGCTGCTGTCCAGAGGACCGCCCTCGGTCAGGAGGAACGGTTCTAGGAAAATCTGCATGCCCCAAATGGTGCCCATCATAATTGCAAATACGATGGTGGGGTTGAGCAGGGGCAGTTTGACTTTCCAGAATATCTGCCAGGCATCGGCTCCGTCTACGCGAGCTGCATCCGTGAATTCAGATGGGATGGCTTGTAACCCGGCCAGAAAAAGCACCGAGTAAAAACCAATATCAGTCCATATTTTCATGATCGCTATGGAAGGCATAGACCAAGCCGGCGAGGTCAACCACGACACCGACGGTATTTCTGCCACAGACAGCAGATAGTTGAATACACCCCGTTCCTGATACATCCACTGCCAGACGATAACCAACACCACAACCGGAGTCACAACTGGCAAAAAGAAAATGGTTCGAAAGATGCCGCGAAAACGGATGCGTTGGTTGAGCAGAACCGCTACAAAAATCCCTATGATGATGGAAGCGGGAACCTGTATGATCAGATAAACAAACGTGTTTTTGAGACTGGCAAAAAAGTCGGCATCGCGCATCAGCATTTCATAATACTGAAAGCCCCGGAAGTTCATTTCCCCGGTCAGGATGTTCCAGTCGCTCAAACTGCCGTAAACTGCCATAAAAATTGGGTAGGCTGTAAAGACCACTAGGAAAATCAGATATGGGGCAATCATGATGACCGCCGCCCGATCCCATTTTGGTCTGCGCCGTCGAACTTTCGGACTAGTGCCTCGTTGAGGCAGCGAAATAGTTCTGGTCATAGGTTACGCCCTTTGTCAAACCGGCAGTGGTCGCCTTCTCTGGCGGCCACTACCCTGATTGTACAGGTACTTAGCTGATTTACTGAGACAGGAGTTTAATGGCTTCCTGCTCCGCTTGAGCCACAGCGTCAGCGGCACTCAGACGTCCATAGGCAACGTTCAGGTAGGCGCGTTGCAGGAACGATTCCAACTCGACGATGCTTGCGCTGCTCATGTCGCCCATGACTCCTTCGCGCAGGACATAGTCCACTTGCCAGCGGAAATGGTCGCCCAAACCAGCGATGGTTGGCTCGTAGACCGGATTTGTCAGTAGATCCTTGGTCGCCGGCGGTTCAGCGGAGACGGCGAAATCGGCAGCCATTTGCTCCTCGGAAAGCAGGAACTTCATAAATTCCCATGAGGCGCGCATGATCCGATCGGCTTCTTCGCCAGTCTTGTCGCGCTCTTGAACCAAAGCTAGATTACGCACGAACAAGAAGTTCGGGTTGCCTTCAAATTCAGCGTCGTCAGGCCTGGGAATAGGTCCCGTGATGTACTCGAAATCTTCGGGCGCGTTCATTTGCAGTGAGCGGTGAGAGCCCATCCAGCAGGGATATTCCGCTGCCACAATCCCATTCATGAAGGGACTTTCAGCCTGGGTACTAGTTGTGGCGTAGCCTTCGCTGAACAACGTCTGCATCAACTCGTATGGTTTGCGACCCTGGGGATTGTTGAACATCGGGTTTCCATCGGCATCCAGCACCGCGCCAGAACCCGTAGCTGCGATGTAAAATGGACTAAAGGCTAAACTCCACCACCACCATTCCTCGCCTAGCGGCGGCGCAATAAACCACTGGTCAGTCGTGCCGTCGCCGTTCTTGTCCTGGGTCAACGCCTGTGCCCAAGTCAGGAACTCGCTGTAAGTGGCAGGCGGGTTAGCGGGATCGAGGCCGGCTTCTATCACCAAGTCGCTGTTGTAGCACAGGGCAACTCCACCATAGTACCAGGACAGCGAGTAAACATGCCCGTCTGTCCAGACATAATTCATGTTGTCTGGCAGACGTGCTCGCAGTTCATCGAAGCCCGGCAACCCTTCCAGTGGCATCAGGATGTCGTGGTCAATGTACCAGACATCTTCTTTGTAGTACGACTGGTGAATGTGGGAGTTGGTGCCGGTTCGGATAAACGCCAGCAGTTGGGCGTTGTCTACCTCCTGAGGAGCCTGGCGGCCTTCGACGGTGATGTTTGGAAACAATTCCTTGAACTGTTGTATCTGCTGCTCACCCAATGCCGTTCGTTCTGGCGACTCATAATACCAGTAACGAATGGTCGTGGGCGGCATCGCGGAAATGTCTTCAGCGTACAACCAACTCTCCGTTTGAGCTGCTGCCGGCAGCAATCCCAGCATCATCGTGGCGCTGAGAATCACCAGCGCGAAGATAAACGTACCCGGTTTCAAAAACATGTATTTGGATCGAAGCTTTATCTGGTTCATATATCCTCCTAATTTTGGTATTTTTTAATTTTTTCCACTTTGGTGAATATATCTGTTAAATGCGGAAAATGCAAGAAATTAGAAAGAGTGATGGGAAAAATAGATAAACTTAATGCTAAATATGCGCTTTTGGAAAGCGGGCATAATTGAAACGACGCAGATAAAACTTCATCAGCCCGACGACACTGCTCTGCCAGACATCCCGCCGCCCATCTTCGCGCAAATATTCCAGTTTTGGTTCATCTGCCTCTGACCCATTCGGGCGATAAGAATGACCGAGGATGCCGGTTTGAGAGAGCGCGTACAACTCGCTTTGGGGCAAAATGGAATCCAGATGATTGACGATATACCGGGCTATCGCCTGTCCGCCAACCTGCTCAAAAACGGTCCACACATTTACCTTGACAATGCCATCGTTGGCTAAGTGCGGCAGATAATCCTCCTGCAAGGAAGACGAGCCATGCAAGGCAATCCGTTTGCCGATTCGTTCGGTAATTGACCGTGCGCGTTGGCTGTCGTAGTGGGCTGCCTTTGTCGTAGCCCGATGTTCCGTGCCCAGATCGGGCACAATCAAAAACACACCCGTTTCATCGTAAAAGTGTTGGGCCTGATCCACGGTCGTGAGCGGCACATTGGCGTGATCACTCGCCTGGGTGATTTCGGTCACTGCGCCCTCGACCAACACCCTCCCCTGCATTCGTTGCACAAACTGCCGCGTCATCTCAATGTTTTCGGCAAGTGGCCACTTGGAAGCGTCGTACATGATGGTGGCGTACTTGTCAGCAGCGTCGTCGAACAAAGCGGAATCCAGGTCAGGTTGTCCGTGGTCGAAGTGCAGCATGACTTGCAGATCACGGTAGGGGCTGTCAGAAGACACCATAAGTTCAACATCATCGATCAGCGCTTTCATTCCCAGTCTGGCATGTTTAAACTGGGTGTAAGCGACAAGCTGCGGCTCGATTGGGTAATTTGCCGTAGCTGAAATCACAATCGGCAAATACGGATTACCACATTCCTGCCCGAACTCGTAAGCAGCCCTGAGAATGGCTTCGGTGGTGTAGACATTGGCCGTACAGAAATTCGCCAGACAGGCACCAGCCTTAGTGGCTTGCCTGTAAATTGCTTCAACAGCATGGACTTCGCTTATTAACGGCATGTCAGTCACCTTCCTGTGTAAGCGGATAGAGGGAGTGATGAAGTGGTCTGAGGGCAGAATAGAGTTTTTGGTATACGGTTGTATATAGTTGCTCATATTGGTCGACGGCATCGAGGATCGGTTCAATCGTCAGCGTATTCGTGTGCAAGGTGGCGAGCGCTTGGGCAGCATCCGAATAGATGCCTGCTCCCAAGCCGGCGAGCAGCGCTGCTCCCAGGCAGGTGGCTTCACTAACCTCAGTGACTTGAATTGCGCGGTTCAGAACAGTCGCTTTGATGTCCATGAGCAGGCGGTTACGAGTACTTCCGCCAAAAGCACAGATTGACTTCAGCTGGGGAACGTTCCCATGTGTCAGCATGACTTCAAGCATCTGGCGAGAGTCGAAGGCTATACCCTCCAGGACGGATCGGAACAGTGCGTCCCGTCCAATCTCCGCGCCAAGCCCGATAAATGCGCCCCGTCCTTTTGGATCATCATAAGGGGGACTCGCAAGCTGTAAATGCGGCAGAAAACACACGCCACCACTGCCCGGCTTGACTTGCTGCGCTTCCTGCATCAGGATTTCATACGAAAGGTGATCGGTCAGGTGATGACGAAACCATTCAATACTGCCGCCAGAGGTATACAGCGCCCCGAAGATGTAGCTTTGATTAGGAACGACGTGTAATCCCTGGGTAAAACCCTGGCGACCAATCTCCGAGTTGGTGAGCGGCCTGTCTAGCGTCAGAAAAACGGTTTCGGCGGTACCCATGGAATTCAATACCTTGCCCGGCTCGGTAACGCCGACAGCAAAGGCGCCACACACATGGTCATGACCGCCAGTTGCTACAGTCGTGGATCGAGGCAAACCCGTCACGCGCGCGGCTTCAGCAGTTACCGTACCCAGTTTCGTCCCACTGGCACACAGCGGCGCATACAGGTGGATTGGGATGTCGAGCGCCTGAAGAATATCTTCTGCCCAACGCTGCTGTTGAATATTGAGGGCAAGTGTGCGCGAAGCCAGTGAGAAGTCGGTGGCCTGCTCACCGCATAAGCGAAAGGCGATATAGTCAGCTACATTCAGCCAGCGAACCGTGCGGGCGAAAATATCTGGTTCATTCTGTTTCAGCCACAATAATTTACATAAGCCAAATATCGGTTGCAGCGACAGTCCGGTAATGTTAAACAGGGTGTCTTTGTCCAGTGTCTTGGCGAGCCATTCAGCTTGGGGTTTAGTGCGCGGGTCAAACCAAGCAATGAAGGGGTAAAGAGGCTGATTATGCATATCCAACGCCACCCCGGCTTCGCCCATACTGGCAACGGCCACGCCGACGATGTGCTTACGATCTACTGATGACGTAATCGCTTTCAGTACCTGAGTCACCGCCTGCCATAAGGCATCAGGTTCGTAGGTAGCCCAGCCAGTTCGTGGGATATAGGTAGGCGTCTGGATGCTGGATTGGGCGATGGTGTCGCCGGAGGGCGTAAAGGCTAGGGCTTTGATATTGGTCGTGCCGATGTCAAGGCCGACTAGCAGCGGAGCAACGCTCATCGGGACGACTCCTTGAACTGGTAATATTTTTCATAATCGTTATAGAGCAAGTGCAGAGGGGGTTCGTCTTCTTCGATTTCGGCAAACCGTCCAACCGGCTCGTAGAAATAGTTGTCAGTAAAATCATTGTTGACGACGGAAACTTCGCCGACCAGAACGCGCGCGTTCTCCGCCCAGAATTTGTGATACAACCGGGTAGACAAGGTAATGCTCTCCCCAGGACGAAGGACGACTCGCCCTCCGGCAGCAACGGTTCGCCGTACGCCGTCCACGCTAACCTCAATGTCAGTATCCTCCAACCCCTGGTCGGGTGTGGAATGAAACAACTCTAGCACCAGCAGCCCACCGCCGCGATTGATGATGTCCTCCATCTTCGTCCAGTGGAAATGCAGCGGCGTCACTTGGTTCACATCCACGATCAACAGCTTTTCCGCGTAGATTTTTCCTTTGCCTGTCTTTAAAAAACGCTGATGGCCGTTACGAATAGTAAATAAAAATAAGCCGATATCCTGATAGCGACCAGAGCCAAAATCTGTAATATCCCAGCCGAGTTGATGGTCTACAATTTCGTGAACTTCTGGTCCTTTTTTCCGCCACTCGTCAGGAGTCCAGTAGGCAAAGGGGGGCAGATGAAACTGATGTTGTTTGATAAAAGAGTTCGCATCTTGCATAATAGCATTGATTTCCGAACGTTTCATTGAGCATGCTCCTGAGATGATTTTTTTTGTTTTTTATTTTACCACTTGGCACGAAAATGGCAAATTAAAGAAAGGTGCTATGCGGGCTGTTGTCGCATGTATAGCATAGACATAAAGAGGTACCGGCTCGTGCCCGTTTGTGTATAATCAATTATCAAAGGAACCAGCCGAAGGAAGAGCAGACTAGTATGACCGAAAAGGATGTCCCAGTACTTGCAGTAGAGCGGCAGGAGTTCATCTTGAACTTGCTGCAGCAGAATGGTATTGTGCGCAATACAGAACTGCGCGATTTGTTAGGCGTGTCGATCGTGACGGTGCGCGCCGACATTAAGGAGCTAGAGGCAAGAGGACTGTGCAAAGTGATCTGGGGCGGCGCCGTGACCGAGCAGTACCAGGTCGCTAACGTGGAATATTACTTGGACGAGCGGGAGTATGTTAACCGAGAGGCTAAACGGCGAATTGGCGCACGTGCGGCAAAACTGGTTGAAAGCGGTCACACAATTGTCGTGGATGCCGGAACGACAACTGTAGAATTGGTCAACAATCTCCCCTCTGATCTGACCTATTTGCGTCTGGTCACCAATGCGTTGAACATTGCCTCAGCCGCACATGGTTTCGATTATATTGATCTACTCGTCACGGGAGGCAGTCTTAAAAGACCAACCTATTCCCTGACTGGATTGCAGGCGATCAAAGTGTTTGAGTCGATCAACAGTGACTATGTTTTTCTGGCTACCGAGGGCATCACGGTAGAACATGGCTTGACCAGCTCTTATACACTGGATGTTGAAGTTAAACAGGCGATGATTCAGGCTGCATCTACGGTAGTGGTACTGGCGGACAGCAGCAAATTCGGTCGGGTGATGCCATTAAAGATAGCCCCACTGGTAAAGATCGATGTGATCATCACCGACCAAGGTCTATCCGAGTCCGCTCGTCTCAGCCTAGAAAAAGAAGGGGTTGAACTGATTCTCGCCTGACCTGTGTCGTGTCGCCTAGGGCGCTCTGGCAATGTGATCGGTACCCCATAAAATAAGACAACAGTCTGAGGTAAAATCGGTGGAAATGGGGTAACACGAATGGGTCATCGAGTGAGCAAGCCAATCAAGGAAGAAATCATCTGCAAAGTGCAGGCAGGTGAGCGGGTAGTTGACCTGGCCGAGCAATATGCGGTTAGCACGAAGACTGTATGTCGTCAAAAACAACGTTTTGAGTTTCTGAATCGTAATGGTTAGCCATGCCTATTTGCTGACCCCAAGCGCAAATACCTTCGCGTAGTTCATCGCCATTTTGGTATGTTTGGCTAATATCGGTAATTTCTTGGCGCAATTGCTGATTAATAGCATTTTCTTCAAAGATACGCTCCATCTCAATTTCGCGTCGCATCTCTTGGGCAAAAGCCTGCATACGAGGTAAGAGTTTGCGTAATCCCTCAAAAGGATCATTAGCGAACGCAGATCTCATTTCTTCTCGCACATCCTCTACCACAATCTCCAAACCACTCATAGATTGCGTGAAAACATGGAATGATTCTTGCATTAAGCGAAAAACATCTTCTTCCAGCTGATCATTAGCGTAAGGAACAACCGACAAAACGATACCCTCACGACCTAAGCGGTCGATACGACCGATACGTTGTTCAATTTGTGTAGGTGACCAAGGCAAGTCTACATGGATTACCGCGGTTGCAATTTGAAAATTACGTCCTTCTCCACCCAATTCGTCACACAGCATAATGCGACATTGAGGATCGCTTTGAAAACGATCTGCCTCATCCTGCAAATTACTGGGATCGACTGAAGTATGAAACTGAGCAATTTTTGCACGACCGATGTGACGACCAAAAAGATCGTACAAAGTACTCAATGTTGCTTGCCAACTCGTAAAAACAACAACCTTTGCCTCTGGTTTCTGTTTCAAAATGTGGTGGACAGCACGTAGAATTTGCACTAGACGATTATTAGATTCACGTTGCAGATAATCTGAAGGTAGCTTCTCAAAATAGATATGCGCTTGCTCCTGCCAAACTTCAGCTCGCCGCTTAAGATTCTCTAAGAGTTGTTGCTCATCGGGATGATTTACGAAACAAGAGGTTAATTTTTTTAAGCGTTCGGACTCTAAATGCGCAGAAGAAAAATAAAGCAGATGGGTATCGAAATGCTTTTCTTGCTTGTTCTTAACAGATAATTGACGCAGGTCTATTAAATCGAGAAGTGCCTCCGGACTACTTGATGCACTATGAACGAGGGATTCGCTAAACGAAATTGCAGCGTTCGACTTAGTATCCAGAATTGCTTGGATATAAAGCGATAACTCGATGAAAGTATCTTGCTCTGCATCAGACGGATCATAAGCATAATGTGTATCAATATTGCGTTGTGGAAGTAGTTGTTGGCGTAGACTGGCACGGCGGTTGCGAATAACCCGGCTCTCTATACGGTAGTTTTCACTAATATACATAATAAGCTGGCGAGCCTGTTCTAAGGCAGAAATGTCACTTGATTGTTGATTAATCTGCTCAAGCTGCTCTACGAAAAAGTGGTCGCTAGCTAAGGGTTTCATCAACGGCGACATCAACTCGACAAATTCCTGTGTATTGAAATACTCTGGATTGAGACTGCCTTGAACTGTTTCAACAACGTCATAAAGAATCTTTTGATTCGCAACAACTTTGTTAAATTCGACTTCTGCGAGAGCATCATAACGTTGGGGATGCATCAAACGAAGCATGGATAAATATTCAATGCTACGATGCTGAATTGGCGTTGCCGATAGAACTAAAACTCTTTGAACTAGGCGACTTAAGGAATGTGCACGCTCATATAACAAAGGGTTGCGGGGCAAATGATGCGCTTCATCTAGAATCATTAAGCCCCATTGCTGAGCTTGAACAAAACGCCATAATCCATCATCTTTTTCAAGTTCTTCTTGTGAAACAATCAGTCCATAATCTTCAAAGGGTTGCCCAATTTGATTTACCAATGTGCGCCACGAAATCAAGCGAATCCAAAACTTGCTGTTTAACTCGTTGTACCATTGGTGCTTTAGAGAAGATGGGACAATAACAAGGGTCTTGAAATTGCCGTAACGTTGTAATAGTCCTTTTAGAATTACACACGCTTCAATGGTCTTACCTAGACCAACTTCGTCTGCCAAAATATAACGACAGTTTTCGTCTCCTAAAACGCGCGTAATGACCTCAGCCTGATGTGCCAGGAGCAAGACACGCGTGTTAACTAGCTCCTCCAAGCCTGTAGTCGCATTATTCAGTTCCATATATGATTGCACGAAGCGATCTCGGTAATAACGATAGGTAGGGTTATGAAACTCGTATCGTATCAACTGGTCAATTGGATTAACATCTTGGCGATGCGAGGCAACGCGTAGCTCGTTTTCTGGAATGCGCCGTGTGGCACCGTTTATTGACACATAATAATAGATAAAGTCACCGGTTGGTATATCGTCAGTACAGGGCGTTAAAAGAATTCCACTTTGTTGTGTCGGACGATGGTAGCAGGGTGTGCGTGATAGGACGCGACACCGATGAACCAGATGAAGTGGAAGGGTTACAACAATTTCTACAGGAGAATTATTTAGCTGATGTTCCCAAAGAACTACATGAATATTGCCCGAAATGGCATCTTGCCCAATTAGATAACCTAGTCGAAAATCTCGAAAATCAGAAGTATTCTGATTTAGTTCTGCTGCGCTAGGTAGTCTAACTAACATACCTACCAAAAGATCCTCAGAGATTTTTAAACCAATAGATTCATTTATCTTTCTCCAATCGACTTCAATTGTTGAAGAGTCATCAACAATTATGGGGTCTTCGGGAGATGTCGAAATAGAGGGCAATATCTTTGTTTCAGCAATTGAACGGATTACGGGTTTATTTTCTGTATTCTCAGGAAAATCAGATAAATAGTAACTATATGTCACATTGTCATAGCGCAATTTTGGTAAATCTTGCCGGTAGAGAACTCTATTGATTAACGATTTGTCCACTGTTAAGCCGAAGTTCCGAAGATCCCCAGCGATTTGACGGGCTGTACGTGGTATCCCATCAGCGAGAATTGCAAGTGTATTTGCGATGATCTGACTAGAAAAATCATCATTCTGCTGTCGTGCCATGAATTTTTACTGCCTGAATTCAATGTTTATTTGATCGACCATTTGTTGCTTTTGTACACGCCATTAATGGTTATGTCTCTTAAGCTAACTTAATTATAGAGCGCTTTTTTATGTTTATTTGTTAAGACAGCGAGATAAGCATACAACTTACTATGATGTGAAATTTCACTTCTAGGTAGTCAAATTTCGCAACCAGAAACGGTAATTTTACGATCCTTTATTAGGTTAGATTTGCAATAATGCATTAAGGCCTAGCATATCAGGAGAAAAAGGTGGCAACTAAAATAGTACGACGCAGTATCACAATGACGCAGGAAATGCGTGATCGGTTGGCCTTGCTGGTGAGTAAACAACCTCGTGATATCACTGAATCTGATGTCATCCGTGAGGCAGTGCGGTTGTATCTAGATAATCAAGAGGACATTATCGGCAGTCGCAAACACTTTCAGAAGTCGCTGCAAGACCGATTGGATAAGCTCGAAGGTGCGATATCATTTCATCTCAATATTCTCATCTATTTGCTGGCGGCTCTCGAACCAGAAGACGGCGCCGACCGCATCGCAGAAGCCATCATCGCTGCACGACGCGACGGTGAATTCCTGTTGGTGCAAATTCAAGCTGTGCGTGAGATGAAGGCTTCCAAGCGTTGAGTAAGGCAATCATCGTTGTGGACTTCGCTTACAAGAGTACAAAGCGTAAAGGTCATGGTACCGGGCGTAAAGGACTGAGTTCGACGCTGAAATACCTTCAGTATCGGGACAAAGTACAAAATCAGCTTGCTGAAAATCATGATTATGAGCGCTGGCAGGATCGCGGTATGGGGCTACATTGGCGCGACATTACAAAAAATTGTGATGCTCTCCAAAGTAAGCATGTATTGGGTTGGACGTGGGTGATTTCGCCTGCTCCCAACCTCATGGAACTTGTTCCTGAGGAGCAGAGGCGCAACCTTGTGTGTAACTTGACCGAGCGAATCGTCGAAGATTATTACCTTGAACGCGGCTACACAATCCCGGAATACAGTTTCATTTTGCATGATCGTCAGGCCCATATGGACGATACTGGTGAGACAATGCAACAGCTTCATACCCATATTGTATTACCGGGAACTGCGCCTCTGCCGGGGTTTGATCGCGAGGCTGTATATAACAACAAAGAGCGCGGGCATGATGCTTTATTCCGCGAAATCGCTAGTCGTCACTTCAGCGAGGCACTTGATCGTATTGTGGGACCCGAGTGGCAGCAACTACGCGAAGAAGAACCAGAAATTGAACCCGAAACGCCTGATGCGGATGATTTCGAGGCGTGGTTTCCAAGTCTCTGAAAATGAACGAAAATTAAAATGTTCAGCCATATGGACGTTGCATTGCTTGTTTTAAACGTTTGCTTGTTCGTAGTGTCAAACGTCGAATATAACGGGGGGGTAGTTTTCCATTCAGTATCCCTCGTTCTTCACCTCGATCTATAAGCTGTGTTTCGAGTACAAAGAGATTCTCTAGCTCAATGCGTTCATCTTTAAGGATGTTTTCTTTCCAGATTTGGATAAGTGCTTCGAGCATGAGTTGTACATCACGATTCTTCAGCCGTGTGCGCTGCCCAATCCCCCGCACCATCTTGTTTTTTGTTAGTGTCATGTTGTCATCCTTTGTTCAACAGTCAAGCGCTTTTGGCGCTGTTCCCGCATCTCCGTCATGCTCACCACCTGAACCTTGTCATCACTCTGCTTCTGCGTCTCGGCGGCAACCTTCGCCATGAGCACGGAAGCGGCTAGTTCCAGTGTGGGTTTCGATATCTTCCTTGTTTCGTCGACCGTCACAGATACCGGGGAAACAATCATTTCAACGGGTTTTAGATCAAGCGAGATGCCGCGTTCCAGCAACAGTGGTTGGACATTTTTAGTGGCCGCAAGCCTCTGCTTCCAATCTTCCCGTTCGTAAAAACGGGTCAGTCGGGCGTTCAAAACGATTTGAGTAGCAAAACCGGCCTCAATATAACGTGCAAAAATCGTACAGTTACCTACCTGTGGGGTAACCACCTCATCGTCCGTCAATAGTGGACGCTGGCGGAGATGGCTGTTCGGATCGTCTTGATTCGCGTCGGTCGTCGCCGTTCCACTGGCTTTGCTATAGAACTCAGCCGTATCCGCATCGCATCCGCCGTAGATGACCTGCGTCGCTAGGCCGGTAAACAATGCCTGAGTCCCTTCATTGCCGTAAATCATATGGAACTGCCCCTTGGTTTGCGCCCCAATCATGATCGAAATACGGCGTTTACGAACAAGATTGACATCTGCTACCAGACTGTCCAACTTGCCAAGGGTCGGAAACTCGTCAAGGATCACACCGACCGGAACGGGCAGTGGTCCTTTATTGCGCTCACCAATGGTATCCAGATCCAACATCAGCTTACGCAGGGTCGCGCCCAGATAAGACGCGTAAACCGCTCGCATCCGTCCCGGACAGGTCAACACGACTACTGTTGGCTGTTCGACTATGAGTTCGGTATCGAAATCCGAAGCCGAGGTGTTGGCCCGCACATCAGTAGAAGCCCAACCCGTCAGCGCGGTTGCCAGTGTCGCCACTACGTTCGAGGCCACTTTGCCATCTGACCCAACTGAGGCAATGAAACTGTTTGCTAACAGTGCCGCATCGTCTTTCTGGGATGCCAGCTTTTGAGCCAACCCCTTGAGGTCATTCATGGCATTGTAGATTTCGCCTAAGTTTGGGAAACGAATCAGACAAGCAGCTAGCAGTGCCGCCGCGCTGTCTGTCCAGAAGCGATTGTCGCCCGCTGCGGATGGCACCAATACATCCGCGATCGCGCGGGCATCGGAAACGTTATCAATGCCTTCAGCGAGATTGTAGCGCGGACCAACGGCACTGGTCGGATCATGAACCACCACCAGATGGCGGGTGACTGCCGCATACTTCAAGATATGACCCGTAATTTCACCCTGCGGATCAGCCACAATCAGGGAATGCCCTGCCAGCATCCGGTCAGCAATAGCAGGTAAAATAATGCCCTGTGTTTTACCCGACCCGGGTCCACCAAGTGTCAGAATGCCCCGCGCCACATCTTCACCACTGAATGAAAAGCGTCCCATGCCGAGGTCGAGTCGGCGTTTATCCTCGCCCCAGAATGCACCTAGCAGCGTCAAACCTTCCGCATCCTCACGACGGAAACGCTTGTACTCACGCATCGTGCAGAAATGCGACGAACCGAGTGCGCCCCGTTTGACCTGCGGATTACGCAGGCGATCTACCCGTTCGCGCAGCCAGCCACCATTCTTGATGCCACTGTGCAGTCCGAGGATCACGAAAAGCCAGAGTATGACCAGGATCATGCCGAACAGGAATAAGCGCATAGCATTGACGTTGGGGGGCGCACCATTCAGAAGTTGGACAAAACCACTCGTTATATGGCGTCCACGCATGGGCTGTACCGCCATAGTCCCCAAAAGCATGAGATAGAGTGTAGAAACGCCCAGCAAGACAACAGCATAGGTTAGCAGTTGTGTGCCGCTTCTCCAGCCCATCCCATGCTGGGGGTCGTTGGTACGCTGGATACCAGCTCCGAGCAGCGCACTGACGATAATCGGTGTAAGGAGTGTCAAGCACATCAGCGGAGCAAGACACCCGCCCAAGAGGGTGCGTCCCTCTGTGAACAACCAATAGAACATAACGATGCCTTCTATTCCATGATTATGATGTCAGCATTCAACTGCATAGGGTTTGGACTCGATCAGCGAACTCGCCTTCGGCTAGAAATCCAATTCCGGTGTAGAGGGGGGAATTCCCGTTTCATCCGGCTTGTCCAATAGTTGCATTGGGCTCCTAGGCAGTCCTTCGGCCTCAATACGAGCATCATGCTCCGCATGCGGATTATAAAGATGCCAATCGGACGGGTGGCGTGTGAGCGTCAATTCATCATTCTGGTAGGCTTTGAGATCATCCCCTGCAAGCGTCTTCCAATCCACCGGCAGCCCTTCGAGCCGTGCCACTTCTTCAGCGAGTTCCGGTCCATTGAGGACTCCCGGCATCAAATAACCCTTGAACTCCTGCCCGAATTTTTCAGCAGCAGTAGTGGTTTCAAAGTGCGCCATCTCCAATAGCTTAAAGGGTTGATCTGGCGTTATTGCTGGAATGGAAGTGGTCTCCGGATCACTTTCAATACCGGGATAGACCACCATCTGCAAAGCCTGACCCAAAGGTTCACCTTCTGGGTTATTCACGGGCAGTGTGTCTAATCGCCAATAGGGATTTTCAGCCGCTGCTTCTGGCAAAGGATCTTGAATCTTCTCACCATCGGTATTCCAGTAGGGATTGATCTCCCGTTCCAACTGCTGCGCCAGCGTCTCGAAGTGGTCAGGAGGCCCCTTGGTGAACAGATGTGGGTCGGCCCGATTGCCGTCCAGCCAGCCGTTCTGCATACCCGCCAGTTCAGCCTTATGCATCATGGCTTCCAGTCCACGCGCATCATAGACTTCAAGTAGTTCGTCCCGTTCTTGGTGGGCTTGTTCGTGTCCATGCTGGTCATCCGAATCGTAGGTATTGAGGGTGACAGACTGCATCCCTAGATAGCCACCGGGTTCTTTCCAGTATTTCTCAATGGCTAATTCTTCCGTCCATGGATCAGCACCTTGTACCACCACCGCATAATTGACACGGTCATTCACCGGCTGAAGCAGTTCGTTAGGAGAGTGTTCGAAAGTCGCTTCAAACCACGCCGAGCCTTCCAGTGCGGCATTTGCCTCACGGTCGATGGCCGATCCATGAGCCTTTTCACGAACCATCATCGGGGTATCTGGTTCGGTATCCATTTCCGAGATACCCATTTCATATTCGCGGATGGTGGTGAAGGGATCGGATGGCCCCTGCGTAAACAGGCGCGGATCCGCCCGATCGGGATTGATCACCCGTGCTTCTACACCCGCGAGTTCCACCAGCATCATGGCTCCTTGCAAATCGCCTTTGTCCATCAGAGTATGGGCGGTTTCAGCATTGGCTTGTGCCGTTTCCCAATCCGGTTGGGGAATGAGCAGTCGTTCGTACTGATGGTCTTCTTCGCCCCATGATTTCGTCACATCCAGGCGCGATGCGCCATTGGCCGCAATCGCATCTATGGCATAGTCTACCGTTTGTATGGATCCCTCTTGTGGCATCATTCGCTCCATCGCTCGTTCACGTTCGGTGGTGAAGGGATCAGATGGCGCATCACTCTCGAAAAACACACGCGGGTCCGTACGGTTGGGGTCGAGATAGCCACCCGCCTCCGCCATGCGCTCCGCTCGATTGAGTGCTGTTTCCAATCCCTGCGCTTTCAAGACCGTCTGTAGCTCTGTTTCATCGGTTCGGGCTTCGTCCCACAGGCCATACTCGGCAATGGTGAAGGTGTCGAAGCGACGTTCCATCCCATCGGTCCACGTTTTGACAGCTTCGAGCGATGGCCGGTTATTGGGACCAACGCCATAGCCAAAGTAGTAATCGGCCGACATGGCTGTGGCAGCCATATTCAAATCGTCCGAGTTTTGAGCGACCGCATCTACGTGCTGCATCAAGAGATTGGATCGCTGTCGAGTCGACAGCGGTTCAGGTGCGCTCACGATCACCTCCAATCACTATCGGCAGAAAAGGCTGAGCACCGACGGGTGTGAAAACCCCTACCGGGATAAAGCCAGTGGACGACTGAATGGTGCGTTGGATCAGGAGTCGCACCGCCATCGAACGCTTGACCTGCCATTCATCTGCCAACTCGTGTAAACGCTGATTTTCTTCCGGACTGAGACGGACACTGAAGCTTGACGATTTGGACTCGCTCATAGGTCTATCTCCCAGTTGTCGCGGGTGTAATCGGCGATGTCGCGGGTCGCATTCGGTTCGATCTCCACACCGCGTTCCTTGTCCCAAAACTCGCGCTGATCGGTCGCCAGCGCCATGCCTTCAGCCGCATCGAAGCAGTGGTCAATGCCCCCTTTTTGGGCGACTTCAATCAGATATTCGGCGGCGGTATAGGCTTTGTCCCATTCTCCCGGTACACAGGGCGCGAGTTGGGCTTCCATTTCACCGGTTTCAGGATTACGCCCCAGAGACAAGATGCTGGTGACGCAGTTCTCGTGGTCATCCTTGTCGGGTTGGAAGACCCCGATCCAATAGGCTGTCCCGGTTTCAGCATCATAAAAAGGCGGAGGGTCTTTCGTCGGGTCGAAGCCCTCAGCTTGAATACCAATCGCATTCAAGGCTTGAAAGGCTGACTGATCTTCAATGGGCATATTTTGCTCAACAGATGGTCCGATGCCACCCAGTTCAATGGAGGTTTGAATAAGCGGATCAGTCATATAGTCAGGCGGATCATCCCGTCCGGCAATACTGCCGTCGTCCAGATCGCGCAGATGTTCGTAGGCCGCGTATTCTTCAGGCTCAGCACCACGCCACTGGTCCGGTTGGGTGTTCATTGCCAATGCCTGCTTTTCAGCAAAATCATGCACTTGATGGGCTGCTAGTCCCTGATCGTGAATCTGCTCTTGTAGGGTGTGATAGTAAACAGCCGCTATATCAACATCCTCAAACGAGGCAATCGGTAGGTAGCTCCCGCCCAGATCACCAGTATTGACATTGGCATACACATCTATCGCGCCAATCTCATAACGAGTGCTGTCGTCGGTTTCGCGCTCGACACCAATCAAACGGGCATCGTACCAACCCCAGTTGTCATCCAGCGGTTCAGGTGGCTCAAAGCCCTGCAACCCATCTTGAGAGAGCGGCACATCCAGCAGCGCCTCCACATCTTCCGGCACGAAAGGATCATCATCCGGCAGCCACGGATCATTGAGCGCGGTATAGTCGAAGTCATCGGGCGCGCCGGTAAAGAGATCGTCCGGAAAAGGATCCGCCGGCATCGAATACGGTTCGTCGGGCAGTCCCCAATCGTCATAGTCAAGCGGAGGTGGCTCCGACATGAAGTCATTGGTGCTCATGGGCTTACTCCTGCGCGGGGTGCAGCATCAGCGGTTTGGGGGCGGCGCGTCCTTTGAGCTGCGCCAAAGCATACTCGGTCGCCTGGATCACCTGTGGTTGAAAGCCGTCCCAGAACCGGCGCAGCACCTCTAAACGGGTGGTATCACCGGCTGCGATCCCATCGAGCTGCTCTTCAAGTTGAGCGGTATAGTCATAGGCCAGCACCCCGGCGAAATGGGCCGTCAGGAAATCGCACAACTGGATCCCGTTTTCGGTGGGCAGCAAGCGCTTTTGACTGAGCTTGACATAGCCTTTGTCCTTGACCGTTTTGACCATGCTGGCGTAAGTCGAAGGTCGCCCGATTCCACGCTGTTCCAGTGCCAGCACTAGACCGGCTTCGGTGTAACGGGCGGGTACGCGGGTCTGGTGGTCTTCTACCTGCGGCGTGACCAGTTTGGGGGTCTGATTTTCGGTCAACAGCGGCAGTGGCCCATCAATCTCCGCCTCATCTCCTTCATCCGCCGGTTCTTGATAGACTTTGAGAAAGCCATCGAACAGCAGCGAACGCCCCTGCGCACGGAATTCCATCGGAAACGGTTGTCCCTGTACTTTGCCGGCATAAATGACCGCACCCGTGTGGGTATAGAGGGCGGGAGCCATCTGGGAGGCGATGAAGCGCTTCCAGATCAGCGCGTACAATGCCGCGCCATCGCCTTTGATATCCTGTGGGAGATACGTGATGTCGGTTGGGCGGATGGCTTCGTGCGCCTCCTGTGCATTGGCCGTTTTCACGGTGTAGGTGGGGGATTCAGGTGGCAGATAGTCTGCGCCATGTTCGCGGGTGATATAGTCATGTGCTGCGGTCTGGGCTTCAGGCGCAACCGATACCCCATCGGTTCGCATGTAAGTGATCCAACCCTGTTCGTAGAGGGTTTGTGCCAGCGCCATCGTCTTTTCAGGCGACAACCCCAAGCCTTTGGAGGCCGCCTGTTGAAGTGATGCGGTAGTGAACGGCGGCAAGGGATGCCGCGCTTTAACCGTGCGTCCGGTGTTCCCCACCCAAAGCTGCGCCTTACTGAGCAGTGCCACCAGTTTGTCCAGCGGTTCGCGCGTCTTGAAGCTGCTGTCCGCTCCTTTGATCTGATACAGCTTGGCGATGAACTCGTCCGTACCGGCAGCCAACTTCAGAGCTAGTGTCCAGTAGCTTTCAGGGGTAAAGCCTTCTATTGCGCTTTCCCGTTCGACCACCAGCCGCAAGCAGACACTCTGCACCCGTCCGGCAGAGAACTTGCCATCCAGCGCTTTGGCGGCCAACGGCGAGGCCAGATACCCGACCAGACGATCCACTATCCGCCGTGTCTGCTGCGCTTCCACCAGATGAATATCCAACTCACGAGGATGGGCGACGGCATCGAGCACCGCTTCTTTGGTAATAGCATGGAACATCACCCGATAAACCGGCTTGTCTTTCGGCAGTTTCGCCAGCTTGAGAATGTGCCAAGCGATGGCTTCGCCTTCGCGGTCGGGATCGGTAGCGACATAAACGTCGTCTGCTGCTTTAATCGCTTTGAGCAGCCGTTTGACGAGGTTACCTTTACCGCGCAGCACTTCATAAATGGCGTGGAAGTCCTTGTCAACATCCACACCGAGTTCGGCTTCGGGTAGATCACAGATGTGTCCGAGGGAGGCTTCCACGCGCCAGCCCTCGCCTAAAAATCCAGCGATCTTTTTGGATTTCGCAGGCGATTCAACAATCATCAATTTCATGACGGCTTCTCCTTCCGAACCGGCTTGGCTGCCGGTTCTGCTTTTTCAGGGGATTTGTGCAAGCTGAGGTGGGCGGCCAGTTCGCGTTCGCGCAATACCAGCCAGATCGGCCATTCGCGGTAGGCGTGATAGGCTTGTTCCTCAATCGCTTGCCACGGCGGGGTGTTGGATTGTTTTTTGGACATGGGTTAGGTACTCCGAAAACGGGCGAGTTCGCCGACGGTCGGACGGTTGTAGAGGTACCACAAGCCTTCATCTTGAATATCGAGGACATAATGGAAACGGGGTAAGGCAGCGATGATGTCCCGGTGCTGCTGATTGAGATGTTGAAAAGCGGCATCTTCGTGGAAGACGTTCATGCCCTGCCGCTGCGAGAAAATGACCCGAATTGGGCTGTTCTCAAACACCAGACGCGCTTTGCCGTCCAGCATGACGCTCATCTGCTGGTCAATGGAAATCAGCTTCTTGCGCCGGGTACGAAAGGTCTTGGCGGCTTCAATTAAGAAATCCAACAGCGAAGGATGACGCATCAGGCGGTAAACCTCATCCACCGCGATAATGCGTGGGGTTTCGTCGATCAGGCTGTCACGGCGGATGGCACTTAAGACTTGCGTGTAGGCCAGCGCCTGTAAGATGGGATCGCTTTCCAAATCGTGGAAGCTGAAAACCCGCGGTCCGATCCAGTCGCGTCCGCCGCGTGTCAAATCGACATTGGTGGTTCCATTCAGGAAGCTCGACCACGGACCGCTGCCGGTACACAATCCGGCGATTTCCTGTGCCAGATTACGGGCGATATTCTTGGTTTGTGGATTGTCGCCCAAGCCTGACAGCACATCACATACGATGTCACAGGTCGGTGACAAATCAGGCGTGACTTTCCCTAAATCCGGAAAGCCATTGAACAGCACTTCCAGTGCTTCACCCAAAAGCCCCCGCTCCAAATTTTCGCGCTGACCACCGGAGAGCGACCGCCCCATAACCGTTTCGTAGATGCGAATGGTGTGATTTTTCTGTTCAATCAGGGTTGGGAACATGACATCCTGTGGATTGAGACAGGTGGTTTTGGCACTCATGACATACCACGGCAGCCCGAAGGCTTCGGCGATGTACTTGCCGTGTCCCATCGGTTCCAGCATGTCAAAGGCAATTCCCGTTTCGGCGTACTCGCGGGTCAGGTAACAGTTCAAGGCAAAGGTCTTGCCGTAACCGGACGAGCCCACCCAGATTTCATGGGTGGCGCGTTTATCGCGCCATGAATTGTGGAAGACGGGATAGAAAGCACCGACGGCTTCCCCGCGCAGCACGCCATCGGTCGTCGCTAGCTTGCGGTAACCCAAAGGCGAGAGCATCAAGGCCAGTTCACGTGACGTGACCGGCCAGGTCGTATCCGGTAAGCCAATCTCTTTGGTGCTTTTGGGTGAAAAGAAACTGAATGAACGCGCCAGTAGTTCACCCACTTCCTGACGCAAACTGAACCATGCCCTCGTTTCCGACTGGATGGCCTGCACCCGTTCTTTGAGTGTATGTAAATCATCCGCCGCGACGGCAATATGCACTCCGACCGTATGCAGTAAATCCCCGGCATTAATCTCAGCCAGTGTTTTACGGCAGTCGGTAATCCGCTGCACCGAACGGCTGTCTTCACCGGTCACTCCCGCTAGGTGCACCTGATAGGCCTGGATGATGTTCTCGATCGCGTTGATCCCAGAGTTGCGGTCATACGATTTGGGGATGTCGATGCAGATCGCCAGCGGAAAGTTGAGGAGCAGCAGCACCGGCAGTGGGCGGAAAAAATTCCATGTGGCCGGGACAAACTCATAACTCGAAAGAACCGTCCAATACGGACGACCGCCCGGACGACCTTTGGGCGCTAAATACCAAACCGGTGTCTCATGCATCGCATACTGCCCCTCAAACAGCGGCGGCCAATCCGCCACCGAAACGGCGGTATCAAAGGCCGAGGTCATGGCCGCCGCCTGAGCCCGTGGATTGTGTTCCGACCACAATGCCATCCCGCATAAAGCCCGTTGATAAGCGGCATCCGCTTGCAGCGCCTCATAGTGGCGCCGGTACTCCATCAGCAGTTGCGCCCGCTGCACATCATCAGTCGCGCTAATTGTTTGTCCAACGGCTTCAATCTTGTCGTCAAGCGTGGCCGGCATCTGCCAGCAGACAAAGCGCGCCGGTCCTGACAGTGTCCGCGCCCAATTGGCGAAGCGGGCTTGCAGGGAAGTTACACCTTCTTCGGTGGCGTGCAAGGTGATATCAAAAGGTTCAAGACGAAACGTGTGAACCGGAGTACTCATAACATCTCCTCCAGCGGATCGCTGATAAAGCGCAAGCCATCGTCATGATCCGCCTCGACCGGCGAGGTAAAGAGTGTCCATTCACGGAGATCAATACCGGCATCGGAGCGGAGCGCTGCAAAAACCGCTGCCCCGTCCAACCGGGCAAGTCCCAATGGCAGTTCCAATGCGGCAGCCAGCTTGCCTAAACCGCTTGAGGGTTGATGCGCTGCTGCCAACAGCAGTGCGCCACGCACTTGATACAGCAAACGCTGCCAGAGGGGCAGACCGCCGCGCATACCGGTCATGACCAGCAGGGTGATACCGCAGACTGCCCCAACTGGTACAGAAGCCCCGGCTGAAGCAAAGCGCACGATAGTGTAGACTAGTCCCCCGCCTACCGCCCCCAGCAGCAGTCGCTTGAAGGGAATGCCTAGAAAACCCTTCTCATCCCGCAGCAGCACGTGTGATTTGAAATCGGCTGACATAGGTTTTGCCTTTTAAGTAAAGGCAATGAGTGTGGTGACACTGGCGGCGAAGATCACGAACAGCAGTCCGATGACCACCTGACTGGCGGCTTTTGGATTGTCCTTCTTCCAATCTCCCAGCAGCGGCCACGATGATCCCATATACATAATGCCCAACCCGACGAACCCGATGACGGCGGCAATCGGCGCGATCACCTGAACGATTCCCTGAACATCCCCGAACAATTGTTGAATGAACTCGGCAATAGTCATCTGCTAAACTCCTCATACTGAATAGATATTGCGAGTCAGGTGGGAAGCTGTGCGCCATGACGCAAGTTACACTTCACGATTTGAGGTCATCTGGCACGAGAAACGATTACTCACCTGACTCAGAATTCAGCGTAGCAAAAGTGGATTGAGTGACCGTGCGAAAATTTCACTCCAGAGGTATGAAAATTACAGGTTTACTGTGAAAAATTTTGAAGCCGTCCGCTGAGATTCAATGGGTTGAAAGGGTTATGGCGTAGCGCCATTCTCCGATAACGAGCGTGGCATAAGGCTCTCCCGCCCACGGCCAAATAAGCGTGAGATCGGTCGCTTGTCCGACCAGCAAGTCAAACGTCGAGATCGTTTCGGCGGTGATGCGTGGGCCGGGTGGCTTTGCCGCATAACCCAGCGCCAGCCAGATGTCGTCGGGATTGAGCGTTAATGTCCTGATTCCACCGTTGTATAAACGTAGCCGAGTGGTTATTCGCCCCTCGGTTTGCGTCACCTCAATAATTTGCACATCCACTCCGGCAAAACGCGCTGGCGGCGCAGTGGGTGTGGCCACAAAAATCGGTTCAACCGGTGGCAGCAATCCTGCTCCAATCAACTCCCCGCTTCGGGACAATTCTTGATCGGGTGAATAGCTGCCCGTCACCAATGTCCGCGTTCCTGTGGGCAGTCCGTCGTGGTCGGTTTCGCCAATTAGTAGCAGCACCAACCCTGGCCCGATCTGGCGAAAAATGTCGGTTTCGCTGCGACGTACGCTGCGTTTAGTCGCAAATTTATAGGTCAAAACCGCACCTGTATTCAGAGTTACTGTGAAGTTTGATCCTGTTTCAAGATGGCGAAAGAGGATGGCATTTTCCGGCGCGTAAGGGATACCGATGACCGGACGCACGGACATGCCGCTCAAGAAGGAAGCGGTGTCAGGGTTATCGTCAAATTTCCATTCCGCTGCGCGGATAGTTCGTCGCTGCACGACCCACACACGCGGTGCTTCATCGTCTCCAGCACTAACTTGCAAGCTTACCGGATACGCCACGGCGCGGTCAGCATCGCCGGATTGGACAATAGCATCCTGTTCTTCGAGCGCCAGCGGCGTAGGAGTCGGGCTGATGCGTAGCGTTGGTGTGAGTGAGGGTGTCGCAGAATGAGCCACTACAGCCGGGGATCGACTGCTCAATAGCCGGATGGCAATCAACCCCACAAAGATCAGGACGACCACTCCCCCAATAGCCACTAGCTTATACGAAGGCGGATGCTGTTTGGCATCAGCACCGGTTATTTCAAGACCATCATCCTGTTTGGCAGCGGTCTGCACCCGGGTTGGAGTCCGTGCCCAGCGGGAACCCACCGGGACCAGTGCCGTCTCCAGATAGCGCCTCAGCAGTTCACCAGCTAACTGCCGTTCGAGAATATCTGAACCTGCCGCACCTGCTGCACGGACTTCGCCATCATAAGCCGCTTTATAAGCCTTCTGCCGATCCGTGGGCACCAGTTCCCAGAGGGCAGTCAAGGCTTCAGTGGGCAGTCCACGCAGTTCATTAACAGTATGGAATGTCAGATGGTCACTCATGCCGTCACCTCTGGTTTAACCCGCACCGTCACATCAACCGGTACAGGCATCTGACCCACCGTCACAATTTGTTCCGGCAGCAGCCGCGCACGATTTTCGAGAGTATCAACTTCACTTCGAGCATCGTCCCATGACATATTTTGCGACTGCTTGACCTGCCCGACTAAAGACTCGCGGGTATCCGGTTGCAAAGTTCCATCCGGTGAAGTTTTCACCTCACGGACGATATTCTCTGTCTGCTCGCCGGATAGTCCCATTTTCAATGCCTGATCCGTGAATAAGCCAAAACGGCTCAGGTTCTCGCTGATTGGTGTTTGTCCTTGAAACGGAGTTAACCCCATGGCTTGCGCCATTGCGCTGGCAACCGCCACATGATCCATGCCACCGGTCAGCGGTTGACCCGAATGGTTTCTCTCAGTTTGCGTCTGACGAATGACATCCCCCATGACCCCCGCGACATTCTCGCCGCCGCTGACTTTCAATTGTCCGCTGAGCATCTGCGAACGCGCGCTGTTCCCCAGTGCATCGGCAGCTTGTTCAAGCCGTATGGCCGTTTCATCCAGTCGGGAATGAGGCGCCGAACGACTACTCATCGTGTCGGAGATATCTTGTTCCAACTCTTCTTCGTTCATCTCCGCCGCATAATCGCTGCGCTGGTGTTCAGCCTGATTTTCAGGCAAAGAAATAGGCGTAAAGGTTCCCGTGCGCTGAGGATAGATCGGGGTAAATTGTCCGTCTTCATCTTCATACCAGTCCTCAATGGCTGGTATATCGGTCGCATCGCGTTTCCGTTTGCTGCCAATCGGAACCGTCCAACTTTCAAGAGCATCGCCGACTGCTGGAATGAGCATGGGTCGACTGGTCACACGCCCTTGGTCATCATAGTCAGCCGCAGCGGGATCGCGATCGGTCAGTAAAGCCGTTCCAAAGAGTGGCCCGACCACGCGCCGGGTAGTCGCACCCTCGGTGAATTGCTCGGCGGCATCACCCAAAGGCGTATTGCGGACACCGGGTAGATAAGCCAATGTCCGGGCAGCACTGGTGAGCTGCTGTACACCACCTAATGCCAAACCTGCTGCCTGCGCGGGGGTTGCTCCTTGAACCAAAGCGTTCATGCCTGACAAGGCGTTTGAGCCTACTGCCAGTGTGCCACCGATGACAGCCGCACCAGCTCCTGCTGTCAGTGCCGCCGCTGCGCCGGGTGTAATGAAGACACCGCCGCTGGCTTGCCCGAAGGCGCGGAACAGGCGGTTGAAACTGTTCCATACCGCTTTAATCCCTGACCACAAGACGATGAGCATGAACACCAAACAAATCAAACCAATGCCCAAAACAACTAACCCGTTGCCACTGGCGGTACCCACCAAAAAGAAAGCCACCACCAGCGATTGGATCAGGGCAATGATGAGGGTCTGGATGATGAGTTCGACCCACATCTCTAGAATGGAACGGGCGATAATCTCAGTCCGTTTGAAAAAAGCAAATAGGATGGCACAGCTAAAGGAAATGAAGGTCAGCCCCTGAGCGATGGTCAGCAGCAAATACACCAATTGCTCGCACAAGCCAAACAATACTAGAGGCCATGAGGTCAGCAAGCGTCCCTGCGCCTTAGAGGCCATTTCAAGGCTGTGCTGACGTTCTTCATCCGTCAGCAGTTCATAGAGCTGACCACTCTGGGTGTTATCGAAAAACGAACCATGCCAATCCCACTCGTTGGGCAGTGCACGAGCTGTATACCGTCCTGTCGCAGGGTCGGGTGGATGGGCGCGGCAAGCCAAGTCGCGAAAGGGCGGATGATAGCCCATGATGTCAATGCCATCTGCCCGTAGATAAGACAGTGCCACATCCAACCCATCAATGCTCTGCGGTGTACTCACCCCGGGCAGGTAAGTTCCCAAATTATCGCACAGCGGCAGCAGTCCTAACTCGTCGGTTTCGACGCTGCTCAGCGAATTGAACGCGCCACCGGCATTGGCTTGCAACCCATTAAGCGCACTCAGATAAAAAGCTTGGCCGATGCCTTGACGAAGGTCGTTCATCCCTTGAAACAGCGATGGGCCAATACTAAAAAACAAGGCACCTGCCAGATACCAGAGTAATGCGCTGCGCGGCTCGACCACATTCAAACGAATGAAGACCGACAGTAAGTAGGTAATGCCCAGTACGAACAGAGCCACAATCAAAGCGACATTGACGACCAGACTCAAGCTGGCGTTGGTTTGTTGAATCAGTGGAACAAAGGCTTTGTCCGCTAGCCAGCGATTGAAGAGTTCGATGGCATAACCCATCATGATGAATGCTCGCAGGATACTCCAGTGAATCGAAGCCAGCGAAAACAAGAGGTTGTAATAAAAAGCATCAATCTGAATTTGCATCCCGCGCAGGATGTCGTCAATAAAGGGCATGATCGCTCCTAACAATAGGGATTAGGCTGGTTTACCCACGTAATAACATGGGTCGTAGATGAGTCTCTTGGATCAGGGTGGTAAACAAACTGAGCCGGGGTACTAGAGGGTAGATAAGCTGCCATCTGCACCATTTGCGTCTCACCTGGATTAAGGTGGTAACTCTCATAACGAAAGGCAAGACCGGCCTCACCAGCAGCGGCTTCTGACGCACCCCACTGACCGATTTGTCCATCCCCTAACTGACTGACCACCATCTGTCCAGCAGGAAAGAATTCATAAGGTGTTGAGCGCCGGTTCGTCACGTCAAGTTGCCATGTGGCTGTGGGTTGCGTGCCTGAAAAAACAGCCACATTCGATAAGCGAAATTGAATGCCACCCGCTTCAATGGCATCATTCAGATAAAAAGGCTGCGGTGGACGAATGACAACCGGTGTTCGAGTTGGCTGCGGGATAGGCGTTGGAAAGCCTGCTGGTGCTGTTGGCTGGATAACTGGAATGGCCGTCGGACATTGAAAGATGGGCTGTCCATTCACCAGCATATCCGTCAGCGTGCCAGTACAAGCCAACTCCGACACAATCAACAGGATAGGCACGAGCAAAAGACATACAGTCCGTTTCAAACGGTTCGAATGATGGTTCATGATGAAAATTTCACCTTTAGGGGATTAAGCTCGGTTGGTTACCCGGTGTGAGCAGCAGTGTGAAGGGTGCGATGTCACCACTACGACTGCGTGAGAGGTTCCAGACACGACCAAAGTAAGGCACGACCACTCGCACATCGGTATTGAGCAAGACATCAATTTGGGCGAAGCCGCTGCTGTCGGTAAATCCTTGTGCAATCACACGGTTGGTTCCCACGGTGACAATCCGTACCGGAATCCCTTCTACGCCTTCAGCCGGATCGACAGCCCGATTGCGATTTTCATCGTAGGCAATGATGACGGTTACATGGATTGGACTGGGTGTGATCGGTATCGCTGTGGGTTGCAGCGTGGGTGGCGCATTAATGAGTTCGATGTGTTTCACCGCGATTGGAGCCAGTGTCGCCGTTTGAGTCATTTGTGGCGGCGGGAAAATCAGGGTATTACTGCTGCCATGAAAGACTTGAATAGCATCCAGCCCAACAGTATTGCCTTCGCTGGCGTTATTCTTGCGCCCGCTGTTGCCAATCAGCAGTTGATGTGTCCCCTGTCCAACGAAGTAAACCTTCGTTCCGGGAAAAGACAATTCCGGGGCGTACGCATCGATCGTGTCAATGAGCTTCCCATCCACGATTAAGTCAAACAGACCCATGTTGCGGGCTGCCACATAACGTACGCGCAGCCCCTCACCTTCGAAGGAGAAAGCAATTGTGCTGCGGATATCTTCTGAACGGTGGTACTCACCCCGACTGGCTTCACGCACCAATCTGGACTCCCACGGCGCCGAATAGCGCACGTTGGGATTGTCGCTCTCAAAACTGTACCAACCAGGATAGGGTGGTGGCAGCATCGTCGCATCTGGCAGCGGTTCGACCGGGTTCGGCGGCGCAGAAAGCAAGATCGTTCCTGCTGGAAAAGGGGTGAGAGACGGAGACAGGTACACACCGGGCATGACCGCACTCAAGGATAAGACGCGTGTGGCCAGCGTCGCAGTTGCACTCGGACTCGCGCTTGGTGTCACGGTTGCCGTACTGGTGGCTGTAAAAGTTTGTGTGGGTGTGGATGTAATAGTGGGTAAAGGCGTTATCGAAGGCCGCGGAGACGGCGTGAGCGTAGACAGCACCATCAGGGTTGGTAAATCATCTGCTGATAGTTCACTTAGCAAGGGTACAGAGAGGAAGGCCGCGATGCCCCACACCACCACACACGCCATCAGCAACATCCACAATATCCGTCGTCGCATCGTGACCTCCTCACCTGCTCCTCTATCTCAGAGTAGCAAAGTGGCGAAGCCAACTGTTGAAAATTTACCAGTCAGGGGAAGGAAAATTTCATCTGCAATGAGGAAATTTACAGGGTGCTTAAAATGGTGAAGCCTTCTGTAACGGCACGACTGATGAGGTGTTCATTGGTTTGCACACCGAAGCGGCGGCGTAGGCGATCTCGTATGGCATAGACCCGGCGGGGTGATGTCCCCATTTGGTAGGCGATCTGGTTGACCGAAATCCCTTGAGCCAGATAATTCAGAACCGTCTGTGCTTCGGCATTCAACTGCGGCACCGGATGCCTGGATTGCAGTGTAATCAGGTACTCTGCATTGGCCGTCGGGGATAGATAGGGACGATCTTGGAGGACGGTGCGAATAGCCGGTAGTAAGCATTCTTGGAGCGGGTCACCGCGATACAGATACCCTTTTATGCCGTGCAGGTACAAATTATGAATTAGAGTGCCATCTATCAGCATACCGACAACAATCATGAATGTTTGGGGGGAGACATGCCGCACTTCATCTACCGCACTCAGAATATCCGTATCATAAAGACACTCGCTCAAAATCGCGATTTCTGGGCTTTGTTGCTGAATCGACTGGAGAACGTCATTTAGTGTATGCGCTTTGCCAACCACTCGATATTCAGGTTTGGATTCTATGATGGCTTCCGTTCCAACCATCATTAAATCACTGTCATCCGCTAAAACAATCTTGATTGTCACCAAAATCCTCCAAACAAAATCGAGATCTGTAATAGAACAAATAACTATTACCTTGCCGAAATCTTGACTAGGGACTCATATCATCCAGCAATCCTCGTTTGCGAGCAGCATCGATGATTTGTTCGTTGGTTCGTACATTTAAGGCTTGGCGCAAGCGTCCGTAAATACGATACACTGTGCGGGGCGACAGATCAAGCTGACCCGCGATTTCTTGCGGATTGTAGCCTTGCTCAACCAGTTGGAGTACAGAGAGGTCGCTACTGTTAAGTCCGTCTTCGCGCTGGATCTGACGTTTTGTATAAAATAGCGCGGCAGCACGCGGCGACAGGTAAAGACTTCCGCCGCGAACGGTCTTAATGGCTGGTACCAATGTATCTTCTAAGTTATCTTGTTTATAGACGAATCCGCGTGCGCCTTGGTCAAGCAAGCGAGTTACATAACGGGGATTGAGTTTGTTTCCGAGGACGATGATTCCCATCCCCAGATACTGATCATGCAAGCGTCCAATCACATTTTCGATATCAGGAGTCTGCGGTAATTGATCATCAATCAGGAGTATGTGAATGCGGTGTTCACACAGAAATTGCTCCGCCTGTTTCAGTTCATTAAACATGGCTATAATTTGCAGTGATGTGCTTGACTTGGACACCAGTGTAGCAATCCCATAACGGCTCAAGTCGTGGCGATCAACAACAATAATCTGGATGGTCTGCATTTATCAAACCCTTCTCCACTTGATAAACAATAGTTTCTTTGAATAGAACAACATCAATCAAGTCAAATGGACACATTTGCTATAAACAATGTCAGCAATAGGACATCACCACAGGAAATACAACTTATGGCATAATCTGTAATGCCTATCGTTACACTTCACACCGTAATTATAGAAAACTTGGTACAATAGTCAAGTTAATTTGATAAAACATAAGTTGCAAATGATATGACAGACTACTTGTCGGTTGCTGAACAACTGCAAATCTTATTCGAGGAAGTGCTTCATCCTGAAAATCGACCCTACACGCTTCAGGAAGTGAGCCAACAAATCGATGTCAGCTTGCCTACGCTCAGTCAGCTACGCTCCGGGCGCAGCAAAAACCCACAACTGAACACACTGCGAGAGTTGTGCCGTTTCTTCAAAGTTCCATTGAGGTATTTTGAGACCCACAGCCGCGAGGAATGTTATGCAGTACTGGCGGAAAAGGATGCCGGTGATTCGTCAGCGCTCAACGAAATTTCATTTCGAGCCACCCATCTTTCACATCAGGCGCAGCAAGATATTTTAAAAGTCATCCAATGGGTACAGGCAGCCGAGCGCCTTCGTAAAGAAGGTGTTGAGATTCCTCCGCTGCCCGGACTCGACAATCAGGGTAACAAAGAAGATGACATTAATTGATGAACCGACTGTTTTGATCAGCCAGCAAATTTATCTCCTGATTGAGTGGGCAAAAAAGCATCAAACCAAATCATACAGCTTGCGCGAAATCGCTCAGGCAGCTGGTCTATCGACACAGGGTCTTACCAACATTTTGGATGGCGTAACACCTGACCCACGCTTGAATCCTATACGTAATCTCTGCCATTTCTTTCAAGTGTCGCTGGATTATTTGAGCTGTCGAACAGAAGCTGAGTGTCGCGCTTACTTAATGCGTCGACTCATTGAGCGAGGCACACCTACCCTTCAACAAATCGCCACTGAATCGCAGCAGCTATCTCCACGCGGACGTGATAACGTAATGGTGGTTCTCCGATGGCTCGAAATCAGTCAAAATCATTAACGAAGTACCAGTGGAAATACAATTAAAACAGGTAAACAGCCCACTAACGCGCCCAATACAACCTGAAGCAGCGTATGATTTTCGGTTTCGATGCGTGCCCAAGCCGTCAAAATCAGAATAACAATTGCTAAGATTTTGAGCAAAGGTGAATCGAGTTTACCCAGCATAAGTAAACCCGTTAAGCAACCTGAAACAACCGCCACATGAATCGAAATCTTCGTGAGGATTTGATTGATAATGAGTTGAAAAGGTATCCATACCAGCAGCGCGAGCAAACAGGCAATCAAAACTCGCGGAGCACTCAGTATAATGAGTAAAACGAGAGAAATCAGCACACTAAACCAACCGACGATATACATCGGACGGCGGGTTTGGCGCTGGTAAACTAATCGGCCTTTGCGTTGAAGTATGATTTGTAGAAGGATGTTTGGAGTCAGGAGTAAACCGAGCATCAACGCCATCCAGCCAATACTCTCGGTCAATGTCATCTCGCTTAAAATAGCTAACAAAGTCGGTACACCAACGAACGCCGGATGAAATATAAGGCTAATGAGATGGGCTATACGGTTGCGATTGTCTGGAAGAATGTCATTCATATCAGTTTTGTAATCTCACCTACTAAATCAGCATAAAGTTTATCTGAGCGAACGATTTCTTGAATTTGGTTGTACAACACCTTTCCTTCGGGCATTGTACGGATTACAGCATAGTAATCCAAAATAAAAATCAATGAGCGATACATCGCCAGTTCGAGATTTTGCGGACGTAAAATACGCACTGACTTTTCGATGGGTAAAGTTTGAATATTTCCGATCTGCTGTATTCTGTGTTCGACACGGGTAAGTCGCCAGTAGACCCAGAGTTGTGCCGGATAATTTGCTACTGCGAAGAATCGATGTGGGAGCAGCAAAATAAGAAAACCAACGGCCACGAAATACATTGGCAGCAAGAAAACTTGAATGAGCGCCTCAATCGGTTCGTATTGACCCAGAAGAACCAAGATTCCCGCACTGATACTGCCTATGGATGTCAGCAAATAGCCAACACAACACATGATGGAGGCAGCATGTCTAATCTTCATGGAACTAACCCGCTCATGCTGCAAGAACATCCAACTATTCGGTAATAAAGCGGCGATAATAAACACACACATCACTGTTTCGCGACAAGCAATCATCACCAGTCGGAAATCATATTCAGGTACAGATGGAAACCAAAAATAGTATCCAAAAATCAGAGTAAAACTAATCATTGCACCCAAACCTAACCCTTGCAGATTGCGGTATCGCTCAGCATTCTGATCAATGCCGCGCAACGTTAGGTAATAGAGATAAACCATTCCCAAAAGTGCGATTGATTTGATATACAAAGTAACAGGTCTTCCAAAGAAGACCGAATCCAATACCTGTTCGGCTGCTTGACCGAAAAAGGTAAAAGCAACCATACTCA
>JBBSBM010000082.1:0-35179 GCA_038251275.1 Aggregatilineales bacterium
CCCTGAAATCAGAGTGAAGCTATCTTGACACGTTTCATAGCAGCGACTAGAATGCGTCGGAGATAAATGGGCCCGTAGCGAAGTTGGGATCGCGCTACAATCGCACTGTAGAGGTCAGGGGTTCGAGCCCCCTCGGGTCCAAAAACAGTAATAAAATAAGTAATAACAAAAGCGATTCAAGTAAAATCGCTTTTAAATTTGTGGCTAAGTAGCTTTGGTGTCTTTAAATAGTGATGTGCCTTTGAAACAACCATTGTTAGCTAACAAGCGACACACTACTAATTGACAACAGTTTCGTGTCACGAGCGTCTCAAGCTGAGAAACTAAATTCTGCTAAACGTCCCAAAAATCCCATTATCATAAAGATGATTTATAACTTCCCAAAATGTCATAACCATCGGAGACAAAAACTATTTCGACCCCGCTCAATGATGCATTATACTTTTTCAAAGAAGATAATAGATAATTGAATTAGCCTTTCAAACAATATGTTCATTATTCACGGTACGATTCATGGTGATTTCAAGCGTTTTCTGTTATGGGGCGAGTCTGATACACCTTCTACCCATAAAGCGGGTCGTCGCTCTAAAACCACTTCACATCCTTTCGCCATCTCAACTGATCAACTTGAAGATTGGCTCATAAACCTTGTCCCACATGCACACTCAGCGGTGCAATCATTCCATCTTTGGCTGCCTGGCACCGACAAACAACCGCAAGCATCGCCGGAACTACGTGCAACGGGGGTTTTTGCGGACGATGACACTCCGCCTTCTGCAATGCACCGCTGGTCGGTCACCGGTTTAGCGCTCACCATTTCTGACAGCCTTGATTTACTGCTGGCTCTCACCCATCAAATAGGTGTTGGACAAAGTCTGCTTTTCTGGCGGGCAGCAGCATTGGAAGCCTTTGCTTTGGTCGTCCAACAACAGGTGATGCCTGCATTAGAAAGGGATGGCTTTCGTTATCAGGCTTTCTGGCAACCTATGCCTGAACATCCACAACGTTTAAATGAATTGGCCGCGCAAATGCCCCCCATCTGCCGTGCGTGGGCAGAAACACCTGAAACATCCCTATCACCTCATAAATTATTGATGGAATTTATCGGCACAGTAGTAGACTCAACGATACGAGAAAGTGCTGCGGCACTCAAGCTGTCGACAGTGCGGGGTACGGGCGCAGCATGGCTCTCTGCACTGACTACAAACAATTCTCAACTCAAATTGCAAAGTGCGGATTCAGAGGCATTGTTCAAAACTTGGCAAACATGGTCAAGCCAAAACGAGGCAGCAGGTAACACTGCCTTTCGTATCACGTTCCGCTTGGATGCGCCAGTTGATAAGGACAGTCAGAAGTGGAATTTGAGTTATTTGCTACAAGCTGCCGATGATCCCAGCCTGATTGTTGCCGCCAGTCAAATCTGGCATGGACAGGGCGACACCTATCTCCAGCAGCGTTTTGACCAACCGCAAGAACGCTTGCTGCGTGGGCTTGCCTTTGCCGGACGCTTATTCCCACCTATTTTGGACAGTTTACGAGGTGCTGCCCCAGCTAGTGCTGCCTTTGATACTGGACTTGCCTACACTTTTCTACAAGATGCAGCTCCACTTTTACAAGCAAGTGGCTTTCGGGTTCTCCTGCCACGCTGGTGGGGTGGCAAAAAAGCCCGATTAACTGCGCGTGCAAAAGTTAGCGGGGGTAAACAGACCAATAAATCACGACTAACGTTAGATACGCTGGTGCATTATGACTACCAAGTTATGCTGGGTGGCGAACCGGTCGAGCTAGCAGAATTCATGCGCTTGGCTGCACTCAAACAGCCGCTTATTCAATTACGAGGACAATGGGTGCTGCTGGATACCGCGCAAATCGAAGCGGGTCTAAAGTTTTTAGAGCATGGCAGTGGCGAGCTTCCGCTAGATGAAGTGTTGCGGTTGGGTTTGGATAGCGAAGGAAATACAGGCGCTATTCCGATAGAGAACCTGCGTATGGATGGGTGGCTGAAAACACTTCTCGCTGCGCTGCAACAACCCGATAAAATTGAAACGATCTTAGCACCAGAAAACCTACAGGCCGAACTGCGCTCCTATCAGCAACGCGGGTTCTCGTGGCTGGTTTTCTTGCGGCGTTATGGACTGGGCGCGTGTCTGGCCGATGACATGGGGTTAGGCAAAACACTTCAGACCATTGCTTTACTGCTCCATATCAAAAATCAGCAGCAGAATTTGCAGCCTGCTCTGGTGGTCTGCCCGACATCCGTTGTCGGCAATTGGCGGCGTGAACTTCAACGTTTTGCCCCCGACTTAAAATCCTACACCCACCAAGGAATCGAGCGCACATCTGGCGAAGCCTTTGTGAGCCAACTCAAAGGCGTGGACGTAGTCTTTACCAGTTATCCACTGTTGGCGCGTGACCGTGAAACGCTTGAAAGTATAGAATGGTCAACAATTATTCTCGATGAAGCCCAGAATATCAAAAACAGTACAACCAAACAGGCACAAGCAGCACGTGCTTTGAAAAGTGATTATCGTGTTGCCCTCACCGGCACACCTGTTGAAAATCGATTAACCGAACTCTGGTCGATTTTTCAGTTCCTTAATCCGAACTATTTGGGCAGTGAACGGAACTTTCGCCGTCAATTTGCCAACCCTATTGAAAAACTGGATGATGTGGCTGCTGCCACACGCCTGAGACATCTGACAACCCCCTTCATCTTGCGCCGCCTCAAAACCGACCCAACCGTCATCAGTGACTTGCCTGAGAAGATGGAAATGAAACTATATACAACACTGACGACCGAGCAGGGCACACTTTACGAAGTAGTCGTCAAAGATGTGATGGAACGAATTGAAAAGGCAGATACAGAGGGTGATACCATGTCCCGGCGTGGATTGGTGCTGTCATTATTGATGCAGCTAAAACAAATCTGTAATCATCCCGCGCAGTATCTCAAAGATGGTAGTCCACTGGATGGGCGTTCCGGCAAATTATCGCGTCTCACCGAAATGCTGGAAGAGATTTATGCGACAGATGACCGGGCGTTGATCTTTACACAGTTTGCCGAGATGGGTGAATTACTGCGTGATCACCTGCGGACGAAGTTCTACGATGAACCGCTCTGGCTGTATGGCGGCACTAAGGTGAGTGAACGTGAAGAAATGATCCGGCGTTTTCAAGCGGAACGTGGGCCTAAAGTATTTATCCTTTCACTCAAAGCAGGCGGTGTCGGTTTGAATTTGACGAGAGCCAATCATGTCTTTCACTTTGATCGTTGGTGGAATCCGGCGGTCGAAAATCAAGCCACGGATCGCGCCTTCCGCATCGGGCAAACCCGCAATGTGCAGGTGCATAAATTCGTTAGCGCAGGCACACTAGAGGAAAAAATTGATGAGATGATCGAAAGTAAAAAAGCATTGGCAGAACGTGTCGTCGGAGCCGATGAAAGCTGGCTGACGGAACTCAATACAGCCAGCTTAGGTGATCTGGTGCGCTTACGCGACGTGGGAGATTAACAAATGGCAAAACGTAAAAGTAAACCTGACCCTGAATATAGTTATGGCTATTTTCTGCCTTCACGCCCTATCGAAGTAGAAGGCGGCATTCAAAGTCGCAGTCAGCGCGGAACGTTTGCTGCAAACTGGTGGGCGAAACGCTGGCTCTCAGTGTTAGACAGCTATGGTATCGGCAGTCGTTTACAACGTGGGCGCAGTTATGCACGCAGTGGACAAGTTTTAGACATTGATGTGCAACCCGGTTTGGTCAAAGCGCATGTTCAAGGATCGCGCCCCAAACCTTACGCTGTCGAAATTCAGGTAACCGCGCTGCCGGACAACGAATGGGAACGTGTGCTGGATACTATCAGCGAGCAAGCAATTTTCGCTGCACAGTTATTAGATGGTACGATGCCACAAGAAATTGAAACTACTTTTGAAGCTGCCCGTGTCTCACTTTTTCCAACGAGTACGCGCGATCTTGTGACCGAGTGTTCCTGCCCTGATTATAGCAATCCCTGTAAACACATCGCCGCTGTCTATTATCTACTCGGTGAACAATTTGACCACGACCCTTTTCTAATTTTCACTCTGCGGGGACGTACCCGCGAACAGGTTATCGAGGCATTGCGAAAGCGTCGCGCTGCTGCGGTTGAAATAAGTGAAGAAGATGTGTCCATCGAGACTGCACCTCCCACACCGTCACTGAATGATCAAATTGCGCGTTTTTGGGGAAGTGACTCATTCAATTGGATAGCTCCACAAATTACGCCTCCTGCCGTAGAGAATGCTGTATTGCGTCGTCTAGGATCGCCACCGGGTGATTTAAAAAAGCCATTGGAATCGCTTTACCGGGCAATGACCTTCTTTGTACAAGCAAAAATCTCTGGCAATGATGAAGCATCATAAATCGACAGAAAGTCGGAGCACGCATCTCACATTTTTCTCACAAAAACGGTGTGAACAATATATCGATTGCTATACAATTTAAGGGAAAAATCTACGAGTTGCTTGAAGTCGCCATTCAAGGATGTGCTGTATCGTTATCCAGAAGCACAGGAGAACCGGTTCAAATTCCATGCCGAGCGCGAACAGGAGCGATGGCTTGATTGGCTCAAATCCGAAGGCATCGAGCCGGAGTTCGAATAAATAGTGAGCATGAACATATAGACAAGCACAGATGATTATACGTTTCGCCCAGAAGCCTGTTGAAAGTCACTGCCGACACAAACCGATCCTATGCTAGAAGAATTCCACACAGCCATGGCGAAGGTTCAAGCATTACAAGACCTGTTCGAAAACGCCCCATCCATATCACAACCTGCTAAAAGATCTGAACATAATCACGCAGCCCCATCACGTGTGGTGCAGTGATGTGAGCCGCATGGTCTATCAGGGCACGATCTGGTATCTGGCAAACGTTTGAAGACCTTGCTACTCGACAAATCATGGCCCACCGCATCGGTAAACATCACGACAGTCAGCTCGTTCTATCGACTATTCAGCAAGCGCTGACAACCGGTCTCAAACCATCGATTTTTCATTCCGACAAGGGCAACGAATTTATGGCGGATCGCTGCACGCACTATCTCCGGCAACAGGCTATCCAAATCTTGGTCAGCGATCTGGCTTCTCCCTAGAAAAATGGTCACCAAGAATTCTTTTATGGTCGTTTTAAAGCTGAGTTTGGTGCCATGAACCGTTTTGATGCTATGGGTGAGTTCTTCGAGTCCATCCATCATCAAATCCCTTACTACAACCATCATTGCATCCACAACGTTCTCAAAATGCCACCGGTTGCTCTTGCTGTCCACGACCTCTCAGACACTTGTCGTCAACAATTGGGGACTTGACTCACTTTCGAGAGATTTGTCGCACTGTGTTTCGCATATCGCATCACACCATATCGCGAATTGGGGTAATTCCACATAATCGATTCTCAAGACAAGCATTAGTCCCCACATTTTTATACCTAATGGATGAATGTTATTCGGTAGGCATGACATTCCGTACTGATGACTATTCGCTACTCCTGATAAGCTATATTCAAGGTTTTGAATATGGAGCAGCACAATGGAATCGTCTTATGAACAACTTGCCGAGCTTTTCAAAGGACTAGCCCATCCGACACGACTGCAAATACTCGATTTGTTGCGTGAAGGTGAGATGTGTGTCTGTCATATTGAAGCGTCCTTGAACAAGCGACAGGCGTATATTTCACAGCAGCTCATGACCCTCCGCGAGGCCGGTCTTGTGGACAGTCGCCGCGACGGTTTGCAGGTCTACTACCGCCTGAACGATCAACAAATGACAGATCTATTAAACCTAACGTTCGGCACAACCCGTCAAGCCAGTATTCAATACGTCGATGGCTGCCCTTGTCCGAGTTGTTCGATTATTTCAATTGCTCAAATTCAGTAAAAAGGAAACATCATGTTAAGCATAAAAGTTTTGGGTTCAGGTTGTGCGAACTGTAAGCGTTTGGAGGCGGAAACACGCGCCGCGTTGGATGAAGTAGGTATCGCTTACGATTTATTGAAAGTCACCGACTACGCCGACATCATGGCTTACGGCATCATGAGCACACCGGGTCTGGTGATGAATGAGAAAGTGTTATCAGCCGGACGTATTCCGAAACGGCAGCAAATTGTCGAATGGGCTACGCAAGCAGGATAAACATCATTAGTACAAAGGCCAAAACAAAATGACGACACGCATTCAACGACTTATGCCCTCCCATGATGAGCGCCAGTCGTTTTTGATCGTTGCTGTGGTTGCAGTTGTCTGGTGGATTACTTACAACAGTTTGCAACCGATTGCAGACTTTATCACCTTTCAACTTTTCAAGCTCGCTCCAGAAAGTCAAATCGGCAGTTCATTGAATTTCTTCTTCTATGATGTGCCCAAAATTCTGCTGCTGCTTTCGGGAATGATCTTCGTTATTACCACGCTCCGAAGTTTCATTACACCTGAGCAAAGCCGTCGTTGGCTGGGCGGCAGACGCGAAGGGGTTGGCAATACTTTGGCTGCCTTGGTCGGCGTGATTACCCCCTTCTGCTCCTGTTCGGCAGTGCCGTTATTCATTGGATTTGTCGAGTCGGGCGTTCCGCTCGGAGTGACCCTATCGTTCCTCGTCGCAGCCCCAATGGTCAACGAAGTCGCGCTCGTCCTGCTTTTCGGCATGTTCGGTTGGCAAATTGCAGGTCTTTATCTCGTTTCAGGACTGACCGTCGCGATAGTAGCGGGCATCATCATCGGGCGGATGAAAATGGAGCGGTATGTCGAAGAGTTCGTTTATCAAATCAAGATCAAAAGTGGTGGATTGTTAGCTCAAGATCATCTGAGTTGGACTGAACGATTTGAACAGGCGCTCACAAGTACGCGTGAAATCGTCGGTAAGGTCTGGTTATATGTGGTGATGGGTATTGCTATTGGTGCGTTTATTCACGGCTATGTACCGGATGATTTTCTGGTAGACATCATGGGTAAGAACGCGTGGTGGTCGGTACCCGTAGCAGTGCTGCTCGGTGTGCCGCTCTACTCCAATGCAGCAGGTGTCATCCCGGTGGTCAGTGTTCTCCTAGAAAAAGGTGCGACACTCGGCACGGTGTTGGCGTTTATGATGTCAGTCGTGGCGCTCAGCCTACCAGAAATGGTTATCCTACGACGGGTACTCAAACCCCGACTGATTGCTCTTTATATCAGCGTGGTGACGCTGGGCATCATTTTGATCGGTTATTTATTTAACTTCATCCTATAGGCTTCATAATTCCAATTATTAGGAGATTTTTACCTATGACACGTTCAACGTCATTTATTCAAAAAAGTCGTATATTCGCAAGTCGCTTCCATGATCGTATTCACGCTGTACGACTCCTGTTGGGGCTGCTGACTCTACTGCTTCTAATCCCCATCTCAAGTTATGCTCAACAGCCCGTTGTGTACGGCGTTTTCTTTTTTTCTCCCACCTGTCCACACTGTCAGGATGTCCTTACCAATCATTGGCCCGATATTCAAAGTGAATTTGGCGACCAACTCAAAGTATTGTTTATTGATGTCACACAATCTCAGGGCAGCCAAATCATGGGTACTGCCGTCAACGCAATGCATATCCAATCGAATGCAGTTCCTATGCTCATCATTGGTTCGGATGTGATGATCGGTTCCAGTGATATTCCACTGCGTGCGCCGGTTGTTATCCGATCTGGATTGAACGCCGGTGGTATCGGTTACCCACCCATTCCGAATATAGGCATCCTTTTTCAATCGGTATTACCTGACACATCACCTGCGCCAACCGAAATCGCGTCGCATTCGCTGTTCGAAGACCCGGCTAATCTCGCCGCTTTGATCGTCTTATTCGGTTTGGTCGTAGGCGTTGGCGTGATGGGGGCCGCTGGATGGCAATTTGTTAACCAACGCAATCAACGTCTTTTTGGCTCTATCAACGGGATGTTTGGTCGTCGAATGGCATTGGTGGGGACACTGGTTGGCATCGTGCTGAGTGGTTCGCTAATCATCGGTAGTTTTGAAAACCCGGTAACACTCCTCATTTCGATTACTGTACTGATTGCATTTGTAATTCTGGCCTTCCAACTTTTCCGATCTTCATCTTTAGGGCAACTATCAAGCTGGCTGACCCCAATTTTGGTTGTGGCTGGTATGTTGGTGGCTGCGTATCTCGCCTATGTGGAAATGACACTCGTTGAGGCAACCTGTGGCGTAGTGGGAAATTGTAATGTTGTGCAGCAGAGTTCATATGCCCGCATTCTCGGTGTTCCTGTAGGAATCATTGGCATTTTAGGGTATCTCACCATTCTGTTCCTATGGACAGTAAAGCGTTTTAAGAATCAACACCGAATTGATGGGGCATTATTTGTTATAACGTTACTGGGCGTTGGCTTCTCGATTTATTTAACCCTCTTGGAACCGTTTGTTATCGGTGCTAGTTGTGTTTGGTGTCTGACTTCTGCGGTTATCATGGGTATATTGCTTTGGATGACAGCTCCCGCAGGTTGGGAGCTTGTGTTTACCATGCGGCGCCCAATTAAGCGCTAAAGAAATTAATGAAAGCCACCACACAATATAATGACCAGAGAATCAGTAACACCTCCTCTGGTCATTCACTGTTTTGGGTTCATAAGTCTGTTACTTATGGACAAAAGAAATAGACTACGAATAATTTCTGGCGGACGAGGCACGCCTCGTCCCTACCATTTTTTGTGTTCTAGTTAGGTTCTCCATCAGTTACTCCCCGTTTCCGGTTCCTTTGTGACAAAATACACTAACTATCCATTACCTCGCTTACTACTTATATTCCGCTTGTTTCGCTAACCTATGAATGTAGATATATGCGTTTATGCATATATAAGAATTGGGCGGTCACTGTACTGCTGGATTGGTTAAAGACAGCAAATGTTTCTCAATTACGTGTCACTTACGTTTGCTCCACTAAATTTTGTTTTGTTTCATACTAATAGTTTGACTAGTCCTATGTCAGATGTCCGCCCAATTTACTTAACTTCTACGAGGGTGAATATATGATTTCGCAGACTTTTGCTCAAGAAATTTCGCAAATGGAAGCTGATCTGTGTTCAGCATTCGCTGATCCAACCCGCATTCTGATTTTGTACGAACTGAATGAAAAACCATGCAATGTCGGCGAACTAGCGACTGAATTGCAAATACCTCAACCATCTGTATCGCGGCATCTCAAAATTTTGAGAGATCGCGGATTAGTAAACGGCGTTCGACAAGGGACAAGTGTCCAATATCATCTGGTCGATAAACGCTTAATTCAAGCACTCGACATACTTAGATCTTTAATGCGCGACCGAATTGCTTATCGGGCGAACCTGATCGAAAAGGTAGATGCCTGATTTGTGACTTTGTCCGCATAGGCTTCTTTTTAGGAGAAACATATGCGACATAAAATAATGTGGTTCCTGCTAACGTTTGGTACGCTAACGTTAGCCGTGGGGAGTCTGTTACTACTTACACCCCATACGGTTTTAGCCTCTAATGCTCCGCTACATCCTCAACTGTCACCTGTTACTGATGCAAGCTGTAAACCCGGTGATCTGCGATTGCAATGCGGTTCGCAGGCTTCATCCTGTAAAAACTGCCACGAAGTGCAAGCCAAAGACTCTGTTAATAATGATGGTACCGGCTGGCACGAATCCCACGCCTTCGGTGATTTTTGTACTTTCTGCCATGCCGGAAACGATCAGGCAACGGATGAGGTTGCCGCCCATACCGGAATGGTTCCACCGCTTTCGGATGTCAAATCGGCCTGCCAGATGTGCCACACCGAGGATTTGATGGAACGCGCCCAAGTCTATGCGACCATCCTCAATGTGAAAATAAGCGATGGCGCAGCGACTTCGAGCCAAACAGCCTCTACAAATACACCAGCAGCGGCTGTTGGTGAAGTACAAGCTACACAACCACCCTCTGTCGCACAGCCCACGACACAACCCGTAGTCAGTGTTCCGGTTGTCAGCGAGGTTGTCGTCAATGATCCGAATACTGTGGACTATGTGCAGCGTTATAACGAGATCGTACTCGGTGAACGTCCGGTCAACTGGGGCAATATTGTGTTGGCAGCTTTGATCGGTCTGGTCGCAGTGGGTGGTGGTGGCTTCGTCATCGTGAACGAGTCGCGGCATCATGTCCCATCCGTCGAGACCAAAAAGATTGAGGGCGAATATCCGGCTGATGTGGTGGACATGCTTCCGGCACTTGCTCGCTTGAAAGTCCAAACACGGCAGGTTTTGACGCATATCCTGAATAATCCCAAGAAAACAGACAAAGTGCTCAATGCAATTGACACACTGGTGTCAGACGAGGACTCTGAGGAACAACCATCATGAAAAGCATCATTAATTACATTCGCAAAGACGAGTGGTCACCTTATGTTGCCGGTATTTTGTTGGGCGTAGTCGGTGTGCTGGCGGTGTGGCTGAGCAATAGTTTGCTCGGTGCCTCCGGTGCATTTGAGAACATCGCAGGGTTAATCGGCACGGCGGTTGCACCGAAATTATTCGACAACACCTATTTCAAGTTTGTCATGCCACCCGGCATCACATGGGGCGTCATTCTGCTGGTGGGTGTGTTCTTCGGCGGCATGCTTGGTGCGGCTACCAGCGGCACACTGAAATGGGGCAAGAAAGATGCCGCCAATAGTGACGAACAATGGAAGAGTATTTTCGGTCAGCAGACGTGGAAGCGCTGGGTTCTGGCGTTTGTCGGCGCAATCATTCTTGAATATGCAGCGGGCATCGCCGGTGGCTGCACCAGCGGTTTAGCGATTTCCGGCGGGATGTTACTCGCGCCTTCAGCTTTCCTGTTTATCGGCGGGATGTTCACTTCAGGCATTATCACCGCCATGATTATTTACCGTCGGAGATTTTAATAATGAACACTTACGTCATTGCTTTGATCCTAGGCGTTTTCTTTGGCTTTTCGCTGAATAAAGCCGGATTAACCAAGTACCACAAAATCGTCAACGTCTTCCGCTTGACGGATATGGCAGTTCTTAAGTTCATGATGACCGCGTTGATTGTGTCGATGAGCGGTTTGTATCTGCTGCGCGGTTTGGGATTGGTCACATTCCCCAATGTGCCAGCCACTTATGTGGTCGGTAATATCGTCGGCGGACTAATTTTCGGTGTGGGCATGGCACTCAGCGGTTACTGCCCCGGTACATGCGCGGCTGGCAGCGGTGAAGGCAAGCTCGACTATCTTATCCCCGGTCTGCTGGGTTTCCTCGTTGGCGCGATGATTTATGGGCTGACCTATCAATTCGTGTTCCCTGTGATTTCAAAGATCGCTAACGTGGGCAATGTCGTCCTTCCAGACATCTGGAACCTGAGTCCCTTCCTGACAGTTGTCTTTTTTGCGCTTTTGTCCTCGTTCCTGTTTTATCTGATTGACCGTGCCGGTTTGCAGCGTAAGAGCAAGATTTAGCCAGTTTTCAAAGGCTGATACTCGCGAAAAAGACTCATGAAGACTGGAGATTCTGATGACAATTGATTTATCGAGACGTGATTTTCTGAAAATAAGCGCGACTACTGCCGGAGCGTTTGCTGTCGGGCAGATGATCCCACCGATGGTGGCGAGGGCTGTCCAAGAGGCCGGATTATTAAATGCGTCGGGCGATGGTTATATCCCAAGCATGTGCGAGATGTGCGTTTGGCGCTGCGGGCTAATCGCTAAAGTACGCAATGGACGTGTTGTGAAATTGGATGGCAACCCTGACCATCCTCATTCCGGCGGTCATCTGTGTGTGCGTGGACAATCAGGATTAATGAATACTTATGATCCTGACCGTGTCCTGACACCGCTCATCCGTGTCGGAAAACGCGGCGAAGGCCGTTTCCGCAAAGCCTCGTGGGAGGAAGCCCTCGATTTGACGGCCAGTAAGATGCAGGAAATTAAAGACAAGTACGGGCCGGAGGCGATGGTTTTTTCGTCTACGCACAACCTGAGCCAAGTACAGTTTGAAAATTTGCTCTATGCTTACGGTTCGCCGAACTACGGCACTCAGCGCAGCTTGTGCTTTAACGCCATGATTGTGGCGAACCTGATGACCTATGGCATGGAAGAACCGGAACGGATCTATGACGATCAGCTCCAGTACATCATCCTAACCGGTCGTAATTTAATGGAAGCCATTTCGACTTCTGAAACCGGCGCATTGAGTGAAGCGATTACGCGCGGCGCGAAGGTCATCTATCTTGATCCGCGCTTCACGAAAACGGCTGCTAAGGCTACTGAATGGCTGGCGATCAAGCCGGGAACCGATCTGGCCTTTCATCTGGCGCTCTTGAACGTGATTGTTGGTGAAAAACTTTACAACCAATCATTTGTTGAACAATACACCATTGGCTTTGATGAACTGGCGAAGGAAGTCGCTCAATATACACCGGAGTGGGCGGCACAGCTCACTGAAATCCCGGCGGATACTATCCAGCGTATAGCGCGGGAATTCGCGGCGGCGGCTCCACATGCTTTAGCCCACAACGGCTGGCGTACATCGAATTTTGTGAATTCGTTCCAGACTCAACGTGCGATTGCCATCCTGAATGCTCTCGTTGGCAACTGGAATGTGACCATGCGCGCGGCAGCAGGTGAATCCAGCGGGGGACTCGGAAAGCCGCCCCAACCGCCTTATCCACGTAATTCCTCGCTCCGTTTGGACGGCGTACCGGGCAAGTATCCGGTTGTGCCGCTCAAAATCGGTGTGTTCCAAGAAATGCGCGACAACATCCTTACGGGAAAGCCTTACCAAGCACATGGTTGGTTCATTGCCCGTCAAAATCCGGTGATGTCGCTGCCTGATCGCAACAAGACGTTACAAGCTTTCGAGAAAATGGATTTCATCGCTACCGTCGACATTATTCTGAACGATACGGCGTGGTTCTCTGATGTTGTGCTGCCGGAATCCTCTTATCTGGAACGATTTGATCCGCTGCTGCCGATGGGCAACAAGATTTTCCTGCGCCAACCGGTGATTGAACCGCAAGGTGAGGCCAAATCCGCGTTGTGGATTTACAAACAGTTAGGCGAACGACTGGGACTCGGTGATTACTTCCAGTATACAGACGAAGAAGATTACATCCGTCAACAGTTAGCACCATTGGGCGTCAGCCTTGAGGAAGTGAAGTCCAAAGGTTATGTCGAACTGCCGACTTCTGAGGCCGAACCCGCCTTTGAGTGGAACACACCCAGCGGAAAGATCGAAATTCATTCCGAGACATTGGCGAAGGTCGGCTTCCCCGGCGTGCCAGAGTGGCAAGCGCCACCAGAACCGCCGAATGGTCAGTTCTATCTGTTGACAGGCAAGGTCGCTCAAGCCACACAATTCGGTACGCAAAACAACCAGCTCTTACATAAATATGCCGACGAACCCCGTCTATGGATGAACATCGACGTGGCATCTGATCGTGGGCTTGAAGATGGCGATTGGGTTGAAGTCCTGAGCGAAGTCGGAAAAGTGAACATTCGTCTGAACGCTACCCCTGCCATTCGCCATGACTGTGTGTATATGACACCGGGTTATGGACATCTCTCTAAAGGATTAACCACCGGATTTGGTGTCGGCGCAAGCGATTCGGTCTTACATGTAACTTACACCGATCCTGCCAGCGGCAGCCAAGCACTCAGTCAGACATTCGTAACCGTGAGAAAGGTATAACATCGTGTCCGAAACTTCCAAAGCGCCTCGCTACGGTTTTCTGATTGATGTCTCGCACTGTATCGACTGCCGTTCCTGTATGGTGGCATGCAGTGTCGAAAATAATGTGCCAATGGACAGCACACGCATCTGGATAAAAGAAACCGGAGTCACAGGCACATTTCCAAATCTCAGCCGTTTTACAGCCCCGTATCACTGTATGCATTGCATAGACCCATCTTGCGTTTCGGCCTGTACCGTAAGCGCGCTCACACGCAACGAAGACGGCATCGTGGAATATGACAGCGACATTTGTATCGGCTGCCGTTACTGTATGTATGCCTGCCCGTTTGAAGTGCCGAATTATGAATGGGAACAGCAGCTTCCGCTGGTTGTGAAATGCGATATGTGTTTTTCACGCTTGAGCGAAGGCCAGCAGCCCGCATGTGCCGCAACCTGTCCGACAGGAGCCATCAAATGGGGCAAGTATGAGGATATGTTGGCGGAGGCGCATAAACGCATCACCGACCGACCGGATAAATATATACAGCATATTTATGGTGAAGAAGAAAATGGTGGCACAGCCACGCTGTATATTTCACCTGTTCCATTTGAAGAACTTGGTTTCCCGATTGCGGGTACGACTTCACCCGCTTTCTCTAACCGATTGGTGACTGAAGGCACGCCGATGGTCGCAGGCATGATGTTAGTTGGATTGTCCGGTGCCTACCTGACCATCAAACATATTAAAGAAGAAGCTGCCAAAGAACGGTTAGAGGCTGAACAAGAAAAAGCCAGTCAATCCGTTACGGAAGAGAAATAAACATGCTTCAAAAACTATTGCACGAACTACGCACGCTACCGAAGTTTATCTATATCCTAGCGGCTGTCACGGCTTTCGGACTCGCGATTGGTCTCTATCGTTTTTATGTCGGTCTTGGGCCGACGACCAATCTAAGTAAGGCGTTTCCTTGGGGCATCTGGATTAGCTTTGACCTGTCAACAGTTGCACTTTCAGGTGGAGCCTTCACACTAGCCGCCTTAGTTTATGTATTCCAGTTCGAGGATTTGCATGTCGCCACACGGCCTACTGTCTTAGCTGGATTACTCGGCTACAGTTCGGTGCTGGTCATCTTGTTAGCTGACCTCGGACGTTGGGATCGTTTTTACAATGTGTTCCTGCATCCCAATGTGAGTTCGGCGCTGCTGGAAGTCAGTTGGTGTATTGCCGCCTACTCCTTGATTTTATTGTACGAACTCAGTCCGGTGTTCTTGGAGAACTCGCGCTTAAAATGGCTGTTGCCGACCATCAAGAAATATACTGTGCCGATTGTCATCGTCGGTGTGACGCTCTCGACGATGCACCAGTCGTCGCTGGGTACCATGTTCGTCATCATGTCACCGCGCTTAAATCCCCTGTGGCATTCGATGCTGCTGCCGATTTTCTTCCTGATTAGCTCGTTAGCAGCGGGGATTTCACTGGTCATCGGTGGAGCCAATATTAGCTACTGGATGTTTGGACAGAGCCTCAAGACAAAAACGCTGGCTAAACTGGCATGGTTCTTGCCGTGGATACTTGGATTTTATCTGGTGGTGAAGTTCGGTGAACTGCTGATCACGGGCGAACTGGATTTGTTGTTCGAAGGGGGCATCTACACCCTGCTTTTCTGGACGGAAATTGTCGTCGGAGTGGTCATTCCGATTATTCTGTTTGCTTTCAATCAGGTTCGACACAGCCGCCAACTGTCACTCTTCGGGGCGCTGCTGATTATGGGCGGGGTCATCCTGAACCGCTTCGATGTGACGTGGTTCGCGATGAAATCTGTCTCGGGGGAGTATTATTCTCCGCACTGGATGGAAATCGCTATTCTCTGTGGCGTGGTTGCCGGTATTGTGATGGTTTATAGTTTGGTGGCGCGCTTCTTCCCGGTTTATGAAGAAACTGTTGCTTATAAGGAGCTGTCCGAAGAAGCCAAGCATCTTGATAAATCGCCAGTGATGAAAGAACAAACTTCTCACGCAGTCGGTGATTAGAAACACTGCCAACATTTAAAGGCCTGATGCATAAAATGTTTATCATCAGGTCTTTTTTGATTCAATAATTTTTGACTTTTGCCGAAGTAAGGTCTAGTGCTTGCAGGGTATTGATATTAATGAAAGAGTCCAAATCATTGTCGTATTGGCGCAACTGATGCTCGTCAACCCAAAGCACATTGATGTGGGAATACAGATCACGAATCTTGAATTGATTTTGCTCAAGCTGCTCAAGCATAGGAACTAAACACGTTTTTCGATAGATGGCATGTAATCCTTGCGGATGGCCGTCGATAATCGGCACAATAGCATCGTAATCTATACATAAGCTCACGAGATGATTGAGCAATTTGGGGCTTAGGAACGGCATATCACAGGCGACACAAAGGGTGTAATCGGTTGTGCTGTGGTGTATAGCCGAGTACAGCCCTGTTAATGAACTGCGATTGGGCAAGACATCCGTATGCACCGGCAGCCCAAATACCTGATACAGCTCGGGCTTGTTAGCAATAATCATCATGGGGAGCGACAATTGGCTCACATGCTCGATGACATGGGCGATCAGCGGCTTACCCATTAATTCCACGAAACTTTTGTCGCGTCCCATCCGGCTGGATTGCCCGCCTGCAAGAATCGCGATGCTCACATGCTTATTCATGAAAACCAGTCATTAAAGGTTCAGTGATTTGGTAGTAACCACCATCCGCGCAGGACTGGCAAAGATTCTGACCATTCACCACGACTTGACGCTCATTGAGGATTTCTTCGCCACAGATGGCACACGTTTCGCGGATACCCGGTCGGCTGATAAGGGCTTGCATCGACACATTCAAATGAACCTCTGCCGCACACAGTAGGAGATCGGTCGGCATTGTCTGATAGGCTTCAAGTTGGCTCTGCCAGTGACCGTTATCACTCGGCGCGAATCGCACAGCAGCTTGTCGGGCATCAGCTTGCGGCCAGATGCGGAAGGCACACTCAGTTTGCGTGTCGACAAAAGTCGCCGCGACCTTACCATAATCCATCAAGCGCATGGTGCGGTGACCAAGCCAGCATCCGGTTGCCACCGCAACACCATCGGCAAAACAGCCGTCGGTTTCAACAAATGTGTACAAGCGTTTATCGGCCTGCGGAAGTGATAAATTCAGCAGTTCAGCGGCATACATGCCCATGCGAATGCCTAAGACCTGACGTGGACAGAGATGATTATGTAATGTGGTCGTTTGGTCAATAAAGGCCTGTAGAGCGCTCATGTTAAATCCTTCATGCGATAAAGCGATCATCGCAGGTTACAGTTTGATCGCGTCGAATAACGAGCTTGCCATTTACTTCCAAATCTACCATCAAGAAACGCAGTGAATGCCAAGCGGGTCCCTGCGTCACTATGCCCTCGGGTGTAAACTGGCTGCGGTGACAGGGACAAACAAAATGATCAGAGTTCATCACCACCATACAACCGAGATGCGAACAGGTCGCATCTACCGCATAGAATCCCAACGAGTCGCGGCAGAGCCACGCGTGGGCATCCTCAATCAATGTCCATGTCTGGCGGGCATAATCACGCGGATAACCGGCAGTCGGAATCGATACAATAGGAATATCGCGTACCCGTACTGGTTGGTCGGGCGTGGTTGCATCCAGCGGAATGCTCAGGAAATCACGTCGGTTCATGGTGTGGTTGCTTCCCGATCATAACTATGACATTCATGACAATAACGGCTGGCTTGCTCATCCGGCTTTTGCTCACACTTTGAGCCGGTGACGAGTGGCAGAATATAACTGGTGCCATCGACTTTACTCGTAAACTTCCATTGGTCATCTACTTTGCGAATGTTATAGAGGGGTTCACCACGATTGGTCACGAGAATGGTATCTCCGACCTGCAAATCCACGAAGGAGTTTAAATCGGCGCGGGTCATCGCTAACTCATTCGGATATTGGATGGTTTGCTCAAGCGGTGGCGACTCTATTGTGCCATGACAGGTGGAACATTGGACATACTGCGCCTCGGTGCGGTTGTTGTGCAAAATGCCATCCCCCATAATTTCGAGCGAGGTATGACAGTCGATACAATCCAGCTCCCACTCGCACCGCGTGAATTCACCGATGGGTTGGTAGTAATCATGCACTCGTTTTGATTGTCCGGTTAGGGGTTCGGCTGACGGAATATCCGGACGTGGAACAAAGGTCATCGAACGCAGATCATAGTTACCGCGATTATGGCAGTGATTACACTGAGTATAGGGAATCGACGTGGTGAATTGATGCTGCTGCGGATAACCCGTTTCATTCTTAGGTATCGTCGGGTCACTACCCTCATATGTACCCGTTTCGTTATAGAGAACATGGCAGCTCGCACATCCGGTGCTCCGATAGTAATAATCAGTTTGTAATGGCTCCCCATCTATATGACAGTTCAGACAGTTGGCGGCGAAATTCTTCACGGGTTGGGGATCGGTTGCGTCGGGAATAAAGGCTTGCAGGTTATCAACAGCATTGACCGCAAAATGCGCGGTGGCATCTGGCTGAACGCCGAATGCCCGCCTTACCAGACTAATCGCACCACTATAAGTCGTCATAATGCTGTGCTGTACCAAATAAACTTGCGCTGCGTGACAATTTCCACAATATTTCTGTGCTACGTCGAGTGCACTTGGATTACGCACCATGCCGCTGTGAGCTGTTTCGGCATCCAGCGCCATTGCCTCGCCACCATGACAGGATACACAGCCAAATTCCTCGGTCGGATGTGATACGCTAATCGGTTCGATGCCGGTATGACAATTCAAGCAGCGCTCCGGGTTGCCCGTAAGCGTCGGGGTCATCTCAATTGGTGGTCTCTGGAGCAGCAGTATAAATCCGGCGAGCATTAAGCCTACGCCGCTTAAGAGCAGCATCATGTTGGCTGAGAGAGTAAGGTTTTTAGGGATGTGGATCCTCATAGGCAGTAACGTCAACTTTTGTCGTAATCTTCAGAGTGAGTAAAAAGATTTGTATGTAATAAGTCCCTCAATTGCCTGATGTGATGACTTCCCACCTTATTCGATTGTGCATTCGTTCGCTTATGCGGATTCTCGAATAAAAGCCCGAATTCTCACAGTAACAAACAGCCCCCGATCCGCGTGTGAGAAGTCATGAATTGAGTGCCGTTTTCCCTTAAACTTCCCATTTTTCAGTGACCATCCTCTATGACAAAGGTGACAAAGGTGACTGTTAACGATGAGGGCTATTCGCTTAAGGTAATAACATGTGTATATATTGATCGAAAAATGTTATCGAAAGAAGTATAGGAAGATGAAGACTGCAAAAAGAACCCTCATTTTTAGTCTCGTGATGATGGCGATGCTTGTTTTGGGCACACGCGTGGTCACCTTTGCACAGGATGCGACGGCAGTACCCACAACCGAAGCCTTCGACATTCAGCCCGTCCTTGTAGATTACATCCAGAATCTGCCGGACGGTTTCTACGGCGTCAAACCCGAAAATCTGCTCAAGGAAATGAGCAGCGATACCAAGCCGTTTATCATTGATATACGTGATGAAAAGGAAATCGGTGAGAATGGGTATGTGGCAGGTGCCGTACTCATTCCTTTCCGCAGCTTGACCGAGAACCTCGATAAGCTGCCCGCTCAAGACCAACCGATTGTTGTTTATTGCGGCATCGGACATCGTGGGGCGATGGCAACTGAAGTGTTACATCTGTTGGGTTACACCAATGTACGTAGCCTCTCCGGTGGATTTACAGGTTGGAAGGCCGCAGGGCTGCCAGTGGAATCCGGTGTGCCTGCCGCGCCAACTGTGAGTGATGCAGCTGCGCCCGAATTTGATCAAGCATTGTTTGACGCGGTTAATCTGTATGTAACCACTCTACCGGATGGCTTCTGGGCAGTTGCACCGACTGCTGCTCTCAAGAACCTGAACAGTGAGCCAACACCATTTCTGATTGATGTGCGTGCCCCTTCGGAACTTGAAGCCAATGGTTATATCGAGAGTCAGGTCAACATCCCCTTGAAGACCCTGATGGATGATTTGACACTGCTGCCAGCCGACAAAGACCAACCGATTATTGTGTACTGTGCAGTGGGTCACCGTGGAGCAATGGCAATGACAACATTGCAACTGTTGGGATACACGGATGTGACCAGTATCGGTGGCGGTTTCGGTAACTGGGTAAAGGGCGGTTTGCCGATTGTGAAACCCGCGTAATCACCCTCGTTCACAGGGATATTGATTGAGACCTCATCAATAGAAATAGTTGTTAATCTATGGATGGGGTCTTTTGTCGTGATTGTCTCAGTTTTAAATCACTTTGTACCTGATGGGCGATTACAAAGTGACTATTATCTCAAAGTGAATGTGTCATATATAAAGAAGGATGTCGAAACCAACCATGCCACTCTATGAATACGACTGCCCTGAATGTGGACAGTTATTTGAAAAACACGTTCCTATGGCTGAAGCCAACGATACAATCTGTCCGCAGTGCGGCAACAATCATCCTAAACGCCGTCTACCGCGCGTGAGCATCAAAGGGAAAACACAGTCACAAAATGTCAGTTTTGATGACTCATCATCGACATGTGGTTGTGGTGGCAACTGCGCCTGTGGATCGCATTCCGCATTCAACTAAGCATCCTGTAATTAAGGAGAGAATCAATGACCGAACGACGTTATAGTGGTGAAATTGAACGGCTGCGCTCGGCTGAGCGAGTCGCAAAGCTAGAGGTTGATCGGGTCGTTGATCTCAGTATGACGGGTTCAAATCTACAATCCCTGTTGGATATTGGCACAGGCAGCGGTCTGTTCGCTGAAGCTTTTGCTGCCAAAGGACTGAAGGTGGCAGGGGTTGATCTGCGCGAAGACATGTTGCAAGCCGCCCGCCAATATGTACCAGACGGTGATTTTCGCCAAAGCCACATGGAAACTCTGCCATTTCAGGATGAGGCATTCGATTTGGTGTTTATGGGGTTGGTACTGCACGAAGCTGATAGTCTGGTCAATGCGCTCAATGAAGCGTATCGTGTCGTTCGGCAGCGAGTCATGGTCTTGGAATGGCCGTACATAGCGGCTGAATTTGGCCCACCTATTGAGCATCGTCTGCGTCCGGAAACAGTGCTTGATACAGCCCGTCAGATAGGGTTTAAAGCGGTCGAGCAAATCGATCTGAAGTACCTGACCTTGTTTCGTTTGGAGAAGGTACAAGTCTCGTAGAAAGTAGTGATTCTTATGCATAAAACAGCACAGCATCAGATGGGAACCAACACTAAGCGCAAGCAAACCCAACGGCAGCGTCAAAAGTGGCTGCTGATCGCATTCGGCATCGCTGCGATAGGTATTGCTGTGCTCATGCTGGTATTCAGCAGCGGAACTACGAGCGCCCAAGTGCCTGATTTTACAGCCACCACATTGAATGGAGAAACTGTCCAGCTCAGCGCCTATAAGGGGCGAGTAGTGATGCTCAATTTCTGGGCAACTTGGTGTCCTCCCTGCAAAGCAGAAATGCCGACCATTCAGGCCGCTTACAAATACTACCGCGAACAAGGCTTTACGGTACTGGCGATTAACAACAGGGAGCAATCGACTCAGATTCAACCGTTTGCGAATGCGCTAGCGCTTACATTCCCCATTGTTCTGGATACTGACTCCACTTTGCAGGACGCTTTTGCCATCAAAGGGTATCCAACCAGTTTATTCATCTCAGATGCTGGTGAGATATACGCCACCCATACTGGAATGCTGTCCCCACAGCAGTTGGATGGATACATCACAACTGGTTTGGCTAAGCTAAAGTCAAAACCTGCCTGAACGCCCTGAAAACGCGTGCTTTGAGCTATACAAAAGCCACTGAAGATGCCTTCGAAAAACTGAATGGGATTTGTAGCTCGCATTTTGCACAGTGGGATAAATTCCACTATGCTGATTTTCATTATTGCATAGACAGGGGTATCAATGATTACTGAAGATCAGTTTAAGCAGATACTTCACACCCTGCCCATCTTGCGTGAAGCGAGTTCTCAATTGGTGAACGACTTCAAACGTACAGCGTTCTTTGCTCATATTCCAGCAGGTCGGGATGTATTTGTCGAAGGGGACGAGGTTGATGCCATTGCGTTACTCGTATCTGGCGTGGTGCGCGTCTATAAGGTGGGTGAAACAGGTCGTGAAATTACGTTATACCGATTCGGCTTAGGCGAATCCTGCATTCTGACAGCCAACGCCATTCTTTCCCGGCAGTCCTTTTCGGCTATCGCGACTGTTGAGCAAGATGCTGAAGCGATCATGATTCCGGCGCTTACGTTTCGCGAGTGGGTAAAACACTATGATCTATGGCGTGACTTCGTATTTACGCTCCTTTCGCAGCGCTTATCTATCGTAATGGAAATTGTGGATGAGGTGGCCTTCCGTCGCATGGATATTCGAGTGGCTGCATTTCTGCTGGAACAGGGTAGGCAGCATAATCCGCTGTCCATCACCCATCAGGAGATCGCCGCAGAACTCGGCAGTTCGCGCGAAGTGATTAGCCGTATCCTTGAAAATTTAGCAGCTAAAGACATTATCCGTGTTGTACGCGGTTCGATTGAAGTGCTCGATTCTGATCTTTTAGAAGCCCAAACTACTCGGTGACTTTGTCACAGACGTGCGTCCCGTCATCTCCTATACTGGCAGTACAAATCAAGTTACAAGAGGAGATGTTCCGATGAACGGTTTCATTAATTTTATGGCGTCGTCTACTGGTCGTATTGCGCGCATCGTCGCGGGCGTCGCGTTGATTGCTTGGGGACTTGTGGGGTTAGGTAACACAACCGGTATTATCGTAGCTGTTGTTGGAGCCGTGCCGCTTCTCGCCGGAGTATTTGACTTCTGTATATTTGCCCCACTATTTGGTCGTCCCCTCAGCGGCCCCAAAATTCGATCAGGTCAGTAATCATTTACAGGCCAAATAAAGACACTGTGATTGATGGTTGCGGTGTCTTTGAGGCGAATCTCATATGACCCCAAAAGTAATCTACTTCAAATCAGCTCTTTGTCCTCGCTGCCGAGCCACCGATCGACGATTGTCAGAACTGCGAACAGTTCAGCCAGAAGTTGAAATCGAGACGATTGAAATACTGACTGATCCGGCTCGTGTTCTGCGTGACGGCATTTGGATGATTCCCGCAATCATCATCGGGAATCAGCGCTGGTATCACGCTCCTTCGATAGTTGATCTGAAGGCTGCTCTAGTCAAAGAAGAGCAGTCGTAGAACCTCATGATCGTTAAATTTGCTCAACTCTCCAAACCGAACTCAGTCACCAGATGCCGTCATGACAGGAGCATTATCCTTGTCCTGTAAGTTATTCATCGTACTTCGGACGATTTGCCACAGTTCATAGGCAATGGGCAGCATCGAAACAAACCACAGCCCATAAGCCACACCGTGTAATGCCGCCTGATACTCATGGAGGAAAATTCCGGCCCAGAGAAGAATTCCACCCAGATGCACAGTAATCAGGCTGAACCAATTGCCGCCTAGTTTCGGTGGTGCATCCGGCTGGAAGATGCGCCGGAATAGCAGAGGGATCATTGCATATCCGAACTGGAGTACCCAACCGTAGATCAGGGCTTGCGGGGCGTTTTGCTCGATACCCGCACCCGGAAAACCCGGCACTTTCAGGATGATGAGCGGCGCGACCAGTACCGGTGCCAGAATCCACACATAAGAAGTAATCAGGTGCAGCATCCCCACTGTCCACAGCTTAGAATCACCCAGCAGCGGTTTAATCACGTTCAGCAGCAGCCAAAAAGTCGCGCTCAGGTGCAAAATCAGGCCGGGTACTGAAAACAGATTTGACTGAAACCACGGTCCCAACACCAATCCCAATGCGCCAAAGCTCATCATCCAAAAAATCGGTGTGGTTGAGCGCGGCCAAGCCAGTGAACGTCCAGCAAAACCCGGATACAAATCCACCAGTAAGCCAGCGAATACCAGTGACATAAAGCCCCAGTTGTTAGCATGAATATGAACCTCAATCGGCACTTTGATTTGCAGCCAAGTACTCCAACCTTGCCACAGACCTGTACCCACGATGATACCCAGCAGCAAATACACCAATCCCATAATATAGAATTTGCGCCCTTCAGACGGTTTCGTTGTCGTATCAGTAGCCCGAAGTTTCCTCAGTTGCAGCGCAAGCAATAGGACTGCGACGAAGATTAATGTACCGCCGGCAGTGATTAGTACGGCATTGATCGGTGGAATGCCAATCAGCAGGATGAGCAATCCCAGATTCAATGTCAACCAGATATCCCAGCGGATTTTCGGTCGTGGCAGCTTGGCTCGTGCGGCTACCAGAATGGGTAAGATGCCAAAGATGAACTGCGTTAACACACCTAATGTGATGAAATGCACCCGCAGCCAGCGCAATCCTGCAAAGAGCGGCAGGAGTTGAAAATTGACCAATGATGCGTCTAACGCGCCGAGTATCGCCAGCACAATGTAGAGAAAGGTCACTAGAAAATAGGGATTGAACATGATTATTGGCCTCTTGTTGATGAATGTTGTTCAGGCGATGCGGGATGCAAGAAAAACCAATCGGGATTCAGCTTCGATGCCGCGTTTGGCACCTTCCGGTGTAATCACTGTCGCTCCCGAACGGATGGGATAGCGCTCATCATCTACGATCATCCACCCCGTTCCTTCCAGAAAGTGATACACAGCCCACCCATCAGGATGTTGTGGGATTTTCTGACCCGCTTCGAGGCCAGCGATAACAACTTTGAGCTTCTCGTTTTCCACCAATATTTGTGGCTGTGGGCCTTCGGGCGAAAATACGACCTTTTCCTGCCAGTTTGGATAGAGTATGGGTTTCATCAAATCGTCTCCTTGGGAGTAAATAGAATTTCAAAAGGTCTGTTAATGGCGTGCAGCGGACAGATGCATTCACAGTAACCGTCATAGCTACAGGCTTGAGGATTTGCTACAACAGCGATGCCACCTTTTATGATGAGGACATGGCTGGGGCATACCCGAACGCATAACCCACAGCCACTGCAACAACTGGCATCAATGATTGGCACCGGACGTGTTTGCTGTTTTTGGGTCACTTGGAAAACATCCTATCGCCGCCTAGCCATTGAGAAATCGCTGCTTAAATACAGTCTCCGCTATTTGCAGAAACAAATCTTCGACTTTTGTCGAATTTCATCACGGAAAATTGCTTGTGCGGTGGCTTTGCTCCACAATTGATGAACAAAATAGCAAGTGGCGGAGCGCTTTAAAGAAATGTGGAAATACAACTTATGTCTATAGACGAAGCGATTAAGCAGGTGAAATGTGTCCTCTCAACCGTCCCATACTTTTCTAACGTTGATGCCAAGCTGATCGAAACCATCGCCCAACAGATGAAAGTCCAACAGTACGACACAGGACAGGTTGTGTTCCTTGATGGCGAACAGGATGTAGCCCTGTATATTGTCCACTCCGGTTGGCTCAAAGCGGTTAAAACCTCGCTTGATGGACGCGAACAGGTTCTACGTTTCATCGGGGCAGGTGAGGTTTTTAATGAAGTGGGTGTTTTTATTAACTCAGCCAACACAGCAACCGTCATCGCGCTTGAGCCGACCACAGTAAGGGTCATCCAGCAAAGTGCCATACTGAAGCTGCTGGATCAGCACCCCGAAATTGGACGTGTCATTATTCAACGTATGGCTGAACGCATTCAACAGCTTACGGATATGATCGAAGATCTCTCGCTGCGAACGATTGAAGCCCGTTTGGCACGCTATCTGATCGAACAATCAACAGCGGAATACTTGCAACGACCCCGTTGGGCCACCCAAGCAGAAATGGCAAACCGGCTCGGCACAGTTCCCGATGTGCTTAATCGGGCATTACGCAATTTTGCAAAGGACAATCTGATTCATGTCGAGCGACACCAGATTAAAATCCTCGACTACAAGGGGTTGGAAGCTAAAGCGGGGCTTGATAAGTAAGAATTTGTCAAATAGTTCATTGCTATGCGCCATGTGACCAAGATAATGTTGTTCAGTGAAAGCGGACAATCTTTTAGGTCATGGTATTGATGGGAACTTACCTCAGCACCTTCGCTTGGACAAGGGGTTTAAACCCCTTGTTCGATTAATTTCTCGGCTTATGGGAATAGCTCAAGCGAAAGTCCTACTGTTATTGCTACCATCGAAGGTTAAATATCTACGCGGCAGTCTCACCCCAAGTAGATGAATGACATGATTTCAACTCACCGTCTTCATAATGTCTACATAACTCTGATCCATCCTATGAGCAAATCGAAAACAAGCTCAGTAAGGAGACTATCATGAGCAAAAAGCTATTCGTCCTATTGGCAGTAGTCGCAATTTTGCTAATCAGCATAAGCGTTGTTGGCGCTCAAGGAAACGGAAATGGCAATTGCGATCCACAGCAGCAAGCGACTTGTCCAAATAATGCGCGCGGCAGCCGTGGCAGCATGGGCTTTGGTAATGTACAAACGAACAACGGAATGAATGGGCGTGGTCAGGGGAACATGAATCGTGGTACGGGCCAGAATGGAATGGGTTCGTTCGCCAATCTTCCTGCTGCCTATGAGGGTGAACTACCGCAGGATGTGATTGACCTGATGATCAGTGGTTGGGTGGATGAACAACACGCCTATGCTGTCTATGAAGGAGTAATCACTCAGTTTGGTAATGTGAGACCATTTGTCAACATTCAACGTGCAGAAGCACAGCATATCGCAGCGTGGGAATTCTTGTTCAACCGCTACAGCATTGCAATACCGGAAATTCCTAAGGTAGAAGTTCCCCAATTCGTCAGCCTGACCGAAGCTTGTCAACTGGGTGCCACCGCAGAAGTTGCCAACTTTGATCTGTATGACACGATGCTGACGACCTTTGATCCTTATCCAGATATTCATCAAGTTGCCGTTAACCTTCGCAACGTATCGGAATACAAGCATCTACCCGCCTTCCAACAGTGCAGCAGCTAGATAATTTATCCCGACGAATATCCAATAGGCTGTGATGGAAGTAACCATCACAGCTTTTTGTTTCTCGAACTAAAACCTCGTTCGTTAATCAACACAATCTCCTTGTAGTTGCTTCACATTTTCAACATAAGTTCCGGGCAAACTGACGGCATACAGTTGAAATTCATAAGGAGCAAATCTCATGTTCAAGAAAATTCTCATTGGTGTACTAGTTCTAACAGTTGTGGCAGCCGTCGTTTTAGGACTGACCAACACCCGGTCGTCCGGTTCCGTCAGCGCTCAAGATGGCAGTGCAACTGCTACGGTCACTAAAGGTAACGGGCAAAATGGTGGTGGCAGCGGAACTGGAACCGGGCAACAACAGTCTTTACAAAGCGTTGGTGACCCATGGACAGGCATCGGCACGATTACCGCATTAGATGCCACTGGCATGACCTTAACTCTAGCCGACAATACCTCAGTTTATGTGGAATTAGGCCCGAGCAGCTATTGGCAATCACAGGGTGTACCCCTCGCTGTAGATGACCGCGTGACCGTGCAAGGGTTCTTCAATGGCGACCAATATCATGCAGCGCAGGTGACAACAGTTGAAGGCACTACGCTCCGAGTACGCAGTGAGTCCGGGCAGCCACTTTGGTCAGGCAGTTCGGGTGAGCAGAATGGACAGGGCAGCACCGGACAGGGGCAGGTACAGATTCCCGCTGACCAATGGGTGACCATTACAGGAACCATCACCGCAGTCAACACCAATAACCTAACCATAAAAAGCACTGACAACGCAGTAATCACAGTTCAGCTAGGCAGGCAGGATTTCATACAAGGACAAAGCGTTGTTTTCACAGTCGGTGACAACGTAGAAGTGCTGGGTTTCTGGCAAAACGAACAATTCCAAGCCGGACAGATTACCAACACAACGACAAGCCAACGACTGCTGCTGCGAGATCCGAACGGTCGTCCGTTGTGGGGTGGTCCGGGACGTAGTGGTAGTGGTAATGGAGGTCAAGGTAACGGCAACGGCAACGGTGGTCAGGGAAATGGAAATGGCAATAAGGGAAACGGTCAGGCTAGTCAGGCTACGACCACCCCTTAAAGGAAAAATAACCATGTCCAACGAACTTGACCCCAGACCAGAGAACCTGCAAAAACGCGTATGGGAGTCCATCCAACGGGATGAACTCCCGCCTCAAGATGATCGAGGACGGATGCGGGTGGTAATGAATAACCTCGTTTTGCACCTGCATCCCAGCAAGGTTGCCAAACCAACACTCAAATTCACCTATACCTTCGGGTTGGGCGGATTAGCCATGCTGCTGGTAGCTCTCCTCGCCATCACCGGCATTATGTTGATGTTTGTCTACACCCCTTCGCCTGACACCGCCTATCAAGATATGCAGGCGCTGCAAACCGAAATTTGGTACGGGCAGTTGATCCGTAACTTGCATCACTGGAGCGGTAATCTGCTGGTTGTTACAGCTTTCCTGCACCTGCTGCGCGTATTTTTCACAGGCGGCTTCCGTACACCGCGCGAATTCAATTGGGTAATGGGCATTATCCTGTTATTGCTAGCGGTAGCTGCGAACTTCACCGGTTATTTGCTGCCTTGGGATCAACTGGCATATTGGGCAGTGACCGTTGGCTCAAGTCTACTGAGTTATGTCCCATTCATTGGCGAGGGATTGCGGAATTTCTTGCTAGGCGGTCCCGAAGTTGGTGCAGCCACCCTCACTAATTTTTACGGGATGCACGTCGCTATTATCCCGCTGATACTCATGGGCATCCTGTCCTTGCACATTTGGCGGGTACGAAAAGATACTTTGACCATCCCCCATCGACTGGATGGTATGGTCGATGATGGCAGCCCTGAAGGTGGCAAGCCGAACCAGATTGAGAAAGTGACCACCTTGCCCCATCTCGTGTCGCGTGAAATGGTTTTTGCACTGGTCATGGCGGGACTCATTCTAATGTGGTCGGTCTGGATCAATGCTCCACTCGAAGCCGCCGCGAATCCTGATATCAGCCCCAATCCTGCAAAAGCAGCATGGTACTTCATGGGGCTGCAAGAACTCCTCCTTCACTTCCATCCGGTGTTTGCCGCCATCATCATCCCTACACTGGCTCTGGGCGCATTGGTGCTGCTGCCTTACCAACGTTTTGACATTAGCGCCGAAGGTGTGTGGTTCCGTTCGCATAAGGGGCGGCAAATGGCAATAGTCGGTGTATTGACAGCCCTCGTGGTCACGCCTGCGCTGGTGCTGCTCGATGAATATGTTCTGGATCTTCCAGCCTTATTGCCCACTCTGCCAACGATTGTGAGCAACGGATGGATACCTTTGGCCGCGCTGCTGCTGCTGTTAATCGGCTTTTATGAACTGATCAAGCGCCTCTTCAAAGCTTCAGACTGTGAGACAAGGCAAAGTGTATTCGTGTTATTGGTAACCTGTTTTATTGTACTGACGGTCATCGGTATCGCCTTTCGGGGTGAAGGTATGGCCTTGATGCTGCCTTGGGAGGTGTTGAAATGAGCGAGTTGCAGCAAACGACTAAAGAGCCGGTTACGCGGCGAGATTTTCTGAAAGTGGTCTGGGGAGCGGCGGGCGCAATAGCAGTCGCTCAAGCCGGTGGTGTCGCCTTGAGTTTTCTTTCACCACGCGCCGTTGATGGCGAGTTTGGCAGCATCATTGATGCAGGGCAGGTTGCGGATTTCCCAGCCGGCAGCGTTACCCCTTTTACGAGTGGGCGCTTTTATCTGGTGCGGATGGAGGATGGTGGATTTCTAGCCCTCTATCGCAAATGCACCCATTTAGGCTGTGCTGTTCCTTGGGATCAGGCGCAAGGAAAATTTGTTTGCCCCTGTCATGCTTCGGCTTTTGAGATGGACGGACAGGTACTGAATACCCCGGCGCCGCGTCCGTTAGATCGCTTCCCGGTCACGATTGAAAATGGCATTGTCAAGGTCAATACGGGTGAAGCCATCCAGCGCGATCAAGCGACTTCCGATGATTTGGTTTATGTTGAAGGAGGTGTATGATGCCGCGCCGGATGAGTTGGTTAGGAACTTTCGGAGTATTGTTGATCATGGCAGGTTTCGGTTTGGCGATGCTGCGTGAGCCAAATCAGCAGCTTGCAGCAGCCGAAACTTTCCGCACTGCGGCTGTCGTTGAAGGCACGGACCTGTATGTTAAGAACTGTATCACCTGTCATGGAGCAACCGGAGAAGGGGTGGCTGCTTACCCTGTCTTGAACAGCGATGGTGTTCGGAGTATGGAGACCGACATCTTGTACCATACTATTGAACGGGGGCGCTACAATACAGCCATGACCGCTTACAGCGTGAACGAAGGCGGTATTCTGACGCAAGCGCAGGTCAGCAGTTTGGTGACGATGATTCAGTCGAACACTTGGGCGAGCGTGTCTGCTCGCGCCGTAGAACTGAATCTATTGCCACCCCAAATGGTCAGTATCGAAATCCCGCAAGAAACACTGGCAACTGTTCGAACATTGCCATCTGGTGACCAGCTTGCTAATGGGTTGACAACTTATGCAGAAAACTGCACGGCCTGTCACGGCGCGAATGGGGAAGGAACAACGATTGCTCCCGTGTTGAACAGCGCCGAACTACGCACTCGTTTGACCGACACCGAGGTAACACGTATTATCCAGCAGGGAGTACCCGCTACCGTGATGTCTTCGTGGGAACGTGCCTTGACTGCACAGCAAATCACTGATGTAGCAGCGCTCATTCGACGCTGGGATGAACTGGAAACAGTCGGCGTTCAATTGCCCTTGCTTCAGTCAAAACCCATAGATCGGAGTCCGGCAACAATTGCCTCAGGGCATCAGATGTTTAATCTAGTGTGTAGTCAGTGTCATGGCACAGACGGCTACGGAACGAAATTGGCTCCCGCACTCAATAACAAGACGTTCCTCACCCAGAAAACCGACGATGTTATCACCAACATTATCAGCCTCGGTGTTACTGGAACCGCCATGCCGGCATGGAGCGGGTATCTCAATGATGCAGATATTTCGGCAATCGTCGCCTATCTGCGCAGCCTAGAACCGACCGCTCCTGCGATAGCAAGCACCACCAAAGGCAAGCCATAATTGGATTACTTTGAACTTATACGGAGGGGAATCTCGTGACACACAAAATTCTAATCGCCGATGATGAACCACATATCTTGGAAAGCGTTGGTTCCTATCTAAAACAAGATGGCTTTCAGGTGGTCACCGCCCGAAACGGACGGGAAGCATTGTTTGTGTTTCGTCACGAAAAACCGGATTTAGTGATCCTTGATGTGATGATGCCCGAGATGGACGGATGGGATGCTGCCCGCATCATTCGTAAAGAGAGCAGTGTACCCCTTTTGTTTCTTACTGCGCGTGTCGAAGAAATCGACCAGATTCGGGGATTGGAGATTGGTGCAGATGAATATCTGCCCAAACCATTCAGTCCTCGCATGGTCGTGGCGCGGGTGCGTGCTTTGCTGCGCCGTGTATATGGTGAACTTTTGAGTGAACCCAGCGTGTATCGTGTTGGGTCTGTTGAATTGAACACAGAAACGCATCTGGTGAGCGTTGCAGATCAGCGCGTTGATTTAACACCCAGTGAGTTTGGCATTCTTAAAGCACTCATTACCCGACCGGGACGTGTCTATACCCGCATGGAACTTCTGGATTACCTGCAAGGGGAGGCTTTCGCTGGTTATGAACGCACGGTCGACGTCCATGTCAAAAATCTACGTTTGAAGATCGAACCTGACTCTAAAAACCCCGAATATATTGAAACCGTATATGGCGTTGGCTACAGGATGACACCCGACCATGAATAAACTTTGGATTCGGCTGTCACTGGCTTTCTTATTGATTGCATGGTTGAGCATCGGTGCAATGGCACTGGTGGTACAACGGACAACCGAAGTAGATTTTAGACATTACATTAACCAGCGTAATGTTTCAACCAACAGTCAGCAGCAAATCTCGCGCTTGCAGGGTTATTACACCGAGCATCGGACGTGGGATGGGGCGGAGTCGGTGTTTGGTTTACGCGGTGAGGGCAACGGACGGGGAGCTGTGTTTAGTGTCGCGAATAGCGAAGGACTTATCATCGCCTCCACTGATCAAACGCTTGTCGGCACAGTGATTCCGGAAGCATCGCTTTCGCAAACCTCGCCGCTGGTAGTCGAAGGGCAAACTGTTGGATTACTGTACCGCCGCACACCGGGCGAACAGGCTCTTGGTGGTGCGGAAATCGCCTTCTTGAACGAAGCCAACCAGACACTCGCTATTTCGGGGATACTTGTTTCGATATTGGCAGTCGCCATCGGTGTCGTATTATCGTGGTTACTTGCTCGTCCGCTAAAAGATCTGACGCATATTATCCATGATTTCCCCGTTAAGCAGTTAGGACAGCAAGTTGCAGTTACTGGTACAGTCGAAACCAAAGCATTAGCGCAGGCATTCAATACGATGTCATCTCAACTTGCCGCAGCAGAAGCCTCGCGACAGCGGATGGCAGCCGATATTGCTCATGAACTTCGCACTCCGGTCACGGTTTTACGAGGCCAACTGGAAGCCATGCGTGATGGTGTGTTCGCCTTAGATCAAGAACATCTAGCAGTGGCTCATGACCAAACATTGTATCTAGGACGGCTGGTTGATGATTTACGGGTACTCACATTGGCCGAAGCCAAACATCTCCCGCTCAATATCACATCGATGTCATTACCTGATTTAGCCAGTGACATGGTTGAGCGGTTTCGACCATTGGCACTTGATGCCGAGGTTCAACTCATTTTCTCGACTTCTGCCACGAACGGTACTGTTCATGCCGATTCCCAACGCTTGCAGCAGGTGCTTGGCAACCTACTCACCAATGCCTTACGACATACACCGGCTCAAGGTGAGATTGAAGTAAGTGTTGAACAAGCTACGGATCGTATAAAATTGAGCGTCAGAAATACAGGCAGTCCACTCACTCCAGATGAGGCGAAACATGTGTTTTTGCCTTTTTGGCGCGCTTCTGAATCGCGGGAACATGATACGGGCGGCAGTGGATTGGGTCTAGCCATTTCTAAGCAGCTCATTGAACTTCATCACGGGAAAATGTGGGTTGAATCAACTTCTACACATGTTAGCTTCACTATTGATTTACCCATAGGCTGATGATCGTGACGCACCACGGTTTTTGGAATGTCAAAGCTGCGAGCTTCTGTTTTGTTCTATCCTCCATAGCTTGTACAGAACGTGAGTTTTCATATTTTCGTCAAGCTGTTTGCTATGGCATCTTGCCCGATTACTGCGTAAATATGTTGGTTATATTTTCAGATGAAGTCTTCCCAGTCCTATAGTAATTTTTCGGACGGGTTATATCTTCTATGGTCAACCAGCGGAGATTAGTACCACATACGTTGCTGGTTCGGTCATCAATCTCATTTATTGGCTATTATTTCACTTAGCAAAATCTCTTGCATATCCCTTTTGTTTTTGGCGACTTACCATGATAAAGGACTTACTTATGCCACACCCATTCATGAAGGATCATCCAGACTTAGGCACTTCGATAGATGTTCTGGACAAATGGATCGAATACACCACGAATAAGAACCATCAGCCCGGTTTAGCCATCGGGATTGTCTATGATGGTGAATTGGTATGGGGTAAAGGTTATGGCTACGCCGATGTGGAAACCAAGCAGCCCGTTACGCTTGATACGCGTTTTCGAATTGCCAGCATTACCAAGACGTTTACCGCAGTGGCTATCATGCAGTTGCGGGATGCCGGAAAACTTAGCCTCGATGACCCTGCATCCAAATATTTGGGTTGGTTCACGCTCAGGTACGAGGACGCCCCGGAAATCACTATTCGTAACCTGCTCACGCATACGTCTGGCCTCCCGCGTGATTCGCACGGTCCCATGTGGACTGACCTTGACGCGCCAGAACAGGATGAGTTCGTAACAGAGACCAGCCTTCGCCACCCCACACGACCACCCTATGATCAGTACGCTTATAGCAACCTCGGCTATTCGCTGCTTGGGGATATTATTGAAGCCATATCGGGACAATCGTGGGCGGATTATATTCAGCAAAACATCCTTGACCCATTGGAGATGTCTGAAACTTTCCCTGTCCCGAAAAGCGATGATGGGCAGCTTGCCAAAGGTTATTCCCGTCTAAGCGACACGTATGAGCGCTCCGCAATGGGCTTCTTCTTGATGAACAGCTTTGAAGCTTCAGCCAATATTGCCTCATCAGTGAATGACCTCGTCAAATATACGGGGTTACACCTCATTAAGGGCAAGCATTCGATTATCTCCGACCACAGCTTGCGCGATATGCACCGCATTCATTGGGTCAATGATAAGTGGGATGGAGGTTACGGTTTAGGGATAGGGCTTTACAAAATCAATGACTGGATTATCAGTGGACATACCGGTGGGTATCCCGGTTATCTGACAGCATTCACACTCTGCCAGAAACATAAGACTGCGATAATCGTCCTAACCAATTCGCTCGGTAGTAATCCCGAGCAGTACGTCGAGCAGGCTTATAAGCTCGTACTGCCAGAAATCATCAAGGCAACTGAATCCGCCAAGCCCAAAGCTGACCCTGCTTGGGAGAAATTCGTTGGTGATTATGTGAGCGATTGGGGAGATACGAAGGTTATTGTTCGAGGAGGGAAGTTGCAGATTATTTCTTTGGCTTACATTGATATGCCGCCAACAATCCTCCTGCCAACCGACCAAGAAAATGTATTTACACTTCAGGAACAACAGCAATCCAATGAGACGGCACGCTTCGAGACGAATACTGACGGTCATGTGGTTAAGCTGTGGGTTCGGAACGAGTATAGTCTCAAAAAGACTACCGATTAGCAAGATGAATACGGATATTCTTGAACCAATAGAAGCCGCAGCCTGTCATTAGTCTTGCATCTGCGAGGGGTGTGCGTAATCCAGCAAACACCCCTTCAATAGTATCTAATTTTTTTAGTGCAATTGTTACTGCACTTACTACACAATTTGCAATATTCCCGCTGAAATGGCGGGCGAGAAGCACGAGAAGAACCGCTGAATTGACATTTTGTGTCGGCGGGTGGCTCACTCAATATCGCTGCAATAGCACATGTGCAGCGGATCGCTCGGCTGATGCCACCGCTGTGCAGTATGGGGTGTCGTCGCAGCGGACAGTAGGGAGCAATCCGCCGAATGGACAAAAGCGGTTATTGAAACTGGTAACATTACAATCAACCCGTACCCCCTGCAAAGACATTTTGACTTTCCCAAAGTGTTTATCCAATTCGACACTTTGAGATATTTGATATTAGAACAAAAATTCATAAAAAGCAAGCGCTCGACAAAGTCAGATTCAAGGTTTAAAACGGCGTTTAAGGCGAGAAGAGCGAGAACGAGTACGATTATCGAGATGTTTGACGACCAAGAGAGCAGCCTGCTCAGTAGAAAGTTGAGGTAAAGGGAGAGTAGCGCGAAGCA
>JBBSBM010000083.1:0-35137 GCA_038251275.1 Aggregatilineales bacterium
ATGAACATGTTTACCAAATTACTGAACGCGTTCATCAAATTCTTGAACATGTTCACCGATCATAATGGTTCAGGAAGGTCTATATTGGCGGCCCTACTTCTATGATTTGTGATGCGCTTGATTTCGTCGCTTTTCTCCACGGTTAGTGCAGTCCTACCTAGCTAGGACATAAATGTCATTTTAGCACAAGAGTTCGTGCGTGATGGTTCGAGTTTTCAAACGATTGATGTAAATTATATGCTTTTTGACATACACAGATCGCTATCTATAAATCAAAGACGCCGTGAGTACATTCTCGCGGCGTTTTTGATTAATTACATTGTACTGCGAATCTAGCTTTCAGTTCCTACAGCGATATACGTGCAATCAGTTTGGAAGTGGAAGGTATAGGTCTTGGTTCCGTCAAGGGTTGGGCCGGATGCAACCAAAGAACCATTAGCATCTGCCGACAAGAAATCACCTTGACCGCTGGCAATGCCGACTGATTTAGCATTCGCTTTGGCTGAAGCTACCGCTTCGTCAATAGCGGTGAATTTCGCTTCGAACGCCAAGATATTATTTCCGTTTTGCTGGATGTCTATAACTCGAACGAACTCATTTGGTACACAGTAAACTGCAAAAGGTGCACCTAAGTCATAGCTGTTGAGTCGTCCATCCTTAATCTGTCCAGCGTTTACACTGATAGTTATCGGTTGTCCGGCTACTGCTGCGGCTGTAAAGAGGGCTTTCAATTGTTCAAAGTTCGTCCACGTATACGTACGGCCACCAAATGTCACGGTTCCACCTGCGGGAGACATACCCGCTAATGTTGCTGCGGCAGCTGCGCCTTCATTAGGGTCGTTAAATTGGAATTGGAGTGTGTCAGTTCCAGTTCCGCCATTAATGGTTCCGCCAACTGTGCCATTGTTACCGATGGTCACAGTGTCATTGCCTTCGCCTGCGTCGATATAGCCGCCGACTGATCCATTATTAGTAATACTGTCGTTGCCGCCATTGCCCGTTGCAGGGTTACCGAGCGTGGTGGAATTATCAGAAATTATATTGCCGGTGACCGCGCCATTATTGGTAATGGTATCGTTACCACCAACGCCAGTCGCGCCCGAATCGCCGATGATATTACCCGTTGTACCGTTATTGGTAATGATGTCATTACCACCGCTGCCGCCTTCTAAGGCAAGTGAAGCATTACCATCGCCACGTATTGTTCCGGTGACTATTCCGTTATTGACAATAACATCGTCGCCGTTTTGGGCGGTAGTGTCGTAGGTTTCATCGCCGAGAATATCGCCAGTCGTCCCATTATTGGTGACCGAATCGTTGCCCGGTTTGCCGGTGACAAAATCGGCACTAATGGAGATTGTGACTGTCCCGTTATTGACGATAGTGTCGTTACCACCGGGACCCGCGCCGGGGCCATCTGCCACACCGGATTGACCATCGGCATCAATGTAAGATGTTGTGACACCTGCGGCCTGCGTGATATTGTCATCACCGAGGTCGCCGTCAATTTGATTCTCTGGATTAACAGGGTTGGTTGTGCAGTTAATGACATCATTTCCCGTTGTACCATCGCAGTCCTGTGCATAGGCAATCATCACACCACTGCTGATTAGCATCAGACTCAAAACCATGCTCCCAATAAGCCAGCGAACATTTTTCGCCATAATTTGCTCCTTAACCCATTTTTATTGTCAAACTCTACTTCAGGATTGATGACTGACCTTGCAAAAGAATAAATGACTTTTCAAGTATTATCCAAAGAAACGAATCTTCAAAGTCCGAATTAACATACAAACTTAGCAAGTAAGGGGCAAAAAATGAAAGGAATCAAAAATGCCGTTAACAAAAATTAACGGCATTTTCACAAATGAGATTTACTGACTCACGCACTTGTCACATCAGAATGGGCTAGCTATCAATCACCCGCTGCGGCTTGATGACTGAATACCACTAAAGGTTGTGCGTGTTGTGGGCTGCGTACTGCAAACTGAAATACGGCTGCTGCCAATAATCCACATACAATCGATACAATAAATGTTGAACCGAACCCAAACGCTTCTGCCAGTGCCCCACCAATAAAAGGAGCAAGTAGGGTAAAGGGCGCAAGCAGCGTATTTGCTAAGCCGATATATAACGGTTTTTCGCGGGTTGTACCAAACTCTTGTGTAAAGGCCATGGTCACAGCCCACATAGAGGCATCAGCGAGGCCGGAAAGGGCATAAACCACATAAAACCAACCGATAGTAGGTGCGCCAAGCGCTAAACCAGCACTCAAACTCATAATCAATCCACCTATTACAAGTACGGTGCGGTGTCCCCAACGGTCGCCCATCCAACCCATCAGCGGACTTGCAACCGTCTTAGCAAGCAGCAGTACGCCAGTGAGTATTCCAGCGGTTTGCTCATTCATACCGAAATGTTTCAAGGCATAGATCGTATAAAAGGCCATTGCCATGTTCGCGAACTGTGCTAAGGTGCGTGCAGTTAAGAACCAGCGGAAGTTGACATCTTGCCGCACAATCCCAAACATTTTGCGCCAACCAAAATCCACGGGAGCCTTCTGTTCAACATTTGGCTCGACTAATTCGACTTCATGCTCATGATGGGGTTCGCGTGTCGACGCTAAAAACCCCATAGAGATAAATGTTGTCACGCTCGTGAGCAGAAAACAAACAATATAACCTTGAGGATAGGGCATATTCTTGAGGATGAATCCAGCCGCCACCGCACCGACAGCGGCTGTTAAATTTGCGACACCGGATTGTGTCCCGTAAAAAGTTCCTATTCGGTCTTTAGGCATCACTTTAGCGATCATGCTTTGCCATGCGGTTGCTGCTAATCCGCCACCCAAGGCAAATATCATAACCATTATGACGGTCAGCCACAACGCGAGTTGTTCGCTAATAAAGGGTAAGGATATAGCGATAATCATCATACCCACGAAAGGCCAGCGTTCATGCAGCGTCATGAATATAATGAACGGCTTATAGCGGCGCATCTTGGCGACACGATTAGCAGTAAAGAGTTGAGGTAGCTGCCAACCAATGGCATGGAATGACGTAATCAAGCCAATCAATATCGTCGAAGCGTGCAAACTATTAAGGAACAAAGGGATAACGGTCACAATTGACGCTAACCCCAAAGACCCGAAACCATAAAACGCAGCATCTAATATGTTGACGGTAAAATTAAACCGAACATTTTTCCGAATCTCATCTTGCCACATATATATCCTCAGTATATCGACAATCAAATTCTATCATGCGACCCTACCTGCGGTACTACTTGGTCTTATATTGTTTCTCAATGGTTTTCAGGTTCAGTTGAGGCAACATTTTCGCTAAGAACGGCTTTGATGATTTTCATCATGGAATTCTTACACAACAACGTTGACTTTTGAGGGTATATTGCTTAAACTTTCCTTTATCGTCTCATTAAGTGGATGTGATTTGATGATTATCGCTATCGGCACAACACTGCGTCGTCGCAGCCGTCGTCCGCAGACCAAAGAGGTCATGCAGGAATTTTTGTGCTGGAAATAAAGCGACGTTGAAACGTGCGCCAGATTGCAAAAAATTCCCCTGACCTCAAACTGAGGTTGGGGGTTTTTGTTTTATGGGGATAATGGGAGCAAGTGATTGTGTTAGCATCGACCGAGTTGACATCTGACAAGAGAATACACGCTTTGGTGCCGCGCGGTGAGGGCTATCAATTCGTGGTCTATGCCGATAGTTGTTCAGGTGTAGCGGGTTTGCTGCACGAATCGACCTTTGCGTCGGTCAACTCAGTTATTCAACAGCTTAACCCACAACCCGATTTCATCTGTTTTCCGGGGGATGAAATTCGTGGGCTGACAGCCGATGATGCGGCTTTGCGTGAACAGTGGCGTTACTGGTTCGAACACGAAATGGCCTGGCACGATTTTCAGTCGATTCCCTTTTACCATACGACTGGAAACCACACCACCTACGACCAAGCCAGCGAGGTTCTTTACCGCGAGGTAATGAGTCATCTGCCCCAAAACGGCCCTGCCGGACAAGAGTCACTTTCCTATTTTGTTCGGAATGGTGATTTGCTGCTGATCTTCGTCAACACCTTGTGGTCAGGATTAGGCGGCGAAGGCACGGTTGAAACCGCTTGGCTTGACCAAACCCTAAATGCTCATGCTGATGCGCGGTTAAAATTTGTGCTGGGACATCATCCTGTTTTTCCAGTCAATGGTTTTTCGGGCAGCTACCAGCGCGAAATCGAGCACGAGAACGGTAAACTCTTTTGGAATGTGCTGGTGCGACATGGCGTGAATGCTTACTTTTGCAGTCACATTCTTGCCTTTGATGTCCAAGTGCATCAGGGTGTGTTACAAATTTTGACGGCGGGTGCAGGCACAGCACATCGAATGCCCGAAGGTGTTGAGTATTTACACGCGATGCAGGTCGCAGTTGATAGCCAAGGATTGCGCTATCAGGTACTCGATATTAACGGTGAAATCCGAGAATGGCTGTCTTGGCCTGTGGTTTTGCCTTCCTCTAGTGAGTGGTCAATTCTCAAACAAGGTGTCCATCCCAATCCGATCAATTGTCTCGCTGAAAAGGGAGAGGCGGCTTTCGTCGTGCTTGCGTTTGCGGGTGTGGTATGCGATGAAGCCGAAGCACATCCCATACAGACTTTACTCTCTGTGTGGGACGATCAGGCCAACCTTGCCCAATTATGGATTGGCATCACCGGACACGGTGGACGATTAATGGTGAAAATGAGTCCGACTGCGGGGCGCAGTCCACATACATGGATTGGCCCAACTGTTGATTTGAACCAACCCTTCAATATCCAAATTGCGTTTCATAATGGAATGAGTGTCGGTGGCATCCTGTGGCGCTTGGATGATAATGAACCTTGGACTTCCTTTGAGGGCATCTCTTATTGGGGTGCGGAACGGTTAAATTGGGGTCAACATTGGAGTGTGGGGCAGGGACAACGCGGTTCGGCTGACACTCCGTTTACATCGCATCACTTCAATCTTAAATGGCATGTGCAGTTGTCGAGCCTGTAAAGCTCGGATCAATCAGGCACATTAAAGGAGCAACAATGTCTGAGAAAATCAAAGTCGGTGTGTATGGTGCGTCGGGATATGCAGGGCAGGACGCGGTTGAAATCCTCTCCAAGCATCCGAACGTTGAGTTAATCTTTGGCACAAGTAATACCTATGCTGGTCAACCGATGTCCTTTACCAACCTCGCTTATACGCCGCATGATCAAGCTGACTTAAACGCCGTTGATGCGGTGATCCTCGGTCTTCCGCACAAAGCCTCGGCACCGATGGCCGCTAAAGCCCACGCCGCAGGTAAAAAAGTGGTTGATCTCTCGGCTGATCTGCGCCTCGATACGCCTGAAGTCTATTCAAAGTGGTATGGTGGCATCCATCCCAATCCTGAACTGCTGCCTACACCGTATGGTCTGCCAGAATTCAACCGAGACAAGATCAAGGGTGCAGATGTCGTTGCCGCGCCCGGTTGCTATCCAACGACCACATTACTTGGTGTTGCGCCGGTTCTGCGTCACGATTGGTTGGTGGAGGATGCACCGATCATTGTGGATGCCAAGTCCGGCGTATCTGGCGCAGGACGTGAACCCAAACCCAACTTGCATTTTGTCGAAGTTTACGGCAATTTCTCGCCCTATAGTCCGGGACGTGTCCACCGTCATACGGGTGAAATCGAACAGGAAATGCATAAGCTTAACCCCAAGGCTGGCTTACTGATTTTCACACCACACTTGCTCCCTCTCGATCGCGGTCTTATGGCAAGTATTTATGTGACACTCAAGCCCGAATTCTCGGCACAGAACGCTCAAGCACTCTATGAAGAAACCTATGGTTCTGAACCGATGGTCAAAGTCCTACCCGCAGGTCAACAAGCGACACTCAAGCATGTTGTACGCACCAATACAGCGGCGATCAGCTTGACTCCCATTAATGACCGTTACCTGCATATCACCAGTGTCACCGATAATCTGCGCAAAGGTGCTTCTGGTCAGGCTGTTCAATGTCTCAATCTGATGTACGGTTGGCCTGAAACAACAGGCTTACTCTAATGAATGTTTTCGCAGTATTTCTCTGTGTCTCTGTGGTTAAATCTGGGATGGTTACTGAATGATTCTCTCGCCTGAACTCGCCGTCATTGCCTTTGGTCTGCTGGCCTCCGCGTCATGGGGAACAGCCGACTTCAACGGTGGTCTTGCCTCGCGCCGCTTGCCAGCGATTGCGGTCGTGGGTGTCGCGCATTTGCTGAGCTTGGGGCTGCTCATCGTGATGGCGATTGTGACGCACGAACCTGTTCCACCAACCACCGATTTCATCTGGGGCGCACTGTCAGGCGTAGCCGGTATCGTTGGATTGGTATCGTTTTATCAGGCGTTGAGTTACGGACGCATGGGAATCGCCGCGCCGTTGGTCGCTGTTCTGGCAACCTCGATCCCTTTGATTGTGGGCATCAGCAGCGGTGGCTTACCACCAAAACTACAACTGATCGGCTTCGCGGTGGGTATCGCGAGTTTGGTGCTGGTTTCCTACTCGGATGGTCGCTTACCGGATCAGAAAACGCTGCTGTTGGCGTTGTTGGGTGGCTTAGGTTTCGGTAGTTTCTTGTTGCTCATCCACCGTGTTGAATCGGATACGGTATTTTGGCCGCAAGTTGCTGCCCGTGCCACATCGGCGTTTATCCTGCTGCTCATCACGCGCATCATGCGGCTGGAATGGCGGCCGCGCGACTCGCGCCATTGGTTGACGGTCATTATGGCAGGCGTACTCGATGTGACCGGCAATATCTTTTTCATGTTGGCTTCCCGTGTCGGACGCTTGGACATCGCGGCGGTTGTCTCGTCACTTTATCCAGCCATGACGGTGACACTTGCTTGGCTGTTCTTGAAAGAACGCCTAACCCGTGTTCAAGTGTTGGGTATTCTGGCGGCACTGGTTGCCATCGCACTCATTTCATTGCCAACATCAACCTAGGTCTTTGTATTCAGTTTTTGGAACGGAGTTCACATGCAACCAACCCTTGTCAAAGTCAGCGGTCATGAACTGGATGATCTCGCTTACTTAGCCGATTTTGCCGCAGCCATCAAATCACTGAACACGCCAACGGTTGTGGTTCACGGTGGTGGCGCGGAAATCACCGCCATGCAAAAAGTGATGGGCATCGAACCGCGTTATTTGGATGGCGTTCGCATCACCGACCGTGACTCGCTTAGAATTGCCGAGATGGTCATGAGTGGCACAGTTAATAAACGGCTTGTTAGGTGCTTGCTGAACGTGGGTATTGATGCACTTGGTTTATCAGGCGTAGATCGGGGTTTGGTTCGTGCCCGTCAAATGCAAGTTGCAGGACAGGATATGGGCTTCACGGGTGAGGTGGTTTCGGTTCGTGGTGAGGTTGTTCTCAGCCTGCTCGAGCTGGGCATCACCCCTGTGATCTCACCCGTTTCGCTGGGAGAGGAAACCAATTTCAACGTCAATGCCGATCATGTTGCTGGCGCGTTAGCCTCTGCTATCAATGCCAACCGTGTGGTTTTTCTCACCAATGTCGAAGGCGTACTGGTCGATAATAAGGTTGTGCCGACACTTTCACCCGACCAAACCCAAAACCTCATCGACAACGGTACTATTTTTGGCGGCATGATCCCGAAGGTTAAAACTGCTCTTCATGCGCTCGAAACCGGTGTCCACAGCGCGGTCATCACCAACCTCAAAGGTCTCGCCGCAAATGGCGGTACTGTTTTTACTAAATGATATTGATGTAGGGACACAATATATCGTGTCCATCTGGAAAATTTAATGGAGCAGCAGTTATGGGTCTCGAAATGCGTTATCAAGCAGTACCCGAAACTTGGAAGTGGATACCCCAGCCTCAAACGGCTGCTCCTGCCAGTTCAATGTTCGCTTTTCTCGCGTCCGAACAGCCCGTGCAGCAGCCCAATCCGGTGTGGCCTCCACGTTTGGAGACTCAACCGACTGCGACTCCGGCAGGTGCGGATTTTGGTGCAGAACTCATGAATCTCATACGTGAAACACACGGCCTTGCACAGCGCAACTACTACCTCGGTCACTACTGGGATATTCTTCACTATTTGCTGGCTGAACGTCGGCGTATGGGCAGTCCCGCACGCGGTGTGGATTGGGCGAGTCGTGCAGTCGTGGGCGGTAATGAATTACAGGGCATCAAGTTTAATGGCACAGCTATTTTCTTCCTGCCGCACAGCGAATTGCAAACCACCTGCTATAACCTGAATCAGATGACACCAAGAATCCTCGCCGAACATTATGATGTGCAGGATATGATTCGCTTGGGTGTTTACCACAGTATTTCCCTGCTCGGTAAAGACAAGGTTTTTGCCGAACTCTGGCTCGCTTTTGATCGTCTGCGAACCTTTTATTTAGATGTTGCCGCCCATGAAGAAGGTGTTATTGCCTATATGTCGTGATGTAAAATACAGTACACAAACATGACGCTGTTTGTGCGTTCGTAAACTAGACGCTAGGGGTGAGACAATGCCCAACGAACAACAGCGTATCGAGGAGCTTCATGCCCTCGTGCGTTATATCTACCGGGAACGGTTGGCGGAGAAAATTATCACCGCCTTTGATGAATCGCTTGCGGATAAATCGGATCTTGCCGAACGTCGTGAAGTCATTGAACACTGGTTGGATTTTTACCAAGCGCATAAGTATCGCAAAATGATGCGTCGCCGCCGCGCCACCGACAAAGAACGCATGACTGCCTGTTCATCCTGTGGTTATCCGATTTCGCAGCGCCATCACTTGTGGGATATTGCCACACATGGCGAAAACGCAGTTACAGTGCAGCTTTGTCCTAACTGTCATGAACTGCATCACTTGATGTACAACGCTTTGGCACGGGACTCGCTTTACAGCCAGAAGTTGGTGCGGCATGTGCTAGACTCAGGACGTGTTGCTCCCGAAGCGGCGCTGCGGATTTACGGATGGTTACGCGCCATCCTCGCATATGAGATTGAAAGTGGTTGGCTAGAAAGTTTTAAGTTGTCGGATTTGTGGATCGAAGACAAACTGGGGTGGAATGAATATTTACAGAAGTCTCAGGCAAATACTAAAGGGTAATCAACGCAAGGGGCGAATGCTAATTTTAGCTTCATCGCTTGTGCTGGTGTTTGCGTTGGGATTTGGTGCGCTGTTGGCACAAACGAATTTAAATGGGGAAGAATTGCCAACAGAGCAACCTTGGCAATCGACATTGACAGCGATAATGACAACTCGAACAGCTAATGCAGAGTTATATCCATCGCCAACTACGACACCAACGCTAGCTTCAATAGTAACTCAAACACCTCAGCCGCTAACGCTTGATCCACTAGAGCTAACGGCGACATATATCGTGGGGCAAGCGACGGAGCAGGCTGCCGTCGAGTTAACAAGTACTGCCAATGCGATTTTTGGTATTCCTGCGGAACCCGGCACATTAATACCGACTTATACTCCGATGCCTACCTATACAGTCGAGGAATTGAGCCAGCAGAAGACAGTCTATATCAACAAGCTTGTGGCAGTAGCGGGGTTCAGTCATCCGATTTTTGACGAGATTGCAAATAATCTATTAGTTGAAGAATCTCTCGCTAATCGCTATCTCACATTAGATCAATTAGAGGTGGATACACAGTCGGTATCTTTTGTTGATTCGAAGTATGTCATTCTTGTTGTGCATCGCGTAGGCTATTACTTCGGTTTTGTCCGGGTAATATTTTTTCAAGTAATTAATCAAGAGCCTATTTTGTTGCAGAATCCGCCTTCAATAAGTTCGGATGGGTATATGTATGTGAGTCTCGGTACATTTGCGGATTTAAATGGTAATGGTTTGCCAGATATACCTGTTTATACCTCTTTTGGCGGGAATTGCTGTTTACCTGAAGTTCACATATTAGAAACGAAGCCAAATAACCAAATTGTTGATATTTCCCCTCAAGCAAAAGATGTCAAGCCAGTTCGATTAATCGACCTTAACGATGATGGGGTAACAGAAATTCAAGCACAGAGTGGTTCAGCAGGGATGGGTACAGTATGGATAATACGCTGGTTTGGATGGGATGGACAAGCTTACGTTGATATTTCACGCCAACATCCTGAACTCTACCTGTCGAACATCAATCTGTTTGCTCAATACACTTCTTCCAGAGCATGTGAAAACGGTCTTGACTGGTCTGTTATAGAAAATTATCTTGCAAATTATTACGTAATGGGACGCTTATCCGAGGGCTGGAGCGAATTGCAACGGCTGCTTAAACTCCATTGTTCAACTGATGATCTTCAAAAAGCAGAAGGCGTTCTCAAAGATGTTGAGGAATGGATGAATTCCCTGCCGAAATCCTGATTAATTTGCTTATACCCAATTACAACTAGCAGATGGAGATACGGAGATAACAAATGACTACGACAACTACCCCGACCATGACCGATCAATTCATTCAAGATGAGAATGATCATATCGTCCAGACTTATAAGCGCCCGCCGTTTCTTCTCGTCCACGGCGAAGGCACAACCCTGTTCGACAGTGACGGCAAATCTTACCAAGATTGGGTGGCGGGCATCGCTGTGAATGCACTCGGCTATAATGATGCTCGACTGACGCAGGCCATTCAATCCGCTGCGTCAGGTTTAATTCATACCAGTAATCTCTATTACACGGCTCCTCAAATAGAACTGGCGAACTTGCTGGTTGAAAAGTCGTTTGCTGACCGTGTGTTTTTCAGTAACAGCGGCGCAGAAGCTAATGAGGGTGCGGTCAAGTTTGCGCGTAAAGTCCAATACGAAAAAGGCGCACACGACAAAACCGAAATCGTCTGCTTCACCGGTGCGTTTCATGGACGCACAATGGGTGCAGTCGCCCTCACACCCAAAGAGAAGTATCAAAAAGCCTTTATGCCGCTGATGCCCGGTGCGGTTCTCGCTGAATTTAACAATCTCGAAAGTGCCAAAGCTGCCATTGGCGCAAAGACCGCAGGCGTGATTGTCGAACCTATTCAAGGTGAAGGCGGCATCAACGTTGCCACACCGGAATTCCTCAAAGGTTTGCGCGAACTCTGTGACCAAAACGGCGCGGTGCTAATATTCGATGAAGTCCAGTGTGGTTTGGGACGCACAGGTAAACTCTGGGCACATGAATGGAGCGGTGTAACACCGGACATCATGACGCTTGCCAAGCCGTTGGCAGGTGGCTTGCCCATTGGTGCAATCTTGATGACCGAAACCGTCGCTAACGCCATGCACGCAGGCGAACACGGTACAACCTTCGGCGGCGGGCCATTGGTCACCAGCGTTGCCAAGCATGTCGTCCAGCGCGTTAGCCAGCCGGAGTTTCTTGCTCATGTGACCGAAGTCGGTGATTATCTGATGGAGCGCTTATCCGAAATCAACAGCCCGATCATCAAAGAAGTGCGCGGCAAAGGTTTGATCGTCGCACTTGAGTTGACGACCGATGTCAGCAACATCATTGAGCAGGGCTATGAACAGGGCTTGTTGATGGTCAACGCTGGAACCAATGTTATCCGTTTTGTTCCACCACTGATTATCGAAAAATCAAATGTCGATAATCTGGTCGATAAGCTCACAACTATTTTCTCAGCGACCTAATTGCGTAAGGGTTTGCCAGCGGCAAACCCTTACTAACCCTTGCGCCTTTGTGTTAAGTCTTAGTTCTTAAGGAAATTTCAGTGATCGAAGTCAATCCCTCAATTGAACATGTACCCGGTTTTCGTGTGGCTGGCGTTCATGCTGGCTTGAAGAAAAATGATGCGCTTGATATGACATTGATTGTCAGCAGTAATCCCTGTGTTGCGGCAGGTGTTTTCACGACCAATTATATGAAAGCTGCACCTGTGCTTTTTGACATGGAGGTGCTTCAAGGCAATAAAGATCATATTCGTGCTGTGACCATCAACACCAAATGCGCCAACGCTTGCACGGGCGAGCAGGGTCTTGCCAATGCCCGTGAGATGGCAAAACTCACCGCGGCCAAAATCGGCTGTGCCGTTGATGAAGTATTGGTGATGTCAACCGGTGTCATCGGTTCGCAGCTTCCAATGGAAAAAATTGCCCATGGCATTGAACTTGCTGCGGCTTCCTTGGGCAGCGATTGGTCTGCCGCTGCCGCTGGCATCATGACCACCGATACCCGTCCCAAGATGGCTGCCGTCAAAGTGACAACGCCTGAAGGCAAAACCTACCGCATCGCGGGCATCGCCAAAGGTGCAGGCATGATCGCCCCCAACATGGCGACCATGCTCAGTGTGGTTGTCACGGATGTCATGCTACCTGTGGATACCGCTAAGGGTCTGCTCCAATCAGCTTCCGAAACCACCTTTAACCGTGTCGTGGTTGATGGTGACATGAGCACCAACGATACTTTGCTGCTGCTGGCGAACGGTGTCAGCGGCGTAACCTTGCAATCCCCTGCTGACTTTACCGCTTTCCACGAGGCATTGACTGCGGTCTGTCGCAAACTGGCGCAGGACATTGTTCGTGATGGCGAAGGCGTGACCAAGTTCATCACCCTCACTGTACGGGGTGCGTCCTCACCCGAAGCCGCTCATCAAATGGCGAATGCCATTGCCACCTCGCCACTGGTCAAAACGGCTTTCTTCGGCAATGATGCCAATTGGGGGCGCATCATTGCGGCGGCGGGCAGAGCAGGTGTGCCGATTGATCCCGATTTGGTCAAATTGTGGATCGCTCCCGGTGAAACTGAAGACTTTAATTTGGGGTCGCTGCTGCTGTTTATCAACGGCATGGCCTCAGGCTATGGCGAAGAACAAGCCGCACTGATTTTTAAAGAATCTTCAGTGAGTATCTTGCTCGATCTCGGTGCAGGTAATGGTTCAGCTACTGTCTGGACTTGCGACCTCAGCCACGATTATGTGTCCATCAATGGCGACTATCGCTCTTAGCCAGTAAGTATAGGGTATTTCTCCCTGAGGAATTTATCAGGGAGAGATAGCTTTTAAGGGTGCGATGAAATTTTTCAAGCGGTTGCTATACGGAATAATTGCATTTTGTATCTTGGGTGTCTGTTCTTTTTGTGGACTATTCCTTTGGTTTGGACGAATCGAGCAAGAAGTTTTCCGTCGGTCATTGCCTGTTTTTCCGGAAGCGCGTGAAGTCTCAAATGCTTCTGGATATTGGGGAGCTAACACTGGACTTGAGACCTTGTATTTTTGGACGGCTAAACCAGTAGAGGATGTGAAGAGCTATTACGAAACTTTCACACCACCTTTTCGCTACTCAAAGTATCCGTTTGATTGGGAAGCACAGCATTATTATGCTACAGCCTTCAATCCGAATGGCGGTAAATTGCCGGTAATGACGGCAGAATTTGGCGGCGAAACAATTAATCCTCTAAAGGATAAGAACTGCTACTATCAAATGGATTATACATGTGTGGAAATTGAACTTGTCGATTTCGGATTATCGCAAGTGGTAAGTCTCCGACCTGCACCGGGACCGATGAGGATGGAAGCGACAGCATCGCCACTAGCATCCGAACTGCGGGGCGGAACATTGATTGTTTACATGTATTACTTTGGGGCTTTGTAAACAAAATTGCTTATTTGATATGACTTAATCTCTTTTCTCTGTGTCTCTGTGGTTGGATAAGTATTTGGGATGGTGAATATGATTGGATGTTTGGCGCTCGAAGACGGGCGGATTTTTAAAGGAACAGGCTTCGGTGCCGAGGGTATACAAACCGGCGAACTGGTTTTCAACACCTCAATGACGGGTTATCAGGAAATCCTGACTGATCCGTCGTACCACAAACAAATCGTCACCATGACGGTTTCGCATGTGGGCAACACAGGGATAAACTTGCTCGACCCCGAATCGGAGCGTATTTGGGTGTCGGGTTTTGTGGTGCGTTCGCTCAGTCCAGTTGTTAGCAACTGGCGTGAGCAGGGCGACCTCGATACTTATCTTAAAGCGCAGGGCATCATTGGCATCTCAGAGGTTGCTACCCGCGCCCTCGTCCGACATATTCGCAGCGTTGGAGTGATGCGTGCTGCGATTGCACACGGTCAAGCCGCCAATGATCCCGAGAAGCTGGTCGAAATCGCTCGCCAATCACCGGATATGTCCGGCTGGAATCTAGTCGATTCAGTTACCTGCGCTGAACCTTACAACTGGAACGAACGCAGCGACCCGCAGTGGTATCGTGACCATCATTATGATCCCACTGGCCCGCTGATTGTGGCCTACGATTACGGTATCAAACGCAATATTCTCCGTATGATGACGGATCGTGGCCTGCGTGTGACGGTTGTGCCTTCCCATACCACCGCTGCCGAAGTCTTAGCTATGAATCCGGCGGGTGTGTTTCTCAGCAACGGCCCCGGCGATCCGGCTGCGGTTGATTACGCTATCCAGAACGTCAAAGATTTGCTTGGTAAGCTGCCCGTTTTCGGCATCTGCCTTGGACACCAGATCATTGCTCTCGCGCTCGGTGGCAAAACCGAAAAGATGCGCTTTGGGCATCGTGGTGGCAACCAGCCTGTTAAAAACTTGCTAACCGGCGTTGTCGAAATTAGCAGCCATAATCACGGCTTTGCAGTTGTTGGCGACAGTGATTTAGCTGGTGCGGAAATCACCCACATCAACCTGAATGACAACACGGTTGAAGGCTTGCGTCATGTGGGTCTGGGTGTTTTCAGCGTCCAATATCATCCTGAAGCGGCTCCCGGCCCACATGACTCGCTCTACCTGTTTGATGAGTTCGTCGGTCGCGTAAAGTCCTCTGTTTCAGTTTAGGTGATATTTAAGGGGGAGCGATGAAGCACGTATTTAGTTTGGTGGGTTGGAGAATATCGCGTCTATGAACCTCATAACAGGTATCGTGGCCATTCTGACTTTTGGAATGTTGGCACAATGGCTGGCGTGGCGCTTGCGTATGCCCTCAATTTTATTCTTGCTCATTCTGGGTTTTCTGGTCGGCCCCGTAACCGGTTTCTTAGATGTGAACGCGCTCTTTGGTGACGGCTTACTGCCCATCATCAGCTTAGCTGTTGCAGTCATTCTCTTTGAAGGCGGACTCAATCTTCGCATCAAAGATATGTCTGACACAGGGCCGGTTATCTTGCGCTTGCTGACGATTGGTGCATTCTTGACATGGATAATGACCGCTGCTGCTGCCGTTCTATTTCTTCATGTGAATGTTCAATTCGCCCTTTTGCTGGGTGCAATTTTGGTGGTCACGGGTCCTACGGTGGTTATCCCGCTGGTTAACCAAGTCCGTCCTTCACCCCGACTGGGTGCCATTTTACGTTGGGAAGGGATCATTATTGATCCTGTTGGTGCGCTTTTGACGGTGCTGGTGTTTGAAGCCATCAGCATTACCGATACCACTGCTGGCGCACCGATCATCATTGTCGGTTTTCTGAAAACAGCCGTCATTGGCACTGTCCTTGGATACGCCGCCGCCCGTTTGCTGATTTTTCTCTCCGAGCGTGATGCCTTACCTCATAACCTCGAAAGCCCGATTACGCTGGTGCTGGTGTTGGTGTCCTTTGTCATATCGAACTTATTCCAACATGAATCCGGTTTGCTCACGGTAACCATCGCGGGCATTGTCCTTGCCAACCAGGACTTAAAATTGTTTGGTCGTTGGCAGCTGGTTCCCGGACATCATGCCGAACTGCTGCGAATCATCGAGTTCAAAGAGAACTTACAGGTCTTATTGGTGTCCAGCCTGTTTATCATTTTAGCGGGACGCTTGCAATTGGCTTCACTCGCCCGTTTGGATTGGGGCGCGGTCTTGTTTATCGCAGCCATGATTTTGATCATCAGACCGCTGGCTGTATGGGTCTGTACACTGGGATCGCCTTTTACATGGCAAGAGAAAATCTTTTTAGGTTGGATGGCGCCTCGTGGAATCGTAGCCGCTTCGGTGGCCTCGGTTTTTGCGCTGGAGTTGATTGCCCATAATACCGAAAATGCCCGTCTGCTTGTGCCAGTGGTATTCGCTGTGATTATTGTTACCGTTGTGGTTTATGGCCTAACTTCTCGGCCTCTTGCCCGTCGCTTGGGCTTGGTTCAGAAGCAACCGATGGGTCTGCTCATTGTTGGCGCGCACCATTGGGCGCAGGAACTTGCCTTAGCTGTGCAACAGTTTGGTTATCGCGTCTTATTAGTCGATACCAACTACTCCAACATTCAATCCGCCCGCCTTCGAGGATTATCCGTCTTTTATGGCAGTGTTATGGCAGATACCTTTACCGATGAAATCGACCTCAGCGGAATCGGGCGACTGCTTGCCCTCACACCCAATGATGAAGTCAATGCCTTAGCCTGCGTCAAATATGCGCGGATCTTTGGTCGTAACAACGTTTATCAATTAGTCCCGCGTTTAGGTGTCGAAAATCGTAAGCAAAGCGTCAATGCAGATGTCAGCGGACGCTTCTTGTTTGACGAAAAACTCACCTATGAAGAACTGCAACAGCGTTTTGCTGCCAGAGAAACTATCAAGGCCACGCACTTAACTGCCGAGTTCGGCCCGGATAAATATCAGCAGCAGTATGACAACTACTGGACACCTTTGTTTGAAATCGACCAGGCCAAAGAACTGTTAGTCATTCCTGTTGGAACAGATTTTAAGTTAAAGCGCGCAACCACAATTATCAGTTTGGTTGGTCCTGAGGCTGATAATACGCAGGTATAGCCAGTTAACCTTGTTTTGTTCCATTAAATTGTTGGAGAGAAGATCATTCTTAACGTAATTAATCGCAGCCGTTTGCAAGCCTGCCTTGAACATGAACAGCAGGATTTCATCGCCCGCCATCCACGTTCGCAAGAGTTGTATAACCAGGCGCAGAGTCATTGGCTATCAGGTGTGCCCATGCACTGGATGGTCAAATGGGCAGGGGCATTTCCTGTGTTTGTGGTTCAGGCTTCTGGCGCACATTTCACCGATGTCGATGGCAACCACTATCTCGATTTATGTCTTGGCGATACTGGCGCGATGACTGGACACGCTCCACGGGCCACCGTTGATGCCATTGCTCGGCAGGTTGTGCATGGCATCACTTACATGCTTCCCACCGAGGACGCACTTTGGATTGGTCAAGAACTCGAACGGCGCTTTGGACTTCCTTATTGGCAGCTTGCCTTAACTGCCACTGATGCCAACCGATTTGCCATCCGGCTTGCCCGTCAAATTACCGGACGGAAGTACATTCTCGTTTTTAACTGGTGTTATCACGGCACTGTCGATGAAACCTTCGTCACCTTGGATGATGGCAAAGTGACTTCTCGTCGTGGCAACATCGGCCCATCGATTGATCCATCGCTCACCACTAAGGTTGTTGAATTCAATGATCTCGCTGCTTTAGAAGCCGCGCTTGCTGATGAGGATGTGGCTTGTGTGTTGGCAGAACCGGTCATGACCAACATTGGCATTGTTCATCCACAGACCGGTTTCCATGAGGCTCTTCGTGAAATCACCCGCCGCACCGGAACGTTGCTGATTATTGATGAGACTCACACAATTTGCACCAGTCCCGGTGGATATACCACTGCGTATAACCTCCAACCGGATATGCTCACCATCGGCAAACCGATTGCAGGTGGCGTTCCGGCTGCGGTTTACGGTTTTAGCACCGAAGTTGCCGAGCTTGTCCGCGCTAGCCTGAGCGTTGATCTTGCGGATACAGGCGGTATCGGTGGCACTCTTGCGGGTAATGCTTTATCGGTTGCGGCAATGAAAGCCACCCTTGAGCATGTTCTAACACAGGTGACCTACGATCATACTATCCCACTTGCCGAGCGTTGGACAGCAGGTGTTCAGTCGGTCATCGACGAGTATCAATTGCCATGGCACGTCACCCGACTCGGTTGTCGTGCAGAGTATTGGTTCTGCGAATATGCGCCTCAAAACGGAGGTGAGGCCGTTGCCACAATGGACGATGACCTCGACCGTTATATGCATCTTGCCGCGCTCAATCGTGGCATCTTGCTTACGCCGTTTCATAACATGGCACTCATCGCACCGCAAGCCACCGCTGCTGATATTGATCGTCATACCGAGGTTTTCCGTCAGAGTGTTGCCCAACTGTTTGCTGAATAGGCCAGTAACTTCCAATAATTAAGTGTTGGTAACAATCAGAAACCAAAGATGTCGTATAAAATAATTTTAATATTAAAGATGTGCTGTGATGTTTTCGTATCATGGTCATCCTTTCGAATAAGGAGTTTCTGATGCCTGTAACTGTTGAACGTTTACCTGACCAGCCAATTATTGTGTTGCATTACGAAGGATTTCTTGATCTCGAAATTGTCAAATCAGCTTTTATTCAAAGCGCTAAACTCGCCACCGAAATCGAAGGCACTGTGTATCGTATCGCCGATGTAAATAACGCTGATAGCAACTTCGTTGAAATTGTGAAAATCATCAAAGCCAGTCGTGCCAATGTGCAAGGGAATGCGACCGATACCAAATTTCAGGTTATTTTTGTGGGAAAAAATCAGCTTATTCACTTGTACACTGATACACTCAAACAGCTTGGCGCAGCGCCCATTCCCATATTTCATACGATGGATGACGCCATGCATTTCATCGAACTGGATCAGCAAAAGCAATTAGACTTGCAGAAGTTGGGATGAGCTATGCCTGTCAAAGTTGAAAAATTACCCGAATTACCAGTTATTGTCTTGACCTATGAAGGTCGCATGGATGTTGAAACGGTCAAATCCGCCTTTAGTCAAAGTGCGGTTATTGCAGCATCTCTTGATGGCATCGTCTACCGCATCTCGGATGTTCGCAATAGCGAGGGCAATTTTACCGATGTTGTGAATGTCATCAAAGCTATTCGCGTAAATGCCCTTGGTTCCTCCGCCGATCCTAAAATCAAAGGGATATTCGTTGGCAATAATCAATTTGCTCGCATGTATGCCGACTTTCTGAAACAAGAACAGTTTGGTATCACCAATATTCCCTTTTTTCAGACGCTTGAAGAAGCGCTTGAATATATCGAATTACATCGAACACAGTCTTGAACAATTCGTGCGGTTATTTAAGGAGCGCGATCTATGCCCATCAAATTTGAGCCAGTGCCGAACGAACCGATTGTCGTAGTGACCTTTGAAGGGCATATTGACTTAGAAACGGTGCGTAATGTATTTATCGAGACAGCCGCGATCTTCGCTAAATTCGAAGGAGATGTTTACCGGATTGCTGATATTCGTACTGCTGATACTAATTTCGTAGACATCGTCAAAATGATCAAAGCCATTCGTGAAGGTTTGCCTGCCTCATCCATCGACCCGCGTATTCACGGCATCTTTGTTGGACAGAATCAATTTGCCCGTATGTATGCGGATATGACGAAGCAAATGGGCGGCACACCTATTCCCATTTTTGCCACAATGGAAGACGCACTCGAATACGCCCATTTGCAATTGCAGAGTGCCAAATAGCGCTTTGCCCAATTGATTCCAATCTCGTGCTTATCGCTTCTGAGGATAGGGGATTTTATTAACAATCTGTAGAATTGCAGGTGAAAATGAAATTAAGGATGAAGCCATGACTTTTCAAAGGATTACAATCAAATCTGAACAGATGAACGGTCTCCCCTGTATTCGTGGCTTACGTATTCCAGTTACGACTGTCGTCGATATGGTTGCCTCCGGTATGACGACCGGACATATTCTAGAAGCATATCCCGACTTAGAAATTGAAGACATTCACGAAGCCCTCCAATATGTGAACAGAAGTTATCTTTAGTGAGCTAGATATGGAAAGTTTTGAATACAATGGTCTTTGGTGGTTTCCCGATAAACCTGATAATCAAGTGTCTGGAGTTCTGAGGTTAGACTCTGGATATGGTGCAAACCTTGAGCTAATTGGTTCTTTTGTGCCGGGTTTTGGTAAGCAGGTAGATTACGCTCCAATCATTCATGGTTTTACTACTAATGCGACTAAGATTACACTGTGGCAATGTCAAGCAATACGGAATTTTTCGTCCGTCAAACAGGGTAATAGCTTCACCAGTTCTACTTTTGCTCCTCTATATCTTTTTATCGGACACCATTTCGCGTCGTCTGAAGATATGGTATTTGAGAGTTTATCCATAAATTACTCAAACCTAGAAGATTGGAGTGGTATCAATCCGTTTGAAGTTGATTATGGTGGCTTGCCAGCGAAGGTTGCAGTAAGTTATGAACGCCCCATAGAGATAAGTGCTGAAGTAAATAATGTGTCAATTTCATTTCACCATATTCTCAAAACTCTCAATCAGAGTGTTAGTGAAGTGTCTTTAAACCAAATCGCTATACTTTCAGTTCGTCCACATACACCATTACATTTTGACATTTTAATGAAAGATATTGTATACGACCTGCGTAATTTCCTAAGCCTGGCAATAGGACAAGCCATTTACCCACAAATTATCGCGGGTAGCGTTCCAGAAGTTGATAACGAAGTTAAAATATTTTATGCATCTGGGCAGCCAGCAAAATCATCAGGAATACAACATCCTCGTAATATGCTTTTTTCATTAAGCGATATATCTAATAATTTTGAACAAATACTAAAAACTTGGTTTGAGAAATCAAAAGCTCTCGACCCTGTATTTGAGTTGTATTTTGGCATACTCTACAATTCCTCAATGTATCCAAAAGTGGAATTCTTGTTATTGGCACAAGCTTTGGAAGCATATCACCGCCGTATCCACAAAGGCTTTTATCTGCCAAAGAAAGAATATACGGCTGTTGCAAAAGCACTAAAAGCAGTAATGCCAGATGAGTTAAAATCTGAGCTTAAAAAGAATTTGGACAGCCGTATAGATATGGGAAATGAATATACGTTAATAACGAGATTAAAATTAATACTTAATGAGGTATTGAAACCTTACAGGGCGCAATTGGATCAACTTATCGGGGATATTGACGTATTTGCTGGGACTGTGAAGGCAACTCGGAATTATCTTACACATCATGATAAAGTGAAGGGTGCTATCACCGATTCAACGGAAATCTATGTTTATGCTCAAAAGATGAAAGTCGTATTGCAGATGTGCTTTTTGGTCGAGTTGGGTTTCTCGCCGGAGCAAATTTCTAAAATGATTTCTCAAAGTCGGACTTATCAAAATTTGATTATGCACACATAGTATTTGCTAGCCCTTCAGTGGGCTTGTCTTCCCGTTAGCATCATGGCTTTAGCCTGATGCGTCGCAGTCAAAAAATTCTTATTACAAATGACCTCCTGCTTAAATATGTTGTAACTCGTATCTTGTAACTTGGAACTAGGAATCACACATGCCAAAACGAACTGACATCCGCACAATTATGGTAATCGGCTCTGGCCCGATTGTTATCGGTCAAGGCTGCGAATTTGATTACTCAGGCGTACAAGCCTGTAAAGTACTGCGCCGCGAAGGTTACCGTATCGTCCTCGTCAACTCCAATCCCGCCACCATCATGACTGACCCGGAGTTTGCTGATGCCACCTATGTCGAACCCCTTACGCCCGAAATGTGTGAGCGCATCATCGAACAAGAACACCCCGATGCAATCCTGCCCACTGTCGGCGGACAAACCGCGCTCAATCTCGCTCTTGCATTGCACGAGCAGGGCATCCTTCAAAAGTACAACATCGAACTGATCGGTGCATCTTTTGATAGCATTCAGCTTGCCGAGGATCGCCAACTGTTCAAAGATGCCATGACTGAGATCGGCCTCAAGTCGCCGCCGAGCGAAGTCGTCACTAATGTTGAGGCTGCCGTTCGTGCTGCCAATATCTTGAATTATCCGGTACTGGTGCGTCCATCATTCACCCTCGGTGGATCAGGTGGTGGTGTCGCCTACAACGAAGCTGAACTCCGCACGATTGCCGAGCGCGGTATCAAACTCAGTCCGGTTGGACAAGTCCTCATCGACATGAGCTTGCTCGGCTGGAAAGAATACGAACTCGAAGTCATGCGCGACACGCTGGGTAACTTCGTCGTGGTTTGCTCAATCGAAAACCTTGACCCGATGGGCGTTCATACTGGCGACAGCATCACCGTTGCGCCTGTCCAAACGCTGACCGATAAGGAAATGCAGCGCCTGCGTGATATGTCCAAAGCCGTGTTGGATAAAGTTGGCTTGGCAACTGGTGGCGCGAATGTTCAGTTCGCCGTCAGCCCTGAAGATGGCGAAGTCTATGTCATCGAAATGAACCCTCGCGTCTCACGTTCATCGGCACTCGCGAGTAAGGCGACCGGTTTCCCCATCGCTAAGATTGCTGCGCTGCTGGCTGTCGGCTTCTCACTGGATGAAATTCCCAACGATATTACCCGTGTGACTCCTGCGAGCTTCGAACCGTCGCTAGATTATGTCGTCGTCAAAATCCCGCGCTGGAACTTCGAGAAGTTTAAAGGTGTGGATCGTGTCCTCGGTCCACAGATGAAAGCCGTTGGCGAAGTCATGGCGATTGGCCGAACCTTCCCTGAAGCGCTGCAAAAAGGTATTCGTGCCCTTGATATTGGTATTATGGGCTTCGGCACTAAACTTGGTGATGCCACCCCCGAAATGCTCAAAGTCCCGACCGCCCAACGCTTATTCCAAACTGCCTCGGCGCTCTTTAATGGTATGCCCTTAGATGAAGTTAGCCGCACCACCGGCTTTGATCCGTGGTTCGTCCGTCAAATGGGTGACATCATTACCATACAGCACAAAATTCTTGACAAAAAGCTAACCCTTAATCGCCTCGATGCCGCCGACTTCCTCAAACTCAAGCGCTATGGTTATGCTGATGCTCACATCGCTCAACTGCTTGGCTTACCCGAAACCCAAGTCCGCGCCTACCGCAAATCACTCGGCGTAATTCCGTCCTATTATCGTGTTGATACCTGTGCCGCTGAGTTCGAAGCACACACGCCTTATCTCTACAGCACCTACGAAGAAGGTGACGAATCCGAACCGACTACCAACAAAAAGGTGATTGTCCTCGGTGGTGGCCCTAACCGCATCGGGCAGGGCATCGAGTTTGACTACTGCTGCGTTCACGCCTGTTTCGCTCTCAAAGAACTCGGCTTTGAAACCATCATGGTCAACTGCAACCCCGAAACCGTCAGCACCGATTACGATACCGCCGACCGTCTTTACTTCGAACCCTTGACCGTTGAAGATGTGCTGAACATCATCGACGAGGAAAAGCCCGACGGTATTCTCGTCCAATTTGGCGGACAAACCCCGCTCAATCTCGCTCGTGCCTTGAGTGAAGCCGGTGCGCCCATCTGGGGTACATCCTACGACACCATCAACCTTGCCGAAGATCGCAAGCACTTCAATGCGCTTATGGAGAAGCTCGAAATCTCACAGCCAGACGGCGGCACCGCCCTTACCCGTGACGAAGCTCTGGCTGTCGCTAACCGCATCGGTTATCCTGTTCTTATTCGCCCCAGCTATGTGCTTGGTGGGCGCGGCATGGAAATCGTATTTGACGATGCCGCGCTCATCAACTGGATTGACACCAACATTGAGTGGAATGGTCATCCAGTATTGATCGACCGCTTCTTGGATGACGCTTTCGAAGTCGATGTGGATGCCCTTTGTGATGGCGAAACCGTCACGGTTGGCGGCATCATGGAACAAATCGAGGAAGCGGGTATTCACAGCGGTGACTCGGCTTGTGTGCTGCCACCTTATAAGATCACCCGTTATCACCTTGAGATCATCCGTGAATACACCGAACGCATCGGCCTCGCCCTCAATGTCAAAGGTGCGTTCAATATTCAGTTTGCTATCCGTGATGAAGTCGTTTACGTGTTGGAAGTCAATCCGCGTGCCAGCCGCACTTTGCCCTTCGTCAGTAAGGCCACAGGCGTACCACTCGCCAGTTATGCCGCCCAAATTGCTGCCGGCAAAACATTGACCGATTTGAACTTCCTTGTTGAGCCGGTTGTCGAAGGCAACTTCATCAAAGAGGTCGTATTACCCTTCCAGAAATTCCCCGGTGTCGATGCTCGCCTCAGTCCCGAAATGCGCTCGACAGGCGAGGTCATGGGGCATGCTTCCACCTTCGGTCATGCTTACGCCAAATCGCAAATGGCTGCCAACTCACCGCTGCCGCAATCCGGTAACGTCTTTATCAGCGTCAATGACAATGACAAAACCGCTGTCCTCAAGATTGCCCACGACTTGCACCAACTCGGCTTCACATTGACTGCCACCGCAGGAACGGCGAACGCATTCTCTGCTGCTGGCCTGCCCGTAACCACCATCAACAAAGTCAGCGATGGTTCACCCAACATTGTTGACTCTGTCCGCGCAGGCGATATTGCACTCATCATCAATACCCCTCGTGGTGGCAAAGCCCATGAGGACGGCTCACTCATTCGCGGCACAGCCATTGCCTACGGTGTACCCATCATCACCACACTCACAGGTGCAATGGCCGCTGTGCAGGGCATCCGTTCGCTGCGACAAAAACCCTTGCGCGTCCGCAGCCTCCAAACCCACCACGCAGTCACCTAATCACAAATCTTCTCGTAGGGGTTTGCCGACGGCAAACCCCGCTGCGCCCTCTGTTTGATGTATAATTTCATGATGAGTGATGAAAGGAACACCTTATGAATATACTGGACACCATCCATGTGAATGTCGAATATTTCACAGGTTTTGAAGAAGGTGATGATGACGTTGGCTATCCTTACTACGTCGCCTCTTGTCAGGAAATTGTCGCGGTGACAGATGGTAAGACGTGGGGCGAACTCATGCACAATATCCACGAAATGATAGCTGCTCATCTTGAAGGTGAAGACACTGTAAAACTTTATAATATCAATTCCAATCCGCGTATCGTCGTTACAATGGAACTGCCCCAAAATTATCCCGAAATTGCTTAACTAACCTGAGTTTTGGATAGCTTTCTCTCCCTCACCCTAAATCCCTCTCCCTCAGGGCGAGGGACTTAAAGAACCATTGTCAACCGATTGCTCCACTTCTATCTGAGGCAGAAGGGGCTGGGGGATGAGGGTAAGCAGTATAAATTTAACCGAAATGACCTGTCCAAAACTCAGGTTAACTAAGTAATACCATTTTACAGGGTGACTTTCGCTTCATGAAAATTCGACCATCAAAAAGACGACTTATCTTACGCGGCGCATTAATCGGCCTGATTGTAATTACGGTGCTTTCTGGGATAGGGTTGTTTTTGTTGCAAAAAGCCGTAATCTCAATGGGAGGCGTGATGCAACCAGCCACAGGTATTATTCAAAAAATAGATGTGAAGAATTACATTGGTTTACCACTACCTGTTGAAGCGACAGATTTTCACGGTATGGAATATGCCTCCTTGCAGTCACGTATTTTACACTTTAAGTTTCAATCCAGTCCCAAAGTCTTGGATAATTTCCTAAACGCATTAGGTCTAAAAGATTCACTCAAAGAGGGATTTAATCCATTTCCTCAGAGCAATTCGCCACAAAATACTGAATTGAAATGGTGGAATCCTAAAGATAGTACCGATTTTGCAGGCGCAAGTTGGACAAAACCTGAGACCTTCTACGATGTAATGGTTGATAAGACTGATTCTGAAAGGTATACAGTTTATTTAATGATTGAGCAGGGCTAAACATTTTCTACTTTTCTATTCTGTTCTTGCTTCTCTAATTTCCTACTGAAACCTATTTCCAACCATTCCCCAACCACCTTAACAATTCCACTCCCTCAAAACCGTTGGAGACTTCCCCTCGAAAAAGCTACCAAAATGTAACCCATTGCGCCTCAAGATATGTTATTCTATGAGTGTTAGAGTGTTTGTATCGGACTTGATGAACTTCTGGCAAACTGGATACAAATTATCCTTTGCCATTGTTGCTTTTGCTTTCAGATTTACCAACATCATTCAATAAGTAGGTAAATCTGGGCGTGGCTCCCTTCCCCTGTTACTACGGGGGAAGGGTTGGGGTTAGAGGTATGAAATGGCAATCTTGGCGTCGGACATCCCATCGCCAGTTTTGCCGCATTCTCAGCCGAGCCATCCGCCGAAACTGCACCAAAATGGTGCTTAAGTTGCCAACTTTGCCGAACCGTTCGCCAATAAATTGAAATCTGTTTTAACTGTAAACTGACAACTAAAAACTGATAACTTGTCACTGGAGACTACCATGCCCATGCACACCTTTACACCCGACCACTACCACAACACCATCGGCTCACATGAACCCGTTCTCCACATTGCCCCCGGTGATACCGTCATCACCACCACCGTTGACGCAGGTGGATACGATGCCAATGATAAGCAAGTCGTGGGTGGCCCAAACCCCATGACCGGCCCATTCTATATCGATGGCGCTGAACCCGCTGATACCCTCGTCGTTCATCTGGATAAACTCACGCCCAACCGTGTGCGTGGATGGGGACGACCCGGCCTCGCCCAAAATGTCGTGGATCCCGCCGCTGTGCCAGCCTTACCCTCTCGTGATATTATGGTTGACTGGAATGTGGATGCTGCTGCAGGAACAGCCTCGCTTCGAGAGCCAATGGGTAAGCTCGGTAACTTTACGCTCCCGATTAATCCGATGGTCGGTTGCTTCGGAGTCGCGCCTGAGTATGGTCAAGCCATTTCCACCGCCACCTCCGCCGAACACGGTGGCAACATGGATTACAACGGCTTTGTACAGGGTGTCACCGTCTATTTTCCTGTCTTTCAACCCGGCGCACTCTTTCACCTCGGTGATGGTCACGCCCTTCAAGGCGATGGCGAGATGTCCGGCACAGGCATCGAAATTTCGTTTGATGTCCAGTTCACGGTTGAACTGCTCAAAGAGGTAAAATCCACTTGGCCGCGTGGCGAAAATGAAGAATATATCTTCACGGCTGGTAACGCTCGCCCGCTGGATCAATGCGTCCAGAACGCCACCACCGAAATGCTGGTGTGGCTGCAACAGCGTTATGGCTACACTGCCGCCGAAGCCAACTTGCTCATCGGTTTCGCTGTCGAATATGAAGTCGGAAACATGTTTGATCCCGCCTACACCATGATCTGCAAAATTCCAAAACGTCTCTTACCGCAGTAATCATCATTTTCTTTGTAGGGGCGCAAGGCTTTGCGCCCTCTTTTTCTCCTTTGCCCTGTTACTACGGGGAAAGGGTCGGGGATAGGGGTCTGATATTCTCCCTACCGCGTTACTTTGGTGGCCTCTCACGTCCACATTGTCAACCAGTCGTGTGAGGTTTTAACCCGTGCAGGATTATGGCTGATCTAATTAAAATCTTCGCAGATAATCTCCTGCCAATTTTACTGATTGCAGGCACTGGTTTTGTAATTAAACGACGCTTTGATGTCCAGCCACGCACGGTAAGCATCCTGCTGTTTAATGTCTTTTCACCATCGCTCGTCTTTAGTCAAATTTTGAAGAGCAAGATCGCAGGGGATGAATTTATTCGTCTCTTTGCCGGAACGATTCTTTTTCAGCTCTCCATCGCTCTAATAGCTTACATCGCCGCTAAAGTTCAACGCACTTCGCCCACCGAACGTGCCAATCTCATGATTGCCAGTTTTTGTCTGAACGCCGGTAATTTTGGTCTCTCACTGATCGGGTTTGCCTTCAGTCAGGACGTTTTGAGCCGCGCCGTTATTGTCTTTATCGCTAATATTGCCACTAATTATTCGTTGGGCATCTTTATCGCATCCAATGGACACCAATCGGTAATCAAGAGTTTCGGAAGTGTCTTGCGAACGCCCGCTGTCTGGTCCTTGACCATTGCTTTAATCATCGCCAACTTACATCTTCCCGTGCCGCTTGTCATCACCCGATCAATCGACTCGCTTGGAACTGCGGCCTTGCCCTTAATGCTTGTCCTGCTCGGTTTAGAACTCGGTCAGTTTGGTAAATTTGGTCAATTTCGTTTGGTCACAACCGGCGTTGTTATCCGTCTCCTGCTGTCACCGTTTATTGCTTTTGGGTTAGGAGCTTTGCTCGGTATCACTGGCTCGGCTCTTACCGCTTTTGTCATGGAGACCAGTATGCCAACTGCCGTACTCACCATCATCTTTACCACCGAGTTTAATTTGGAGCGTGACTTGGCCCTTAACCTTATTATGGTCAGTACCTTACTATCACCCATTACGCTGTCAATCTTGATCTACTTATTCCAACGGTAAGGACTGCATAGCCCGAATTAGGCAGTCACTCCACCGTCAGTTTTACTGTTTCAGTGGAACTCGTATTTAAAGTAACATGTAATGTCACTTGGCTCTTGCCATAGGCCGAATTCACATAGCCGTTGTCCTGTTTTGTCAAGTTGCCTGCGTCCACATCCACCGATTTACCAATCACCTGCACGATCACACCGATGTCTTTGGGGAGTTTCAAACGTGTGCTGTCCGATTCGGAAATGATCGTTGCGTTCAAATTTTGTTTCCACGGTGCATCCAGATTAACCAAATCACTACCACCACCTACGTTCATCACCAATGTATTTAGTTCAGGCATATCCCCTGCAAGAGTAATCGAATCGTCTCCTTTTCCGAGATTAAGGGTCAGCGTGCTAATCGCCGGATAGCTTCCGTTGAGTATCACCGAATCATTTCCGGTACTCCCGTCGATATTGATGCTCGTCAACTCGGGATAAGACCCATCCAATCTCACACTGTCATCACCCGTGCCCAAACTTGCCACCAGATTAGAGAGCGCATCACAGGTGCAGTTCATACTGAGTTTATCAGTACTGTTCCCACCATTTAGAAGTATCGTGGAAAGCGTTTTTTGCTCCCCTTGAAGCGTAATCACATTATTACCGTTTCCGAGATTGGCATTTACACTATTCAGTAGTAAACCATCAAGCTTAAGGTTGCTGTCGCCATTCATCTGATTCAGGTCCAACGAAATCGGAACACTATTGCTTAATTGCACGTTATAATCGTATCCGATAGGGCTAGCAGGGCTGCCGTTTGTATTAGGCTGGATTACACTCAATGTTCCTACGCCGCTCGTTACTAAATATGCAATGCGGGCATCCCATTGTCCTTGTGCATATTTAAATTTTCCTTCGAGCAGATGTGATGAACTCCCTGTAACGCTTAGGCCGCCCACCGGAATATTCAGGAGGATATTCACGAATGACTCGTCGTTTTTTTCAACAGCCTCTTCGCGTGAACCTCCATGATCAAGCGTAACAGTCACGTATTGCGATGTCCACAACACTACAGCCCCTATCAACACCACAACCGTCAGTACCAGAATGCCCACCGTACTGCGTTTCATATTTGCCTCACAATTAGGTCAATTAATCCGACCTAATTGTAAGAGGCAGCATAGCAAGATAGGGTCAAAAATAGATATTTGACCGTCAAAGAACCATAAAAATCAATCGGCACTATTCAGGTTCATAGCACCATATAGTCGTTATCCTGACCATACAACACAGCGATTGATCCGCGTATTTGGAGTTCCTTCTTTTTGAGATCATTCCGCGTATATGTCGCTTGGGTATCAATCCGCTTTCCAGTCGGGCTTATGAACTGGCAGTAAATCGTAACATCAAAATCATTCCGCCGACTTTTCCCTGATCCACGCCGCACCATCTGTCCTGTACTGCTCATAAGCTGACCGAAAATGAGCTGCCCATCTTGTCTCAGACGCTTCACCTTCATCCGCGTCGAACGCCCATGAAACCAGATTACCCCGCCGACGATCACGAACATGATCAAGATGATGGGAATAAAAACGATTGATCCGAACCGCAAACCCTGCCCACCGAGATGTGATGTATTAGGATCATCAGCCGCGTATGTCACTGATACATATTTGCCAATCGGCCACTGACTGTACTCACTGCTGCTCACAGTATCTTCACGGCTGTACGTGTGATCGTTGTCAGTGAACTCGTATGTCACATAGTAAGTGGTGCTTTTGCCGCGTGAAATCCGGTGCTCAGTGATACGCGCCTCTGTAGATGTGGTTTTCATTGTCGCCAATCGTACTTCGTTAATAAATCTTGGCATAGCAAATGCCAGCATCAGCATCACGAATAAGATCGCGATTACAGTTCCCCAACCAAATTGATTCCACAAATAACCGTAATTTCGTTTGCCGGTGACCATTCGTTGCAGAGAAGGATTCAAAATGAATAAATCATCTGGAATATGTGTAGTCTCACTAAAACCAACACCTTGATAAATTCCCATCTTAACCCCCTTTTGTTCTACTGTGCTAATGCCGTATTAACGGGTTGATTTTGTGCTTGCGTTGAAGTGTTTCGCTTTTTCCACCATTTTTGTATCAGGATCTTCCGGTCGGTACGCTGCAATATCGACTAATGTCGCTAATTCATCGAGTTTAGATACCGTCTCGGCATGTTCTTGCACCGTTTGCGTAGGATCACGATACGATTTAAGCTGCCGCTGCGCCTTGCGATACGCTGCGAAGATTTGCCGCCTCGCCTTATCCTTATGAATAAGTCCCGCCGAATAACCCGTAAATGTCCAACACTTCCAACGTCGCCACCCGAACCAGCCAACGAAACCAAGCACCAGAATCGCCATCACCAAAATCAGTGGTCGTATGATTGACCCAATCGCGGACATACTCGCCTTGAACATCTCACCAAATGGGATGCTTGGCAGTTCTACACCCACCATCAAATCACTAAATACCCAGCGTTTCACCCCACCAGTTTGAGGATCACCTGTCCAACCCGGTGTCGGATCAAATGGAACCCATTCGACGCCCGGAAAATACACTTCAACCCACGCATGAGCATCATTCGCGTGAACTTCATAATACCCGGTAATCGCGTTATAAGTGCCGCTGCCATAGCCCACCACAAATCGTGCTGGAATCCCTGCCGCTCGCAGTAATACCACCATCGCGCTCGTGAAATGTTCGCATACTCCGCGCTTGTCCACAAATAAAAATTGATCAACCGCGTCCGTATCCGGCTGTTGTGGCGGTGGAAAATAATCGTAAGGATAAGTGTTCATCACATAGTCCCGAACCGCGATCACCTTATCGTAAGTTGTGGTCTTATCTTTTGTGATTTGCAGGGCAAGTTCGCGTGTACGTTCCGATGTACTTTCGGGTAGCTGGTAATAACGGGATTTTACCCAGTCTGGTATGTCGCCTTTTGTTTGGCGTAACTCATCCGGCTTAAAATCTTGACTGGTCGACTCAATAGAATAAACGCTTCCGGCTTGAAGCGACGATCCTACTTTAATACCACCCGTCACATCCAACGCCAACTCTCGTGCCGGGAAAAATACTGTTACAGGGGTTCCCCCGGCCCACAAAACATTCGGCATATCATGTGAAATATAAAAGGTTTGCACGAAGGTTTGCTTGTTTACTGATTTGTCCAGCACAAAACGTCCGCTTCTTCCGGCATAAAACGGCAGCAATGCATCATTTGACTCGCTCCAACTACGCCCATCATAATGATCGAAGGCATAACCCCGCCAATAACTCCATGCCGGACTTTGCACATACATCATAATTGCATCGCTCAACCGTCCTCGATAGCTCAGGTCGAGCTGTTGGTCAAACCCCGCATAATATTCTTCACCCTGCGTGGTAGTTGTCGCACCTTCTGCCCTGAAAAGTGGAATTGCTGGATTAATCACTTGAGCTGACGGTGGTGCGTTAATCGGCAATTGGAATGAGAAGGGCGGTACAATCGGGTATCCTGCAAAGTGTGGTGTAAAAATAAATACACCCGCGACGCATACCGAAGCCAACACCGCAAATCGTCCCCACGTCCTGCTAATTGACGTGACACGCTTGGTTTGCTTGGTCACAGGCTTTAGGACAATCGGATTATCTTTCAGTCCATCCTCAACATCTGCCCGCCACAAGAAAGCCAGCATCATGCCTACGAATATCAACAGGAACACCGCGAACGTCAGGTCACGGCTTAAAGTTGCTGCCACATACAAATTAATCAGCCCGATGCCCATGCCCGAATACAAGTTTAAGCGTTGATAGAGTTCGAAACTCACCACTGCCATCGCCAGCATGGCGACTTGTGCCTGCGGATAAGGTTGCCCGATAAATAGCCCAAGAAACATCCATCCAAATACGGCATGAAGTCCAATGAAGGTCACGAATCGTAGCCACTTGGGTTTTGTATCGCGCAGCCTATAAGCTGTGCGGTGTCCGAGTGCCAAAATTGCGATGCTGATAATCGCCACCACCCATAACCGTGTCGGCCACGCCAGCGCGAGTATGGCGGTTGCCTGCGCCCCAAAAGCAAGCTGCCTTAATCGTGCCGATTGCTCTGGCTCAAAGAGTCGACCATTCCGCTTTCGCAGTCGCGGCAACATGTAAGCCAATCCCAGCACCGCCACACCAAAAATCCAGAACTGCGTTTTCACCATGAACGCAATCACCGCAATGATCGCCAAACCATAAAATCCTATTCGGGCGTATCGGGCAATTTTTTGAGAGGCAGAAGAATTTATTAAAATATTCTTTTTTGCGCCTTTGCTTCTTTGCGACCTTGCGTTAAGTTTTTCGTCTTGCTCATTCACTCGATTTGCCCTGCCCAATCATCTCCAAATGTGACTTCGCGTACCATCACTCCCGCTGCCCGTAGTTCGCCGGCCATCTTCCCTGACAGCTCACCGCCTGCCGGAAAACTCGCGCCATCCATCACCACCGCCAGCACTTCAACCCCTTGCTGTCGAAGTTTGAGTAACGCTTCTACTGCCTGTGGATCAGGATAAGGCAGCATCACCGCCACGAACTGCTGTGTCATCTGCCCACCAATGATTTGATTTAATGGACGCTTACCAGTCGGTTGTACCCGTGCCAAATATTGCAGCAGTGCCATCTCGCCAACCGAGCCTTGTGGTGCAGCCATCACCTCATCATCACTAATCACATATAAGCTGTAACCGCGATGTTGGGCATAATTCCCGATGCTCGCAGCTCCTTTGACCGCCCATTCAAAGGGTGTATGTTTGCTCTCAGTTGCAGGGTAGGGGTAATTAAATAAATCGAGTACCAGCGTCAAACCCGGTTGGGCTTCATCAGCAAACTCTTTACTAATCAGCGTCCCAGTCCGTGCCACCGATCGCCAATGGATATTTCGAGGTGAGTCACCCGTTCGATAAGGTCGCACGCCCATCACCTCATAACCCACACCCGCGCGCGGACGTGCCACCTCTGCCGTAAGTTGTCTATCGAGCAATTCGAGCCGTTTGAGTGGTCGCACTTCTGGATAAACCAATGTTCGCGTTGGAATGTCGACTTGCCTATTTCGTTTGAAAAATCCAAAAGGCGCGCGTGATTCAGCCGCCAACGGTTGGAAAATGTGTAAACCGCGTCGATCTAATGTCACCATATAATCGAACTCAACCGCTTCGCCCTGCGCCAAGGCCGGCATAAAAAGTTGCGCCTGTCGTTGTGGACTATAGGTTGCTGCCAAAGGACAAACTTCTTCAACCCGGACCAGAGAACTGGCTGCACCTTTGAGCTTGTCAATTTGCAGGACAATTTCAACCTCATCGCCTTCGTAAAGGTCAGCCTCCAGCGCATTTCCAACACGCCGCTTGCCACTTAATCCTTTTAAGCTGCCTCGGCTTAACCACCATCCAGCGGCCACCACGCCCAGCATCAACGCAGAAACGACGTACAACCACCCGACCTGCGTCTGATTGCCAAAAAGATAAATGATGATCGAAGCAGCGACAAAACTATAAGCTCGTGAAGTAGGCATATCTTAAAACCGTTACAATAAAATTGGATTTGCTCCCTTCCCCTGTTGCTATGGGGGAAGGGTTGGGGTTCGGGGTTGATCTATTCCACAGGCACACGTGTCTCCGCTAACACTTGTTCAATAACTGCCTGCGCCGTTTCTGGTCTCCGGTCGCGTGTCAGCAATCGATGTGCCAAAACCGCTGGAGCAGCCATTTTTATGTCGTCTGGTGTTGCGAATGTCCGTGCATGAATCAGCGCCAATGCTTGTACACAGCGTTGTAAAGCTGCACCACCGCGCGGACTTACCCCAACCACCACGTCATTATGTGTTCGGGTAGCCACGGCGATTTGCACGATGTATTCTTTCAATGGGCGCACCACGCTAACTGCCTTTGCCGACTCTTGCAGTCGAATAATATCTTCTAACTGCACCACCGCTTTGATGCCATCCAACGGATTAGCATGTTCCTCACGTTCGAGGATGCTGATTTCTTCGTCATAACTCGGATAACCGAGGTTCATCGCCACGATAAAGCGGTCAAGTTGTGCTTCGGGCAGTGGAAAAGTGCCTGCCATTTCAATAGGATTTTGTGTCGCGATAATGAAAAAGGGTTCAGGTAAAGCATGTGTCGTTCCATCGCTCGTCACTTGCCCCTCAGCCATACTTTCTAATAAGCTGGATTGAGTACGCGGTGAAGCACGGTTAATCTCATCCACCAGCACGATATTGCCAAAAATTGGCCCTGCTACAAATTCGAATCGCTGCTCACGTTGGTTATAAATCGCCCCACCCGTGATGTCTCCCGGTAACAAATCTGGCGTACATTGAATACGCTTAAATGAAGCATGAATCGTCCGCGCCAGCGCTTTTGCCACCAAAGTCTTACCGATGCCCGGTACATCTTCGAGTAAGATATGCCCCTTGGCAATTAGTGCTGCCAGCATCAGTTTTAATTTATATTCATCAATGACCACCGCGCTTTGCATCGCATCCGTCATTTGTCGAATGATAGTAGCTGGATTGTTGTCGTGATTGGGAGTAGGAGCGTGACCATTTGTTGTGACCGTTGTTTGCAGCATCTAATCATCCTCGAACCAATTGAACTGAATGGGACATTTATCTATTTCAGTATAAATGGGGAACACTCTGCGACAGACCACCCAATTCTTAGGGGATGAATAAACGATCTCAATTATTAGCTCATTTTGTGGATAAAACTAAGGCTCTAACTCAGTCAAAAGTTTGAAAACTCGAACGGATTCAGCTTCACTTTTGTGAACTTCTGTTCTATAATGAAATGCGCAGAAATGAAAGGGTAGGACTGCACTAAACGGTGGAGAAAAGCGACGAAATCAAGCGCATCACAAATCATAGAAGTAGGGCCGCCAATATAGACCTTCCTGAACCATTATGATCGGTGAACATGTTCAAGAATTTGATGAACGCGTTCAG
>JBBSBM010000084.1:0-34668 GCA_038251275.1 Aggregatilineales bacterium
AAATGCGATATGGCACAATTTGAGTCTGAAATTAAGCATTATTGAATACAGAGTGTCCACTTTGAACCATTTTGACCTTAATAATGATCTCAAATCGATTCCTACAATCGACTACAAATCTTTAATGTGACATTGTCGAACCATAACCCCCTTAGCTTTTTTGTTCGCGACTTTAGTACACTGTACCAGTGGACGATTATTTCTGCACTTAGGCGATGTATAATCAAATTAGTGCTTTTAGCCGAAAGTTTGGTTCATGTCCTCTCGCTCCAAATCCGAATCCGATACTGAAAAGCTCCAACGTCGTAACCGTGAACTGTCCATATTGAATACGATTGCTAAAGCATTAAACCAAGAGGTCGATTTAACCCGTGCGTTGACCGTCGCATTGCATGATGTGGCTGAACTTTTTGATCTCCAAACCAGTTGGATTTATTTGTTAGATGCGGAGAGTAAATTTTATCTGGCGGCGGCTCAAAACCTTCCGCCTGCACTTGCAGAGCATCCGCGTAGGATGGCTGGTTCGTGCGACTGTATGTGGTATTTCAATAATGGGCATCTGCCTGCGCCGGAGAATATCACCTGTTCGCGGCTTGAAAATTTGACGGTCGGTACGGCGGGTTTACGGCAGCATGCCAGCATTCCCCTCAACGCGCGGGGTAAGCCACTGGGCATTCTGAATGTTGCCAGCACGGATTGGGGCGATTTGCGAACGGAAGATTTGCAACTGTTGTATCTAGTCGGGGATTTGCTGGCGATTGCCATCGAACGCGCCCGACTGTTCAACCGCAGCGCCGAAATTGGCGCGATTGAGGAGCGTAATCGCTTAGCCCGTGAAATTCATGATACGTTAGCGCAGGGGTTAACGGCTATCGCGCTCAATTTGGAAACAGCCGATGCCATCATGGACAGCGGCGGTTCACCTGAACGTGCTCATCAAGCCGTGATGCAAGCCTTGTACTTGGCACGTACCAATCTGGAAGAAGCCCGCCGTTCAGTAATGGATTTACGTGCTGCACCCTTGGAAGGTCGCCCATTGGATGAAGCGTTAAAAGCACTGATTGATGAGTGGGCATCGCGCCGCAAAATCATTGTCAATTTTAATGTGGTCGGGGCAGGGCGCATGTTACCCGTTCGCATCGAGGTTGGGCTGTACCGGATTTTACAGGAAGCGCTCACCAATATCGGTCGCCACGCACAGGCGCACCACGTCAACGTGCAATTGATGGCTATGCCCGAGCAGATCCAACTACACATCAGTGATGATGGACGCGGATTTGACCCTGATCAAGTGCCTTCGGATCACTTTGGTCTCATCGGAATGAATGAGCGCGTTAAGTTACTCTCCGGTCAATTGCAAATCAGCAGCAGCCCCGGCGCAGGCACTGAACTTGAAATTTCTGTCCCTTTGGAGGCTAATTTATGATGACACCCATTCGTGTTCTGGTCGCGGACGATCATCCAATTGTGCGCGATGGTCTGATCTCGATTTTAGGCACACAAGCCGATTTTGAAGTGGTGGGTAAGGCAGGTGATGGTCGTGAAACCTTAGAACAGGTTGAAAATCTTCATCCTGATGTCCTCCTACTTGACCTCGAAATGCCGCAGATGGATGGTGTTGAAGCATTGCGTCATCTTCGCGAATCCCATAATTCGGTTCGCACAATTGTGTTTACGGCTTTTGATACCGATGAACGCATTGTCAGCGCCGTACAAGCTGGCGCACAGGGTTATCTTCTAAAAGGCGTTCCACGCGAGGAAATCTTCAACGCCATCCGTGTGGTTCATGCAGGTGGATCATTGCTACAACCGGTAGTCGCCTCCAAATTGTTGAGACAAGTTTCCGGCGATCATAAACCGCAGCCGGATATGGATGCGCTGACTCCGCGTGAGCAACATGTACTCAAACTATTGGCACAAGGATTGCAGAACAAAGAAATCGCGGCGGAACTTGTGATCACCGAGCGAACGGTCAAGTTCTATGTCAGTTCGATCCTTAGCAAACTTGGCGCGGGTAACCGCACCGAAGCCGTTACTCTCGCCGTGCAACGGGGATTGGTAAAGCTGTGATTCTGTACCAATGTACATGGTGATCGGTGTTCGATTGTCTGTACCATAACTTCTTATGACCTGCGAGGATAAGAGCATACAGTAAGCGAAGTCTACATCGCCCCATCTAATTAGGATCACATTTACTGTAACTCTCCACTTCAAATAAGGATTTATCGTTATGACTAGCAATATCCCGATACGTGTCGTCGGACTCGGTGGTACCCTGCGCGAAAACTCGACCAGCTTATGGGCGCTGCAACACGCGCTTGATTCGGCACGCACTGAAGGCGCATCTGCTCAACTCCTCGATGTGCGCCGCCTTGATTTACCCATGTACCAACCAGACTGGGAATTGGAAGATTATGGCGCCAATGTTCAAGAGTTCATCCAAATCATGCGGCATGCCGATGCCTTTCTTTTTAGCACCGCTGCTTATCATGGTACTTTGGCAGGTGTGACTAAAAACGCACTGGACTACATGGAATTTCTGGCGGACGCACCCCGCCCGTATCTCCACAACAAACCTGTGGGACTAATTGCCACGGCTTCCGGTGACATGGCGGATGTGCATTCCATTACGGCGATGACCAACGTGGTGCATTCCCTAAGAGGCTATGCCTTACCGTTGTCTGTTCCTATTCATAATGCTAGTAAAGCCTTCGATAAAGAGGGCATTGTCATCAACGAGAAAATAGCAACCCGCTTAAAGCAATTAGGGAAAATGGTAGTGGAAACAGCCGCTCAACTTCGCCCAAGTGCTATCAATGCTCCTCTATAATATAGGTGACTCAAAAGAGCAGGCTAATCTCTGCTCTTTGCTTTTCGTATGCCCACTGATTTTGGTTCTCTGAACTACTGTTTGAATTGGAATGCGTTTCCCTCGATTTCCGGCATAAGCTTCTGTGAATTTCTAGACCACTCTCAAAAGTAAATTCACTTTCTGTCCCCCAATTTGTGGGGGGTACACCGATCCTGATCAGTTAGATAATTGTCAGAGTCAGATGTAAAAACTGTAACAACATTGAGGGAAAAAATAGGCATACAGTTTAAAAGATACATTTGACATTTAAATGGGGTATGCCCGCATTATCATAAATGCAGGCTAGAGAGGTTGAAAATGGAGCTGTTCAATTTATTGATTCCACTGGTTGTAGTGGTGTTAGTGATATTGGGGGTCTTCGCTGCAACAGGTCTGGTCATTATCAGCGAACGTCAAGTCGGTATTGTGGTCAAGCGTTTTTCTGCTAAGTCATTGCCACCGGATCGCTTAATCGCGCTTAATGGTGAAGCGGGTTATCAGGCAGATACGCTTGCGCCCGGTTTTCATCTCGGTTATTTCCCGTGGGTCTATAACGTTCGTAAAGTATCGGTAACTGTTATTCCTCAGGGTGAAATTGGTCTGGTGGTCGCGGCTGATGGTTCATCCATTCCACCGGAACGCATCCTTGGTAAAGTGGTCGATTCGGATGATTTTCAGGATGCGCGTAAGTTCCTTACCAATGGCGGCGAAAAAGGTCGTCAGTTGGGCATCATCACTGGCGGTGCGTATCGCATCAATACCGCTTTGTTTACAGTTATCATGCGTGCGAATGCCGCCCAACAGGGCATGAATCCGGATGATTTGCTTATCTATCGTGTTGAATCAGATATGGTTGGTATCGTTACAACTTTAGATGGTGCACCGATTGATGATGGCGAAATCGCAGGTTTATATATTCCTTCACATGACAATTTCCAAAATGCTCAGGCATTTTTGGAAGCCGGTGGGCGGCGTGGTTTGCAGGAACAGGTGCTGCTATCCGGTTCATGGAATTTGAACCCGTGGTTTGTGGGCGTCGAACAGGTTCCTATGACCGAAATTCCGATTGGTTATGTGGGTGTGGTGATTTCGTTTGTCGGTAAAGCCCACATTGATGTCAGCGGTGTGAACTTCAAGCATGGTGATTTGGTCAATCAAGGGCATAAAGGTGTGTGGGTCACGCCGTTGTATCCCGGTAAACATCCGCTCAATACCCGCGTCATGCGTGTCGAACTGGTTCCGACCACCAACATTGTTTTGAATTGGTCGCCGCGCACGGAAGACCACAGCTATGACCGCTCGCTGAGTTCGATTACGGTCAACTCAAAGGATGGTTTTACCTTTGACTTGGATGTCTCGCAGATTATCCATGTGAGCGCGCTTGAAGCACCCAAGGTCATCAGTCGTATCGGTTCGGTGCAAAACATGGTTGATCATGTGCTGCAACCGATTGTCAGCAACTACTTCCGTAATGCTGCACAAGGGTTCACAGTTCTTGACTTCTTGATCGCCCGCAGTGAACGGCAGGAAGAGGCAACTGTCCATGTTAGCAAAGCCATCAACGCTTATGATGTGGAAGCCATTGATACACTGATTGGAAAGATTGTTCCGCCGCCAACACTGATGCAAACGCTGACGGATCGTAAGATCGCCGAGGAACAGAACAAGACCTATCAAGTGCAGGAAGAGGCACAGGCACAGCGTCAGCAGTTGGTTCGTGCGACGGCTTTGGCTGAAATTCAGCAAGAGATGGTCAAGTCAGAGCAGGGCGTGAGTATTTCTGAACTGCAAGCGCGGGCGCAGATCAAGCAGGCTGAAGGTGAAGCCGAGTCAATCCGACTCAAGGCGCAAGGTGAAGCCGAAGCCGTCCGTGCTATCGGTGAAGCCAAAGCATCAGCTTATCGTGCCGGTGCAGAAGCAATGGGGCAGCAAGGCTTTACGGCTGTCCAACTGATGCAAATTGTGGGCGATCAGAAAGTCCGTATCATCCCCGACATCGCTGTGAATGGCAGCGGACAGGGTGGGGGCGTGGTCGAAGCATTACTCGGTATCATGCTGCGTGGTGAACTCCAGAAGGTGACGATACCCACCACTAATGGCAACGGCGCGGCAGTCCACGTCGAGAAACCGAAAGCTGAAGGTTAAACAAATGGGGGGATGATCGCAAGGTCATCCCCTTTTTTATTTCTGTCACATAACTATTGTCTTTTAATCTCGACGGTTAATAAAAGGCATTTGTAAAGGCGATTGAACCGAGCTATCTAACCGATCAGCGACTAACCAGCTAAAGGTTCCTCGCATAAGATAAAGCACCAGCATCAGCGCAATACCAATGAATCCGCCGAGCGTTACTAAAAACCCACCGAGTCCCGGTATGGTCGCCAAAAAAGTAGCGATGCAAATCATGACACGATCTACGAGCGCTAGTGGCTCAACCGTCCATCGGCGTGTATCTATAAAACCGCGCGTATAACCGTCTCGCAGGCTTTCGACAATACTGAGTTTATATTGGCGCTGGGCGTAACGCGTCCGACGTACTGTAATGACGAAAGCGATGGGCAACCGGATCAATGTCCGCATCAGATAGAGATAACCTACAAATAAAGCGACAGTGCTGATGAGTTCCATGCTGTTCGAAGAATCAAAGGGTAATGCGCGACCCAATCCCAAGTGGGCAAAAGCGAGCGTCAGGGTTATCGCAACAAGGGTTCGCAGGTCGAATGGGAAATTCATATCATTTATCCATTAGTTGCCGCTTATGTGCCTCGAACAAGATAATGCCTGTTGCAATAGCCGCGTTCAGTGATTCGGTATCGGCTGCCATCGGAATACGAATGCGGGATGTGGTGATCTCACGCGCCATATCGCCCGCGCCATGCGCCTCACTGCCAATAATCAGCGCCCAATCATCTGACCAATTTGCTTGGTCGTATAAAGTGTCGCCCGCGCCGTCCGCCATATAAACTGCCTTACCTTTGCAGACCGCCGCAATCTGTTCCCACTCTAAAGAGGATATGGGTACACGAAAGTGAGCGCCCATGCCACCTCGCAGCACCTTCGGATTATAAGGATCAGCGCATGTGGGCGAGAGTAGTACAGCATCCACACCTGCGGCGGCAGCGGTTCGCAAGATCGTTCCGAGGTTGCCGGGATCGCGTATTGAGTCCAATATCAGCACATGGTGTAATCGGTCGGGCAGAGCGATCTTGGATATCGGGAACACGCCTAAAATCCCTTGTGGCTGCTGTGTATCGCTAATATGCTGCATGACCGCTTCATCCATTTCCAACAATTCGACTCCGCTTGCTCGTGCTAAGCCCAACACCGTCTGATCTTGGAAATCGGATGTAGTCAGCAAGAAAACCGGTTTATGTCCACTTTGCAGCGCATCTCGTACCAAGCGCAGACCCTCCAGCACTATCAAGCCTTCTTTACGCCGTGTTTTGGTCGCCCCTTGAAGTGCCTTAGCCAGCTTTACTTTCTCATTTTGGATGCTCGTAATCATATACTTCCCATCTTGACGCGTCGTAATCATCTCAACCTGATTATAATGGTTCTCACCACTGTTTGTGGCTAACTCATTTGCATAATCATTGGCAGCGGCTTGGCTTTCAATTTATACTCAGTCCTGACGATACCAATCGTTTATTTTGATATTCTAACTATGTGGTTGTAGCTGACAATATTTATGCCTACCGAAAAAGAACTCATTGTCGCCCGTATGGCGGCGATACGTGCCCGTTTGCTGCACGAACTCATCAACATTAATGAAGATGCGCTTACTACTGGGCATCTCTATGGCGATTGGACAGCCGCTAATCTGTTAGCGCATTTGGGTGAGCATGACACACTTTACACTCAAATGGTGCGTGACGCACTTTCCGGTGAACTCGCCCAGACTGGCGTAGATTACACCGATACTCGTGATCATTTATTGCCGAACCGTGTCGGCACTTGGTCACTTGAAAAGTCCGTGGATTTTCTCCTAACATCGCGCACCGGATTTGTCAAAGTATTCCTAAGTGTGCCGGATGACCAGCTCAAGGCCAAGCAACGTTTTCACTGGAAGTTTGGTATAAAGGAAGGTCGCAGCCAAGGGACGATTAACACATGGGGGCAGTGGCGCTATATGCACGATGCCGGTCACATGGGGGATCTCACCGAATGGCGCAAAACCTTACCCGAAACGCCGATGCCGCCCTCAAAAATTATTTTGCATGCCGCTCTAGAAGCTTCCAGTGATGATCTATGGGCGACTGCTGCCCTTATACCAATCGATGAACGCGAGACCCGTCCCGTGTGTGGCACATGGACTCTCAAGGATGTACTCGGTCATCTTGCTGATTGGGATGATTGGTATTTAAACACATTTTATGCGATGGTCGGAGAACCAACTAACAATCTTGGTTGGAAGGATGAGAGTGACGGCAATGCACTGAATGAAAAACTGGTAGCTAAGAATCGAAAAAAATCTTTCAAAGACGTTTCAAATCACTGCCAATCCGCACGCGCAGCATTGGTTACAGAAGTTCAAATGATTAGTGACGACATGCTAGCTGATCCTTATGGCGGTGAAGACGGCGTTTACCCAACTCCTTATCATTGCATGTGGGCGGCTCTCGACCACTATCTGGATCATACTGCTGTTATACGCCGCGAATTACGCGCCAAATTCCCTAAATATCTACTGCAATTCAAAAGCCCTTATAATGCCTAACGTTCATTCGCACCACTAATTCAAAAGGTTTTTAATGACTGCTAATAACACTTCTAAACAATGGCATATTGGGGATTGGTCCGCGCTGGGTTGGTTGGAAACCGGCATCAAACTAATTGCCTTTGTAGCCGCTATTCTAGCCCTCGTTAACGCGCTAACCAGCGGAACGTTCAGCGCACCATCTGGTGTGCGGCTCATCCAAGTGATTGTGCTTGCCGTTTTGGCATTAGGTCTTACGGTGGGTATCGTTGACCGCCTCCGGCAGCGTGAAATTATCGCTCTGGCCTTTATCCTGATAAACAATCTTGCTCATTGGGGCATGGTCTACGCACTGTTAACCTTACCCGGCCCCGGCAGCCTATTATTGATCTTCGCGGGTTTCATGCTGCTTGGTGACCTTGTGAAAATCTACTGGTTACGGGTAAGCGGCTACACGCAGGATGGTATTCCACAATCCGTTCTTTATGGCTTAACCAGTACATTTGTGGTTGGATATGCCATCATCCTGCTGCTCGCACTAACCAACCTTTGAGCTTCTAGCAACTGAATCAAAAAAGGGACAAGCGTCCCTTTTGTTGTACCTACAGTGATGCGAACTTACGAAGCGTCGTCCGGTTCGCGTCCACCAACCAGATGGTCAGTGTATTTCTTGAAGCCAGCATCGTCTCCATCGACGAGGAATTGTGCTTGCTTCGGCCAAGTTTTGGTTTGCCCGTCGAGGACGCGCACGCCACCCTTAACCTTGACGACATCTTCAAGCTCTTCTGCTGATGTCGCAGCAATCTGTGCGTAAGTGGTGATACCAGCGGCAATCAGAGCTTGGGCGCTTTTCGGTCCCAAACCTTCGATAACCGTCAAATCATCACCGTCACTCTTTTTCTTGCGAGTAGCTTTTACAGCTACGGGTGCGGCCTCTGCGACAGGAGCTGCTGCCGCGACTGGAGTGCCAGATTGTTGTCTGCGTCCAGTACGCATCGCGCCCGCTGCTTCAGTCCGCGCAGGTTGTTGAACCTGAGGGCTAGACTTCGGTGATGTGATTGTGATGTAATGATGTTCCGGTGCCGGAGTACGCGGTGACGGATTTTGTAAGCTCAACGCCACAATTTTGGTGAAGGTTGCCGGATCACGTACAGCCACATCGGCCAGCATTTTACGGTCAACTTCGACACCAGCATTCTTCAAGCCGTACATCAACTTGCTGTAGCTCATGCCATTTAGACGTGCAGCGGCGTTGATGCGGATAATCCACAACTTACGCAGCTCACGTTTCCGTGAACGACGATCACGGTATGCATAGAAGTAGCTTTTCAGCATCGCCTCATTAGCACGGCGATGTAGGCGGTGGCGTGTACCCCACTGCCCCTTCATCAACTTGAGTAGTTTTTTGTGCCAACGGCGGCGCACAAAACCGGTTTTTGTTCTAGCCATCTCACGAACTCCTGCACATTAAATACCCGGAGCAAAAACTCTGGGCTGGTCAAATCATTTTATACGCTGCGGTTAGCGTCCCGGATTCTGACGATACTTGGTCAGATAGGGTGCTAATTTCTTAATCTTACGCGCAACAGTCGAGCTAGCCAGCCCGATTAATTTGTCGAGCGAACGGTTGTGCCGTCCCGAACGGCGGCGGCGGAAATGGCTCTTACCTTGAGGGGTATGAACAACCTTACCGGTACCCGTCACGCGGAAGCGCTTGGCAGTTGCCTTGTGTGTTTTCTGCTTATACTTCTTCAACTTACCCACGATTTTGCTCCAGAGTTATTTCTTCTTGTCGGCCGCCGGAGCCAACACCATCAGCATAGTGTTGCCTTCCATCAGGGGTTGTTGTTCAACCACCGCGACATCCTGTAAATCTGCTGCAATCTGTAACATACGCTGCAAGGCAATATCGGGATAATCTCGCTCACGACCACGGAAGCGCGCCCGTACACGTACCTTCATACCTTCTTTGATCCACTCACGCGCATCACGGACTTTGAATCCCAGATGATGCGAGTCAGTTTTGGGTCGTAATTGAATCTCTTTGACTTCAATGACTTTTTGCAGTTTCTTGGCTTCACGTTCACGCCGCCGCTTTTCATATTGGAATTTGCCGAAATCCATGATACGGCAAACCGGCGGTTCGACATTGGGCGAAACCTCAACTAGATCAAGGCCCTTTTCTTCTGCCATTTGAAGCGCAGTCCGCACGGACACGACACCGATGTTTTCGTTTGTGTCTGTAATCAGACGAACCTCTCGGGCACGTATCTGTTCGTTGACGCGATAATTTATGGCGCTGATAGCCCTACACCCTTCTGTTGCCTAACAGATATTTCATATTTCAGTTGTCAAACAACTGTCAATTGAGTGGAGGAAGTCTAGCACACGCCCATATCAGTGTCAATACGGGCTTGGGCGAGAATATAAGGAGTGTGGCCTAATATTTTGCGATTAAATGAACTTGAATTTGGGATAATTCTATAAGAGGGTGTTCTAAAGACCGATCTCAACCGTTGATAATACCTAACGGCCCATGATTATCGGCAAATTTATGTACTTCTTCCAGCGCTTCGCTAAATTGGGAAAGGAGTTCATCATCCTCACCCTTATAACGTCGCAGCGTCTGCAATGCACAAGCCGCACATCCCCGCATCGCTCGATAACTATCCGTCTCACACGCCATACATCCATCAAGTCGAATCATCATCATCATGAAAGCCAGTGTTTCCTCATGGGTTTCTGGAAGTTTGGCGATACGCTCGACTAACGCCTGCCATTTCGGGCCGCGTAATTTTTTGAGTGCAGGGATAACATAGTGTGGAAACAAAATTTCATTATTAGTATACATAGGGGCAGCTTTCAACCCTGTGACATATCTTGTCACACATCATCATAACCACTCACAGCATAACACAAATAGGACTCTGGTACTATTATCTGTTGCATCATCTATTTATATTGATTACGCTTATTCGCTAGAATAGAGATTTATGATGCTGATTCACACAATGGAGTAAATGTGCGTCGCTATTTAATGATTTCGACACTGTTATTGCTTGCGGGTTGCACAGGTGGGGCAGTCGTCTTCGCACCGCCACCACCACCAGCAGATATTTCTGCGCTACTCTATACCCATCCTGCGGGTATCTTTAGTGTATCGGTTCCTCGTAACTGGTCTGTCTATGACCAGAATACAACCGTCGTCGCCTCAGCATCTTTCTCACCCCCTGCAGAGGATCAGCCTGCCGTCGAATTTGCAGTGATGAATACGGGACAGCCTTCTAACTCCGGCACCTTCGCCAGTTTAATCGACCGTTATCAGCAGCAAATCCGCCCTGATGTGACCTACTATACCGAAGTCAGCCGCCAAGCAATGGGTGATGGCAGTTGGCGCATCAGCGGTTTGCGTCGTTTTCCCGGCGGTCTAACCCAACCTGTTAATACCTTTATTCAACAGTCCGGTACATTTCTGAGCGTAATTGATGTCTTGGTAAATACTGATGCCAAGCGCACAACAGAACTTCAACAAGTTATCAATACTTTTACCGTGAATCAGGCTGCTCAACTCGAAGTTGCTGATCCCAAAGTGCTGGGATACGCCAGTCCAAGCGCAGTTGAGTTCTTGCACATCGCTACATGGTCTACGCCGCAAAATGTCTTTTTCATCACAGGCGAAGTCGCGAATCGCGGCACAGTCCAACTAACCGATATACCGGTTCGTGCAGTGCTGAAAACGGCAGAAGGTACATCCATTGCTGAAGCCATGGATACTGTCATGGGTTACAGTCTTCCTCCCGGTGGCTTTGCTCCCTTTAGTTTGCGCTTTGGTCAGGGGCAGCCTTCTCTAACCTCTACATTTGATTTGTCATTGGGCAATGCCGAGTGGCAGTCGCAGTCGGATCGAGCGGTTTATGGACAGGATGATTTGAAGTGGGAAGATAAATCGTCTTTTGAGGCCGATGGTTCGATGGTAATAGATGGGAGTGTCCTAAACATCAGCCAGAAACCCATTCTTTCACCGCGTGTGGTCGCTACCGTGTTCGATTCAGCCGGAAACGTCATCGCAGCCGGATTTGTTGATCTCAGCGCGGCTCTAAATCCATTGGACTCCACCCCTTTCCGCATCCTTGTGCCAGAAATGGGTGGTCAGCCTGCGAATTACATCATCAACGTACAAGCGCTGCAATAATCCATTTGGGCGCAAACCCTGTTGCGCCCTCTGCATACTGCTGCCTCATCGAACTGGCTATTTTATGCGCCCAATTGCTGTAGCGTTTTCAACAGACTTGCTAATTCTGGCGGAATAAATCCTTCTTGTGCGGTGAGGGTACGGCTGGCTCCCTCGCGCTCAACGGTTAAATAATAGGTGAAGTTGTCCGGGCTAGTACCCGCACCTTGGAACACGCCCTGTAGCCCGAAGATTCCCAACTTGTCAAGCGCATCGGAAATTTGCTTCACTTGATCGGCAGGAATGTTACTTATTACACCGTCGCGGGTTAAAGTGCCGTCCTTGAGAAGAATTAAGTCCAATGGTTTCGCACCTACTCCGCCTGTACGATCGAGTGCAACCGAATCAAACAGATTACCAGCTTGTGGGTCTTCTGTTGCGGGTGGAACAATTGTGCCAGCTTCCGGTACAGTAACTTCTTCCGTACCATATTCGCGCGGCCCATTTGTGGGAACCGGGGCTGATGCGGTGGGTAAAGTGCTACTTGAAAGGGGATTATTTTGTTGAACAACAGGCGGTAGGGTAGCAGTAGGTGCTTTGTTGTCACAACCAGCCAACAAAACGATACCGATGACAATCAAGAATAGATGACGATGTCTCATAACTTACCTCAATCCCATGATGCTAATTCCTTTTTGTAGTGTGAAGGACATTCCCTGAACTGACAAGAGGGATATTCGGCTTATTTTGTTCAGCAGTCCATACATTTAACAACTTTTCTCATGCCAGCTATTATTTTAAACTATTATTTTTGGTTTTCGGCATACTGGTTATAAACCATCATTTAACTTGTTTGTCGTTGTGGCTCTCCTATTTTGGTTAGTGCGGAACCTGCAAAGTAGTTACCAAATGTTCTTCCAAAAAGTAACCCATTACGAATTAGCCTGCTGTATGATAGTCATCGGGATGACTTTGTATACTGTCCATCGACTCAACTGAACAGGTTTTTATGGCGATTGGCGGTTCCGACGACGATGACATCGCCGACACAAAACTGCACGAGTGAATCTGAAGAATTTTGTGAAGTTTCTCCCTGAAAGGGCTATAAAAGTATTACACACTTGCGAAAAATTGAATCAAATTGGAGAGATGAAGCAAAAACTGCATCTGCCGCCGTCGCCAATGCCGCCACAAAACCGTTTTCTATATGGCCAATGGCAAACTGCTAAAAGCCAATTGCTATCAAGGAACGAATATGTCCAACGACTTTGAAATGCGTGTTGAACATGGGAATGAACTCAGCCGTGCGGGCAAAGACGATGAAGCCATTGCCTGCTTCAGTGCTTTGCTAGCCGATTATCCCCATGACCCTCGTTCCTATTACGAGTATGGTGGTGCATTCGATAGTGCTGGTCGCGAGCATGAAGCCTTGCCGCTCTATCAGCATGCGCTTGATAAAGGCTTATCCGTTGACTATTTGCCCAAGCTCTATCTCCAATGGGCCAGTACGCTGCGGAACGTCGGTCAAATCACCGAGGCCATCACGATGCTCGAAAAGGCGGTTCAGCAATATCCAAATCGTCCATCACTCAAGTTCTTTCTCGCGCTTGCTTTGGAAAGTGCCGGACGCGAACATGATGCGCTGACAGCCTTGTTTGAACTTGCTATCGCTCATGTTGATACTGCTGATATGAAGCGTTATGCTCGTTCTATTCGTGCTTATGCCGATGATCGTCGTTGACCTAACCACTGGATAACACTAATCGCACCAATAGCCGTTAACACTGTCGCCAGCGGATACAATGCTAAATAATAACGCTGCCAGGGCAGGGGATTGACCAATAAACTCGCGGCGACAACCGCTAACCACATCAACACGCCAATTTTCCATGTTCGCCAGTCACCTATCAAGATTATGATGCCTAACACTGCGAGTAGCGTCATTAATCTACCGATTAACTTTCCCGCATGTAAACCGTTCCAAATAGATGAATCGTATTGTGCCATCTCGGCTTGAACAGGTGTTGCACCCGCCCAGAATCCCACCTCAAAATAAACAGGTGCTTCCATATAAGCTTGGGTTACAATTCCCATTACCCGTTCACTCAAAGTAGTTGGCGCATTGGGTTCAGCCTTTACCTGTGACTCTAGAAGTTCTGCCCTTTGGCTGATCAATTCACCGAACCGCGCTATCGGATTATTCCACTGCGCAGGCGATAACCCGATAAACACCGCCACCATCATGACCATACTCAAACCGGTTCTAATTATTGTATTGAGTAATTTCTCACTTTGGGAAGAGTTCTTTACCTTGCTCTCTCCCTCGTTTACGGGGGAGGGCTGGGGAGGGGGTTCTGGTAAAACCTCTGTGTGTCTAGTTTGAAAGTCTTTGGGTGAAGCCATATAAAACCTACTCTGTGTATCTCTGCATCCTTTGCGCCTTTGCGATTCAACCTGTCTTTGTATTTGTCTAATCACTACCCAGCCCAATGCCGCCGCGATATACACAATCCCGCTGTGTTTGCTTGCCAGCGTCAATCCCCCCGTGATGCTCATCAGTACCCACCAGCGCCAGCCATTTCGTCCCTTACAAATCAGAATTGCTAGCAAAATGGTCAGCAGCCCGAAGCACAGCACCGAGCCTTCCATCATCGCTCGTCGTCCATTTAATAGGATGACTGGATTGAGCGTGTAGAGTCCGCTAGCAATATAACCCACCCATCGTCCGCGTAGCTGCCACCCAATCCCGAAAAGCACTGCCGTACTTGCAGCCAGAAACAGTGCCGAGGAAATCCGACTAATGACCAACATCACTTGCTCAGGCCGACTTCCACGTGCCACATTCTCGTCGTAGCTCAGAGGCCATTGCCACAGTGACGGTAAATCCTGCTCACTGTAATTGGCTACTTGCAAGCTGAATCCCACGGTATATAAATTGACTGATCCGTTAATCAGACGGAGTAAATTGGGGCTGTCTACCGGATAAGGTGGGGTCACGAGCAGTGCTTGTGGTTGATGGTTCACGAATGCTGTAAAGTAGTCGCGGCTCATAGTGATTTGCATCGCTTCGTCACCATGAAACGGCACACTCACGATGCCCACCAAAATATAAATCGTTAGCCCAAGCAGCCACACAGCATCAATAATGAAAGCGCGTCGAGTTGGGGCTGTGTTAAAAATTATTACACCTGTGTGGATACGCTGCGCTGCCGTAGAACCTTGATAATACTCATCACGCCGATGGCTGCCAGCAGCGTATCTATGGGAATAAGCGGTAAATAGTAGCGCTGCCACGGTAATGGATTAATCAGCAAATTGAGCAAAGTAATCAGCAGCCAAATCACGAGGACAACTGAAACCGACCACGCCTCATAGGGTCGGATACGAGGCCACACCGTCGCCACCAAACCAATCGCTGCCAACATGGTTAAAAGTATTCCGGTAATGATATTAACAGGTATACCACTCAAGGGTGATGCCTCGTAAGCCGCAATCGAGTCGGTAACTGGTTTGGCCTCTCCCCATGATGCTTGCTCAAAATAAGCAACTGGCGTCATAAAAGGCTGCGTAATCATGCCTTCGACGCGCTCTGAAATAGGAGTCGGCGCAGCAGGTGCGAGGATCGATACCACTATCGTGACCTGTTCTTGTAACATTTGAGTCAGGTCTTGTACACGGCTTACCGGATTGTTCCATAGGGCAGGCGACAATGCGACGGTGAGCGCCAGCGCCAGTAATCCGCTAACCGTGAGTTTCACTGTGGAGGAGATCAAACTTCCGTATTGGCGCTTCCCTCGGAATGCTCGCACAATTTCAGCAATGAACACGCCACCAAACGCGCCTGCTATAAATATCGTGCCACTGTATTTGCTTACCAATGTCAGACCACTGCTGACCATCAGTGCAGTCCACCAGCCCCATAAACCTTTGTCGCCTTTTTCGAGGCGTTTAGCGATTTGCGCCGCAATCCATATCGCCAATAAACCGAAACACAGCAGTGCACTTTCGACCAATGCCCGCCGCCCGTTCACCAAGATAATCGGATTGAGTGTGTATAAGGCACTGGCGATATAAGCCACCAAACGTCCGCCAAACTGCCAGCCGATACCAAACATCGCGATAATACTCAGTGCAAAATAGATGAGAGCTGCTGTTCGTCCGGCTGTTAGCACCGCATCTGAGGGCATATGTCCGGTTGCCACATCATCAGCGTAATGCAAACCCCAATCCCAACCGGGACGCGGTGGTAAATCTTGTTTACCCAGCCCATCGAGCTGCATGATGAAGCCGACGCTGTAGCGCATAATCGAGCCGTTCAATAATCGCATACGAGCATCACCGTCAATATCGTAAGGCGGATTCACAGGCAGGTTTTGCGGCTTTTGGTCGATAAAAGCGGTTGTGTAATCCTTGCTGGTGTAGATGTGCATGGCTTCGTCGCCATGAAACGGCGCGATTTTTAAGCCTAATGCAGCATATACAATCAGTGCTGCCAACCACAGGACGTCACCGATTTTTGGTAAATGGCGTTTTATGAGGTTCTTCTCCGCTTAACTTTTTATCTCAACCTGATGGGCATGTCTTACGAAATCAAGTTGACTCAGTTCATCCAATACCGGAGCAGGCAGCGCTGCATCCAGCGATAACACCGTCAATGTATGCCCACCCGGTTCGGCGCGTCCAGTGTGCCAACTAGCGATGTTAGCGTTATTGGTTGCCATTAACGTGCCGACTTTACCAATCACGCCCGGTTGGTCGAAGCTGCCCATCAGTAACAAGTGACCTTCTGGCACGAAGTTCATCCGGTATTGATTAATCTGGATGATATGCGGTTCTTTGTGGTCAAGCAGTGTACCTGCCATCAGAATGGTCTCGCCATCTTCCAGTGTCACTTGGCAGGAAACCATGCTGGCATAGTCGCCTGTCTTCATGCCTTTGGTTTGCATCACTTGGATTCCGCGTTCAGCCGCAAGCACTGGCGCATTGATCATATTGACCTTATCGCCCAACACAGGGTGCAGCAAGCCTTTTAGGATAGCGACAGCAATCGCTTTCACGAGGCCGCTCATTTCTTCACCACGATACTCAACTGCCACACGGCTCACAGGACTCCGCGATAGGGCATGAATCATCGTGCCGATACATTCCGCTAGCCGCATATAAGGTTGCGCGGTTTCGAAGTCCAATCCCGGCACAAAAGGCATATTTACCACATTGCGGTAGTCGCTGCCATGAAGGGCATCCAAAACCTGCCGCACAATTTGGAATGAGAGGTCCTGCATGGCTTCAATTGTGTTGTCACCGATGTGCGGGGTGTGTATGACGTTATCCGCACCCACTAATGGACTGTTATAAGGGGGTTCATCCTTATAAACGTCCACTGCTACACCTGCCAGATGCCCATCTTTCAAAGCACTGGCAACCGCTGCTTCGTCGATGATACTGCCGTGGGAGGTATTAATTAGTCGTGCGCCGAGTTTCATCTGCCCTAATGTGTTAGCGTTAATCAGGTTCGCAGTTTCGGCTGTAGCCGCCACATGCAGCGTCACGATGTCACTGCGTTGGAGTAATTCTTTCAACCCTATCAGTTGAATACGTTCATCGAGTACCTGATCTTCGCTTATGTAGGGATCGTAGGCCAACACATTCATCCCGAATGATAGGCATCGCTTGGCAACAATATTGCCTACTCGTCCCAACCCGATGATGCCGAGTGTCTTTTCATAGAGTTGAGTGCCTGCTTGTCGCTTACGGTCCAGCAGCCACCAACCATCTTTGAGGCTTTCATGAGCAACCACTAACCGTCGGCTGAGTGCTAGCATCAATGTGATGGCGTGTTCTCCTGCGGCAATCGCGTTGGTACCGGGTGTGTTCATCACGATAATGCCGCGATTGGTCGCCGCTTCCATGTCAATGCCATTCAAGCCAGCGCCTACACGTCCAATGAGCTTTAAATTAGGTGCTTGGTCGAGCAGCAACTTGTCCACGCGTACATCATCCCGTGCAATTAGTGCGTGTGCTTCCGCCAGCCCATCACGCACAGCCGAGGGAGTGACCTGCTGTACCGTTATATCAGGCGTTTCTTTTAGAATTTTTAGGCTGTTTTCAGCTAAATCGGTCGCGACCAGAATGTGAAATGTCGACACCTTGTTCCTCGCGTGCTTCTCAATACATCATTTTTATAAGACTAAAAAATGATGCGTTAGTGGTTAATGAATGTTGAGAGGGAATAATAACATTCGGCTATGGAGGAAGGAAGGGCTTACTCAGGTGGCGACAAATCGCTTGCCATGTCGGATGCACCAATCGACATAGAAACTGCTGACGAGATAAAAGATGGGATAAGACAGGCTAATCAATACCAACAGCGAGCTCGGTTGTTCTTGTGTGAGCAAATATAAAACCAATGCTGCCCAAATCAGTGAGAGAATCCAATTGGTTTTGCTAAATAGTGGATTTTTGCTGGGGTATAAATAACGCGTTGGAATAAAAGACAAGATTCCCGGAATAACCACCATCAGTACCGCGACCACAGGTTGAGGATGCAGCCAGAATAAATAAAGGGCGATTCCGTTCCAATAGCTAGGAAAACCGAGGAAGAACGCATCGTCGGTTTTCATATTAGTTTGCCCGTAGGCATATAAGGCCGCAATCACTGGAACGGCTGTCCACAGGACACTGGGGAGCAGATTTTGCGAAGCCATAATAAAAACAGGAACCCACACATAGGTTAGAACATCGATCACATTGTCAATCATCGCGCCATCGAAGTTCGGCAATATCTTGCGAACACCAATTTTCCGTGCCAGCATCCCGTCTGTGCCATCAATCAACATCGCGATGCTGAGTAGAAAAAAGGCTTGTCGTGGTTGTCCTTGTGCTGCCCAATAAAGAGCGAACATACCTACTACACCACCGGATGCAGTGTAAAGATGTACGAGCCACGCAGCGACTTTTTGCTTTGGCATAAGAGTGTCCTGTGGGTGTTTTATGTAACTTCGGTCAGCTGTTCCAGTACTTGATGCAGTGTATCAAAAAGCTGATCGGTGACTCCTGCAAACGCTTCTATACGTGTGTGAGAGAGATCAGGAACAGCATAGCAGGTCATTCCTGCCGCGACTGCTGCCCGCGCACCAGTAGGGCTGTCTTCAAGAGCGAGACAATTCATCGGGGCAACGCCTAAGGCTTTAGCCGCTTCCCAGTAAACATGGGGTTCGGGCTTTCCGGCGAGGAGATGCTCCGCCGAGCAGCGTATCGGAATAAATTTTGCCCAACCTTGACTGCTCACCACTGCTTCAATAATTACGCCCGGTGAACTGGAAGCAATGGCCGTTGGTATGCCCCGTTCGACGGCATATTGAATGATATCCAGTGCGCCTGCTTTTGGTTTGGCTTTCACAGGGATGAGCTTCAACATGCGTTCAATAATATCTTCTTGTAACGTCTCGAGACTCGCCGGAATATTGTAGTGCGCAATCAATCTGCTCAAAAAAACATCATTGCGCAGCCCGACTAATTCCATGCGAACCGCAGCTTCCATCTCTACGTTGTAACCGGAAAGCATTTCGGTTTCTGCTTCTTCCCAAACCGGTTCGGTATCAACCAACAGGCCATCCATATCAAAAATGATTGCGTCGAATTGGAAAGGTCTAGTCATGTAATCTCGAAGGCTTTCTTAAACGCAGCTTGTAATTCGGCGTTTTGAATAATCATGTCGGTTTCATTGGCTAATGCCAAGCCCTTATCAAACAGGGCTCTATAAGGGGTATTCGCCAACCGTGCGTAGCCTGCGGGGCCAGCTGCTAAAGGTAAAATCGGCGCGAGTGAGTTGACCGAGACAAATATATCCGCTCCGTTTACGACTTTTTCACGCTTGACCACACCACCAAAGCCGACGAATAAATCAACTACGGGACGCGTTGCTAAGTCAGATGCACCATCACCGATCATTAATCGCCTTCCGTGTTTACCTGCTGCCAAGGCTTGGATGATCGCAGGTTTGCCGCTCGAAACGGTCAACGGCCCTTCATTATAATCCAGATACGTTTGGTGGTTTTGGGTTTGTGGTTGGTAATATTGCCACCAGTCACCAGATAGCTCATTATATTCCAACTCGACAGCACGAATATTTTCCGGTGGCACACCTAGTCGTTTACCAAAACCTCGCACGGGTTCTGCAAGGCCACCGCTGACGATAAATACATGCTTGCCCAATAATCGTAAGGCCGCCAATACATCCTCAGCGTCGGGTACGATAGTTTCCCAATAACGTTCTTCGATAGCTTTGAGTTCGCCGCGCGTTGGACGAATAGCCTGTAAACGCTTGCCGTAAACTTCTGCTAAATCAAGGTCACCATTCATGGCTTTTTCGGTTAGGACACCCACGCGCCACTCTTTACCTTTGAAACGGGCAAGTTCATCAATACCCTCGATTGCTGAGAGGGTGCTATCGCAGTCAAAAAAGATCAAATCGAAACTAGTCCAGCGGGTTTCGTCCATAGGTTTTCACGAATATACTTGATAAAACTATTGTTGCATTCTACCTTTTACTGCCTAGTTTGTGAACCCTCCACGATTTTAAATATTTTTAATACTGATGTTTTACACCCCCAAAAAATGGGGTGTCTCTTCCTTTGTTTCTTGAGTCTCTATTGAGTTGTCAAGTGTATTTGTGCATAATGTGTATATGAATTGATGTACTTTAACCGTTTCCCATCCTCAGAGGCTTAGTACTATTGTGGTTGGGAAATTTCGTGTTTATAACTTAGACACTAACCTGAAAGTTTGTAACATATGAATGTCGGTCGTATTCTGATTGGCAAGCCCATTGAAACAAAGGATCTGGTACACCAAGCTATCAGTAAACCAGTTGGGCTAGCTGTTTTCGCTTCTGATGCATTATCCTCTACTGCCTATGCAACTGAAGAAATCCTGATTATTCTCTCCCTAGCGGGTAGTAGTGCGGCTGTACTAGGTATATCAATCCCGATTGCTATCGCTATCGCTATCTTATTGGTTATTGTCACGATCTCGTATCGCCAGACCATTTTCGCTTATCCAAAGGGTGGCGGTGCGTACATTGTTGCCCGTGATAACTTTGGTGAGCTGCCTGCCCAAATTGCTGGTGCTGCGCTTTTGACAGATTATATTCTGACCGTAGCGGTTAGTATTTCATCGGGTGTTGCACAGATAACCTCGGCCTTTCCCGGAATTTTGGCTTATAAAGTCGAGATAGCAGTAGCTGTTATCTTTTTGATGACCATCGTGAACTTGCGTGGTGTGAAAGAAAGTGGACGAATTTTTGCTGTGCCCACATATTTCTTTCTAGCTATTATGGCTTTCACGTTGGTTGTCGCGGCCATCAAGTTTTTCACGGGTGGTTTGGGGGTCGTAACCGACGTAGAAGCTATCAAACATACAACTCTCGATTCATTGACTGTGTTTCTCATTCTTCGGGCATTTTCGAGCGGATGTACTGCCTTAACAGGAATTGAAGCTATTTCAAATGGTATCACAGCTTTTAAATCGCCAAGCAGTAAAAATGCGGCAATAACTTTGGTTTGGATGAGCAGTATTCTGATCACCCTCTTCCTTGGAATTACCTTAGTAGCGCATCAGATTGGTGCTTTACCCAGTGAAACTGAAACGGTTATCTCGCAGATGGCCAGAACTGTATATGGTAAAGACAGTATTTTCTATTTGCTGATGCTGGCAGGTACTGCGCTGATCTTGTTGTTGGCTGCAAACACCAGCTACGCTGATTTTCCGCGTTTAGCCGCTCTCCAAGCAGGGGATGGTTTCTTGCCACGCCAGCTTACAATACGCGGTGGTCGTTTAGTGTTCTCGTGGGGTATTGTTGTTCTAGCGGTGTTTGCCTCACTTTTGGTAATTGTTGCAGATGCCAATACCACAACGCTCATTCCGTTATATGCGGTAGGCGTTTTTCTAAGCTTCACATTGTCGCAATCTGGAATGGTCGTCCGTGCTCGCAAAATTGGTAAGTTAAAGCCGGGAGAAGTGGTAAAGGGATTAGAAACTGATCTCGAGTATGATCGGAATTGGCGAAAGCACATGATTGTTAGTGCGGTTGGTGCCGTTTGTACCTTCGTCGTGATGATTGTGTTCGCTGTCACTAAGTTTGCGACAGGAGCATGGGTCATCGTGCTGCTTATCCCGACGCTCGTGTGGATCTTCTTCCGTATTCATCGTCATTATAAGAGTGTCGCTAAAGCCCTCAGTTGGGATAGTGCACCGCCTGAAATGACGACGCGTTCAGTGCAAACCTTGATTTTGATTGATGATGTCCACGCGGAAACAGTGCGGTTGGTGAATTTTGCTAAATCATTAGGGCATCCTTGGCAGGCCGTACATGTGGCTATCAATCCCGAAAAAGCGGCGCAGGTAAAGAAGAAATGGTTACAGCGTATTGGTGAAGGGGATTTGGTCATTATTGAATCGCCATATCGTCTTCTGGCTGAACCTATTCAAGACTATATCGAGCAAGTACAGACGAAATACCCCGGCTGTTATGTCCATATCATTATGGGGCATTTAGCAATGGATACTTATTGGGGACAGGCTTTGCATCAAAATACCGCCCTCATTTTCAACGTGGCTCTGTCCCGTATGGAACGCGTCGTTGTGACGACTGTACCTTATCAAATTCACCATAATGGCGAACCGCTCCCTAAAGACCCTGAAAAGGATGAGCAAGTGGTTTCCACGTAACTCCCAATTTGGTGTCCGCCAGATTGTTGGAAATCTGGCGGACATTTCACCTATTGGCGGTTAAGATTTTCATTCGTTTGTTGACCCTCTACATGGCTCACTTCTAAATTTGTTGTTCCTCGTGATGGATTGCCAGTTTTTTAGCTCTCAATATGCGTCCAAATTGATGTGAGCGTTGTCAGATATTGATGATGCTGATTTTGTTTTCCGTCATGGATAACTTGACAACGCTCAGCGGATAATCAATAATCTAACAGATATTAGATTATTTTTTTAAGTAAAGGGATTGTTCATTTGGCACGCAAACCAGCCGATCAATCTGTAAGTCGTGAGGATATCTTGCTGGCTGCCGCTAACGTGCTACAGCGCAACGGTTATGATGCGACTACCATGAAAGATATTGCATCAGCCGTCAACCTCACCGCTGCTAGTTTATATCACCACTTTCGCAATAAAGATGCATTGCTGCTGGCTGTACTTGAGGCCGGACTTGAAACCGTACTCAGTCAAATCGAACCCATAGCTTATTCAAGCCTGCCTAGCGCTGAAAAACTCCGTCAGATGATTTACGCCCATGTGATGGGATTGACTCAGAACACCGCTATTGGTGCTTCGATGGTGTTCGAAATACGATCATTGATGGGCGCAAAAGAACCCCCAACTAATGCTACTGAAGCTGATCATCAAGCCTATAAAGATTTTGTGCGGCGTCGGGCGACATTTTTTGCGCGTCGGGACCAATTCGAGAATCTTTTCCGTTTAGTTGTCCGTGAAGGTATCGATAATCACAGCTTTTTTCCGGTTGATGTGGGCATTTTTACAAAAACGATGTTGGGCGCACATAACTGGGTGGGTGTTTGGTACAAGCCCGATGGTCGTTTGAGCGGGCAGCAAATTGCCGAATTGATTGCTGAAACCTTATTGCGCTCATTGAAACCGTAAAATTGGAGCTTTTTTAGAATATGTCTCTTTTACAAGATAAAGTGGCGATTGTTACAGGTAGTGGTCGCGGTATTGGTGCAGCAACAGCTAAATTATTCGCACAATATGGCGCAAAAGTTGTCGTCAGCGATATTGATTCTGAACCAGCACAAGAAACGGTCAAAACTATTCGGGCTGCTGGTGGAAACGCGCTGGCTGTTCCGGCAGATGTGACCGACTCGGGTGGTGTTGAGGATCTCATTGGTCAAACAGTCAGCACTTTTGGTGGCATCGACATCCTTGTCAATAACGCAGGTTATACATGGGATGGCATGATGCACAAAATGTTGGACGAACAGTGGGAGGCCATGCTGTCTATTCATCTGACTGCACCCTTCAAAATTATTCGTGCGGCTGTTCCTTATATGCGTGAGGCCGCCAAAAAAGAGAAAGATCAATTTGGGGCAGCTAAAGCCCGCAAAATTATCAGCATCAGCAGCACCACGGGTACGCGTGGCAACCTCGGTCAAGCGAATTACGCGGCTGGCAAAGCAGGAATCATTGGTTTGACTAAGACTCTTTCCAAAGAATGGGGCGCATTCAACATTCAAGTAAATGCAGTCGCTTTTGGTTTAATTGATACGCGTCTGACGCAGGCAGACGACGCAGGGGATTTCACGGAACGCGAAGGCAAGAAGATTAAATTGGGCATTCCGGATACCATGCGGCAAATGGCCTTCATGATGATCCCTGCTGGACGGGCTGGAACACCTGAAGAGGCGGCTGGTCCCATATTGTTCTTTGCGAGTGAGTTTTCGAATTATGTGTCAGGGCAGGTTCTAGAAGTAACTGGCGGACTATAAAACACAGTTTTCTAACGGAAGTTATAAGATGAGATTGAAGTAAACTTGTGGGATGGGAATCACTATTTTGAGAGGACATCACCCATGCCCGATGTATTTATTTCTTATTCACGCAGAGATAAATTGTTTGTCGAAAAATTAGTGACGGCGCTTGAAGATAAAAAGCGCGATGTATGGGTTGATTTTGAGGATATACCATTTGCTTCCGAATGGTGGGATGAAATCCAAAAAGGAATCGAAACATCTGAGTCAGCCATTTTCGTCATCAGTCAGGATTATCTAGCATCCGAGGTTTGTGGCCTCGAAGTTAATCACGTTCATAAAAATAATAAGCGGATCATTCCCATAGTCATTGAAAGACCTGAGCGAAACAGCGTACCAGATGCCTTAGCTGCGTTGAACTGGCTTTTTTTTGATAAACCTGATGCGTTTGACGACTCGTTCGCCAAGCTACAAACCACGCTGGATACCAATCTGGTTGAAATGCGCCAGCACACGCGGTTACTGGTGAAGGCCAGCGAATGGGCAAAAGCGGGTCACGCGGATAGTCTGCTACTGCGTGGCGAAGACCTGCAAGATTTGCTGAAGTTATCGACACGACCTGATATAACCGATTTGATGCGTGATTTCTTGCAACGAAGTGAGGAAAGGCAACGACAGGAAGAGATGGCTCAGCGATTCTTTTGGGGATTAATGGGCGGGTTGTTGGGAATAGCGTTTTGGGCATTTTCGACCTTCCGTAGTGATACCTTGATTACCCCTGACCGTATGGTTTATACGATTGCATTGGGACAAGTTTTTGGCGTTTGTTTGGGTGTACTTTCGATGTTAGCTGATGAGCTGCCTCACCGTTTACAAAAATGGTTAGGGAATTCACAGATTATCCGGTTTGGATTACGCAGTTTATTGTTTGGTGTCATTGGAGTTTTTGCGTGGACGAGTTACATCTGGTTCTTGCAGCGCTTAGGGACAACTGTTCAAGATGAAAACAGCTTATTGCTCGGCGGTATTGCGTTGGCAATTGGGTTTCTAATCCGAAGCGCAGCTAAGTTGCCCGCATGGGTATTTACGCTAGTGATCGCGGCGCTGATCTGGTTACCGATTTACATCACCTACCAAGATAATTATGTCAATTTCGTACCGCTGATTTATTTTGATGTGCCGAACCAGCTTTTTACGATTGGCATTCCTGTGGCATTGATTATGGCAATTGGGTCGAATTTCCGCGCAGTTTATCAACAAGGTGCGATTTATTACCGGAAAATGATGCCTCAATCTGCTAAAACGACCTGATATAAGTTCAGGATTATTTGGAAGGATTTTTTATGGTGTCGTTTACGCCTACTGAAGATCAACAGTTGTTGATTTCAACCATCAACCGCTATGCCATCAATGATGTGCGTAAAGCAGCACATGAGGCGGACGAAGCCAGTAGCCCACCGATGGATGTGGTCAATACGGGGTGGCAAATTGGGTTAGTGCCATCATCTGTACCGGAGGAATTAGGTGGGTTGGGTGAACTGAGTGCCCTAACGGGTGCGCTGGCAGCAGAAGAACTGGCGTTTGGGGATTTGTCGGTGGCGATGCATGTGCTGAGTCCGGCATTGTTAGCGTATCCGGTGATCTTGTATGGAACAGCCGAACAACGGGAATCGCTACTGCCACAGTGCTTGGAAGCCGAGATTGCTCCTGTGACAGCGGCCTTACTTGAACCCGGCATTTTCTTCGATCCCTACGAACTGAAAACTATCGCCACACACAGCAATGGCAAGATTCAGTTGACAGGCGAGAAAGCTTATGTGCCTTTAGCGGAAGATGCCCAATGGATGCTGGTGTATGCCCGTGATAGTGAGTCAGGCAAGGTTGATGGCTATCTGGTTGAAAAGGGAACCGCAGGAGTCACTATTCAAAAACGCGAACAGTTGATGGGTTTGCGGGCATTACCTACTTATCGAGTGAGCTTCAATAATGTAGTGCTTGAGCCGTCCTCGCGGTTGGGTGGGGTGGTCGGCATCAATTATGAAGCAATCCTCAATCGACAGCGCGTGGCACTGACGGCGCTATCAGTTGGTGTGGCGCGGGCATCCTTTGAGTTCGCTCGGGATTATGCCAAACAGCGAGTACAGTTTGGCAAGCCTATTGCCCAAAATCAGGCGATTGCCTTTTTATTAGCTGAAATGGCGATTGAGATTGATAGCACACGGCTGATGGCATGGGAAGCGGCCTATAAGATTGACAAGGGTGAAGATGCCACCCGTGAAGCCTATCTTGCCAAGCAGTATGCGGATGAGATGGTGCTGAAAGTGACAGACAGCGGCGTACAAATTCTCGGCGGATATGGCTTTATTCGTGAGTATCCAGCCGAACGTTGGCTGCGGAATGGTCGTGGTTTCCCAACTTTTGATGGACTGGCGATTGTTTAGCTGTCATTATGGAAACTGCTGAAACAATTGTTGGAAAAAACTTGAAACGAACACGCATGATTTTTGATGTTCTGGGTGCAGTGCTTTTAGTGGCGGGTGGAGTCATCACTTCTACGATACTCGACCCCAGTCAAAATTATTCTGGAATCGCGCGGATCAATTTAATGGCACTGATGGGGCTGGTTTATCTTTTTGGCGTTGTGGCGCTCTTTGCCGGGCTCAGCATGTGGAATGTTCAGCGGCGACCGATTATGCAACTGCTGCGTGATCATCCACAGGATATCGCTCAGATCATAACTTATGTGACCCGTTATCGTGGGATGGAAAGTTTTATTGTGCGGATTGTACCGAAAAACGGCAAACAGTACAACTTGAGTATTCAAGATTCCCAGCAGGTATCGCTGCTGGTTGACGCGATTCATGAACTTGCGCCGTATGCCCGGATCGAGTATTCGAAGCGACCCTAAGTTTTATAGTGAGGTGATTTATGCCGATCAGCTTTGAAATACCAGAATTTATTCAACAACAAGGGCAGATGGTCAAGTGGTTAGCTGAAACCACGATGCGACCTTATGCGCGTGAACTCGATGAAAATGAACACGAGCGACCTAAAGAATTCATTGAGCAGATGTGGCCGATTTTGCGTGACCAGCAGAAGGCGACACTCGATAAGTTGCAGCGGACGGAACAAAGCAGCGAACAGGGTGAAAAGAAGCCCAAACGCGCCAGCACACGCATGCTTGGTTTACTCGTGCAAATCGAGATGTTGTCATGGGGTGACGCAGGTATCTACTTATGTATGCCGAGTCCCAGTTTGGGTGGTGCAGCAATTGAGTCAGTGGGAACAACCGAGCAGAAAATCCGCTTTCTCACGCGCTTTGCTGAGGGCGACAAACCAGTGTGGGGTGGTATGGCGATTACCGAGCCGGGGGCCGGGTCGGATAATTCGGCAATGTCCACAACGGCGGTATTCGACGAGGAAACCAATGAGTGGGTCATCAACGGTGAAAAGATTTTTATCACCAGCGGCAAATTAGCATTGGAAGAATCTAATGGACTCGTGATTGTCTGGGCAACGGTTAATAAAGCGGCGGGACGGGCAGGCATCAAGTCATTCGTGGTTGAGGCTGGAACACCCGGTGTCAGTATTGGCAAAGTCGAAATTAAGCATGGTATCCGCACCAGTGATACGGCGGTACTGGTGTTTAATAACGCGCGCATTCCAGCCGATAATATTCTTGGCAGCCCTGAAGTTCAGGCCAGTAGAGACAGCAAATCATTCCAAGGGGCAATGGCGACTTTTGACGCGAGTCGTCCGCTGGTAGCAGCAAGTACGCTGGGTGTAGGCCGAGCAGCATTGGAATTCGTCAAAGAAAAGTTGGCGGAAAATGGTGTGGAAATTCCTTACGGACAGCCGTATCACAAACTGATGGCTATCCAACGCGATGTGATGGGAATGGAGTCGCAGCTTCATGCGGCTTATTTGTTGACGCTCCGTTCGGTAGCGATGATGGATGAAGGATTGCACAACAGTCTTGAAGCATCAATGGCGAAGGTCAAGGCGGGCAAGGTGGTTACAGAGGTTGCCCAGAAAGCGGTGGCTCTGCTCGGTTCCTTGGGTTACAGTCGTGAATGGCTGGTTGAGAAGTGGATGCGTGACGCGAAAATCGGTGACATCTATGAAGGCACAGGTCAAATTAATACGCTGGTCGTGGCACGTCGTATTTTGGGTTATTCACGGCATGAACTAGCTTGATGTAAATGCAAGTTTAAGTGCCTTAATGCGTCTGATATATGTTGGAAGCTTTAGCGTTAGTTGTGTTCGATAAGGATTGGTGATGAGTGTTATTGTTAATTGGACGGATATCGAAAAAAAGATCATTCGCTACGATTTTCCTGCTCAGTGGACATGGGATGACCTCTATACTGCTATGAATCAGGTTAACAACATGATGGCTGAAGTTCCTCATAATGTTTATGTGGTGATTTCATTTCAACAAAGTAAAGGTATTCCTGCTGGTGCATTGACACACCTTCGTATTGGAACACTGAAGGCCGCGCCTAATTGGGGTGGTGGTGTATTCATCGGTGTGAGTTCATTACTGAAGGCACTTCTGAATACGTTCACTTTAGTCAATAAGAAGCTCGGTGAACGTTATGCGACCGCAAAAGATGATGAAGAAGCAATGTTGATAATCAATAAATGGCGTACAAACGAAATGTCTTTGTCAGAATAACGAAAACTTACTTATTGCCAATTGAAAGGTAGATTTACAATATGGCCTATTCCATTCGTAAAGCGGCAGTTATCGGTTCCGGCACAATGGGCAGTGGCATCGCAACGCTGATGGCAGCCGTTGGGGTCGATACAACCCTCATGGACATCGCGGCTAAGGGTACACAAGCAGGTGATAAACCCGCTAAGCGTAACGCGATTGTTTTGGATAACCTCAAGAAAGCACAATCCTCTCGACCGCCACAGGTATTTTCTGCTTCGGATATTGAGAGAATTCACGTCGGCAATGTAGATGACAACCTTGATATGTTGAGCGATGCTGACTGGATTATCGAGGTGGTGGTTGAAAAGTTGGATGTGAAACGCAGCTTAATGGCGAAAATAATAGAAGTCGCGCGACCGGACGCGATTATTACCAGCAATACATCGGGCATTCCAATCCATTCGATTGCTGAAGGCTTGGGAGAAGGTTTTGCTCGACGGTTCATGGGGACACATTTCTTTAACCCGCCACGTCATTTGCATCTAATGGAAGTGATTCCACTGCCCGAAACGGATCCTGAAGCGGTGAAGTATATGGTGGAATTCGGGACGAAGGTGCTGGGCAAAGGTGTGGTGGTTTGCAAAGACAAGCCCAACTTTATCGGCAACCGTTTCATGACGATGGCGGGCATGCAGGTCATGAATTATGTGGTTGATAATGGGTTCACGGTTGAGGAAGTCGACAGTTTAACCGGTCCATTAATCGGTCATCCCAAAACGGCGACCTTCCGGCTAAATGATCTGGTCGGGTTTGACATTGTGGTGCATGTGGCTGAAAACCTGTACGACGCGATCCCTGAGGATCCGGCACGAGAAGTTTTGCACCACGCTAAAACAGCCGCGCTCAGCGAAAAGATGGTTGAGAACAAATGGCTGGGTAATAAAACCGGCATTGGTTTTTATAAGACGGTGAAAGGGCCTAGTGGCGAGAAGGAATTTTGGCCCTTAAACCTCGAAACGATGCAGCATGAAGCACCGGTCAAGCCACGATTTGACAGCGTTAGCAAGCATCGCAAAGTTGAGTCGTTGGGTGAACGGATTCGTTTGCTAATTAATGAGCCGGATCGCGCCGGACAATTTTTGTGGCATATGCACGCCTTTTACTTGGCGTATGCATCTAATCGCGTTCCGGAAATCACGGATACGTTGGTCAACGTCGATAACGCGCAGAAGTGGGGTTTTGCCCACGAGATGGGACCGTTCGAAATTTGGGATGCGATTGGTGTAGCTGAGACGATCCCAACGTTTGAAGCGGCAGGTTATCTGGTAGCCGATTGGGTTAAGTTGATGATTGCGAGCGGTAAGCAGACCTTCTATCAACGGGATGCGAAAGGGCAGGCTATTGGTTATTACAGTCCGCAAGATGGTCAATATCTACCGCTGGAAATTGACAAACGTGAGATCACGGTTGCAACGCTAAAGGCCAATAAGAAAGAAGTCGCCAAGAACGGCAGTGGCAGTGTCATTGATATGGGTGACGGTGTGGCGCTGTTCGAGCTCCATAGCCAAGCGTATGCGATTGATGCCGATCTGGTAGAGATGGGCTACAAGGCACTCGACTTGCTCAAGACCGATTTTGATGCGCTGGTCGTGGGGCATGATGGTGAGCGCTTCTGCATCGGCGCGAACGTGTTCATGGTGGTGATGGCGGTACAAAGCGGCTTGATGGATCAACTGGAAGGGTCAATTAAGGCACTGCAAGATTTTGGGATGGCAATGCGTTACCACAGTAAGCCTGTTGTGACTGCACCCTTCAATATGGCGTTGGGTGGTGGCGCGGAACTGTTGATGTCCGGTACTAAAGTGGTGGCGCACGGTGAGTTGTACGCGGGATTGGTTGAACTCGGTGTGGGACTCATTCCGGCAGGGGGTGGCTGTAAGGAAATGCTGCGGCGGGTCGTCAGTCCGGTAATGGCATCGCATCCGAACGCAGACGCATTACCTCATCTACAAAAGGTATTTGAGCAGATTGCGACGGCGAAGGTCAGTACGAGCGCTAAAGAAGCCCGGGACATGGGTATTCTGAGCGCTGATGACAAGATTGTGATGAACCGGTCTCATCTGTTGGGTGAGGCCAAGAAGACGGCTTTACAGTTAGCGGATGGTTATACCCCACGCCAGCCCGAAAAAGTTTGGGCAGCAGGACGTGATGCTCACGCGGCGTTGCTCTTGGGAATCGAAGGTTTCCGCGAGGGTGGATACGCGACCGATTATGATGCGTTCATAAGCAAGAAGCTGGCTTATGTGTTGACGGGCGGGGCACTCAGTGAACCGCAGTGGGTGAGCGAACAATATATTCTGGATTTGGAGCGCGAGGCATTCCTCAGCTTGGTGACACAGGAAAAGACCATGGAGCGTATCAGCCATATGCTTCAGTTCAATAAGCCGTTGAGGAATTAGGGAACCCCCACCCTAGCCCTCCCCCGCAAGCGAGGGAGGGTAAATTCTAAAGGACGAAAGGTGAGGTATATGCAGGCCATTCAAAGTATCAACGTGATTGCTATTGATCCGAACGTGCGCGGAGGTAGACCATTCATTTTAGGGACGACGATTGAAGTCTCAGCCATTGTGATTGCGACAATTGTTCATGGGCAGATACCAGAACAGATCGCGAGTGAGTACAAGCTTACACTCACACAGGTACACGCGACCTTAGCTTATTACTATGAGCATAAGGTTGAGGTTGACACGCTCATTGAACAACATAGCCAACTTGCTGATCGACTAAAGGAGCAAATGCTCGTCCATAAATTAATGGGTGCCGAGAATGGCTTTAATTCACCCGAATAGCGTTTGTGCGATATGCGGTGAAAAGCTGGATCGACCCTATACCGCGACTTCGGGTGTGGCTTTTCCGAGGGAACATCGCCTATATCGGTATTGCGATGCTCCTTTGCATTATGACTGTTTCGAAACATGGGCTGACCGCAAGGCATTTGCAGGTCGATATTTTGAGGGCAGATTACATAGCTATAGGGTGGGCATTACCGGTCATTTGTTGGCTGAAGGGATGAGTTGGGCGCTTATCTGTGGGCCTTATAATGAGACTGATTTGCGTCCAGCGATAGAGGCTGGCGTACTTTCAGAAAAAAGCATTCAGCAAGGTTTGAATCTCGGCGATAAACCCAACTATGTAACGGTCGCCTTGTCGGAATGGCTTGCTCGATTGAGTATAAATTGGGCTGATTGGGAAATTTTTGTAGGCGGAAAATATCGCGAGGATTTAGAGGGTCGTATTTTACATGACGTTGAGCAAGTTATGAGAGATGTAAGGCAAGTTGCGCCTGACTCTCAGACTTTAGAGAAATTACTAATGAAATCGTCGGTTGAGTGAGGACATAAATCATGCGTGAAGCAGTGATCGTGGCGATGAGCCGGACAGCAGTTGGGAAGTCAAAAAAAGGCGTGACACGGAATACACGCTCGGACGAGATGGCATCGGCAGTGATTCTGGATTTGATGCGACAGACGGGCGGTAAGCTCGATCCGAATGAGATCGATGATGTGATTATTGGCTGTGCGATGCCGGAAGGCTCACAGGGGTTGAATTTCGCGCGGATTATCTCTTTGCGAGCGGGATTACCTGTGGAAGTTCCCGGTCAGACGGTGAACCGTTTTTGCTCAAGCGGGTTGCAAAGTATCGCAATGGCAGCCGAGAGTATCATCGCGAACAGCGCAGATGTGATTATCGCGGGTGGCGCGGAGACGATGTCACTGGTTCCGATGACGGGTTTCCAGATTAGCCCAAATCCCTACATGGCAGAGAACGATCCGTATGTGTATATGAGCATGGGACACACTGCGGAACGGGTGGCGGACGAGTTTAATATTGACCGTGAGCAAATGGATCAGTTCGCATACGAGAGCCATCAGAAGGCAGCACGGGCGACTGACGCGGGTTTGTTCGCACAGGAAATTATCCCGTTTATGGTGGAGGAGACGTTCATCGGTGAGGATGGTAAGGCGCAAACATCGACTATTAAACTCGACCAAGATGAACATCTGCGACGCGAGACCACGGTGGATGGACTGGCGAAGCTTAAGCCTGTTTTTCGGCAAGGTGGGCGGGTGACGGCTGGTAACAGCAGCCCATTGAGCGACGGCGCAGCGGGTGTGATTATCATGGAAGCGGGGAAGGCAGCACAGTTAGGGTTGACTCCTCTGGCGCGATTTGTGGGGTTTAATGTGGCGGGTGTACGTCCAGAAGTTATGGGCGTAGGGCCGATCAACGCCGTGCCTAAGGTTCTGAAACGGACGGGCATGAGCCTTGATGATATTGACCTGATTGAGTTGAATGAGGCGTTCGCGGCGCAGGCACTTCCGGTGATGCGTGTGTTAGAGATGAACCCTGACAAGGTCAACGTCAACGGCGGGGCGATTGCGTTGGGGCATCCATTGGGATGCACAGGAGCCAAGCTGACGGTGCAGATTATCCATGAGATGAAGCGCCGGAACAGTAAGTACGGCATGGTGACCATGTGCATCGGTGGGGGTATGGGCGCGGCAGGGATATTCGAGAACGTGAATTAATACCCCCTCTCCCCCGAAGCATCAGGGGAGAGGGAGCTTAATACATGGTTTATAAGTTTACGAGAGTATCTGAAAGGATGCTCTCTTTTGTTTTGGAGGAAGATAATGGACTCGGTGGTGATTGTGAGCGGTGGGATGGACAGTGTAACTTTGCTCCACTATATGGTTAAACAGGAGAATCGTGATCCGGCGGTGATGACGTTTCAGTACGGGCAGAAGCACAGCCGGGAGATTGAGTGTGCGAAGGCGCAGGTGGCGTTGTTGGGCATTAAGGCACATATGGTTGTTGATTTAAGGGCGACACAGGTGATTTTTGGAACGTCGGCGCTGGTGAATAGTGATATAGCGATTCCTGATATGGAAACGGTTGTGGGTGATAATCAACCAGCGACTTATGTGCCGAACCGGAATATGTTGTTTCTGGCCTATGCGGTGGCGTATGCGGAGAGCTTAGGTGTTGACCGCGTTTATTATGGGGCGCAGGCGCATGACCTTTACGGGTATTGGGATACGACACCGGAGTTTTTGGAGCGTTTGAACAGTGTTTATGCGCTGAACCGGAAATATGCGGTGAAAATTGAAGCACCGTTTGTGCGGTATTCGAAGGCGGATGTCCTACGAACAGGGCTAGCGTTGGGCGTGGATTATGCCCAAACATGGTCGTGCTATGTGGGAGGGGAAGTGGCCTGTGGGAAATGCCCGACATGCGCGGAAAGGTTGAAGGCGTTTGAGGAAGTTGGGCTGGTTGATCCGATAACATATGCTTGATGTTGGTTGGAACGGATGAGCGGGCTGGATTAATCCAGCCCCTACAAAAATAATTATCTATTGTGCCGAATATCCGCTGAAATGGCGGGCGGGAAGTTCCCTCAATGCCGCTGAATTTGCAGCTTTGCACGGCGGCTGGCTCGGCTGATGCTGCTGAGTGCAGCGGATGGCTCCCGTGATGTCGCCGCGTGCCATAGGGGGTGCCGCCGCAGCGGATATGAGGGAGGGAATCGCCGAATCGCTGTAAAAGTTGCAAATAACGCAAAAAAGAGAAATGCGACGCGGGAAAAGATTTGGAAAATTCGTAACTACTCAGGTAGGGGAGGAAGGGAGAAAAGGAGCAGCATGTAAGGCAGCAGAGAGAGCATCAAGGAGGTTGACACCCTGTTTGCGAGCGGTGGAGAGGTAGCTGCGAATGAGGCAGAAGCAGTCAGCGCCA
>JBBSBM010000085.1:0-34400 GCA_038251275.1 Aggregatilineales bacterium
CCCTCAATCTGGAACTTATTGCTTGGGAACAGGCTGCTAACGCTTCCCACCGTCGCATTCATTGGTCTTTTACCCTTCAAGATGCTCAACGGGTTTTTGTTGACTATTACCCCTCATCTTTAGCTGGTTGAGGTACTAGTGGGGCGTACCCTGCAAGATCGTCTCGATGTGTTCCAGTTCCTCTGATGTGAACACGACACCAACCGCAGGGATATAATCGGCCACCTGCTGTGGAGACTTCGCGCCAACCAGCACACAGGTGATCGCGGGTAAGCGAAGCTGCCAAGCAATCGCCAACTGCACCAGCGTTAACCCTTTGTCCTCGGCCACCTCTTTCAGTTGGTCAGCCACTTTCAGATAACGGGCGAAGGTATCTCCCTGAAAGCGCGGGAAATTCGAGCGCTCGTCATCGGGTGGAAAGGTTGTATCGGGTGTGTATTTTCCACCGAGCAGCCCCTTTGCCAGAGGGCTGTGTGCAAGAATGCCAATCCCTTCGCGCTCGCAAAATGGAATGTCCTGCGCCTCAATCTCACGGTCGAACAAGTTGTAGCGTGGCTGGTTGGAGTGAAAAAGCGCGGTTTTTAGTGCCCGTTGCATCTGCTCGGCGTTGTAATTCGACACGCCGAGATAGCGCACTTTGCCTTCCTGCTGGAGCTTTGCCATCTCATCGATGCTATCTTCGACCGGGTACTGCGGATCCCAACTGTGAATCTGGTACAAATCGACCATGTCCACCTTGAGCGCGCGCAGGCTGTTTTCAATCGCCGTGCGGATGTCGGTTCGCGAGTATTTCCCACTCACCTTGGTGGCGATAAAGCAGCGGTCACGCCAACCGTTTTGCAGCGCCCGACCGATGATGGCTTCGCTCGTGCGATAATACTGTGCGGTGTCGATCAAAGTGATGCCGTGATCAATACTGGCATGAATGGTGTCGATGGCGTTGCGTTCATCTACCGCACCCATTCCGCCCCCAATAGGCCACGCGCCTAGTCCGATCACAGGGATTTGAGGGCCGTCTGTACCCAGTTGACGATATTCCATAAGCTGTGTTCTCCAATAGAAATTTTGAGCAGCAGAGGAGATTCATCTGCATAAATATAAGTTGGACTGAATAGCAGAGATTGTATTCGGATTATCTAAGCCACGCAAAAGCCATTGCCGCCAAACAAAAAGAGGCGCTTTCACGCCCCTTCCCGCATTTGTATGGACTAAAGTACCAATGACTATCGACTACAGACCCAATTTCCCCGGACACAGGATATTGTTCGGATCAAGCGCCTTCTTAATCCGTTTCAAGCTCTCCATGCCCACGCCGTATTGGGCTGGCATATAAGGGGCAAGCCGCATCCCAACACCGTGATGGTCATTCATCACTGCGCCAGCCTTCATCGCCGCCTCAATCCCCGCGCGGAAAATCGTGTCGTGTAGCTCCTTGGCTTCGGTCAAATCGGCTGGGCCAGTCGGCACTTTCATACGAGCATAGATCATCGAACCCCACTCGTACCAGTGGGAAAAGTGCGTGTTCAAGGAGAGGTTAAATTCGGCGGGGCAAGCCGCGTGGATGGCTTTGGTGGTTTCTTCATAAACCGCCTCGATATGCTCGAAATCCGCTACCACGTCGATTGTTCCCCAGATGCTCGGCAGTTCCGGTGCATATGGAGGGTAATAAAAGACGTAGCGCTTATCCCACCACACCGCGCCGATGTCCTCTGCCAAAATCGTGGCATGGTGGTCTTGGCAAATTTGACCTACGATTTTCGCCTCATGGTTAACCAGTTCGGGGTATTCGCCGTCGAACATCATCACCAAGGTGGTGAATTGCAGATCAGCGCCGACCGCCCGTGCCAAACTGTGTGCCGCTGCTTCAGCGTCATATAACCGCATCACCGCCGGTTTCAGTCCGCTGGTCATAATGATGCGTCCGGCTTCCACCCCATCTTTAAGCGAGGGGAATGCTGCCACCACAAACGTCCGCTGCTTGGGGAGATGATGCAGTTTCACCGTCGCCGCTGTCACCACGCCCAGTGTGCCTTCCGCTCCGATCAGGAGTTGCGTGAGTTCCGGCCCAACCGCGTGTCTCGGCACAGCGGGTGTCGTCACCAGTTCGCCGGTCGGAGTCACAAATTCGAGGCTTAGAATATGGTCTTCAATTTTGCCGTATTTGGTCGAAAGCACACCCGATCCCCGTGCTGCAATCGAGCCGCCAATCGTCGCCCACTCGGTCGAAGCGGGATAATGGGTGAAAGCGTAACCGTCAGCATTCAGTTCCGCCTCAAATTCCTTGCAGATTTTTCCGGCTTCCACCACACACGTCAGTGATTTTTCATTGACCGAGCGCACGCGATTGAGTTTTTTGAGGTCAAGGATAATGCCGCCTTTGTCCGCGTTCGCCGCCCCTTGTACACCGCTGCCACCACCCCAAGGAGTAACCGGTACATGCAGAGTGTTCGCCAGCTTCATCACTTGCGCGACTTGTTCCGGCGTGGTCGGGCTGACCGCCACATCCGGTTTACTGATGGCTTCTCCGGCTGCGGCTGCCGCGATGGCATACCACCATTGGTCGCTGGCATATTGGGTACGGGCTTCGGGGGCAGCCATCACATTGGCGCTGCCCACAATTTTTCCGAGCGAATCGGCGAGTATGCTGTTCGCATCCTTGGTTACCATGCTTTGCCCTCGCTCCAATCCTGATTTTTGATGGTGACCTCGACCTTTTCGAGTTCTTCCACCGCGTCAATCAAGTGATTGGTGAAGCGCTTAAAAGCCTCTTCGCCCTTGGCTGCTGTACCCCGCTGCGGTACGCCCATTGTGCCCGAGTCGGTAAATTCTTCGTGGTCAAACGGGAAGTTGAAATATTGATAACCTTGGAACTCGGCATCCGGCATCCCATCCTTCTTGGCCCATGCATCACCCAACCATTTCGGTGCATGAGCCTTATCCGCCTTCGCCCGATCCAACCGTACCAGCTTGGGGTTATGGGCAAGCACCTGCGAGGTTTCGAGTTCGCCCGCGTGCCAGCCGGGAGTCTCTTCGACTGGCCCTTCCAGCACATCCTTCAACATGCCGATATAGCGCTCGGCATATGGTTTGTAGTAAGCGATCAACGCGCCCGTTTCATTCCGTAACCGTCGTAGCACCGGATCAACCACCTTGACGTTCGATCCGTGACCATTCACGAAGATCAGCCGCTTAAAACCATGATGCACCAAACTGCGCCCGATGTCGTACAACACGTTCATGTAGGTATCTGCCCGTAAGGTAATCGTTCCTGCACCAAACCCCGGTGCGCGCATATGCTGCGGTGAATAACCCAACCACAGCGTCGGTGTATACATGATACCGGCTTGCTCACCAGCACGGGTCGCCACCTCGGTTGCCGTAATCGTATCGCAGTATAAAGGCAGGTGTGGGCCGTGCTGCTCCAAACTCGCCTTAGGAATGAGGATCGTATCCGAGTGTTTCAGGTATTCTTGTATATCAACGTAGCTCAAATCTCCCATGCAAAACGATGGGAAATTCAATGATTTTGCTGAGCGTGGTGCTGCCATAATCCTGTCTCCTACTTCTTGTATTCTCTCGTGTTTTCTCTGCGCCTGCTATGAAAATAATCCATCACATACTGCCGTATTGCTCCCTTCCCCTGTTACTATGGGGGAAGGGTTGGGGTTAGGGGTACTGATTTGTGGCTCTGTGGTTAATTCAGTATTGCCTTTAACTCTTCGAACACCGCATCCGCGAACACATCGCTGTTAATATGGGCATCGACTTCACGGTAACGAATGTCCGCTTTCAATCCATTTTTGAGGATGTCCCAGCACTGGCGATTGAGTTCTGGCATGTAAAACGCGCCACCTTCAATATCCATCACCGAAGCGCCACCCAACGGAACCACAACCGTCACTTTTCCGGTGGATTGGTTGAGCTTATCCAGCACAAATTGAGTCGCCTTGATCTGTTCTTCTGGCGTTGTGCGTACCAACGTAAACTCTGGATTGTGGTAATACATCGGGCGGTCTTTGAACTGTTCCGGTACTTCGTGCTTCGCGCCAAATACGATAAAGTCCAAGCATCCCGGCACAACCACTTGCGGCACACCGGATTGCGCCGCTGCGTCCATTCGTACCGAACCACCCACATGGAAGCCGCCTGCGATTTGCCCTGCGACCTCGCTCAAGGTGTAATCCAGCACCGCCGCAAACTGCCCTTGCGTGATTAACTCCTCCATCGCCACACCACCCACGCCGTTGGCATGGAAGATCACAAAGTCCATGTCCATCGCTTCCACGCATGGGCGCACACGCATCAACGGCTTGGTTGTATTCCCCAACATGGTCGCGGCGATGGCAGGACGATCTGATTTAATCGTTGGCCTCGTCGTTAACGCTTGAGTGATATCTTCGGTGCTAATATCCTTCGAAGCTGGTAATCCCGTTTCAAGACTGCGTCCCTTGATTGTCGTAGTTGTGGGTTGTACCCAAGCATCTTCTGGAAGCTTTCTATTTCGCCTGTATTCGGCGATTTCATCCTCAGTTAGTTGCCGACCAACCTTTCCGAACGGATGAAAACCAAGTTGTCTTATTGCATATTCGGCGGTTGGATTACCAATTAGTAAGCCATGTTTGTCTCGCACATATTCGACTACTGACTTGGCTTCATATTGTTTCGCCATCTCAGCAACAGCCGCCGCAGCCCCTGCAAAGATTGTCTTACTAATCGGATTCAGACCAAGAATGTCGACGATTGAGTGCATGACCATCACATCACGAGTACCAACAAATGGCGCGAACTTGCGTTGTCCTGAGGCAATGGGTGACACAATCAACTTAGGAAAGCCAATCGGCAGTTCCTTCATGGCTGCTGCTGCCAACACGGAACCTTCCGCACCGCCCAATGCCACCGCCCCGTGAATCTTGCCTTCCACCAGCAGGTCGAGCGTCAGTTTACGGACTCCCTTTAACATACCTTCGACTGCTTTGCCGCGCGTTCCAGCGTTTCTTAGGGCATCAATGGTTGTTCCGGCAGCAATCGCCACTTGTTCCCGCGTAAAATCTGCTTCGATGCCGACTGCCTCACCGAGAATGCCGGAGTCGAGTACCAGCGTTTTACAACCCATTTCACGCACACGATCACGGAGGTAAGCGGTTTCTGGCCCCTTGGTGTCCAGCGTACCGATCAATAAAACGGTCGCCATAAAATAATCCTATTTTAAATAAACGATTTCCGCAGGGGCGCACAGCCATGCGCCCTGCCCCATGATTAATTTTTATGCACCACTCGCACGGAGATGCTTGATGGTGTTCTCAACGTGCTTGGAATATTCCGCGTCAGGCATCAAATCACTGCCGTGGTCGCGAATAAACTTCAGTTCAGCCTCGGTTGCGGTCGTGCCGGATTCCGCCATTTTGGTCGCCAACGGTGAGCGATCCAACGGCACGACGAACTCGCTGGTCAATTGCTCGTTATAGCCCGCATCTTTGAGCGTTGAAATAATCCGTTTCCAGTCGAGAGAACCTTCTCCCGGTGGGCGGCGGTTGTTATCAGCCACATGGAAGTCCACCATATAACCACCTTTGACAGTGGTTGTAATCGCCTGATACATATCGGCTTCTTCAATGTTGATGTGGAATGCATCGAGGCATACACCGACATTTCCACCCACATCCTGTGCCAGCTTAATCGCTTGGTCGTGGCGGTTGAGGAAGTTGGTTTCGAAGCGGTTCAGAGGTTCTAAGCCGATGCGAATACCCAGTTTTTGGGCGTGTTCATCTACCTTTTTGATGCCTTCGACTGCATAACCCCATTCGGTTTCGGCATCCGACATTGCCACAATCTTGCCGACTTCGCTGGGAACGAGTGTAAATATTTTGCCGCCTAAGGCTGCAACCATGTCGAGACATTCGTTCAGATAGGCAACCGTCATCTCGCGGTACCACGGATCAGCATGAATGAGATCACGCCCGCGCCCCATGATGCTCACCGAGCCGAAGCATTTTAGGTTGTTTTTGTCCAACAGACCACGAACTTGCTTCCAGTCATATTTACGCGGTTCGCCCATAATTTGAATACCGTCATAGCCGAAGCGCACCATACGGTCGATGGTATGTTCGATGGGTTCGGGGCGCATCCAGTTATGCATACAAATTTTCATATTGAATTTCTCCTATAGTTTTTCAAATAAACGTGAGTGCTGAAAGTGCGCTCACGCAGACTAACCTAATTTTTAAATGGGCGGATAGCCCTCCGCCCCTACAAGTAATTTTATTGACCGTACATCAGCTTGTTAAACATGCTCTCCCGTAAAATGCTCAGATGGTCACGCATGGCTTCCTCTGCGGCTTTACCATTACGCGCGAGTAGGGCATCCACAATCCGGCGATGTTCGGCTGTGCAAGCCTCTAATCGTGCTGGATTATGACGCGAGTCGGTCTTGGCAAGGTGATGCACACGGTTACGCAGCATGACCACCATTTCGCCTAAAAGCGGATTAGGGCAGGCCTTGCTTATGGTGTCGTGGAAAATGACATCGGCCTTTGACCATGCGTTGTAATCGTCATCGCGCAGCGCGGCTTCCATATCATTCATCGTGTCACCAAATGTTTTGCGTTGTTGCTCATTAGCCGATTCGGCGGCTAATCGTGCGAGTTCTGGCTCAAGCAGCGACCGCATATGAATGACATCGAGTACATCTTGTACGGATCGGGAAGCGACCGTTACCGCCCGCCCCGGAATCACTTGGACTAACCCTTCTTGTGCCAACTGTTGTAAGGCTTCGCGTACAGGTGTCCGGCTGATGCCGAGCATCTTAGACAACTGGGGTTCAGAAAGCGGTTCGCCGGGTTCTAATCCAGCGTGTTGTAAAGCATCTTTGATCCGCATGTAGGCCACCTCGCTGCGACGCATAGAGTCGCCATCGAGAAGGTGCGATGATTGTTCGGCGAGGTAATGTTCAAGTCTTCCCATAGTAGTTTGTTTTAAGTACTCATTGATAGCTAGAATGTAGGAGTACTTATATTAACATTTGCTCTTATGATCAATAAGCTATTAAACAGTATACAGCCTGTATACAGGACAATGACGCATATTTTAGCGTGCTATTAATTCCTGTCAAAAAGTTGTTTCCGTTATCCTAGTTCCAACCCTTTGAAGGCGGCGACCTGTGCCGTAATTGCCCGTTCTATCGGCAGGCGTTCGGCGCTGGATGCTCCATAAAAGCCCGCGATGCCCAGCATTTGCTTGAGCGCTTTGCCGACGTTATCCGGTTCGTCAAATGGCCCGCCGTGACAAATCACCAGCGCGTCTTTGCGGATTGACCAAATTGCGTCGGCCATTTCCATCACCCGTTTGATCGCGTCGTCTAATGAAGGTGCGACTCCCGCGCCGATGGTTCCAGCAGTGGTCAATCCAAGATGGCATACCAATAAATCCGCGCCTGCATGGGTCATGGCTCGCGCTTCATCAGGATTAAAGACATAAGGCGAGGTGAATAAATCCATTTCGTGCGCCATGCCAATCATCGCGACTTCTTTGTCGTAGCCCATGCCAGTCGCTTCCAAGTTTTGGCGCATGATGCCGTCGAACAAGCCGACGGTCGGGAAGTTTTGGACACCCGAAAAGCCGATGTCTTTCACCTGTTTCAGAAAATAGGGCATGACACGAAACGGGTCAGTGCCATTAACGCCTGCGAGAACAGGCGTGTTTTTGACGACGGGCAGCACTTCTCCCGCCATCTCCATGACGATGGCGTTGGCATCGCCGTAGGCCATCAAACCCGCCAGTGAACCACGCCCTGCCATACGATAGCGACCAGAGTTGTAAATAATAATCAAATCCGTACCGCCCGCCTCTTCAAATTTGGCAGAGATACCCGTGCCTGCGCCTGTACCGATGATCGGTTTGCCAGCGGCACGTTGAGCCTGTAAGCGGCGGAGAATTTCATCGCGGGGAATAGCCATACTAAAAAGTCCTTGAGTATAAAAGTTTATTAGGGATGCATATTCGGATTATCGGTTGTCAGTCCTTCAGCGTTCGCGACAGTCAACAAAACGGAGTCAGCGGTGACAAAGGTTAAATGGGCAGTGATTGACCGAGATGCCCTTATGCCAGATGCTAATTGCACCCTATCGAGGGCGTGTAAAGGATGTCGCACAGTTAAATTGGCTGCTTCTACAATGAGTGAGCGATCAAGTGTAACGATTGAGTACTCAGATTGGAGATGGTGTAGAAACGCGCTCTTCATCCGGCTTATTGAGGCAACTGAAAATGTTCCCGTCCGTTGGTAGCGATGTAATAGCGAAAACATTTCGACGCGAACCAATTCAGAAATGAGTATCACATTTCCTGTATTAATATGAAGCCAAGAACGAGTCCATGTTGAACCTATTTCGCTGATATAACGTTTTGCCAAAGCACTGGTATCGACGAAATAAGCGGTCAACGTGATCCTCGATCTTCAGCTATAAGTTGGTCAGTTCGAGGTGCGCCTTCTGGTAAAATACCAATTTCGAGCAATTCCTCATCAGAGACATATTCTAAGTCCGATGGAATATCCAAATCTTCAGGCTTTACCAATATGCCTGCGGCCTTTAATTGAGCAAGAATAGTTTCACGCTCATTTGTCGGTTCAGACGATTGGATAGGTTGAAGCAGCAGTTCAACTGGACCCACAGGCACATCATCCGGTAAGGTGACAATCAGTTCATGCTTTTCGTTTACAACAGCCAACAATCGTATGGCATTCATCATATATTCCTCACCCTAATTTGCAGGCTATTATAGCCGACTAGCGTTTTCATTTGTTGAGTAATTTCAATAGGGCATTCACAGTGGCCTCGGCAAAGAGTGGGTCATTGATGTCCATATCGAGTTCGACCACGGGAATATCAGGCCGCAGTTTGCTCTTGAGAGCATTTACAAAGGCAGGCAGCGCTGCCGCGTCATAAAATGGCTTGCCTTCGAGGTCGAGTTCAGATACGCCAAGCATCGGTATGTAGACTTTGACTGCGCCGGTTGATGTGCTGAGTTTGTCGGCGAAAATGATTCCTAATTGTTCATTTTCGGCGGGCGTGGTTCGCATCAGTGTGATATTGGGATTCCAACTATAGAGATTACGCCCCTTATACTTTTCTGGCACAGTATCCAGTGCCCAGAAATTACACATGTCGATACAGCCGGGGACGACAATTTGTGGGATACCCGCTTTGGCTGCGGCATCTAATCGGGTTGAACCTGCGCTCAGGACTCCGCCGAGCAGTTCGTCCGCCCATTCGGTAGTGGTCATGTCGAGGACGGCGGTAATCATGCCATCGGCGATCAACGACTCCATTGTGCGTCCACCGCTGCCGGTGGCATGGAAAACCAGCACCTCATAACCTGCGGCTTCCAATAATCCGCGTGCTTGGTTGACAGCGCGGGTGGTGTTTCCAAACATGCTGACGGCGATGATGGGTTTATCTTCAGCCTGTGTGACTTCACCCGCCACCATGCCACAGATTGCTCCGGCTGCGTTGGTGTAAATCCGGCGGCTGATGCGGTTGATGCCTGCTACATCGACCACCGAGTACATCATGGTGATGTCACTCTGACCGACGAAGCCACTGGTATCACCGGAGGCGACGGTTGACACCATCAGCTTGGGGAAGCCGACTGGTAAGGCGCGCATGGCGGCTGTAGCGATGGATGTACCTCCGCCTCCACCCATACCGATGATCCCGTCGATTTTGCCCTCGTTGTGCAGCAGTCGGGCGACGGCAGCCGCACCAGCTTGCATGACTGCCATCGCCTCACCACGATCACTTTTGACGACCAGATCAGCCAGTGTTGCACCACCAGCGGTTGCGACCTGTTCATGGGTAATATCGGGTGGGAAGAAGGGTTCACCCAGCACACCCGTATCGACTACCAGCGTTTGAAAGCCGCGCTGTTCGATGGCAGCTTTGAGGAAGGCGAACTCCTGCCCTTTGGTATCCAACGCGCCGAAAATGGCTATAGTTTTGGTCATAAATCTAATTCCTGATAATCAAAAAATATTTTGGAAATTAACGGCTAATGTTCTTCATTCCAACGGCTCACGCTCTTCGAGTGGCAATTGTTCAGGGCGCTCAATCGGATCATCGGCAAGAATGCCGTAAGTATTCCGTAAAAATTCGTGCTATGGCATCCGGCGAAATGCTTCTACTTCCAAATCGTGACGTAATGCGCTCCCTAAATGCTCGATGAGTTGGGCTTTTTCAGCGACCGATAACTTATCAACTAGCGTGACAACATCATCGTAAAGGTTCATGATTTTGTTCCTCGCTTACTTATCTCATAATCAGTATATCTCACTCTGTTACTTGATTTGTGTGCTGTGAAATGATCGAAATATTGCAAATGTTGCAGTTGTTGCTGCATTTTTCGCAAGTTTCGCATCATTCCCGCTGAAATGTCCGGCGGGAAGCTCGGCTGATGCCACCGAATGGTCATTTTGTGCTGGTGGGTGTCTCGCTCAAATCCGCTGAAGTGACACTTTTGCAGCGGCTGGCTCTCGCATGTCCGCCGCGTCGCTAATGTCGGTGTGCTGCTGCTGTCGTTGCCATAAAAAACTTAACGCAAGGTCGCAAAGAAGCAATGGCGCAAAAAATAATTCAAAGACAAGATTTTCCCTTTCAGACGATTTCGCAACACTCTATAATAGAACAAAAGTTCAGTAGTTGTCAATCAAAATTATGTTCGAGTTTTCTAACCTAAAATCAGTCAATTTACTTTGGGCAAAAGTTGACGGCTAGTTGTGTCGTATTGGTATATCAATTTATTGTCTGACACCAGAAGCTTCGCCTGATAGGGTGGCCCACCCGCTTCTTGGAAAATCTTTGAGCATTTATTTCCAGATGCATCGCACTCAAAAACATAGTACGAAGATGAACCCATATCCATAAATTCAATGAGCTTGTAAAAGGCCAAATGATAAACACGACCTTGATAGTTCGCGCTCATAATGTGGCTCATTGTTCTACTATCTTTGGTACTCAAAATAATTGGTGTACATGTCGAAATTACGCAGATAAGCATTGTTGCAATCATCAAAATGTAACGGTGAGCAATTCTTGAAATGCGCCACATTCTAATGAATGCAAGTATCCAAATAACAACAAATCCTGCTAATGCTATCCACCCAATTTCGGGATGTGAAATCATTGACCAATAATCAAAGGCTTGAGATGAGTCATACCAATTGGGTATCTGTGGCGAGGGTAAAAGCAAATCGTAAATACGCCACCACAATAACCCGACGACGATTAGCAGGATGAGAAGCCAATGTTTGCGAAGAAAGTTCAATCCGTTTACCTAAATCGCTAAAGCCGACAGTCACCAATCATAGAATATGCTACAAACGGTGACTGTAACTTGACGACTATAATACTGGATGCCAACGGTCTTCTCGGCCTTTGGTTGCGGCGGACGGTATGAATCCCGCCCCTACAAAAGGCGATCAATTAATACTTAATATCAACCTGCTTCTTACTCTCTGACGAGTTGACAATCGCATCGCAGATGACGGCGTTGCGGTAGCCATCCACGAAGTCCGCACCCCACGGTGCAACCGGCTTGTTATTCACGATGGCATCAAAGAAGTGGTGGAACTCGTGAACGAAAGTTTCACTCCAACCAATGATGTGACCTTGGGGCCACCAATTTTCCATATACGGATGATACGATTCCGTGACATTGATATTGTGGAAACCGCGTGTCTCTTTGGGGTCTTCGTTCGCCCAGAACACATTGAGTTCATTCATGCGCTCCAAGTTGAAGGTGATCGAACCGTTTTCGCCGTTGATCTCCAATGAGTTGAAGTTCTTGCGACCTTGGGCAAAGCGTGAAGCTTCCAACGTGCCGAGTGCGCCGTTTTCGAACTCGAACAACGACACGAAAGCATCATCGACTTTAACCTTGCCCATCTTACCGCTGCCATCACCCAATGGACGTTCTGGCACAAAGGTACGAGCCATGCCCATGACGCTCTTGGGTTCACCGATGAGGAAACGTGCCAGATCAATGATATGTGCGCCGAGATCGCCCAACGCGCCACTGCCCGCCTGCTTCTTATCCAAGCGCCAGATCATGGGGAAGTTGGGGTCGATAATCCACTCTTGCAGATAAACCGCGCGGAAGTGGAAGATGCGCCCCAACGCGCCACTTTCGATGAGCTTCTTGGCCTGCACAATCGCCGGAACGAAGCGATAGTTGAAGGCTACCATATGCTTCACGCCGGTTTTTTCGACTTCATCCAGCATATGTTTGGCTTCTTCAGCGGTACGGGCGAGTGGTTTCTCACAGAAGACATGTTTACCGGCCTGTGCCGCCGCGATGGTTGGCTCGGCATGGGCATCATTCGGGCCGCCGTTATCGAACACCTGAATGTCGGGATTTTTAATCATCTCGCGCCAATCGGTGTAATAACCCGCATAACCATAGCGTTGGGCTGCGGCAGCGGTGGCTTCCTGATTGCGTCCGCAAATCGCCACCAGCTTGGGAATAGCGACTGGCGGATACATCATATAGGGCAGTTTCTTAAAGGCGTTGGTATGGGCTTTCCCCATAAAGGCGTAGCCCAGCATCCCGATGCCCAAGGTGGGGGCATCTCCGGCGGCTGCTTTGCTCGCCATGCTTACAAAACCGACTTCATCAGCCATGTTTGTTCTCCTGATTAAACAGGGTTTGCCAGCGGCAAACCCCTACAGATTATTTTGATGTGCCGCCAGACATTAATGGTGAGTGGCGGGTTGCACCGCATCAGGCTAAAGCCGTGATGCTAACCATAAGACAAGTCCACTAAAGGGACTTCAAAGACCACATTTGTGTAATGAATCACTTGGTGGTCTTTGCGTCTGTTACGAAAATAAGCTAACCGCCGCCGGCTCCCTTGCCCTGTTACTACGGGGAAAGGGTTGGGGTTAGGGGTACTGACTTTACTTCTTCTCGAAGGCCGCATCGAAGGCCAGCGATGAGGGTTTGAAGTCAGTCCCCTGTATGATCTCCACCGCTTCGGACGCACCGTGTTCACGATCCATGCCGCTGTCTTCCCATTCAACCGAGAGTGGGCCATCGTAGCCGATACGATTCAGGACGCGAATAATCGACTCCAGATCAACATCGCCATGGCCGGGTGACACAAAGTCCCAACCCCGACGCGGATCACCAAAGTTCAGATGTGATCCCAAAATGCTGGTGAAGCCGTTCAGGTTGAGCTTCGAGTCCTTCACATGCACATGGTAAATGCGGTCAGGGAAGGCGGTAATGAAATTAATCGGGTCGAACTGCTGGTGAATGAAGTGGCTAGGATCAAAGTTGAAGCCGAAGGTCTTGCGATTGCCTAAGGCTTCCAACGTCTTTTGAGCGGTGTAAATGTCGTAAGCGATTTCGCTGGGATGCGCTTCCAAGGCATAGAGGATGCCCTGCTTATCGAACTCATCCAAAATGGGATTCCAACGATCCGCAAATTCCTTATAACCCGCGTCGATCATAGCATCGGAAGTCGGCGGGAAGCGGTAAATCATGTGCCAGATGGGGCTGCCTGTAAAACCATTGACGACCTTTACGCCCATCATCTTGGCGGCTTTAGCGGTGTTCTTGATTTCTTCGGCGGCACGTTGATTCACGCCCTCGGCCTTGCCGTCACCCCACAGGCGCGGCGGCAAAATGGCTTTATGGCGCTCATCAATAATGGTGTCGGCAACGCATTGACCGACCAGATGGTTGCTGATGGCATAGCACTTCAGACCATATTTTTCCAAAATATCCTTACGGCTCTGAACATACTTATCGCTTTCCAGCGCTTTATCCACTTCAAAGTGGTCGCCCCAGCAGGCCAATTCCAGACCATCATAGCCCCAACTGGAGACTTTTTCCGCCAGCGTTTCTAAAGGGAGATCAGCCCATTGTCCGGTAAAAAGTGTAACTGGTCTTGCCATAATACCCTTTCCTTAAGTAATGCTTTAAAAAGAAAACTACCCCATAAGTTTAGCGCGTCTTATCGTTAATGCAGTAATCATTGGTTAGCCGAGAATGGGTTTCTGCGTATTCCCTCATCTAGGCGTGACTAACCGCTGCTACTCCTTGAACTGTCTCGATTGCGGGCGGTTCTGCACCGATCTCACGGACAGCGAAATAAACCACAGCCGCCGGAAATAGACTAAACAAGATGATGAAGGGTGTTTCCACGGTGCTGAAATCAGCTGTTGCGGCGGCAGTGACTTCGGCTTTCCGTTCCGCACTGTAAGAGTTCCACACACGGTCACGGATACCATAGGGTTCTTTTGGTACGTTGATGCTGATGATGCCCACTGACATCACGACGACGACGACTAGCGCTGCGATTCCACCAATCAAATGCTGACGTCCGTTCAATTGGGGTAGTCCAAAACTCTGTCGTGCGCCTGCGGGTACAACATGACTCCATAGGATGAATGAGAGGGTTGCCACCAGCAGTAATAAAAAGCCATAACGATAGGGCACAATCGAGAAGGGCTGGAACAGGAAAAACACGCCAAATAGGATGCCGATAACCAACGTGCGCTCGATGGCGCCGTGGCAGCGGGCAGGTACTTTACCGTTATAACGTTTCGCCACCAGCACAATCACTAATATGAATAGTAGTAAGATGCCGATGAAGGCTGTGATAAACGGGACGGCGTTGATGAATACGCCTTTGCGTGTTTCCTCACTGAAAACCGAGTTGCCGATCACCGAGAAAAGGAGTGCGAACACAAATAGGAGGATGGCGATTCCACCTAAGCGTTTTATCGGGCCAAGATATTTTGATGCCATCGTTAATAACCTCTACTCAAATACAACGACGTGTATTTGTCCTTTAAATTTATTCTTAACTCCCCTCCTTGCTTGCGGGGAGGGGCTGGGGGTGGGGTTCTATCCCGCTAATAATTTTTTCAGGAAGTGCAGGCCGTTTTCGGCTAAGGCATCCTGACTGCTTTCGAAAGAGCGCCAGATGGCTGCTGCACGGGCGATGCTCTTAACCTTGCTGGTGAAGGACTCGATGACCACCGGCCCATCGTAATGAATATCCTTCAAAGCTTGGGCAACATCCGACCACGGCACATGACCACTGCCCGGTGCGCCTCGATCATTTTCACAGGCATGGAAGTGAGCCAACCGCGAACCCGTTAGACGGATAGCATCACCGAGTGACTTTTCTTCAATGTTCATATGGAAAGTGTCCAGCATAATTTTACAGGCTGGACTATTTACACGGTCAATGACTTCAATCGCTTGTGAAGCCAGATTGATGAAGCTGGTTTCAAATCGGTTGAGCGGTTCGATGCACAGTACCGCCCCTTTATCCGCCGCATAAGTTGAAAGTTCGCCTAAATTCTCAACCAACAAATCCAAATCTTCGGCACGTTCGTTGGGTGGCTGCTGCCACACCCGCCCGACTGACGAGTAAATCGGCCCGACGATATTGGTGATGCCCATTGTGTTGGCCGCATCAATACAGTGGCGAATGTAATTCATGCCATTCTCGCGGATTTTGGCATCATCATGAATCAAGTCGCGGTCGGGCCCCATCGCCGCGCACATCGTTCCGATCAGGCCGTTGTCCTTGAGGATTTGTGCGCCTACTTTGTAATCCAGATCAAATGTGCCTTCGATGGGGATTTCAAGAATATCGAAGCCCATCTGCTTCACTTTGGGCGCAAGTGCGGCTAACTCTTCGGTTGTACATGGTGAAACCCACACCCACGCGTTGACACCAAACCTCATAATTTTCTCCTAATAATTTAAGTTTTGTTGCGACCCACTAGCGCTGCCGTGATGCCGAGGCCGACATAGATTGTGCCGCTGACATAACGTTGAATCTTTTTAAAGCGTTTATTGCCTCGTAACCAACTCGCCAATGAACTGGAAACAATGGCATAAGTTCCATCGGTGACTGCGCCTAAACTGACAAAAATCAGTCCCAATAGCATAATTTGCAGCGACACCGAACCGTGTTTCGAATCGACAAACTGTGGCAGGAAGGCGAAGAAAAAGAGCGCCGTTTTCGGGTTCAATAAGTTAACAATCGCACCCTGCTTGTAGATTTGTCCAAAACTCTGCTTCTGTATAACGCTCGTTTCATCGGTTGCATCTTTTGAGAGCAGTTTGTGTACCCCCAGATAAATCAGGTAAGCCGCGCCGATGTACTTCACAATATCGAAGGCCAAAGCCGACGACAATAGAATCGCTGAAAGGCCAAATGCTGCCGCCAAGATGTGGACGAAGGTCGCGCTGGCAACACCCGCCACCGAAACCAATCCTGCCGTGCGCCCTTGGTCGATACTGCGAGTCATGATGTAGATCACGTTTGGCCCCGGTACCAACAGCAGGGCAAGACAGGCTGTGACGAACAAGAGCAAATTAGCGGGCAGCATATCGCTGAGCATCATGGTCAATACGTCCCTCAAGATTATGATTGTGGCGGACATGAAATTGCATTTTACCTTGATGTAAAAGTGTATTCATAACTCACCTTACGCACGGGCATTATTTTCTTACATAGCTCCCTCATGACAAACCATTCAGCTGTTGGAAAGTCCTTCGCCCTGAGGGAGAAGGATTTAGGATGAGGGTCAAGTGCGTAAGGTGAGTTCATAATCCGCACATTCTCATATCCGTAACTTGCTCATTGGCTCAAACAAATGCAAGTGTTCGCCGGGTACATCAAAGCGAACGGTATCGCCTAGCTTCACCGGGCTTGCCCCCGGCACGATGCTCACAATCGTTTGATCGCCCACGCGAATGTGGATGATCGTTTCTACGCCCAACGGTTCGATCAGTGCGGCTTGTCCCGTATACTTTCCCTCGTTCGTTAGTTTAACGTTTTCCGGTCGCACACCGAGCAGCACCGCTTCGGGAATATCGCCAGCCGGTGTAGGCAGTGTCAGTGGACTATCAACCACCTTTAAGCTGCCATTTTCTCGATGCGCCGTAAATAGATTGATCTTCGGTGTACCGACCAACTGCGCCACCACCGTTGTCGCCGGACGATCATAAATGTCAAAAGGTGTGCCGATTTGGAGAATATGTCCATCGTCTAACACAGCGATGCGGTCAGCCATCGTCAGCGCTTCAATCTGGTCATGCGTCACAAAAACGGTAGTGCTGTTCTGCGTACTTTGAATGTGTTTGAGTTCCACGCGCAGCGACTCGCGCAGCTTGGCATCCAAATTCGACAGTGGTTCATCCATCAAGAACACACGCGGCTCGCGCACAATCGCTCGTCCAATCGACACGCGCTGCATCTCACCACCGGAAAGTTTGGCTGTTTTACGTTCAAGTAAATGGGTGATGCGTAATTTCTCGCCTGCACTTTGAATACGCTGTTTGATTTCTGGCTCAGGTAGATTTCGCAGCGGTGACCGCAGCGGGAACGCCAGATTGTCATAAACCGACATGCCGGGATACAACGAATACTGCTGAAACACGAACGCCACATCACGCTCGGCGGGTGGCAGCTCGTCCGACAGTTCTCCATCAAAATAGACATGGCCTTCGTTCTGCTTTTCCAAGCCAGCGATCACGCGCAGCGTGGTTGTTTTGCCTGCGCCGGTTGGCCCTAAAAGCACAAAAAACTCGCCATCTTTAATGGAGATTGAAACATCGCTCAGCGCAACTGTGTCTTTAAAATTCTTAGTAATATTTTCAAGTCGGATATTACTCATTGTTTAGACCTTCCCATGCTGCAAAGCCTTTTCGGTTTCGGGATGGAAAAACCGAACCATATCTGGTTTAACATCGAAGTGAACCGCGTCGTTCAACTGGTAACGCATCTCGCGGCCTGCCCGCACATGGACGATATGATCAGTGTCGAGTTGTAAGTGCAGCATGGTATAACCCCCATGCAGGTCATTAGCGAATGTCGTCGAGTGGATTTGTCCTTCTTCATGGACATCAACCGCTTCCGGACGGAAACCAAGCACCACGCGCCCATCAGCCGGTAAACTGCTGTCTAATGTCCCGCGCCACACTTCAGGCACGAAATATTGGTTGTCCCCCGGTAGGTGAACGGTACCATTGGCATATTTGCCCTCAATCAAATTCATACCGGGGCTGCCGATAAAACGCGCCACAAATAGATTCGCCGGACTGTTGTACACTTCCATCGGCGTAGCGGCTTGCTGCACTTCGGCGTTGGACATAACCACAATCCGGTCGCCCATCGCCATCGCTTCTACTTGATCGTGCGTCACATAAACCGAGGTGGCGTTCTGGTCGATATGCAGCCGTTTGATTTCCGCCCGCATCGACTCGCGGAATTCTGCGTCGAGCGCACCCAACGGTTCATCCATCAAGAAGGCTGCTGGACGGCGTACCAACGCCCGCGCTAAGGCCACCCGCTGCTGATCGCCACCGCTCAAGCTGCCCGGACGTGCATTCAATACATGATCAATCTTCAACATATGGGCGACATTTGCCACCCGCTTCTTGATTTCGTCACGCCCCACGCCCTGCGCTTGCAAGGGGAAGGCAATATTCTCTCGCGCACTCAGATGCGAATACAACGCGAAAAACTGGAATACGAACGCGATGTCGCGGGCGCTGGGATGCAGCCACGTCACATCCTTACCGTCAAACAGGATATTGCCGCTGGTGACAGCCTCCAAACCGGAGATCATGCGCAGCGTGGTGGTTTTGCCACAGCCCGACGGCCCTAGTAACACAATAAATTCACCGCTGTTGATGGTCATATCCAGCGGTTTAACGGCGAAACTTTCACCGAATTTCTTTTCGACTTGTTTGAGTTCAATGGTTGCCATTATTTATTTTATAAACCTTAGCCTTTGCGGATCGCGCCGAAGGTCACACCACGTAAGAGATGCTTCCGCAGGGCGAAGGTGACGATCACGACCGGTATGAGGAACGCTAACGAACCCGCCGCAATCGTTGACCATTCGATACCGCCTGCCCCTAAGATCAACGGAATACTCGGTGGGGCAGTACGGGCTTTGTCCTGCGTGAGCATCAGCGCAAAGGCGAATTCATTCCACGAGAAGATAAATGAGAACACTGTAGTCGCCGCGATACCTGTAATCGACTGCGGCAGCACGATTTTGCGGAAGGCTTGCAAGCGGGTGTAGCCATCGACCAGCGCCGCTTCCTCATATTCCTTGGGGATTTCGTCGATGAAACCTTTCAGCAGCCAAACCGCGAACGACAGATTGAAACTGGTATACAACAAGATCATGCCGAGATGCGTGTCATATAAACCCACTTGGCGGTACATTAAGAAAATCGGCACGGTCACGACGACAGCCGGTAACATGCGCTGGCTGAGGATGAAGAACAACAGGTCATCTTTACCGGGAACATCAAAGCGGCTGAAGGCATAGGCCGCCAGCACCGCGAACACCACCGAAATGATGGTCGATGCGCCCGCGATGACCAGTGAATTCAAAAGCTGACGTGGGAATTGGCTTTGTCCGATAATCGCCCGCTGCTGGGAAAGTGCGACTTGATCCGCCCAATTGAGGTCGGTTCGCGCACGGAGTTGTTCCAGTTCAGCACCGTTCACTTGGCGCTGCTGCGTCATCAAATTGACGAAACCTTCCATCGACGGCGTGAAGAATACAATCGGCGGAACGCTCACCGCATCTTTGAGCGGTTTAAAGGCAGTCATCGCCATCCAGATCACTGGAATGAGCATGATGATTGCAATAATCACTGCCGCAATGGCGCGTGTCACGCTGAGGGCTTGCGGTCGCCAACCAACTTTATCCACACGGGTGGAATAATTGACCACAGGCACAGGTGAGGAGGTTTTTGTTTGGGTTGCCATAATTGTTTAACCTCCCCGTGCGCGGTTCAGTGACCGAATATACAAGTTACTCACCGCGATAATAATGATCAAGACAATGTAGGCTAACGCGCTAGATAAACCTGTATTGAGTTGTCCGGCGAAGGCTAAACGGTAGAGCCTGATCGAAACTGTTTCGGTCAAATCACCGGGACCACCTCCTGTGAGTCCATAAACCAGATCGAACTGTTTAAATGCCTCAATCGTTCGAAAAAGTACCGCAATCAACAGCAACGGCATAACCTGTGGCAAGGTAATCCGCCGGAATTGGAACCATGTGCCTGCGCGGTCGATGGCTGCCGCTTCGTATAAGTATTCTGGAATGGCGCTCAGACCTGCCAAGCACAACAGCATCACGAACGGACTCCACATCCACACATCAACGATAATGATCGCCCACAACACACGGTCAGGATCACCGAGCCATTCCGGCGCGGTGTTGATGTTGGTATAGCCCAACAAATAATTGAAGATGCCGTAAGAAGGATTGAATATCAGTTTCCAGAAGGTCGCCACGACAATCGGCGACAGCATCATCGGGATGAGGATCAAGGTCGTGACCAAACCGCTGCCTTTAAATTTATTGCGGAGCAGCAGTGCTAATCCGAAGCCAATGACGGTTTGTAAGATCACGGTCAACAGGGCATAGCGTCCGGTGGTGGCAAATGCCGACCAGAAATTTTTATCCGATAGGATTGACGTGTAATTTTGAATGCCAATCCACTGCGGGGGTTTATCAGCAATAACGGAGTAGTTGGTAAAGCTCAGATATAAACTATAAATTAGGGGGAAAATATTCATCACAATCAGCAGAATAATCGTCGGCAAAATAAACCATAAAACTATTCTACGGTCACTCATCTGCCTTTGTATGGTGCGCGCGCCCGTCGTCTGGGCTGATGGCATAGTTTGGGACACAAAACACCTCAGGTGATTTTTCGAAAGGTACGAGCAAAAACCTCCCATCAATGGCGTTGACTCCCTCCATCGCTTGTGGGGGAGGGTTAGGGTGGGGGTTAATTTCGTTACTTTCGATAACTTATTTCAGGACTAACTAAAACGAAAACTCGGTAGGGGCGCACGGCTGTGCGCCCCTACTTGTTTATCCGTGAATTTTATTGGATGACTGTTTTACTGGATGACACCGGTATCAATCAGAACTTTGTCCTGATCTTCTGCCAATTTATCCAGTACGTCTTTGGCCTCGCCTTGTCCACCAACCACATAGCCGCTCAAAGCGCTTTGGGTTGGAGCTAACAGTTGAGCAAATTCAGGAATGTTCCAGAAGTCCTTGACGAAGTTCATGGTCTGGGCAAAGGCTGCGTTGTAGGGTGTGGCCTTGAGGAACTTATCCGAATTCAAGACGTTGATGTTGCAGGTGTATCCACCGTATTCTGCCCATGTCGTCTGAACGTCTTCTTGCGAGAACCACTTCAGGAAGTCAAACGACGCTTGTTTGTGAGCATCATCAATGTAATTGTTAATGCTCATACCCTGACCGCCCAATGCCGCAAACTGCTGACCATCGGGGCCTTTGGGCATCACGAAGAAGCCCGTGACATCCTTGAACTGGTTGGTGTCGCTAACCAGCGCAGGCAAGAAGGCGAAGTAATTCATGACCATCACGGCCTGACCGTTGGTAAACGAGTCATTCATTTCTTGGAAGAATGAATTGGTGTTGCCGGGAGGTGCGAATTGATAAAGCTGCTTATACAGTTCGAGTGCCTTCACGCAAGCATCAGCATTCACAACACCCAGAACATTATTGGTGTCATCTTGCCAGTTGCAGCCGTAGCTAAAGAAGACGTTCTCGAAACCCATTGTGATCGCATCGTAGTCTTTTTGGGTATAGACGTTGACACCGTACAGACCCTTGTCAGGACGGGTAAAGAACTCGGCGATGTCCCGCAGTTGTGCCCATGTTTCCGGCACGGCGAGGTCATAACCATATTTGGCTTTGAAGGCTGCCATTTCGTCAGCATTCTCGAATAAGTCTTTACGGTAAGCAAAACCATTGGCATCACCTTCGGTTGGGTAGCCCCAATACTTGCCGCTGCCTGCCGGATATTCGCCGTAATATTTGAGTGTGGCAGGAGTAACCGTCTTATCAATGCCATTGCTAACCATGAAGTCGGTCAGGTCAACATAATGGCCTTGTGTCGCACCCTGACCAACCCATTGGCTGTCGCCAACGATCAGGTCAAAGGATGTGCCTTTGGCTGCCCATTCGGTTGTGACGCGATCTTGGAAGGTGCCCCACGGAGTCTGTACAACATTAACTTTGATGCCGGTGGCTTTTTCGTAATCGTTACCAATTTGCTGTAAATAGTTTGCGGGGTCCCACTGCGCCCACCAGATGGTGAGTTCGGAGACTTTGTCCTGTGCCCCTACTGAGGCCGCACCACCAAATGTGGCGACCATCAGAACGGCGAGCATGAATAGAAGACTACTTTTCTTCAACATTTCTTTTTTAGCTCCTTAAACAAAGAACGAGAACTTGTTGCTAAACGAGTCGAAATATTCTTTTGAACGAGTGTGGTCGATTTAGGACTCCTTCTGACTATGTATACACCCTGTATACAGCTACCCTATATAAAGTAACACACAACACGGAAGTCGGCTATATGTTCCCAGAAAATTGCTTATTTGCGGTGAGCAGCGAAAATAGATGCCAAAGTGGGGGCAATCGCCAAGAAGATGGATTCAAAAGGCTAGGGTTTATTATTTTCATAAGTGACATGGTTTATTGAGAACAAATATTTTGTCGTTAAAGTAACACACCTCTCCACTTACTGTCAATAAAATAGCAATGATATTTTGTGATTTGAGGAGGTAAACGTCTTTCAAAAAGAACTTGCTCTACACAATGAGGCAATTTTCCATCAATCACCGAAATTAGCTTTTTATATTATGTCGTTACCATAAAGATATGAGTGACGAGATAGGCGCTTTCGTCACTCATTTTTATAACTCACCTTACGCACGAATATGGGTTCTCCCTTAGGACGAGGAGTGAAAACGTGTTCGCCTGTTGGAAAGTCCTTCGCCCTGAGGGAGAAGGATTTAGGATGAGGGTAAACTGCGTAAGGTGAGTTTATGAACGTTTCTTGTTCAATATTGTTTCAGGTACGGCGGATAAGCACATACCCCAAAACACCGGCCAACACCGAAGCGACTAAAATGCCAATCTTTGCGGCATCGATGGTGGCTGAATCGGTAAAGGCTAATGAGGCAATGAACAGTGACATGGTAAACCCGATACCGCCTAAGCATGCCGCGCCAATCATTTGTGACCACGTTACCTCCTTCGGCAAAGAGGCGATCTGCGCTCGCTGCATCAGCCAAGCCGCACTTAATATACCGATTGGTTTGCCAACCACCAATGCGACAACAATGCCAATACTCACGGGCAGCAGGTTTCCGCTTAGCTTGCCAAGCGACACCACAACACCAGCGTTCGCAAAAGCGAAGATGGGCATAATGATAAATGCGCTGATTCCGTGAAGGGCATGTTCCAGCCGTTGGAGCGGTGCTTGTACTTGTTCGGCTGCGTGTTCCAGTTCGATAAGGGCTGCGTTTTCCACATCATCCTTGAAATCTGGATCTCTTTTTTCGACGCGCTCCAACAAAGCGCTGATCCGATTCCAAAAACGGGTGGAGTCGATACGGCTGCGCGAAGGTATGGTCAGTGCCACCAATACACCCGCAATCGTGGCATGGACACCCGATTCTAAGAACGCAAACCATACGAGGATGCCAAGACCTAGGTAGACTGCTAGGCTGCGGACACCGACCATATTCGCAATCACCAGCACGCCCAGAATGCCAAAGCCAATGGCTAATGCCGTCAGGTTGATACCGCCGGAGTAGAAAAAGGCGATCACGAGTACAGCAATCAGGTCATCAATGATAGCGGTGGCAGTCACAAAGACCTTCAGCCCAAGGGGTACACGGCTGCCCAGCAGGGCAAGGATACCCAGTGCAAAAGCGATGTCAGTTGCCATCGGTATGCCCCAACCCTGTATATCACCGCTTTGAAGGTTAATGACGATGTAGATCAATGCAGGTACGACAGCACCACCAGCGGCGGCAGCGATGGGCAAAAGGGCTGCCCGTATATTTGAAAGCTCACCAACGAGAACTTCGCGCTTAATCTCCAACCCAATCAGGAGAAAAAAGATTGCCATCAGGCCATCATTAATCCAATGCAGGAGCGTTTCTTTCAGCTCAAAACCGCCCACTGAAAAACCTAATGGGATGTGTAGCAGTTGTTGATAGGGTTCCACAAGTGGAGAATTCGCCAACAAAATAGCAAGGATAGTCACCGCTATGAGGACAATACCTTGAGAAGTCGAGCGCTTTAAGAAATCTTCGAACGGACTAACGAGTTGAATAAGCGGAGTGTCACGCCAAGAAGTGGGGAACTGACCTTTAGATTGATTCATTGTATCCTATCTCTTAATGGAGTTGCATTATAGTCAAATCCATTGAGGAAAAAGCGTTAATAACGGCTATAGTTCCAATTGATGAGAGCCAACACACACTTTTGAAATTCATTATCAGATTTAGAGTATCTGTAGGATGTCACTAGCTGATGAGTACTGACTGATTGAATCAATCCTCCGATGACCATCATTCCAAATAAAAACGCCTTCATATTCACATGCGCTTATATTGGAATCAGTCAAGAACTGAACGAAACAAATACCTGAAGAGGAGAAAAGAAGACTAAGATCAAATACCTACACAGTAAATTATTGGAAAGAAATATTGGAAAGGAGGTTGCTTGCTAAACCAATAAGCAATGCGTTGCCCTGTGGTGATCCAACTGTCTCAATCGCTAATTGATCTGTAGAGTATGACCAGCTAAATGTAGAAATATCATTACTTATTTTGGGAATTAATATTGGTGGTGTAGATTTATTGAAGTTACTTAAATCAATGTAATATAGTCCCGGATTTTCATAATTGGCTCTGACCAATATTCCCTTGCCATTTGGAGACCAACTCATGTGATTTACACCCTCAACGATAGGAATATCATAGGTGAGTGAGTTTCTGTCTTCGGTTTTAATAATGATACCGTTTGTACCTCTTTTTCCTTTCTCCAAATCTTTGTCTTTCACAATAAGATAAGCTAATGACTTTCCATCCCTAGAGAAGATTGGGCCTTTTTCTGAAATATTAGGAGTGTTAGTAATCTGTTCAATTGCTCCTGAACTAAGATTAAGAGTATAAAGGTCACTGGGATGATACTGATTTAGAGGGTATAACTCAGAACTTGAAAAAATTAAATTGTTGCCGCCAATCTCATTGAAAGCAAAACCTTCCCAAGTCGCTGCGCCCTTAAACAAGAGTTTCAGATTGTAATTAATGACTTTGGCACTATAAACTGAACCATCACTTATAAACACGACAGTTTGATTGTCTTGCCATGCTATTCCTTGATAGGGTGAGAGAGTACCTTGAGTTCGTATATGAGTAGTTGTCCCCGTTTGGGGATCTAATATCCATAGTTCAACTGTACCGTCTTTACTAAACAGAAAAGCTAAGTGTCTTCCATCGGGAGACCAAGTCGGCATAAAATATCTTCCTGCGCCAACTGGAGATACAATTTTAAAGAGATTCGTGTCGACATTTGCCATACTTTTCCGATTAGATTGAATTACTCTTAAAACGCTCCACAGCCCATCAATAATAAATAGAACAACAACGATTATTGCAAAGTATGAGATATATCTTTTTAATTTGATGTTACTCACAAAGAGTTTCCCTATTTATTTGCCCTAGCCATCGTAAATCCACATATTTAGGCACAAAGCTTGAAGTGTTGCTATCGTCTTCGAAGTCGCTTTAGCAGACTTGTCTTCTGGTTAGCGTCACGGCTTTAGCCTGATGCGAGGCAAACATCGAGCTTTTAATTCCCGACATCCCATTTATTCGTAATCAGGTTTAGTTTCGGTTAACCCGACAAACTACTTTCCAACCCGCTACCAACCGTCTTAACATTCCCGCTCCCTCAAAATGGTTTGCGCCAAAACCGCCAAAGAGTTACCAAATGTTCTTCCAAATGGTAACCCGTTTGCTTCGCATATCCGTTACACTATGTTGTAGGGGCGGAATTTATTCCGTCCGCGCATATTAAAATTTTAATGGCAAATCTGGCACAAAATCGGCTCTTAGCATTGCCGAAATTGCTGCCAATTTTGCCAGTGCGCTTTAGCGCTCTTTGTTACTCAGAAGGAGGCTTGAGCCTCCGACGACGCTTTGGTGACAATGCTGACATCAAACTGCACTCCGAATCTGAAGAAACTGCCGCATCTTCCGCAGTTTCGGCATTTCGCTCTCTCAATTCCGCCGTCAAAACCCTTAGACCTGATTCAATCAGTGCAGTTTCTGAATCATTTTGGTCGGATTAACCTTCACCCAGATAACCGTGTTCAAGCACTTTGCCTTCGCTATCAATCTTGTAGCGCAGCGGCACACCTGTGGGAATATTCAGTTCAGGAATATCCTTCTCCGAGATGTTGTCGAGTACCATCACGATTGAGCGTAAACTGTTGCCATGTGCCACCACAAGAATAGACTTTCCTGCTAACACCAGCGGTTTGATATGTTCATCAAAATAGGGCATGGTTCGGGCGCGGGTATCTTTTAGACTCTCGCCGTTGGGCGGTGGCACATCATAGCTTCGTCGCCAGATGTGAACCTGTTCCTTGCCGAATTTCTCAGCCGTTTCGTCTTTGTTCAGTCCTTGTAAATCACCATAATGCCGTTCGTTGAGCGCTTGGTCGCTGTCTGTTGGCAGATCGGTTTGTCCGGTTGTCTCAAGGATAATGCGCAGCGTGTTCTGGGCACGGCTCAACGCGGAGGTAAAAGCATGATCGAAGGTGGTTCCTTTCAATAGTTCACCCGCGCGGCGGGCTTCGGCTTCACCTTCCTCAGTCAGCGGAATATCGACCCAACCCGTAAATCGATTTTCGAGATTCCATTGGGATTGTCCGTGCCGCACGAGGACTAATGTGCCAACCGTATTTGCCATTTTGATATTTGCCACCTGAATTTAGCGGATTTTTGCACTTATAATACACCACATTATTCATGGTGAGTTCGGCTACTCGGGTAGTTCTGAACCCATCCAATTGGAGGAAACCGACATGCAAGAAGCAGGACAAGCATTTTTAGCCGCCAACGCCAAAAAAGAAGGGGTCACCACCACAGCCAGCGGGTTGCAATACAAAGTATTGGAAGCCGGAACTGGCCCCAAACCCAAAGCCACCGATACCGTAAATGTGCATTATCGCGGTACGTTCATTGACGGCAAGACTTTCGATAGTTCCTATGATCGCGGCGAGCCGATTTCCTTCCCGCTCAACCGTGTCATCGCTGGTTGGACAGAAGGTGTACAGTTGATGCCGGTTGGCTCGAAGTACGAATTCTATATTCCCTACAACTTGGCTTATGGCGAACGCGGTGCGGGTGGTGCCATTCCCGGTTATGCCACACTTATTTTTCAGGTCGAACTACTGGCGATTGAATAATCTTTCGCTAGCTGGGCGATCTTCAGCCAGACAAGAGAAACGTTCATGAATCAAAACACAACTGAATCCCTCTGGTGGCAGAAAGGTGTCATCTACCAAGTCTATCCGCGCAGTTTCAAGGATAGTAACGGCGATGGCGTCGGCGACCTCAAAGGGGTTATCGACAAACTGGACTACTTCACAACCTTAGGTATTGATGCCATCTGGTTATCGCCCGTTTATCCGTCACCCATGGCTGATTTCGGCTACGACATCAGCAACATGGTCGATATTCACCCGATGTTTGGCAATCTGGCCGATTTTGATACGCTGCTGACTAAGGCGCACCAGCGTGATATCCGCATCATTTTGGACTTTGTGCCAAACCACACCTCAGATCAACATCCGTGGTTTATCGAATCGCGTTCTTCGCGGGATAACCCCAAGCGCGATTGGTATTTCTGGCGCAGTGCAAAACCCGACGGCAGCATGCCCAACAATTGGTTCTCCATTTTCGGAGGCTCCGCTTGGGAGTTCGATGCAACCACCGGACAATACTTTCTGCACTCCTTCCTACGAGAACAACCTGATCTCAACTGGCGCAATCCGGAAGTCAAAGCCGCCATGTTCGATGTGCTGCGCTTTTGGCTGGATCGCGGCGTAGACGGTTTCCGCTTGGATGCCACGCATGTCATGATGAAGGACGCGAACCTGACCGACAATCCGTTGAATGAGACGCGTGTTCAGGGATTCAAACCGATGGGCGAGTATGATTCCCAATTGCACATCAATGACCAAGCTCATCCTGACGTGCATGAAATCTTCCGTGAAATTCGCGTGCTGCTGGATTCCTACAGCACCGAACGACCCCGATTTTCGGTGGGTGAAATCCACATGCCGGATTGGAAACGCTGGGCATCCTTCTACGGTGCAAATCTGGATGAACTGCACATGCCCTTTAACTTCCATTTCCTATTCGCGCCTTGGAATCCACAAGCCTTGCAAAAAGTTATCGACTCGGTGGAAACCAGTCTGCCTGAAGGTGCATGGCCTAATTTCGTACTCGGCAATCATGACGAACACCGTGTTGCCAGTCGCATCGGGCTTGAATCAGCGCGCATCGCCATGATGCTCCTCTTGACTCTGCGCGGCACACCGACCATTTATTATGGTGACGAAATTGGGATGCACGATGTAGAGATTCCGCCCGAACTCGAACAAGACCCTTGGGGTAAAAATGTGGCGGGTATCGGCCTCGGACGTGACCCCGAACGTACGCCGATGCAGTGGGATGCCAGCCCGAATGCCGGATTCAGCGGTGCAGATGTAACGACGTGGCTGCCTGTTGCCGGCGATTACACCCAAAATAATGTCGCCACTGAACTCAACGATCCCCGTTCGATGTTGTCTTTGACACGTCGTTTGCTCTCACTCCGGCGTGCTACATCGGCCTTTCACAGTGGAGCATACCAGACGCTTGCTCATTCACATGATGACTGCCTCGTGTTCATCCGTGAACAGGATAATGATCGCTGGTTGGTTGCCCTCAATTTTTCGGCTGCTGAGCAACCCCTGCACCTACCCTTAACCGGCACAGGTCAAATTGTAGTCTCAACCGAACTTGACCGTGAGGAATCAGTGAACCTGAGTGACTTCCAACTGCGTGGTCACGAAGGCTGCATCATCAAATTCAGCTAATTGAGGAATATGGGGAGGTCGAAAATCCTCCCTATGTTGAACATGGCAGATTGCTATTATCGAAACACTTTGGCGACTTCAATACTTAATCCAGCTACAACTGCTATATCAATCGTATCAGCTATGCCATAAGTGGTCAGAGGTTGATCTGCTGCGTAGACATCCACTACCGGCTCATCGGGGTAGATTTCCCACAGCAGAATACCCGTCTCAAGATAACGCTGCCGTTTCTTGCGTATATCCTTAACCTTATCATTGGGTGAAATGACTTCTACAGCCCATAATGGAGGAACAGGATCAGGGTATTCAGATGTCATAGGGGTAATTTTATATGCAAAATCGGGCGCTAAAGTATTTTCGCCAACGCGATATGCGCCATCACCTGTACTGATGTAGCAGGGTAAATTGCTTTGTCGGCAGTGAATCCCGGCTTCAAGCCCAATATTAAAGGCAATAGCAGAGTTTTCGGTTGAACCCGGCATTTTTTCGGTTATCTCCCCATCCACAAATTCAAAGTTACGCTCGGCGTTTTCGGGCAGCAGGGCGAAAGCAATAAATTCATCGAATGTCATTGGTTTGCTGGGGGCTTGGAATACCATACTTCAATTCCTCATGCTTTTGTATCAGTATAGCGCTATTTAGGTCATTTGCTTAATCATATCCGCTGCTTTTTCACCGATCATGACGCAAGCCGCGTGGGTATTGCCTGATACGATTCGCGGCATAATCGACGCGTCAGCAACGCGTAAGCCAGCTATACCGTGAACGCGCAATTGGTCATCGACTACCGCTTGAGGATCGCTGCCCATTTTGCATGTGCCTACGGGATGAAACAACGTTGAGCCGTAGCGGCTGATGAATGCGCGTATATCAGTTTCTGATGTGCAGTCGCTTCCCGGTGCGACTTCCGTATCTCGGAAATTACCAAAAGCGGGCATCTTCACCAACTCGCGTGCCAGTTTTATACCACCAACCAATACCTCGAAATCGGCTTCCTCCGCTAGATAGTTAGCGACGATGTGGGCCGGTGCAAACGGATCATTTGAACGCAGCGAGATAGAACCTTTACTTTGGGGTTTCACCAAAGTTGGCGCAAACGTAAAGCCGCGTCCGTCCATTTCACCGACAACCTCACCCGGCGCGAGATGAAAATCGTGGCGGAAATGAAATTGGAGTTCAGGGCCACCATCATTTGCGGTAGGACGAATATTGGTAAATAAACCTGTTTCGCCAAGAATGGTATTACCTCCTAGCCACGGTCGCTTTGAGAAATAAGCCACACCGACCAGCAAATGATCTTGTAAATTTTGTCCCACTCCCGGCAAATTAAGGACAGGCTCAATGCCCTGCGAGCGTAAGCCATCGGCCTCACCAATGCCTGACACCATTAGTAATCGAGGTGAGTCAATCGCACCCGCACACAAAATGATCTCGCTATCTGCATATACACGATGGTTTTGGTTATCTTGAAAGTGTTCGACACCTGTAGCCCGTCCATTTTCAATCAATAAGCGAGTGACCTGCGTGTGAGTTTCAATCACCAAGTTTGAACGGTTACGAATGGGGTTCAGAAAAGCAGTAGCAGCACTGGCACGTGTGCCATCTGGATTAACCGTGATTTGATGGAAGCCACAAGCGTTGTCCTGTTCACCGCTGCTGAAATCGACAGGGCCATGAAAGCCATATTCGGTACAGGCTTGGATGAAGGCTAACTCGGCTGGTGCCGATTCTTTGGCAACTTTTTGTTTGATGTTGAGTGGGCCGCCTGTGCCATGATAGATGTTTGCACCGAGGTCGTAATTCTCTGATTTTTTGAAGTACGGTAGTACGTCATCAAAGCCCCAACCTTTATTGCCTAATTCCGTCCACAGATCATAATCACGTTTGTTGCCACGCACATAGAGCAGCGCATTGATGGCACTGCTGCCACCCAGCACCTTGCCGCGCGTCCAAGCAATTTGCCGGTTATTCAACCGTGGCTCCGGCTCGGTCAAATACTTCCAATCGACCTCGCTTCCCCATAAAGATGTGAAGAGCGCCGGATCGGCAATCTCGGGTTTGGTATCAGGGCCGCCCGCTTCGAGCAGCAGTACCTTAACATTAGGGTTTTCGCTGAGGCGGTTGGCAATCACACAACCGGATGAACCTGCTCCAATGATGATGTAATCAAACGAATTTTGCATAATAACCTCGTATTTAAAAATTAAATATTAACTTGTGAAAGACATGTTTTCAAAACAAACACAGGACTATGTGAGGCGGTCTAGTCCTGTGTTTTGTGTATTCTTTTTATTGATTGTGGATGATTTCGTATTGCGCTTACGGAACGTTGGTTTGCACCTGTCCGGGTACATTGATTTGGATTACGCCGCCCCAATTGCACATCAGTTTGCACGTGTTATTCAGTGCCGGTTTGCCAGCGATCATCACGGTTGGAGAACCTGTTACCCACGGTGCAGATGTCACTGGAATACAGGGCATAGGAGTCAATACACCTTGGGCAGCCGCGGTGGCGCTGGCGACGGTCGGATTAGCCAGTGAGGAACACACGCCAAACGGCAAAATATTTTTCATGGGAACATTATCCATGATGGTAGCGGCGGGCATATTGCCAACCATCACTTTATTTTCGGGTGTCACCACCAAAGTTGATGGTGCTGCACCAAACGAACACATCATCGAGCCACTCATAACCACTTGCTGTCCCATAATGACTTCACATCCTCATTAATTGACTTTATTTCACTATAAACCAAAGTGGATTGAGCGACAAGCATTCGACCTTAACCATTGCTGATTATTAACTGCGGTCGATCTATACACCAGCATCCCATTCACGTTTGAGAATGGCATAAAGATACATATCGAAACGCTGACCGTCACGCTCCAAGAATTCACGGTAGACACCCTCACGCTGGAAGCCGAGCTTTTCATAAACATGAATGGCGGGTTCGTTGTAGCTGAAAACCGTCAATTGAACACGGTGCAAGTTTAGTTCGCGGAAGGCGAAATCCAAAGCTAATCCCAGTGCTTCTGAACCATAACCACGCCCGCGATAATCAGCATCGCCAATGGCAATTGTCAACCAGCTATTGCGGTGTGTCCACATCACATCACCCAGTTCGAGGAATCCAATCAAATCATCACTGAGCAGCACGCGGATGCCGAACAGGAAGTGTTCACGTCCACGCTGGCCTTCGCGTATCCAATCACCAACCTGCGATTCGCTTTTGGGGTAGGCGGCATTGGCATCCAACAAGCGGAGATAACTGGTATCCTGTTGCCAGTGGGCAATGAGTGCGGTATCGCCACTATTCAACGGAACAAGCTTGACGCGCGAACCTTCGAGGAGTGATGTAAGGGTCATGAATAGTACTGCCTTGTGAGCGAATATTGATTAATTTTGCCCACCCTGATTGCCGAGCAAGCGCTTCTTTCGTTCTTCGATGAGCGCCTTCGGATCAAGTGCGGCCGCTTTCTGTGAGGCTTCCGCCTCCAAACGCTGCGACTCGGCGGCGATTTGTTCGGGCGTTTTGATCTCGAAATCGGTGTCAAGCAGTTCAATATTTTTGAGTTTAGGTGTCTCGGTTGCGGCTGGCGCGGGAGCAGCCTTCTCAACAGGCTTAGCGGCAGGTGTATTGACTTTGCCCTCTACAGTAACCGGTGTTTTTTGTTCGGCCATACGTGAGGCGGCTGCCATCACCGTACTACCAGCGGTTTGGGCGGTTCTAAATAAATGTCCCATGCTGCGTCCAGCGGTCACACGTCCTAATATAAACGCGACGATACCGGTGATGGCTATGGGTATGATTGATCCGATTAAAGTACTGAGAATATTCATGCCGAGGATCACTAACACAATCGCACCGATTGCCAGCAGTACATTGCGAATATTGATATTGTTCATGACAGTGTCCTTTCCAACTGCGGTGATTATACCGCGTTAAATGCAGATTGAACTGAATGCGATAAAGCGTTTTGGCTTATTTCACGCCGACTTTAGGGCAAATGTTATTCAGCGGACACTTTCGGCACTGCGGATAAGTGGGCAGGCAGATCGCGCGCCCGAACTGCACCATCAGCGCATTCCAATAAGGCCATATATCGTGCGACAGAACTTGCTTCAATTCCTCATTGACCTTCGGCGGTTGCTTGGTGGTCGGCTTGACCAACCCTAAGCGAATACCAATCCGTGCCACATGCACATCTACAGTGATGTCTTCATTGATGCCGTAACCCATCGCCAATGTCAGCACCGCCACCTTCCAACCCACGCCTTTGTATTCCATCAATTCTTTGAGCGTTTGTGGAACAACACCGCCATTAGCCGCTACATGTTCGGCAATATCCCGGACGTAGCGTACCTTCGGCTCGAAATACATTACCGGACTAATAGCAGTACGAATCTGCTCGTCGCTAAGTTGCGTGATGCCTTCGGGCGTGTCGGCGAGCGCCAATAGGTTGTTGATGGCGGCGGTGGTATTTTCTTCGCGGGTTTGGGCGCTGAGCATGGCAGCCAGCAGCGCTTTGAACGGCTGACCTTCAAAGTGGCTCAGGCTAGTCGATTCCCACTTTTGAGCATCGCGAGTTTGAATCAGCTGGTCGTAGATTTCACGGATGCGGGTTTGTTCGTCCATGTAGTTTTATCCAGTCAAGCAGGTGGATTTTAAACCACATTAGCACATACGAGCGCATCAGTCATGGGAAGAAGTGATGGTTACTAATGGATAGCTTAAGCGATTACGGCGTGTTTACCAAAGACCAAGTTGAATGAGGAGCTTTCGAAATTCAATTTGAGGTTGCCTAACTTCCTCACGAACTTTAGGCGGAATGCGTGTCAAGTAGATTTCACGGCGAGCATGGCTTGGGCTTTAAGGCGCGATACTATACGGTGAAATTGACGTAATTCTTCGAGTTCTAACTTTTCTTCAGACGAAAGCTCACCTTCATTATTCTTGTCGAGAAGTTCTTCGCCTCGTTCTTCAGTTTCCTCATCAATGGTGAAGGCGATTACTTGCTCCGGTGTCGCTAAATTTGCTAGGTATTCAACTAGCTTTAAATAGACAGGGGCTCTTACTAAAGTAGACATAAACAATCCTCGCCACTTAGGTAGCACCACACTAAACGGTGGATTTGGTTTTCTCGCTGAAAATGTGCATTTAATGACCCTCAATCTTGTATTGGCTCCCTCCATCGCTTGCGGGGGAGGGTTGGGGCTTTCAGGGGTAGGTATGGAAGGTGGTGAGGCAAAAGACAGGTTAAGATAGGGTTCTCTAAAACATATCGAAACCTGAGACAAATGGCACACCACCAGCAAGAATTATCGGAATGGATCGAGATTGTGTCAAGGAAGCTAC
>JBBSBM010000086.1:0-34150 GCA_038251275.1 Aggregatilineales bacterium
ATGACCTTTTAAACTCCGAAATGATCCATCGAAATGTCGTAAATTGGGGCAAAGTGTTTCTTGTGCGAACAAGGTTTAGATAATTACCGGTTCATATCGGCTCATAGAAGCTGATGCTGCTGTAATTGTGACCCACCCTCACATACATCGTAATTTGGAGACATTTCATGGTTGATCGTGTACGGAGTCAGCAGCAAAAACCAAAACTTCCTACTTCTCATCCAGATCAGAAACTTCCTGCCGACAGCCCACAACAATTCGTAAATCTTCCGCAAATCCCTAGTCCGGATAATGTCCTGCTGCTTCAGCGCACGGTTGGCAACCACATCACCCGCGAAATCATCGGGCAATCCCGTAAGCCTGTTATCCAGCGCCTTCCCACGTATGCGGATTTTCAGAAGAAAACAGGTCAGATCAAGAAGGCTAAGCAGTCCCTCGGTGGAAAGTTAGGCATAGGACGTTCCGATTTCAATGACCAGATGAACGATTATGCTACGGAAGGCCAAGTAGAAAAATACACTGGCAAAGCGGCTACTGACCTTATTGAGCATACCCGTGCCACCAATGATATCAAGCCGGAGAGGCCGGATGCCCCCGATACCGGGATTTTAGGCATGCACATCAATATCAATACAGCCTATGTGTCTTATGAAATGGCGAAGGGGAAACCTACTGAACTGAAGCAGCTCATCAATTTGTACGATACGATTACCTTATGGCAGACCGCCAATATCGGGGGCAAGAGTAACCTTATTGGTGAGAATAATGACATCCTTGAACCGCTGAAACAACAAATTAAAAGTGAAATTCAACAACATACCGATAAATTGAGCGCTGGCGCTCCCCCAGCGCGTCCGCTGGGCAAACCACATGCCGCCAACTTCCAATTTCCACCACAAGCAAAATTCCTTGAGGAAATCGGCATGCCACCCCAATATTATTTGGATCATTTTCATGGTAACAACGTCCGTATGCGCCAAATTATAATTGCTTACGAACATTTGAAATCAGGTGAGAATGACCGAGCGATGCTGTGTATTAACCTGCTCAACAAGGACGTTCCCGGTTTCTATTTGATTCGTTCCCTGCTGGTTTCCAAGTTTCCGCATTTGGCAGGATTAGAGAAGATTATCGGGACGAACGCCCATACTACAATTGGTAGTGCCGTCACACCGGAAGAAGCAGATGCCATCAATTGGTATACCTCGGAAGCCTATAAAGATATTAACACCGTACTTCGTAATCGAGATTTGCTGCCAGATGATGCCGCAAGACGTGCTGGTCTTGTCAAATTTGGCGGCAGTAAAAGTCAACAAAAGCAAACGAAGATGGAACTGGCCGTCAGCGGCTTGAATAAGTTGCCTAAATTTTCAGGGGTCTCGTATCGAAACATTGTTGATCCCTCGAAGGATTTTGAAGCTGCATTGAGTCCCGGCGGCGCGATGTCCGATGTGGGGTTCGTCAGTGCTTCGCCTTCGATGAAAGGTGTGGGCAATTTTATGTCATCCTCGGCAGCTAAAGGGTCGATGCATATCTTTTTCATGATGCACACCAAAACAGCAGTTAATGTCATATCGCTCAGTAAATCGCCACATGAAGGTGAAATTCTATTTCGTCCCGGAACCCGCTTCTTCATTCAAAATGTCTGGCAGCATGATTCCAATGGAAACGTGCCACGTAATGCGCCTGTCGAAGCCCAGATGGTTCTACACTCCCAAATGCAGCATAAAAATACTAAGGGCAAGTCCGTCTCGCCGGAGGCTATAAAGCAAAACGCGGCCTTAGCTGATACCGACACCGACAAATATAAAGGCGCTTACTTTAAGACGAAGGTGGTTGAACTGGTCGAAGTGTAGAAAGACCATCGACCAGTCAACAGAATAAATTACGCGGATGCAGCACGCTGCGTCCCTACAGAAATTTGCTTAACCTCAGGTCAGCGGGCAATGCCACCGCTTGCGCCACCACTCGCCACTACCGCTTGGACTTCACGAGGTTCGATGAGTGGCATGTCGCCGGTGATGCCATATTTGAGGGCAGCCATTGCCGCGCCGTAACGCAGCGCCATTGCTAGATCATTGGAGTCCGACAGCCAGCGATAGATGAAGCCTGCTGTGAAGGCATCCCCGCGCCCTAAGCGACAAACGGGTGCGGCGGGAAAGGCTTCTTGACGGACTGTTCCGCCCTTTGCGCCGCTGGCGATTGCGCCGTCCGCGCCGAGTGTCATGACGATGGTGGCTTGCGGATACAACTGCCGCAATTCGCCCATGACATCATCGGCGGTCATTGAGTCACCGAGTTTGAACAGCGGTTTAGCATCACGCAGGGGCATAAATAACACATCTGCCGCTTGCATGAAGGGTTGGCAGCCCGCCCGCGCGGTATCCATTGACCACAATTTACCGCGATAATTGACATCAAAACTCAAGCGCCAACCTGCGGCCTTCGCCAATTCCATTGCCCGTTGGGCGGTTTCATAAGCTGTTGGACTAAGCGCTAAAGTGATTCCTGTCAAATGAAGCAGTTGCCCTTCGCCCGATTTAAAAATGTGAGCAGGCAAATGATCCGGTTGCATCCGGCTGATAGCGCTGTCACGGCGATCATAAATCACACGGCTTTCGCGCGGTGTGGCGGCTTCTTCAAGGAAATATAAGCCCACACGATCCGCTTCAGTCCACACCACCTGTGAGGTATCGACTCCCTGCGCCCGAATGCTGTTGGCGATGACATGTCCCATCGGATTATCAGTCAGGCGGGAGAGCCAGCAGACTCGCAACCCTAACCGTGCCAACCCTACCGCTGTATTCGACTCGCTGCCACCGACGTACACCTCTAGTGCTTGTGCTTGCTCTAACCGGAGTGTTCCCGGCGGGGTAAACCGCACCATTGTTTCGCCCAATGTCACTACATCGTACATTCGTCCCGCCTTTGTTGAATTGAAACCATAAGCCCAGTATAAATACAAATAGTAATGACCTCCAAATCATAACCTGTGTACAATCAAAATAAGGTCATTCATGAAACAAAGGAAATAACGATGCACCAAAGCCCCCTATTGCGAATAAGAACGCTGATATTACTTCTTATATCGAGCCTAGTATTGATCGTCGGTGCGGTGACTGTCCATGCATGGCAAGGCAACGGCGGTGAATTGGTCACCGGACAGCCTGCTTTTGGCAATATTACCACCGCAAATAGCACACTCACTTATACCTACAGCCTGAGCGACTCGCGGGCTGTGACCTTACAAGTTATTGGTGAAGTGGCTCAACCGACAATCACCGTTCTGAAAGCCGGACAACCTGTTGCGAACCAGCCTAACACGGAAGGAAGCAAAATTGTTTCTTTAACGGTGCTGCTGGACGCGGGAACCTACACCGTACAAGTCGGAACGGTCAATAACAGTGTTGGCAGTGTGATTGTCGTGGTACAAAGTGCCACCCCCGTTACCACCGGACAATTACCGATTGCCAGCGTGGTTATTGGACAGGTGACGGCGGATGCAACCAGTGCGACTTATAATTTTACGGCGTTCCCTGAACCAGCGTTCCTCTACTTCGAAAGTACATTGCCGACAGGCGGTGCGACGATACACCTAAAAAATATGGCTGCTGGCACTGAGAGTGTCATCAATGGGGCGGATGTCAGCGGGACACGATTCCGTATTCCGGCGGGTAGTACAGCTTACGAAATTGATGTTGCCTTTACCGGAACCGACCAACCACAGACGTTTACGTTGTGCCTCACCTTGGTCAGCGCCAGTTCGTGTGAATCCGGCAGCGCCCCACAGACCAACACGACAGGTGATGGTTCTACGCCACCTGATACTTCGAATCCGTCGGCTTGCACAGTTACACCGCTGAATGCCAACGGCGCGAACATCCGTAAGACTGCCGACACTGCTTCGCCCGTAATCATCGGATTGCCCAATGGTGCAGTGGCTTCGGTAACAGGTATTTCGCCTGCGGGGAATTTCTTTAAGGTCAACTATAAGAACGTCAACGGTTGGGTGGCACAAGTGGCGGTTGGCAGCAGTGGGGATTGCAGTGGCGTTCCAGTGGTCAACCCACCGCTATTCGTCCCGACGCCAACACCCACTCCTATTCCGCCAACCTCAACGCCTGAACCAAGCGGACCGTGTTTAATTACGATGGCGGATAAAGTTTATGTGTACAGTCAACCCAACGCCATTCCGGATTATATCTTCGACCAAGTACAGAAGGGTTACCAACTGTCACCGATTGGTCGGCTCAAAGATAATTCATGGTGGAAGACTAACTACGGCAGCTCGTGGATTCAAACCAAATATCTGGGGCATGAGGCGAAAGTTAGCGGCAACTGTAACCATTTACCTGTCGTGTCTTACCCGTAATTTCCCGCTTTAAAACAGCAGGGCATATCAATGCAATATGTCCTGCTTTTTGCTTTTACATCCTCAGATTTAGCTCTCCACATCCTTCATGAATTTATTCAACTGGTTTCGACTTGATATAGATCAAGGCGTTTGAATGTTAACCGCTATATGGTTGGCATATGGATATGAGCTAATTAGGGTGCGTTGATGATTACTACTGATGAAGTATTGCAAGTGCTGCGACAAGTCATTGATCCAGAGTTAGGGATCAATATTGTCGATCTGGGTTTGGTGTATGACGTGGCTGTCGAAGAGGATTATGTCGACATCAAAATGACAATGACGACACCCGCCTGTCCGTTATACAAACACCTTACCGAACAGTCAGAATTGCAGCTCCGCCGTAGTTTTCCCAAATTACGGGCTGTAACCCTCGAATTGGTATGGGAACCTGAATGGAATCCCATGATGATGTCGTGGGAAGCAACCGCTCTATTAGGTGGGTAATCCCCCGTTTCTAAAATAACCGGAAGGAAATATCGAAAATGAGTCACGTCAAAGAAGCGATGCACAACCACCATCAAGAAATGGTCGCCACATTGGATAAGCATGTTGCGGCTTTGCTTGAAAAGTCGGCAGAAGCCAATCCCGCAGCATTGGTTGACTTCCTGAATAACGAGTTAATGCCACATGCCAAAGGCGAAGAAGCGTATCTTTATCCGGCAGTTGATTCGCTGATTAAAGCGCATGGCAGTGCGACAGCTACTATGAGTGTTGACCATGAGTTTATCGGGAATTATGTACGCGAGATCGAAGCCACAACTGCCGCACTCAAAGCCGCAACCAATGGCAATCGGGCGGTGTTATGGCAGCGTTTACAGCAGCTTACCCTTCAGTTGCAGGGGATTTTCCTGCTGCATCTCGAAAAAGAAGAACGCATTTATCTACCGCTATTTGAACAATACACCTCAGAAGAGGAACAGGAGCGTATTTTGAACAGTATGCACGAGTCCGGCACCGAACAACCCATCATAAAAACCGTCATAGATGTACGACAAATTCCACCGCCACAACGTCACCCACTGATTTTCCAGACGTTCGAAGCCCTGCAAGCAGGTGAAGCCTTCCGTCTAATCAATGACCACGATCCCAAACCGCTTTACTACCAATTCAAGTATGAACTTGAGGGGCAGTTTACGTGGGAATATGTCGAAAGTGGGCCACAGGTTTGGCAGGTTATCGTCGGTAAAACGACTGCAAAATAGGACTCCATCATGAAGATACGTGATCAGCTTCCGCGCCTCTTACTGCTCTCGGCTCTCCTATCGCTGTTAGTGGCGGGATGGGGCGGGCTTATCCGCATGGGCTGGGTGATGCAGCCCTTCGCGGTGGCTGACCACGGGCCGCTGATGATTTCGGGTTTTCTTGGAACCCTGATCTCGTTAGAACGGGCGGTAGCACTCTCGGCCTTAACTAAAAAAGGGCATTGGGCATATGCCGCACCGCTGCTTTCAATGTTCGGGGCGCTGGCATTAATGCTCGGTATGCCCCGCCCCTTTGCCATTGGATTGATGACGTTGGGCAGCTTAGCGTTGGTGATTGTTTTCATCATCATTGTTCGCCGTCAGCCTGCTTTGTTTACGGTAACGATGGCACTGGGCGCGGGATGCTGGTTAGTCGGTAACCTGCTGTGGTTATCGGGTCAGCCGATTTACCAGATTGTTTACTGGTGGGTCGATTTTCTGGTGTTGACAATTGCAGGTGAACGGCTGGAACTCACTCGCATTCTGCGTCACCCGCATTATACACACAGGCTGTTTATGGTCATTGTGGTGTGGCTGATCACAAGCCTAGCCATCATGCAGGCCAACCTCGACTTCGGTGTGCGGTTGGAAGGCATCGGTCAAATTGGGCTGGGATTGTGGCTGCTACGCTACGATATTGCTCGACGTACAGTTAAACAATCCGGTATGACAGGCTACATTGGATTTTGCCTACTGGCGGGTTATGCATGGCTTTTAGTGGGCGGCATACTGCGATTGATGTTGGGTGCTGTTCCCGCAGGGCCAGTTTATGATGGCTTACTACACAGTATTTTGTTGGGTTTCGCCTTTTCCATGATTTTCGGTCATGCACTGATTATTCTGCCAGCGGTAGCGCACCAATCAGTACCTTTCAAACGTCTATTTTATGGCCATTTGCTGCTGTTACACGCTTCGCTGATCCTGCGCTTGGCGGGCGATTTAGGCAGTTGGTTGGCACTGCGCCAATGGGGCGGGATGCTGAATGTGATTGCCATCCTGATTTTTCTTGCTAGCACGGTTTATACCATTGTCAGCCATCAGCGTTCCAAAAGCGTTTACTCCACAACTTGAAGAAGAGATAACATTGATTCTCAAGGGCATATCAACGTGATATGCCCTGTTTCAAGCTAAAGCCCTAACTCACTTCTTCGGGTAGGAGATGTTCCACACGGTTCATAAAGCGTGGAACCATGCGACCATCGCGGCGGAAGTCAATGCGGCTGATGCCGGTGTTATACATCAAAAAATACAAGTCGTGATTGGGCAGAATATTCATAAGCGCTTTAACCAGAGCATCCGCGAATGTGCCGTGAATGACAATCGCAATGCGCTGTAGGCTATTGGACTGTGATTTCAGTACGGACGCGACCCGTATCGCCCGCGCCATCGCGCTGCTGATGTCCTCTACCCCATGTGAAAAGTCATACCACCCTTCGTCCGCAATCGTTTCGGGTACAACATAACCGGGAAACTGCTCCAACATCGCGGTGCGTCCCAAACCGGGAAAGCCCTGAATACCGCGTTCATCCCCATAGTCTAAATGTAAGCCGCCGTGTTCATGCAAATCAGGCCAGACTTCCGGCTGGATATTCAATGCCTTGCTGATAGGCAGGCTGGTCTGCAAGGTTCGCAGCATCGGGCTGCAATACAAACGGGTGATGCCAAAGCCTTCCATCGTTTCGCGCTCTTCGGTCTTACGGTCAACCCAATGGTCGAAGTTTTCCCCTTTTGCAAGATAATCCGCAACTTTGGCGGCTTGCTTTTGTCCTAAATCGGTCAGCGGCGGATCAGCCTCGCGATCTCTGGCATCATAAATCATTGAAACATTGTTGGTCGATTGCCCGTGCCGGATGATAAACAGTTCCATGTGTCGGTCTAGTCCTCGTTGTGGTTTTCAAAGTTGCCATTCTACTGAGGATTATCATTTTCTGCCCATACCACAACCTAAAAGAGCGACCAATTGGTCACGCTTATTCCGCTCTTAATAATAACTGAGACGTATATTTAGTAGCGGCGGCGGCTTTGAGCATCCATCGCGGCAACGGCGCTCATAGCCACAATATCCTCGACATCATCACCGGCTTGCAAGACGTGGACGGGTGCACCCATACCGAGCAAGATTGGCCCGATAGTCTGTGCCTGCCCCAAACGGTCGAGCAGCTTATAGGCCACATTAGCCGATTGCAAATCAGGAAAAACCAAGATGTTGGCATCCTTGACACGGCTAAACGGAAAGCGTGCCTCGATGAGTTCAGGAATAACGGCGGTATCGGCCTGCATTTCACCATCAACTGCGAGATCAGGCCGCTTATGACGCACGAGTTCCACCGCGTTCCGTACCTTCTCCGACAGTGGATGGGGTGAACTGCCAAAGTTGGAGAAGGAAAGCATCGCCACACGCGGTTCAATATCCAATGTTTGGGCGAAATCCGCCGCTAAGATGGCGATTTCGGATAGGGTATCAGCATCAGGGTCAATGTTGACGGTGGCATCAGTGAAGAAGTAGACACGCCGTTTGACGACCATAATATAGACACCACTGGTCACTTTGACACCGGGGCGGGTGTGGAAAATTTGCAGTGCCGGACGAATCACATCAGGATATTCGTGCTGGCGACCATTCACATAAGCGTCAGCATCGCCCTGCTTGAGCATCATCAAGCCGTAAGTCATACGGCTGCCAACCAAACGGGCGGCAGTTTCACGGGTTACGCCTTTGCGTTGGCGCAAAGTGTGAAACGCGTCCTCATAATGTCGCCGCCGCGAAACATCGGACAGCGGTTCGATAATCTGCGGCGTAAAGGTCAGACCTAATTCTTGAATGATACCCTTAATCAAATCGGGCTTGCCCAATAAAATCGGTGTACCGATACCTTCTTCTTGCACCTGTGCCGCTGCACGAATGATTTTCGGATCGTCGCCTTCGGGATAAACAATGCGCTGCTTGGGTCCCATCCGTGCCTTGTTGATGATGTTGGCGCGTACCTGCTGACCAACACCTTGGCGTTGAATTAGATCGTGCTGGTACTGCTGGATGTCAATTTTGCGCCGCGCGACACCACTCTTCATGGCGGCATCGGCAACAGCTGGTGCTAACCATAACAAAACGCGCGGATCGAGCGGTTTGGGAATCAGATAATCTTTGCCAAACTTCAAAGCCGTGAGTCCATAGGCGGTTAAGACGCTGTCCGGCACATCTTCGTGTGCCAAAGCTGCCAACGCGTGAGAAGCCGCCAGCTTCATCTCTTCATTGATGGTCTTGGCATAAACATCTAATGCACCACGAAAGATGAAGGGAAATCCCAAAACGTTGTTGATCTGGTTGGGATAATCGCTGCGGCCTGTTCCGATGATGGCATCCGGTCGCACAGCTAAGATTTCCTCCGGCATTATTTCCGGCGTGGGGTTCGCCATCGGGAAAATGATCGGATCGGGATTCATGGTCTTAATCATCGTTTGTCCGCAAGCACCCGCCACACTCAACCCCAAGAACATATCCGCGCCAGCCAAGGCCTCCGCTAAGGTGCGGCGGTCGGTATCGTTGGCATAACGGGCTTTGTAGGGATCCATCGCCTTCTCGCGGCCTTTGTAGATCACACCATGTTCATCCGCCATGATGATGTTTTCTTGGCGCATCCCCAACTGGACATAAAAGGCGACGGTTGAGAGTGCCGCCGCACCCGCGCCCGCCACCACTAACCGCATCTCCTCAATACGCCGCCCGGTGACTTCCACAGCATTGAGCAGCGCTGCACCGGAGATAATGGCTGTGCCGTGCTGGTCGTCATGGAACACGGGAATATCGAGTTCAGCCCGTAACCGTGTCTCGATCTCGAAGCACTCCGGCGCTTTGATGTCTTCCAAGTTGATGCCGCCGAAGGTCGGAGCCATCGCCCGTACTGCGGCGATGACCTCTTCGGGAGTTGCGGCGTTTAATTCGATGTCGAACACGTCAATATCGGCAAAGCGCTTGAACAGCACACCTTTGCCTTCCATCACTGGCTTGGAGGCTAATGCGCCGCGATTGCCCAAGCCCAAAATCGCCGTGCCGTTGGTGATTACACCGACGAGATTGGCTTTGGCTGTCAGCTCATAAGCCGTCAGAGGGTCACTTTCAATTTCCAGTACCGCGTCGGCTACACCGGGGGTATAAGCCAGCGACAAATCACGTTGGGTCGCCAGCGGTTTGGTCGCCACCACCTCGATCTTGCCCGGTCGTCCATTGCGGTGATAATCCAACGCATCTTGTTTCGTAACCGCCATAATAATTTAATTTCTCCCATTGCTTCCGCTCTTCTCATTCTAACGCCATTAGCAAGGGAAGGATACTAAACGCACCTCAATTCACGGCTCTAACGCAAATAAGATGCTCACGGCAGTACCATAAAAGTGTGTTTCGCTTACATCATCAAATGGCTGCTCAGTTTGCAAAAGAGTCAGTCGCTAGAAAAAAGGAGCGATGTATGAAAAAAGAAGTTGGCTTATGGATTGACCATCGTCAGGCCGTAATCGTCACCCTTCAAGATGATACGGAAACGGTCGAGCATGTCGAAGCAAATTTCGAAAAGCGTGGCAATTACACCAGCGATGTACAATCAATGAGTGAGTCTTCACTCAAAGTAGATCTCGCAGAGGATAAGCACGAACGGCATACGCAAGAAATGGTCAACCACTATTACACTGAAGTCGCTGAGCAGATCAAAGATGCGACCGATTTGTATATTATGGGACCGGGACCAGCCAAGATCGAGTTCCAAAAGGTTATCGAAACGCAGAAACTCCCCGCGAACATTTTACGTGTCGAGCCTGCCGATAAGCTGAGCGATGCCCAAATCGCCGCCCGAGTCCGGCAAAGTTTCGAGCGACATATCCACTAAATCAGTCTAATCAACTCACCTCAGCAAGCGCTTGCTGAGGCGAGCCTTTTAACCTCGCCTGACTATCAATCTATCATATCTAACACGAATAAGACACTTCAGGTGGTACACTGAAAGTGCGGTTTATGTTTAGTCATTTGATGATTTAAACATATTACCCTCTATATCCTAGGGGTACTACCGTTAGCAAAAGGAGTCGTGTATGAAAAAAGAAATGGGCTTATGGATTGACCACCGCGAAGCCGTAATTGTTACCCTACATGATAAAAAAGAAGACATCCAACGCATCGAGTCGAATGTGGAACAGCGTGTGCGTTATTCCAGCGCGGCGGAAGGTGTTGGTGAAGATATACGCGACCGTCGGATTGAGGGGCATCTAGATCATTTTTATGACGATGTTATCACCCACTTAAAAGATGCAACGGCTGTACTGATCATGGGGCCGGGTGAAGCCAAAAACGAATTCCACAAACACATGGAAAAGAGCCTACCCGAGACGAAAATTGTTAATCTCGAAGCGGCTGACAAAATGACCGATCCTCAGATTATCGCCAAAATCCGTCGCAACTTCGAACTCTACGAATACACCCACTAAAATTAACCAACAAAGAGCGGCTGTAACAGGTCGCTCTTTTATTTCCCCAAATCCACGCTGATAGATCCTCCCAACCGCATGAGAGTCTCCATAGATTTCGTTGATGCCCCGCTTGTTTGTGCCTACAATCTTCGCAGCGTATTTATTCAATAACTAAAGAAGCGGACATCTAATGGCTGAGACTTTGCCGATTACCACCTTGTTTTTGGATATTGGCGGCGTGTTACTGACTAACGCTTGGGATCGCAAGATTCGCATGAAAGCGGCGGAAGTCTTTAAGCTGGATTATGCCGAAATGGATGAGCGCCACCATCTGACCTTTGATACGTATGAAGAAGGCAAGATGGACATCAACGAGTATTTGAACCGCGTCATCTTTTACGAGGAACGTTCGTTTACCCGCGAAGCATTCCAATCCTACATGTTCGCCCAATCGCAGCCCTATCCTGAGATGATCGCTTATATTCAAACGCTTAAAGCCAAATATCACCTCAAAATTGTGGTCGTCAGCAACGAAGGCCGCGAACTGACCCGCCATCGTGTGAAAACCTTCGAACTCGGCAAGTTCGTGGACTTTTTCATTATGTCCTGCTTTGTCCACTTTCGGAAACCCGATCCTGATTTGTATCGGGTGGCGTTGGACGTGGCACAGGTTGCTCCCGAAGAAGTGATTTACGTGGAAGATCGCCCCATGTTCGTGGAAGTTGCCCAGACGCTCAATATTATCGGGCTGCGGCACATTGATCTCGCTACGACCAAAGGCATCTTCGAGACATTTGGTTTGGTGCTGCCTTGAGTTATAGTATGCGCTGTGTCGCTTACTGATAAACGCGAGATAGGGTTTACCATGTCTGAAATCACCGTACCTGATATTCCATACGTATTAAATATTCCGACTTCTACCCAGACTTTCCCCGATGGAAAAAAATGGCGGCTGGAAATTCCCAGCGTCGAAGGGCCGGTTGTGCAGGCGGCGGTTTTCGCCGAGGCCGACAAATACGGTGTGCCGATTGACCGCATCTCGCAAGGCAGCGGCATTCAACTGCTGACCGACGCGGAAATTATCGACATGGTGCAGCAGTGCGCGGCACGAAACGTCGAGTGCTGTTTATTCGTCGGCCCACGCGGATCATTTGATATTGGGGCGGCGGCGTTGGCTTCAAACGGAGGAGCGCTCAAGGGGGCATTACGTGGCGCACGTCAGCTCTCGCAGGCGATGGAAGACATTGAACGTGCCATCGAACTCGGTGTGAAAAGCATTCTCATTGCAGATGTTGGTTTACTCGCCATCCTCAACCAGAAGCGTAATTCGGGTCAAATCCCCGCTGATTTCATCATCAAGGTATCGGTTCTCAGTGCGCCATCTAATCCGGCAACAGCAGCCGTCTTGGCACAACTCGGCGCAAATTCGCTCAACGTCCCATCCGATTTATCCATCAACGAAGTGGCAGAAATTCGCGCGGCAACCAGCGCGTGGATCGACTTTTATGTTGAAGCGCCTGATGATGTGGGCGGCTTCATCCGTCATCATGACATTGCCGATTTGGTACGGGTTGCTGCGCCGATTTATCTCAAGTTCGGCCTGCGGAACACACCCGCGCTATATCCATCCGGCAAACACTTGGAAGCGGTCGCCATCAACTGCGGCATCGAACGTGTCCGCCGTGCTGCCATCGGTTTAGAACATCTCAAACGAAAAGCACCAGAGTTGATGCAGCACTAAAACAACAAAAAGCCGAGCATCACATCTGTTATGATACTCGGCTCGATTGATTTAACCGCTCGCTACGACTTCGACTTTTCAGCGAATTTTTCTACAGGCTTCTTGAGGTCTTCCGGCTTATCACCCTCTTGCTTAGGCTTCTGGTCAGTTACAGGCTTACCGTCTAATACTTTGCCGTCATCCTCTTCAGCAGCACCACCGGTTTCACCAAAATCCGGTCGATAATCATAATCGGCGTTGGTCGCGGGTTGTCCGTTCGCCGCGCCGGGACGGTCTTTGCCATCTTTATCGGTCACACTCGTATTCTGAGCCATGCTGTGGGCAGCGTTTTTAGTCTGGTCAGCACTTTTTTTGTTATCAGCCATTTTTCTATCCTTTTTGATTACACTCATGCCCTAAGGATAGTTTTGGGCATCACCTTCCACATGATGCACCTAGCCCATTTTTAATGAGCTACTTGGTCAATAAATGATATTTGTCATGTTGAATGCCTCTGATATGTCGGGCATAACTTTTCCCAAAAAGCGCTAGATTCAAAATAGAGGTTAAGACTGCTAGGAGGCAATTTATTGATGAACCGCGCTATCTTAGTAAGCATCAAAACCCTGCACACCGTTATTTTTCTGGTCATGTCGGCGGCGATTTTATATGTCCTCTATAGTGGACTGACCCGCACCTACGACATTTGGCTGGTCATTGCCTTGGGAATGGTTGTGCTCGAATGTGTGGTATTCCTCGCCAACAACCGCCGTTGTCCATTGACGAAATGGGCGCGCTATTACGGTGATACATCCGGTAACGATTGGATTGCCGACATCTTTTTACCGGCTCGATTTGCGCCCAAGATTCCGTTAGTATGTGGTGGTTTATTCGTCGTCAGCCTGATCGTCCTAGCACTCAATTTTCTGCTCTCACTCACCTAACTGTTCGGCTAACCCCGGTACATTTGCCGCCCTCACAACCACTTGCGGAGTCTTATGCCAATCCGCACAGGCTTTCAACGTTTCTTTAAGACTAGCCACCATCGCATCATCCACCTCGACATTCGGTTCGAGATGCACCGCTTTGACTTCAAAGATGCCATCTTTACGGTGCGCCTTCGGATCAAGCCGCCCGATCAACTGGTTTTTATACAGAATGGGCAGGGTGAAGTAACCATATTTACGCTTGGGTTCAGGGGTATACACCTCAATTTTATAGTCGAAGTTGAACAGATCACTTGCTCGCTTGCGATCCCACACAATCGGATCAAATGGCGACAGCAATGTGGTTTTGGACTGTGGAATTTTGCCCTTCACCGCTGCGTTGACCAGCGCCTCATTGTCAAAGTGATAATACCCCGGCACATCCCAACCTTCGACTTCGATGCGGCCTAATTTGTCCTCTTCAGCAAGAATTTTAAGCGCCTTCAAGGTATCGGCTTTTTTCAGCCGGAAGTAATCCGCAATCCATTCCGGTTTGGTCACGCCCAACGCCTTGACTGTATTCAACACAAACTGCTCGTGGATTTGCTCTTGGGTCACCGCCTGTGACTCATCCCAATCCGGCAGGATGCGTTCGCGCAGGTCATAAATCCGCTGGAAATTATGGCGCTTGCGGATCATCAACTGGCCGCCGTTGAACAGGGCTTCCAGCGCAATCTTCTCATCCTTATGATTCCACCAGCCGCCTTTGAGTCCCTTAGTATTCTCAAAGTCCGACGAGCGCACATCCCCATTCTCACGCACATAAGCCATGACGCGCTCAGCCACTTCTTGATTATCTTGCAGCCATTTGCGCCAGCCGTTGTCGGATTGACCACGCTGCATCATCCCCAGCCAATAATAGGCAAAATCCTCAATCGGCAGGAAGCAGGCGGCGTGTGACCAGTACTCAAACAACTCGCCTTTTTCCAGCAGATGATCCAGCCAGCGCGGTTCATAATCACCCAAACGGCTCCACAACACCAGATACGGACTGCGCGCCACCACACTAATCGTATCAATCTGGAGGACGTGCATCTGCCGGATTATGTCGCGCACCGTTTTCTCGGTAACTTTACGCGGCTTTTGCTGCTGTAACCCCTGTGCGGTGATCAATAATCCACGTACGGCGGCTTGTGTGAGTGCGGTCATGGGCATGTCCTTAAAGGGTTAGCCGATAGAACAAATATTATAGCCAGTTGAACCTTTGTTCACCATGACAAAGTTTTGGCGATTTTGCCAATTATTGTCACAAAAACGGCGGGCGGCTCGGCTAAAGATGCGGCGAAAAGAGAGTGGCATGTCCGACGCCAAGATTGCCAATCCATACCCCCAACCCACATAGCAACGTTCGCAGGCTTACTCTGCTGATAGCCCATGGCAATAGGCGAAGGGAGCAAGACGGCGGTGGCGGACGGAAAAACGGCGGCGGCGATGGCGGCAATACAACGCATCAAAAGGCAAAGGTCGGCATCAGGTCGGACGGCATTAAACGGCGAAGGGTGCTACACTCCACCCCCGTCCCCTCCCTAAATCCCTCCCCGCTTCGCAGAGAGGGGCTTTCATACCGGACAGGTCTTGAACCCTTGTCCCTACAAAAGGTAGGGGTTATGGGACACGAAACTTCGAAAACGGTTTTCCACCATTTAGTGCAGTCCTACCCGAGAATGTTAGCAAAGTCAGCGTAGCACAAATTTTCGTATTTAAGCGTTCGAATACACAAACTTGGGGGCGCGGACAAGATCAGAAAACAGCAGACAGAAAACAGGAAACAGAAAGCTCATTTAAAGCGGGAAACGCGAAATCCAATAAAGTTGAGCCTGAAGTCCGGATAGTTCCAGCCACGGTAGACGCAGCGGAAGTAGTCCGTACTGAGGCTGCCCCAAGACCCGCCCCGAAGCACACGATTATTAGCTATACTATTAACGTCATTTGTCTTATTCTCGTAATCCGTCAGACACCACTCCCAGACATTACCCGCCATGTCCACCACCCCAAACGGACTGTCGCCTTTACCTTCGTATTGACGCACAGGTGTCGTAACATTGCTATCACACGGTTTTACCGAATTATTGCAGCGTTTGCAATCCCAATCCTTGCCCCAAGGATACTCACGTCCATCATCCCCTAGTGCGGCGTACTGCCATTGATCTTCGGTCGGCAGAGCGATATTTTCGCCTGTGGTCTGGCTCAACCACAAGCAGAAGGCCACGGCTTCGTACCATGATACCCCGACGACGGGTTGTTCGGTGCCGTTCCATTGTTTATCGATCCAGTAGCGCGGCTGTGTCCACTGATCTTTTTCACGCTGCGCCCACCCAGCCTCCGTCCACCATTTTTGCTGACTATACCCATCGACTTCAACGAATTTGGCAAATTGGACATTGGTAATAGGGTATTTAGCGATGCTGTAGCCCTTGCCGGGAATGTCCATCCATGCGAAGGGCGCTGGCATAAGGGATGTGGAGTTGGGTTTGGTAGAGGCAGGTTTAGTGGATGCGGGTTTAGTAGATAAAGCGGTTGGTAGGGGTGCAAGGCCTTGCACCCCTAAAGCGATTCCGGCCTCATCGCAAATAGCACTAATCAGGTCATCAAGTCCCAAACCCCGAAGCGTGAAGTCGATATATTGATCGGTGATGAGGCTCATAGGTGGCTCTGTTTTCTGAGCCATAACAGGAATAATCGGCTTGCGAACCACCCGTTTGGCATAGTGAATTTCACTGAGCATATAACTTTCGTCCTCGCCGTGTTTATGACGGTTGATGTCTGGCGAGTAGAGCACGATCATATAATCGCAGCGGTCAATCTCGGTTTGAATTTGGAGTTCCCAACTGCGCCCCGCTTTGAGCGATTTATCAACCCAGGCGGTGACATTCAGTAAGGCATTAAGCGCATCATTTAGTTGGAGTGCAATTTCGCGGGTATCTTTTTTGGCATAGGAGATAAAGAAATGTGGCATGAGATGCGATAATCCGGTGAATAGATCAATTCACTCTATTATTGCAGGGGATACGAATGGGCGCAAACCTTACAACCACTCCGATTGATTATCCAATGTCGAGATGCACAGTCACTTCGCCGTCTTCATCAATATTTTCAGCTTTGCGGACGGCAGCTTTGACCGGCACAAGGTAGAGGTTATCTTTGGGGAACAGCGAAGTTTTAAAGGTGGTCTTGCCGATGCGAACCGTCACCGGAATCACGCCCCAACCATAAGTCACCATTGTGGAGATGTCTTTAATAGCCGCGCTTTCCTCCGCCGGAATCGGCACAAAGTAAAAAGGCGATGGCCCGCGCCAGAAGATCATCTTGTTCGTGAACTCGATGCTCATCGATATATCAAAGGCTTGATTATTATTCTTGGTAGGCATCGTCATTCACTCCGCTAATCTGAAACAGGTGTGCTAGGGATTATAAACCTAATATGCGGGTAACACCACTTTAAGACGGAGTGATGTTAAAGTCCCTCTCCATGAAATAGGGAGGGATTTAGGGAGGGGAGTATATCCCCTATTCATCCCAACCGCCTTTGACACGCCGCCGCTTTTTCTTCTCGCCATGCTTGGTTTTGTCCTCACGGCGTTGACGTTTTTGGCCGAGCGGCACACGGGTCTTGAAATGCGCTTTAGGACGGATTTCGGCACGGCGCAGCAAATCTTTTAACTGCTCTAACGCATCATCCCGGTTTTGCGCTTGCGTCCGAAAACGTCGCGCGATAATCACCAGCACGCCTTCTTTGGTCATGCGGTTGCCTGCGATTTGCGTCAATCGATCTTTGATAGACTGCATTAGAGAGGGCGAATGGGCGACATCAAACCGCAGTTGCACCACCGTACTCACTTTGTTAACGTTCTGCCCACCCGGCCCTTCCGCCCGCACAAAGCTCTCTTGAATTTCACGCTCGTCAATCGCCAGCGTGGGACTAATCTCGATCATATGAACCTCTGATAAAACTACAGTGGGATATTAACCGAAAATCTCTTTTATCCAAACAATCCTCTTTAAGCCTTCCCCATGGAGTGGCTCGGAAATCATAGAGTCAGAGAAGGCTAAGATCAATTGGGAGATGCAATTAAATGTCTTTTGTAAAAGGGTTAGATGAGTTTAGCTTTCCAAGTCCTAATGAATGGTATTGTCAGGTCGTTCAATACTATAGAGGACACTCAGAACTTCAGGTAATGGCACAGCACATGGTTACTGGAGAAGCCTTGACTATCGTTTTTGTGGCAACAATTTACTTTGAGGGGCCATTAATGTGGCGCGGCGCTGATTTTACTTTAGAGCCACAAGAAAAGTGTGAAGCCCTGATGCAGCAACTTGGAGAAATCGACCTAAAAATTGTATTGGAGGCAAGACGGTTGTTTTCAGGGCGGATTTTTAAGGCGCCTGATTTAAGTACGAGGGTGAGAATAGTCGCTGGAGAGAGTGCTTTTGTTACTGATAAAAAGTATTCCACCCTTCCGTATTAAATATGCGAGTGTGATTGGTGGTGGACATAGCGCGCTAGTCCGCAGAGTAAGGGATGTGAATTAGGGAGGCACTTTCATTTGGGAATGCGAGTAGTCTAAAAGACATGCTATGTGAACACATGGCATGAAAACATGCTACAATTCTTTCAAATAAGTATTGAGGTTGATATGGCTAGACAAAAAACAGCATCGCGTAAACATGAAATTGCAGTAAGTCTCAGTGATAAAGAATATGAAATCTTGAAGGCTTTTGCTGCTGAACACGGTATTCAAGATTTCAGCCTTGCCATCCCTAAGTTGATCCACGAATACATTGACTTAAGTGATCGGCTATGGGATGCACAATTTGCAGCTTCGCAAAATTTGCTCGGTGAATTAGCTACCAAAACGCCGTCCGGCTAAATTGTTGGCATCATTGAAGAACTCGATTGCGATACCCTATGAAATAAAGGCTCACATGCTGAGTATGACGACCTCTTAAAACAGCGATGAAGTTATCTATAAGCGTTTAGTCGCTGCTTTTCATCCATTGAGTCACTGAACAGAAAACCTTATGAATAATTCGGGATTGCCACAAGGTGTTACCGCGCAGAGTATTTCGCTACGATTGGGGCATCCTGATCCGGCGACATTGGCGACACCCCAATTTCGAGAGGCTGTGGCACGTGTTATGGCTTCGCCACGAGCGGTTCAGACGTTGGCTTATGGGAATGAACAGGGCGATGTTGACCTGATTAATTATCTGGTGAGTCGAATCAATCGCGAACAAAACCTCACTTTGAACGCCGAAAATGTGACGATTACATCGGGTTCAACCAACGCGGTGGATATGATTGCGCGTTTGTATACCCAAGCGGGTGACGCGGTTATTGTCGAGGCGCCTTCTTATGTCGATTCGCTGCATGTCTTTCGTGATCATGGCGTGAAGCTTTACAGTGTTCCAATTGATGATAAAGGTATCCTGCCGACTGAACTTGAAAAGCTCTTGAAGCAATTAACTTCAGAAGGTAACAAGGCGCGTTTGTTGTATACCATTCCCAACTTTCATAATCCAACGGGCATCACAACGAATGAGCAGCGGCGTATTCAGGTTGTCGAGCTGGGACGGCAGTATGAGTTGTTAATTGTTGAAGATGATGTTTATCGAGATCTGGCTTTTGAGGCCGCTATTCCACCGAGTTATCTGGCGCTGGCACATGGCGAAAATGTGATGCAGATTGGCAGCGTTTCAAAAACGATTGCTCCCGGTTTGCGGGTGGGATGGATCTCTGCTTCAGCCGAGATGATTCAGCGTTTTGTGGACTGTGGTACCACACAAATGGGCGGCGGTGCAAATCCACTGGCGGCGCAGATTGTGGCGGAATACTGCCAGTCGGGTTATTGGGACAGCCACCTTGCGGATATATGCAGCCTGTACCAAAGGCGGCGCGATACGATGTTGGCGGCACTAGAACGTTATATGCCTGCCGGGGTGCATTGGACACAACCCACAGGCGGATTTTTTGTGTGGCTGGCGCTACCCACCAAGCTTGAGGCGACTGTCATCAAAGAAGAAGCAGGCAAGCGCGGTGTTCTGGTTGCGGCTGGTGAGGGATTCTTTGTCAATCCGGATGATGGTAAGCATAACTTAAGGTTGACGTATAGCTTTGCTTCTCTTAATGATATTGAAACGGCGGTGCGGATTTTAGCGGAGGTTGTTTCAGACGGGTGACACTCTGTTCCAAGTGATCTGAACATCCCGTGAAATCAGTTTAACTACGGTGTAAGCCTGTGAATTCGCAGGCTTTTTTATTTGGTAGAGGATGTCGATGGCATAAGCACTGGCAAAAATAAAAGAGGATGAAGTATGATATTTTAAGATACTGTTAGGAATTTTTTAAGAAATAGTTGTATTTTGATTAAATGAAGCAAGTGGTCTTAAGTGTTTAATGGAATTTTAAATTTTTGATGCGACTTTCGTTTAGGGGAGAATAAATCATGATGATTTCTGAAACATTTCAAAAAGTCAGTCGTAATCGACTTCTTATTCTTTCAATCCTTCTGTTAATTGTTGCTCGTATTTACGAGGTTACGGTCAAGACTAGCTATGTGACCGAGAATCTGTATCAGAAATTCCTCGGTAAAAATGTTCTTACCAATTATGAACCCAATTTTAGCCCACTCAATCTCATACGAATGGGCATCATTATCATTAGCATGTTACTGCTCATGGTCTATGTACGACAACATCGCACTTCGCAAGCGGCTCCTGCGAGATTGCGTAGTCAATGGTTATTCAACGCGGCTCAATGGCTCGGCTGGATTATGGCAGTCGTTTGTTTGATCCTTTTCTTAGTGAGTCCGGCATGGTTCGCGCGCGCGACCGCAGAAGATTACATCGTCGAAAATTTGTCAGCCTTAGGCTTGTTCTTCGGTTGTGGTTTGATGGTGGTTGTTTTTGTACTGCAATTTTTGTCCCGTAAACAAATGAAGTACAAATGGATCAAATTGGGTGTCGCCGTGATTATGGCGCTGGTGTTATTCGTCAGTGGTATGGAAGAAGTTTCATGGTTCCAGCGAGTTATCCATTATTCTACGCCTTCATTTCTTGCCTCTAATTCCCAACATGAGGCGAATCTCCACAATTTAGCGTCGAATACTTCGGAAGAAATTTATTATTTTGGCAGTTTCGTTCTCCTCGTGCTGATTCCGTTTATCGCTGACCAGAGCGATTTGCTGACGAACATTCCGGGGATTAAGCTATTCGCGCCGAACGTCACGGTTCTCTTTTCTTGTGCCTTGTTAAGTGCCTACAACTACAATTTATGGAATCGATCATCAATTCAGTTTGCGTTCTTCGCGACTTTGTGGATTTTGGCATTTTATAGTTTTAAGGCTTTGCGAGAAAAACCATCTTTGTCTGCTTGGCGTTATTTCCCAATTCTGCTGTTGGGTTTATTAGTGGTCACTCAAGCCATTTTTATTCTACGCGGCCAACGGTTCATCCAAAGCTGGAACGTAACCGAATATCGCGAAATGATTATGCCCTACGGCTATGTGGTATGGACTTTAGATGTGACGCGCAGAGCATGGTTGGAATATCAGCAACGTCGCGTTGCGAAGTCGCCTCCAGTGCCATTGCCACGTGCTACTGTTATCTAGCCTATAATGAATTGATGGGATAAAAATACGAGGGTGAGTTTTAGAGGAAGTAGAGAGCGTCACTTCCGACACTCTCTATTTATAACATGTGGATTGAAGCGATTTTATGAGCGCAGTTGCTCCAATGCACCGAAGTGAACTTGCCCCTCGACCAGCTTTTTTATCGCTGTGGCTTCACGGCGATCTTTGACGACACGGGCTGGTACACCAACTGCTACACTGTAAGGTGGCAGATTCTTGTTGACGACTGCGCCTGCGCCAACAACGCTGCCCTTGCCGATGGTTACGCCGTCTACGACCACGACATTGGAGGCCAGCCAAACATCATCCTCAATCGTGATTCCTTCGGCGGTAATACCCTGATCTTTGATATACTTATCAGGGTCGGTGTAGACATGGTTGACTGCCGCTATTTGCACCTGTGTTCCGGTGTAAACACCATCACCGATATGAACGCCACCTTGCCCACGAATGCAGGTGTATTCGCCAAAGAAGCAGTTCTTGCCAACCCAGATTCCGGCTTGGGGTAGGCCGCGATAGTTAAAGACGTGGAAAACCGTACCGTGCATGAGGTTGCTTCCCGCGCCAATGGTGATGCCACCGGGAAGCGCGTTCAAATACACTTGGCTATCGAGATAGACATTTTTGCCCAATGTGATGTTGGATGCTGAAAGCAACCGGACATGATGCTCAATCAGGGGTAGGCCTTCACTTTTAAGGATGGCTTTATAAGCGATGCCACGCAAACCGACGCCAACCAAGCTAGGTATTCCACTGACCAAGCCCATTATCAATTGCTCGACCACATAGCGTGGGATGCTGTTTGATTGACTTTTGAGGTAGTAGTTGAGTTCTTGGAGCATGCCCATTGTGTCACATCCCTATTCTAAGTAACAAACAGAGTCGTATTATCTGTTGTATGGAAAGGGCGGGATTAATCCCGCCCCTACGAATATTTTATACCTTTGAAGTTAAGGAAACTGTCACAGCGTGCCATGTCCCCACTGATAAACGAGGTTTTATAAAACCCACGCCTCTTGTGAACGCAAACCCATATGGAAGGCGCTCTTGAGACGGTCGGTAGTACTGACCTGATGACCTGCTAAACGTTCTTTGATGATGAAGGCGGCATCCGACACATCCATCGCAGCACTCATATCTACACCGAGACGATCCCAACTGGGCGCAACATTCCAGCGTCCACGTCCGGTCATCAAGAGGATGTTGTGCGTACCGGCTTCACGACCCGCCGCCATATCCGTCCATGCATCACCGACCATAAAACTCTTCTTGAGGTCGATGTTATATTCCTCAGCCGCTTGCAACAGCATACCCGGTTCAGGTTTGCGGCAGGTGCAATTTTCATGCGACTCATGAGGGCAGAAATACACTTTGGTGATCTTGCCACCCTCAGCACTAATAGCCTGTAACATGCGGGCGTGAATTTCGTTCAGGTCATCGACGGTCATCAAACCGCGACTGACTGCTCCCTGATTGGTCACGACGAAAATGGGCAGACCCGTTTCGCTCAATTCGCGGATGGTACGTATGGCGTTCGGAATAAATTGAAATTCATCCCAACTTTTAACGTGTTCCGCGCTGTTCTCATTAATAACACCGTCACGATCTAAGAATATCGCACCCGTTTTGTTGCTCATGATCCCCCATCCCCGTGTAGCCATAATTCTATGCCCCACTTATACTAATTTCCTGAGATCAGTCGAATAAAACTTAATGATTACCGTTGCTTGCACCGGCAGGTACGAGTGCCGCCGCTTCTTGATTAACCGCCAGCAGACGTTCGCAGATGGCATGTTCCAGCATCAGGTGAATGTCTTCGACCATCGCCATGTTGAAGCTGGGAATATGTACCGAAATATCCACTGCCGGAGCCAACTTGCCGCCATCGTAGCCGGAGAAGCCAATTGTGATTGCGCCTGCGGCCTTTGCGACTTCGACGGCCTTGATGACGTTCTTGCTGTTGCCGCTGCCACTGATGCCGATCAGAATATCGCCTTTGCGAACCAAGGGAATCAGCTGCTCGGAGAACACCACATCATAGCCAATGTCATTGCTAAGCGCTGTCATGAGCGCATTGTTGTCGGTCAGGGGTACGACACGGTAACGCGGTTGACCCGCGACAATTGGACGTTTTGCAAGGTCACAACCAAAATGGGTAGCGGTGGCAGCGCTGCCACCGTTGCCGCAGATATACACGGTTTGTCCGGCGCGGTTGGCGCTGACGAGCACATCAACGACCTTGTCGACCGCTTCAAAAGGAACCTTGTTGATAAGTTCTTGTACAGTACTGAAATAAACCCGAACATCCATGAATAATCTGTGCCTCACGATTGCAAAAAATGATGTACTTCTACTTTAAGGTCTGCTACCTTGCAAAATCCTTAACAGCCTTGCAAGTTCACCACCAAAAATTAGGGGGTTAGGGGTGCAAGGGATAAAAATTTTACAAATTTTGGTTTTAGGCCAACGTAAGCTAAATGCGATACCATTGATGAATATGATCAGAACCTACAAGTATCGCCTGTACCCGAGCCAAGCCCAAACCCAGCGCCTGTTTCAAGTGCTGGCGGTCTGCCGTCACTGGTACAACATGTGCCTTGAGGAACGGAAACTGGCTTGGGAAATCGAAAAACGACAGGTCACGAAATCCAAGCAGCAAGCCAAAGGCACGTTGTATCGGAAGACCTTTCCACAAGCTAAAATAGTCTTCTCGCAAACCCTACAATCGGTAGCGGATGATTTGGATAAAGCCTTTCGAGCCTTTTTTCCGTCGGTTCAAAATAGGTGAAAAAGCGGGCTACCCACGCTTCAAGAGCCGAACCCGCTTCAATAGCTTCGCCTTTAAGCAGTTTGGTGCGGGGGCAAAGCTGGATGGCAATCGGCTGCAAGTGTTTGGCATAGGACGTATCTCAGTGCGCTGGCACAGAGAGATTCCTGAAGACGGCACGATCAAGACATGTCGCATCAAGTATCAGGCGGGACAGTGGTTTGTGTCGTTTGCCGTCGAGCTGCCCGATCAGCCGGAATTGCCCAAGACCGGACGCTTCATCGGGTTGGATATGGGCATCTCGGCGCTCATCACCACTTCAGAAGGTGATAGGGTTGAGAACCCGAACTACTACCGCGTGGGACAGAGAAAGCTGCGGGTTCTGAGTCGTGCGCTGGCTCGAAAGAAGCGGGGTGGTCAAAACCGCCGCAAGGCACTCAAGGGTGTCCAGCGCCAACATCTGCATGTCGCTAATCAGCGTAGCGACTATCTACATAAGCTGAGTACCGCTCTCGTCCAGACCTGTGACGGCGTGGCGTTGGAAGACCTCGCAACGCGCAACATGGTCAGAAACCCGCATTTGAGCAAGAGCATTCTGGACAGTGGTTGGGGCATTTTCAAACAATATCTCCTGTATAAGACTGGAAGTGCCGGTCGCGAGATCCGTTTGATCAACCCTGCATACACCAGCCAGACATGCCCTCAGTGTGGCACAGTCGCGAAAATCGGCTTAGAGACGAGATGGATCGACTGCCCATGTGGTCTCAGTTTAGAGCGAGACCATCGAGCGGCGATGAATATTTTAATCCAAGCCGGGTGGGACGCACCCGTAATCGTTAACGTAGACCATCGGGTCAAGCGTGGATTAGAAGCTGCGCCACTTGAGTGGCAGCAGAGCGTCACTTTGTGAAGATTTTGAAATGTTAGGGTAAAAGGGGTTCTAAGCCCCTTGTTCAATCGGAAGTCCTGAGAAGATGCCGTTCAAAATGCGTTCGCCAACCCCGTTTTGATAGAGCCAAAGGCCATTGGTTTGACCGCGAAAGCTCGGTTCACCACCTAACGCGCCACTAAGCATAAAACCAGAGGCCAGCCCGATTCCATAATAGTTCGGGATGGGTGCGCCTTGCATATCCAACACACGGCAGTCGTCATCAACCAGCGGTGGTGCGCCTTCGCCACTGGCAAATAACTCAATATGGTTGTTATGTTCGTCATAGAGCGGCACAGTAATCGGGCGATAACCGAAGGCCGGAATAATGAGTGCGGCTTCATCCAACAAGGCTTTAATGTCGACGGGGTTATTTTCATTGGTAGGATCAAGCGCGACTAACCGTACACGTTTTTCGAGTGGTGCGCCTCCGATTCCCCAAATGCGTTTGAGCAATTCGCGCGAGTCGAAACGTAATCCACCGAGCCGGTAGAGGCGTTTAGTCAGCGGGCAAACATCATTTTCATCAAAGTCGGTATAGCCTTCGGCGCGGGCATCTTCGACCGAGGGATAAAATACCTTGAGCTTTTGACGATGCAAAATGGTGATTTCGCCTTCTTCAAACGGGATAGCTGTGCGGTTCAAGAGTACCCATGCCGCCGAAAAGGTACTGTGGGAGGCTCCGATGATTACCACTTTACGGTTGGAACTGGATTTCAACCGTTGTTCCATCTCAAGTGCGCCGTCGGCTGTGAGGATATGGCCTGTTAAGAGCGTTTTGTCGGCATAATGATCGGCTAAATTCAAGCCGGGAATAATGTCAGCAGATAGGGTTTGGTCACGGAGTTGGCGTGCGCCTAAAGCGGTGACCACGAACTTAGAAATGATGTCAAAGTGTTCATCACCCTGTGAGGAAACAAATGTGGTGCGGAAGTTTCCATCGGGTAAACGTTGAATCGAACGGGCTTCGACATTGGGGAAAAATTGGCTGACAGGATGCGCATCAATCACCTGTTGTAAGGCATGACCGATTTCGCCCATGTACTGACCCACAAGCTGCAAGGGGGCGGCTGATTTGCGATACTGTTCCAGATTTTGTTTGGCAGATGAGTCAATGACGCTTTGAAATGAGCCACCTTCCTGATTGATTAAACACTCCAGAAAAGTTCCGCCAATGGTATCCGAGTTGATGATGTGCTGACCGATGCTGCCGCTTCCCATGTAGGGACTGCGGTCAACAATGGCGATGCCTTCATCTAATACTTGTGGCAGCAAACCACGCTGCTGGGCATTGACGAGGGAGCCGGTTCCGGCTGGCCCTGCGCCAATGATGAGAGTCTTAAAAACGTTCGAAGCTTGTTTGAAGTGCATAGCAAAATATCCAGACTATAAAGCTTTAGACCATGAATAGCGGGTTGAAATTGAATGAACCATGCAAGTAACCTTCGTAGCGACCCAGCCCTTGAATAGCGAAGGCCGATACCCACACATTGACATGCGGCATCATATCACCGTTACTGAGACGACCAAAATAGAATCCGCCGTTGATGCGTTTGTCTTCAGACACGGCTTGATTACGGCTGATGACTGCTACCAGTTTGTCCAATTTGGCGCGGGTTTCAGTGCTATCGGGCAAACGTCCTTCGGCAAGGTGAATGGCGGCTAAACGCAGCGCTTGGGATAAAATATCGACACGTTCGTTATATAAAGGTTCGCCGTTATGGAAGTGACGGGGAACGTAACCGTCTTCGGATTGCCATTCCAGTAACCATGCGGTGGCTTTGGCCGAGGCTTGCAAGTAATCTTCTCGCCCTAAGATTTTTCCAACCACCCATAATCCTTCGGCAGAATAGGAATGCGGATGGGAGTTGGTGCCGCCTTCGGTGGGAAAGGAGATAAAGCGACCATCGGCTTGTTGGAAGGTCAGAGCGAAGTCACAGGCTTTGACAGCAGCATCTTTATATTTTGCGTTCTGGGTCGCTTCATACAAGTTGACAAGACCAATTGCCACTTTAGTATGGTAACTGCCTGAACACAGCGACCATTCGTTATCCTGTTCGTTAAAGGTCTGCTTTTCAACATCATAGACCGGATGGAATGCGCCATTGTCTTTCTGTGCGTCACTCATGAGCCAGTCAGATGCTTTTACTGCCGCGGCAAGATATTTGTCCTGCTTACTGGCTCGGTAGACATTGACCAAACCGCTGATGATTACGCCGGTATCAAAGACATAAATCTGGTTGTACTTATAATCAAAGCGCGACGGCTTCAAGGGGAAGAGACAGCGAAAGCCGCCGGTTGTGGGATCCGCAGTTCGCAGCAGACAATCCGCCGCGCCTGTGGCACTGTCCAGAAACCGTTGGTCGCCGGTTTGATCATAAAGATCGCACATCATGGTGACCAAATAGCCTGTAATTTCAGAATATACATAGGGCATGGACTGCGTATCGGCTTCATACCAAGAAGCGAAACCTTGCTTGTGCAGTGGATTATCACTAATCACCTGCACGCCTGAACCGACGAGCCATTCAGCGGCTTTGGTGACTGAAGTTGCCATCAGTTCCGGGGATGCGGGTGGATTGCTTATAGACATGTTGAAACTGTATCCTCGTGGTTATTTGTGTGGCGCACAGTCGTGCGCCCCTACTGATTAAAAACTTTGGTATAAACACTCTAAGAACCTGTCTGACGGACACCGCATTCCGTATTCCTACAGAAATTCACCTTTTCATCGAGACAAGCGTTATGCATCTTGCTTGATACACTTAATAGTTGAAAAGCTTAAAATGTTTTGACACCTTTGCGATGGACAATCGACCGTTGGATAAATTCGTCAAGCTGCTGACCGATCACTTCCCAGTCGTGCTTTTCTTCGATGAGCTTGCGACCGTTTTGGCTAAGGGTTTGTCGAAGCGCCGGATCACTGAGAACACGAATAACTTTATTGGCGTAATCTTCGGCACTGTTTCCAATTAAGATGTCGTGACCATCGCGGGCTTCTAGACCGATGGAGGCGTGTTTCGTGGCAACTACGGGTGTACCGAGTGCCATCGACTCAAAAATTTTAATGCGTGTACCACCACCGACGCGTTCAGGAACGATACTCAACCAGCTCTCGGTGACGCGTTTGCGAATATCACTGACATAACCGACATGAGTGGCGTTGGGATAGGTGGGCAATTCATGAACAGGTACACCTTCAAGGCTTCCACACATATAGAGTTGGACTTGCGGACGCTGAGCCGTAATCAGTGGGAACACTTCACGTAAGAAAAATTGCATGGCATCCAAGTTCACAAAGTAGGTCAGCGCACCGGTATAAACCAGCGTGTCCGGCTGTGGTTGACCAAAATCCCCTGTAAAGCGTTTGAGATCAGCGCCGTTTGGGATGACTTCGATGCGGTCATATCCGGGCAGGATGCGATGCAGAGGTTCAACTTCTGGCTTGGACACAACTGTTATGCCATCATAATCCAGCATGACTGAACGCATATGGTTCATCCACTTTGACCACATAAGCTGCTTACGCATCTTTTTTAGAGGGTGCGTTTCTCGCAGCATCTGTTCATGGAAAATGCTGATTTCAACTTCTTCTAACACGCGCGGTGTATCTTGCAGCAGGTGTGTGTAGATAGTCATATCAATTTGGCTCGCCACGACGGCATCAAAAGGTTTTTGGCTCGCCACTTTTCGAATAATGGCTTCCATTTCGAGGCTGTAGCTGTCGATTAACGAACGTGGTTTTTTACTGACAAAGCCCGTTAAAGCTTTCAGGCTGCCGGGGCTGAATAGGTGATATTGCGCGACATGCACTTCGCTGCAAAATTCCAACATACCATTCAGACGTTCTTGGGTAACTGGCTCACTATCAGCATTAAAAGAGGCTAACACCACTTCATGATGCTGGCCTAGATATTTTACCAAGTTGTAAATACGAATTTTTGAACCGTTATTGGCTGGAAATGGATACCAGCGTGACAAAAATAGAATACGCATATTGATAATCTTCCTAGGCGACAATACTTTGGCGAACGGCTTCAGGCAGCGTAATCTCGTGATAGCGCATGATGGCATGGACGATTTGCTTGCTGGTGGTGCCATCGCCGTAGGGATTGGGGACTCTGGACATTTGCTGATAATGCTCGGCATTTTCGAGGAGCAGGATTGCTTCTTCTACAATCCTTTCATAGTTGCACCCAACAAGGCGGGCTGCACCCACTTCAACGACTTCTTGCCGTTCAGTCACTTCGCGCAGGATGAGAATAGGCTTGTTCAAGCTTGGTGCTTCTTCTTGGATGCCACCCGAGTCGGTCATGACCAGATAGGCATCGTCCATGACCTTAACCATTTGCTCGTAATCTAACGGATCGGTCAGGGTTATGTTGGGGATGTTGCCAAGAATTTCATGAGCGGGAAGGCGCACATTCGGGTTGTAATGGACTGGAAACACAATGTGGACACTGTCGCGGTAACGTTCAGCGATGGTTTTTATGGCGCGGCACACTTCGGCAAACGGTTCACCAAAGTTTTCCCGACGGTGTGAAGTCACTAGAATGAGGCGCTTTTCATCAGTCCCTAGCCAACTTTGTTTGGCGGGTGTCTGACGAAGACGGTCAACGGTCATCAGCAATGCGTCAATAACACTGTTGCCTGTAATCAGGATGGCGTTAGGGTTTACACCTTCGCGGATGAGGTTGGCATGGGTGTGTGTTGTCGGCGAGAAATAGAGTTCGGACATAATGTCGGTGATACGACGGTTGGCTTCTTCAGGGAAGGGCTGTTGGATGTCATGGGTGCGAAGCCCTGCTTCAATGTGACCAACCTTTATCCCGTGATAGAAAGCTACCAGACCGGCTGTCATGGCGCTGGTGGTATCCCCTTGTACCAGCACCCAATCTGGCTTTTCTGCACTGACCACTTCGTCTAACTTGCTGATCAAATTGGCTGTCAGGCGTGAAAGTGTCTGGTTAGGCATCATCACGTTCAGATCATAGTCGGGGACAATCTGAAATATATCCAACACCTGATCGAGCATTTCACGATGCTGGCCTGTTACGCAAACAACCGCTTTTAGGAAATTAGGATGTTTTTCAATCTCTTTGATAATAGGAGCCATTTTGATGGCTTCAGGACGAGTTCCAACAACCAGCATAATTTTGATCATAATTTACACTTTTAACTTAATGTTATTTCTCGACATTATGGATCAGTAACCTTTCAAGATGCTTGCAATACCGATTCAATACCGATTCAAAATCTGTACATGTGCTGCATTTTAACTTTGCTCTTATAATTGGGCGATTAAAAATAGATAAGTTAATTATTAAGAACAAGCGCGTAATAGTTCTATAAATTGAGGTGGTAAGTGTTCTTCGCTGACGAAAGCGAAGATGTTTGCCACGCGATATAATCCTCATACTTCCCGTAAGGTTAAGATCAAGTTTTTGTTTTGGATGTATTGCAAACGAGGAGAATATCAATATGGAATTTGCGATTACGTTTAAAGGTGACATCAGCCCCAAGCGCACGGTGGCGTTAGCACGACAAGCCGAGCTTGCGGGCTTCACTTATGCATGGTTTTTTGATTCTCATGTTTTGTGGCGCGAATGTTATGTGACGATGGCGATGTGTATGGAGAACACCGACACACTGCGCTTTGGCCCTTGCGTGACCAACCCCGGTGTACGTGAATGGTCGGTGGCTGCCAGCATGTTCGCGACATTGGAAATCCAAAGTGGTAACCGCTTCGATATGGGACTGGGTCGTGGGGATAGTTCGCGCCGTGTGTTAGGGCGCAAGCCGCTGACAATTGACACGATGATTGAGTTCAGCAAGGCTGTGAAGGGCATGATTCGCGGCGACGAAGTCAAATACGATGATGAACAGGCCACCGTCCAAATTCCATGGGCGAATGGCTACGAAATGCCGGTATGGATCGCTGCTTATGGCCCGAAGGCACTGGCAGGAGCAGGCATAGAAGGTGATGGACTCATTATTCAATTGGCTGATCCGTGGTTGGTGAAGTGGTTCAGTGACCAAGCGATCAACGCGGGTAAAGCTGCTGGTCGTGACATGTCCAACTTCAAGGTGATGTCGGCTGCGCCGGTTTGGGTGGGTGATATGGAGAAGTCACGGGCCGTAACACGCTGGTTCCCGGCGATGGTTGGTAATCATGTGGCGGATATTGTTGAGAAGTACGGTAAAGGTGGCGGCGGTGATATTCCGCAGCGGCTGACCGATTACATTGAGGGACGTAAAGGCTACGATTATCGTCATCACGCGGATATTAACGCCGATCATTTGGGCTTCATCAAGAATGACATCGTAGACAGTTTCGGCATCGGCGGATCAGTCGAGCAGCATGTCGAGAAGCTCAAGCAGCTTGAGGCGGCTGGTGTGACTCAGTTCAATATTTATTTGATGTGTGGCGAAGAAGAACGCATCGTGGCTGAGTACGCCGAACACGTTTTGCCGCATTTCCAGAAGCAGACAACTTGAGTTTTGGATGCGGAAGGGCTTGCCAGCAGCAAGCCCGTACAGCTAATTCACAATGGGTGGAGCAGTGGCTTCTGGTGTTGCAACCAATTCTCCTGTTGCTGCGTCATAAGTCTGCTGAATGATGCTGGCATCCGGTGGAAAACGATACATATCGTTTAAGAGCATGGCTGTGATGGCTAAAGCAGGATCATCATCACAAGAACTATCACCGCCGATTTTGTAGGTGATTTTGAAGGTGTCGCTGACCAACTGCACAATGGCAGAAGAGGTCAGGTTGTCCCATTGGACTTTTTGGAAGAAGGTTTTGGCGAGGGTGTAATCACAGGAATTTTCACTGACATAATGGCCTTCGGTCGCATCCCCTACAATTTTATAGAGGGTAGCGATAAATGTACCATCGGCGGGTATGTCATCGATGTGAGACATGATTTCTTGGATAATCTGGAATGTACCGTCACACTCTCCGTTTGGGATCACATCACGCACGGTTCGGAAAATCTCACCCATCGTTTTACCGACCTGAACAGCAGGCATATCACCCCAATCTACCCGCCGTAGATATTGGCTAGCAACCACATAGGAGCAGTCATTGTAGATAGGAATATCGCCAACCGCTTCTTGAATGTAACTCAACAGCCGCGCCAAATCCTCAGGCGGATAATCGCCATGCATCGAACGCAGTAGGGATTGTTTAAAGCCGCCAATGGTATCACGGCAGTCGGGTTTAATCGCTTCGAATGCCTTATAAACATTCCGCGCGACCTGTGCCGCCGCAACCACGTCAATCACACCTTCAGAACCGCGATGGTCATACTCCCAACCGGACATGTAGGCTTCCATCAGATTGATGGCACAGGTTGGATCGTAAACTGGCGTTTCTGTTGGCTCCGGCTCCTGTGCAGCGACCGGAAATATTCCAGCAATAAGGATTGTCAGCAGCAAAATACCAAATAAGCGTTGGTGCATCATGATTTACTCTTTAAGCGTAGGACGCAACGCGTTGCCCCTACATAATCTTTTATGACTATCGAATAACTGATTGCAACGCATCTTCAAAAATAGTCAAGCCTTCGTCGATTTGGGCTTCGTTGACAACCAGCGGCGGAATCCAGCGGATGACATTTTCATAACTGCCACAGGTTAGCAGCAGGAGGTTGCGTTCAATACACGCTTTTTGGATGGCCTTGGTAGTGTCTTTATCCGGCTGTCCATTGCGCGTGAACTCCGTGCCGATCATCAACCCATAACCGCGAATATCACCGATGACTGAATAGCGTCCTTGCAGTTCGACCAATCCATCGGTCAAGTGTTCGCCCATCGCAGCCGTGTTCTCGGATAGCTTCTCGTCGCGGATGGTTTCGACGGTGGCGACAGCGGTAGCTGTTCCCAGAGCATTGCCGCCATATGTGCCACCATGTGATCCGGTTGTCCAATGGCTCATGATTTCTTTGGAGGAGGCCACGCCTGAAATGGGGAAGCCGCTGCCTAACCCTTTCGCCATAATGATGATGTCCGGCGTGACATTTGTTTGTTCGAAACCCCAGAACTTGCCGGTGCGTCCGAAACCGGATTGCACTTCATCCGCCACGAACATAATGCCGTGTTGGGTGCAAATGTCGCGCAGAGCCTTCATGAAGCGGGCGGGCGCGGGGATATAACCTCCTTCACCCAATTCCGGTTCGATGATGATAGCGGCTGTTTCTTCGGGAGCAGTTTGGCTGTGCAGCATCAAATCCAGTTCACTCAGGCAGAAATCAATGGCTTGGTCTTCCGTCCAACCGTAGTGATAAGCATATGGGAAGGGCGCGACGAACACACCCGCAGGCAACGGTTGGTAACGTGAACGGTAGACGGTTTTGGAGTTGGTCATCGCCATCGTTTGGGCAGTGCGACCATGAAAGCTGCCTTGAAAGGTGATGATGTTGGTGCGCTTGGTCGCCATCCGTGCCAGCTTGACCGCACCTTCGGTCGCCTCCGCACCACTGTTGGAGAAGAAGAAACAGTCAATTGAATCAGGTGTGACGGTCTTGAGTGTTTCTGCCAATTTGACAGTCGAGGGCGCAATGACCACGTTGATTTGACCGTGAATGAGTTTGGCAGCCTGATCTTGGATGGCTTTGACCACGCGCGGGTGACAGTGTCCCGTGTTGGTCACGCCGATGCCACTGGTGAAATCGGTATAGCGTGTGCCTGTCGCATCATACAGGTAAATGCCTTCGCCGCGTTCCGGCTGAATTTGCGTCAGATGTGACCATACGGGCGAAAGCATGTCGAGCGATTGGGTTGCCATCATCCAGTCCTTATGCATAGATTTCAAATGATAGTGGTCTATTCTACCAGCGCTCAGGCGAGACTGCCGCTGGTGTACTAGCAGGGTAATCGCATCAAATTCCAGCAATACTCTAAACATCTCTTAAGAGCTACTCTGAACCAAGTGTAATAGTCGACTATACAGAAATTCCTATGTATTCCTACGGAAAGTCGGTTCAGTTTAGTTCAAAAGGGTTCAAA
>JBBSBM010000087.1:0-33979 GCA_038251275.1 Aggregatilineales bacterium
CACAACCAAATCTACCAAGTCGGCTTTTTCTAGCCCTTGTAGTTGTTCTTTGCTTAACGGCTTCTCTGTGGGTTTCATCCTTATGACTCTAGCTCGTTTTTATCTTTTTTGGTACTTTTTCCCCACCTGAGTAGTTACGAAGATTCTGCAATTTCGGCAGATTCGGAAGTGAAGTTTACAGTTGTCAGCCAGCAGTTTATAGTCCAAGCCAAAAGCCTTTTATGTCGGAAATGTCGGCGGCGGCGATAAAGGGTAGAGGTTAAAAGCGGAACATGCGGCGAAAGCAGCAAAATTGCACCCATGAATGCGTGTTGATTGTGCGGGTTGGTGGATGTTAAGGTGCGGCGGGAGAACCCCCACCCCAACCCTCCCCCGTAAACGGCTGGAGGGAGCAATGCGAGTACCCTGATAAAAGTGTAACCGATATGGAAACAGAAAGGGTTACATTTTGGAAGAACATTTTGTAACTCTTTGGTGAGGTCGGCGCTAACGGTTTTGAGGGAGCGGGATAGGATGAAAGGTTAGGGAATGGTTCAGAATGGGTTTATGATGGTTTGTGCGTTTAAACCTAAGAAATAATATTTATGTCGTAAAGCTAAATGCAGTTGAACCGCAAAGACGCGGAGAACGCAGAGATCAATGCGGAGAGATTTAACCACAGAGGCACAGAGGACACAGAGATTAAAGAGAGCGTGATGCAATGGATTTAACGCAACCAGCAGCCGAAAAGGGAAAGTTAGTTCCAGTTCGGGTTCCGTGGAGAGTTTCACTTTCGACACCTTTCCTAACTGTTCGTGTATCAGAATTTGAGGAACGGGAAATTGAATTTGTTGCGACGTTTTGGTCAGAGACGATTGGATCGGATGAAAGAAAAGTAAAACTGTTTCCAAAGGGACTTAGCTTAATCCTCATAAAATCTTCTGAGGAAGATCGGGCAATAAGTGTAGAAAATTTTGACTACGATTGGAGCAAAATAACCCATTTACCCAGTATTCGCGAGAATCTTAATCTCTGGAGAGAACAGTTCAACAAAAGATGGAAAGAAACTGGTTTCTGCCCTGATCCGCGTATGTATGAAGTCATCGACTCTGAAATTTTTTTATCTATTTATCCATCTGAACAGGGATATAAACACTACTTACTTATTGGAGAAATGATGGCGATTGAATTTCTTTGTAAAAATTGGACGTGGGAAGCGGGTGATACCATTGATTGGTTTAAAAATGGGTGAGATGTGTTGAAAGCGGAAGGCTCTCAGAGCCTTCCCTACGAAGACAAAATATGAGGATTTTTGAGAGCAGATTTGAAGGCTTAGGTATACATTTTGTGGCACGACTTAAGGCTCGTACTCGGATAAAAATGTGTTGATTTCCTCTACAATACGTCGGGCATAGTCCTCATTAGTGCTCATATCCAAGGGCAGATTGATAATGGATGCACCCCATAAATCGGCAACTGGCGTTGATGGTTGTGTGATTTTTGGCGCGAGAACACTCATCATTGGTTGTAACGAGGGATACCAGCGCGTCGCGTCATGAATGCCGTTTCCCCACAGATGCGCTAACAAATCATCACGGTGTTCAGGTCGTACCCATAATGGATAGCGCCATAAGATGCTGCCTGTTGCTCGTGCAAGCGGTGGTAGAAATGGGCTATCTTGGGTCAGATTGGCGATCCCTAATTGTGAATCGTAAAATGAAGCGAGTTGGTTTCGGTGGGCGAGATTATCGGGAAGATCACGGAGCAAAGCCAGTAAATCAGCCCAATCGTCATCAGTGAGTTGATAGACAGTTAGATCACCGTAAAGGTTGAACAACTGCGGATACAAATCGAGTAAACGCGGGTTTTGTGATTCATATTGATGCAGCGGCCAATACAAGCCGTTCCACTGGTTGGTGCGTGCAATGAGATTATCATCCCAAAATGGCGCTTCTGCCAGCAGTCGATGAGCTTCCTGTGCTAAGAGCGGATCATCGGTGAGCAGCGCACCGCCGACTTGATTGTCGGCAATTTTGCCCAGCCCAAAACTGAATATGCTGGCATCACCCCAACTACCAGCGGGTTGTCCATCGACTGTTGCGCCTAAAGCCAGCGCGGCATCCTCGATGACTTTTAGGCCATGAGCCTGCGCCCACTGGCAAATGGAATCCATTGGTGCGGAGATTCCGTACATATGACAGGGTATGATCGCCGCGGGATGGGCTGCAAGATGCGTGTCTAAGTGTTCGGTGGTGATGTTGCCTGTGCCCGAATCAACATCGACGAGCAGGGGAATATTCCCGCTTTTGAGTACCGCCCATAAGACGATGTAACAGGTGTTAGCAGGAATGAGAATCACGCGATCATGGAAATCCCATGCGCGTAAGGCACACCAAATGCCCGCTGCCGCCCGACCTGTCAGAATGATGTGTTGGCGTTGGGTAAGGTCGCGTAAGTGTTGGATTGATTGGCGGACGTTATATTTTGATAATTTTGGCATCGAGTATCGTATTAAGAGCAGGATATTTCATCAATGAAAGGTACGACAAAAAGTTTTATCAGAATTAATAGTTACTTGATCCCATTACAGCTATAATTACTAAACTGATGCGGGCTACAAGGCAATCGACCATGAGAAGTACATTGAACGCTTTTGTTACTGCACCCACTTTTGATGATGAAGACCAGACCCGGAACGCGCGTCTCGCCTATACGATTGTTGTTTCCACTGCGCTTTTAAACATTTTAAGTGTTGTGATTGATTATCTTTTAAGCCCATTTTCTTCGAATATTACCCCCAATATCATCATTGCCATCGTCCAAGTTTTTCTCTTATTACTGGTACAGCGCGGATATGTGACGCATGTGGGTGTTATTTTTGCGACGGTCGCCTGGCTGATTATTACCTATGAGGTCTATCGGGTCGAGGGATTGGTTAATCCGGTAATCGCATTGTATGTTATCCCTGTTTTATTCACCGGTTTACTGGTTGGAGTCCGAGCTGGATTAGCTCTGGCGATTTTGTGCGTCATCACGATTGTCGTTTTTGCTTTGTCGGCGCAAGCGGGTATTTACCCATTGACTGATGGGCATACAGCACTCGGTACGCGTATCGGAATTTATGTTTCCTTATTCGGGTTTACTGGCTTGACGGTTTATTTGAGTGTAGGCGCGATTCAGAACGCTTTGAATCGTGTCCGCGCCAGTGAGACAGCCGTGCGCGAACGTAACCTGCAATTACAGGCCGAAAGTGCCAAGCTGGAACTGGCTCAAAAAGAACTCGTGGAAAGTGAGCTTCGCTGGCGGTTTGCGCTTGAGGGGAGTGATACCGGCGTTTGGGATATGAACCTCGAAACGCAAATCGTGTTTCGTTCACCGCGTTATCTGGAACTGCTAGGTTATGGCCCCGAAAAACTTAAAGGATTGCCAGATTTAACTTCGCTTATCCATCCGGAAGATCTGCCGATGGTGGAGACGAAACGCGATACTTTTTATAAAAATCAAACTACTTCTTACGAAGATGAGATGCGTATTTTGCGTGCCGATGGCACTTATAAATGGTTCCTTTATCGCGGCAATATCATCGAACGGAATGCCAAAGGAGAACCAAGCCGGTTTGCTGGCACTTTGACGGATATTACCGTCCGTAAAAAAATGGAAACAGTGCAGCAAGCATCTGAAGAAGGCTATCGGACGCTGTTTGAAAATAATCCTAGTCCAATGTGGGTATTTGAAAAGGAGACTCTGCGCTTTATCGCGGTTAATGACGCGGCGATTGCACTGTATGGCTACACACGTGCTGAATTTCTGAACATGACCATCCGTGATATACGCCCCGCAGAAGATGTTTCACGGCTTGAGGCAACTATAAATGACTCGATGCCTGTGTTATCTCTCCCCGAGTTGTGGCGACATCGAACGCATGACGGCAGGATTCTTCAGGTTGAAATCACGGGACATGAAACGATATTTCAGGGCAAACCGGCTCGTTTAATCCTTATCCGTGACATGACGATGCAGAAGGAAACTGAAGAATCGCTACGTGCCGCACAAGAGCTATTCGACAAGGTATTTGATAATGTTCCGGTAGGGGTTGCGGTCAGCCGTTTGTCTGATGGATGCTTCTTGAGTGTTAATCCCTATTTCGCTGAGCTGCTTGAATTTACGCCTGATCAGATGATTGGTCACACCGGGTCCGCGCTTAAAGTCATGGAGCGTTCCATTCGCGGAGACCAAATCGACAATATCCTAACGCAAGATCCCGATTCTAACGCTTTGGAACTGGGTCTTAAATTAAGAACGCGTACCGGACGCAGTATTGATGTGCTAATATCTGCTCAGCGGGTAAAAATTGCAGATGAAGATGCGTTCCTGTCGATTATCGTGGATGTAACGGCTATCAAACGTACCGAGCGTGAATTTGCACAAATTGAAATTTTGCAGTCGGAATTGGATAAACAGCGCGAGATGGTTGAATTGAAAGAACGATTTATTTCCAGCGTCTCGCATGAATTCCGCAGCCCGTTGACGATTATGCTGACGGGGACAGGTATTTTGCGGTTACATGACGCCAAATTATCTTCGGAACAGCGTATCGAACGCTTGACTAAAATTGAAACGCAGATTTATTACCTGAATGATTTGCTGGATCGCATCTTGACGATTGGCAAAGCTCGTGCGGGTAAAGTTCAATTTAATCCCCAGATTATTGACATCGTCAATTTTTGTCGCGAGTTGTTTGAAGATTTCCGGCTGACCGACCATGATCGGCACACATTTATATTTGAGGCATCCGGTGATTTTAGCCGCGCACAAATGGATGAAAAACTGCTTCAGCACATTCTCATGAACTTGATTTCAAACGCGGTTAAATACTCTCCGGCTGGTAAAGCGATTAACCTGAGCATGAAACGTGATGACAATCATGTTGTCATCGAAATTAGCGATCAAGGCATTGGTATTCCAGAAGAAGAACAGAGTCATGTATTTGAACCGTTTTTCCGCAGTTACAATGCCGGATCAATTAAGGGTACTGGATTGGGTTTAGCGATCACCAAAGAGAGCGTTGACGCACACTTTGGCAGCATCAAGTGGCACAGCCAAGAGGGCTTAGGCACAACGTTTATCGTTCGTCTGCCGGGTGGTTTTCAGCCCATTGTGATGCTGGCTCAAAATTAACCGTTACGGAACGATCAATCGCCTCGTTTCATCTCACTTCACTTGTCGTGTAAGCCCGCCGTATTACTTCAACTGAATCAAGGGTCATGATTACCTCATTCTTTGGGGGGCAAAACAGGTTCCATCTAAACTATAAAGTTATTACTCACCATCTTTGATAAGAGATAACACTTGATTTTCAATTATGAGAAAAGTTGATGTAACAAAAAATTCGTAAATTCTCATAACTTCAAAACGTAAATTTGCCTTAATGTTAATCATGAAGTTAGTACATTAGTCCTGTAGTCAAGTTGTGACAATGTATGTCACAATGTAAAAAAGGTGGGAATTGTTGGGATAATGACTTGTCGCATATATTGACACAGGTGAGCGAATTCTCATATAATTCGTAAATAAGTTACTTGTTTCGTTATGTTTTGGATACGACACAGGCATTTAACCAGAGTTGAAGCAGTGAATACTTACGTCAGCAATCGGGTTTTGAAAATAAATGTTGGGTTTCTTCTTGCCGCAGGGCCAGCAGCAAACCATGACTCTGTTTTTGATGTTCCCATGCTGAAAGTAGCCGAGGATCTGACGGTTGATTATGTGCGTGGTCCTATCCGCCTGAGCCGGACAGCGGCGGGCATTCTGGTACAGGGAAAACTAGAAGTCGGTATTACCGGCGAATGTTATCGCTGTCTAGATGCTGTGACAGAAAACGTCACAGTGCTTGTAGAAGAATTATATGCTTATCCTGCTTCATCGACTTCCGAGTTCAGTATTTTAGAAGATGCGATTCTCGATCTCGCGCCTTTGTTACGTGCAGAAGTCATGATTGCAGCCACCAACGGTGTCCTCTGCCGTGAAGATTGCAAGGGCCTGTGCCCGGAGTGTGGCACGAACCTCAACCACACGACCTGTGATTGTGCTTTGGATAATATCGACCCGCGCCTAGCAGGGTTGAAGCAGTTTCTCAAGTAGTCTGAATTTTCGTATATTTCTTATCTACAGCAGGGGGAGAGTGACCTGTGGCCTACGAAAAACAGCCTTATGAAGGTTTGGATTTTGTTACAGGGAATGATTTTTTTGAACAAGATGACTTTAGTAGTGCGATAGATACCGAGCCCGGTGAAGATTCTTTTTTTGCCTCAGATAGTGATGACAATTTTTTCGAAGACGATTTTGCAGAAGATGAGCTTGATGAAGAGGTCGCGGATGACGAAGACCTCGATGATTACGATGTCAACGGGATGCTTTCAAATGATGCCGTTGGCCTGTACCTGAAGGAAATGGCGCGCGTTCCTTTGCTCAACACAGAGGAAGAAATTAGTTTGGCAAAGCGCTTGGAACTCGGTGACGAGTGTGAACGTAAGCTGCGTAAAGACCCTGAAAACAAGAAGGCTTGCGAATGGCAGGCTAAATATACGGATGGCATGGATGCCCGTGAACACCTGATTAAAGCCAATACCCGTTTGGTGGTTTCCATCGCCAAAAAGTACATGTCACGCGGTGTGCCCTTCCTCGACCTGATCCAAGAAGGCAACCTTGGTTTGATGAAAGCCGTCGAGAAGTTTGATTACCGTCGCGGTTACCGCTTTAGCACGTATGCGACATGGTGGATTCGTCAGACGATCACCCGCGCGATTGCTGATCAAGGCCGTACCATCCGCGTACCTGTCCATATGAGTGACCGCATCCGCCGTTTGTACCGTGTGGCGCGTCAACTGGAACAGGAATATGGACGCAAACCGACTCCAGATGAAATCGCTAAGGAAATGCAGTGTGAGCCGCGTAAAATCCAATGGATGCTGCGCGTATCTTGGCAGCCGTTAAGCTTGGAGCATCCTGTCGGTGAGGATGAAGACAGCGAACTCGGCAACTTCATCGAGAATGACAGCGAGTTGACACCCGCACAAAGCGCACATGATAATTTGCTGCGTGAGAAGATTGAAGAAGTCTTATCGACTCTCACCCCGCGTGAAGCCCGCATCCTTCGTTTGCGCTTCGGCTTGCAGAACGGACGCTGCTATACCCTTGAAGAAGTGGGGCAGAAGTTCGGCCTGACGCGCGAACGTATCCGCCAAATTGAAGGTCGTGCGCTGCGCCGCCTGCGTCATCCACGCCGCGCCCGCCAACTGCGCGATTATCTGGCGATGTAAATTCAAGTGATCTTACTGAGGGCGTGTCACAAAACACGCCCTTTTGATTCCGTTTGGGTTATTGAGTGATGACCACATCAACCCAATAGTTCACATTGTTCGAATTGAGGTTAGGAAACGTCCCGTTTGAACCGAGACCGAACACACCGTTGGGATCGGTTGGGGTGTGCGCGGGGGCGGTCAATGGGCCATTGACCCAAGGTGAACTGAAATAGTTGTTAAAGGTGTAGCTAAAGTGCCTCGAGGGACTATAGTAAGACACCACATAAATGGTATTGGCGGTAATGGCGACCGGTGTGGATAAGTTGACGGTTTGCCAGCCAGAAGCGGTTTCATTGGTGAAGGTGGCGGTGGCTAAGAGCGTGCCGGTACTCGTCCAAAGATGTCCGGTATGCGTGCCGGTATTGGCTGCCCCTTTATAAAAGCGTATGCCCGTCACAAAACCATTGACGATGGACTTGAACTTGACACCCAGTTCAAGCGGTACAGTCTCAACGTAATCCAAGACAGCGGGCGTGGCGCTGTTTGACCACAAACTGCATGGGCATGGGTAGGGTGTAGCACTTGGCGCGGGGAAAATTTGTACAGCGCCGTTTTCACTTCCGACCACAATCTGACTGTTATCAGGACTCCAGTCGACTGAAAAGACTCGCCCGTTATTGGGTTGAATAGTGCTGAGAAGTGCGCCGTTAGCAGCTTTCCAGATACGGACAGTACCATCCCAACTGGCGCTGGCTAATCGTGTACTGTCGTTACTCCATGAAATCCAATTCACGAGAGATCGTGAAGGCTCTGAATATGCGATGAACTGCCCATTAGAAGCATTACGAAAGGTCACTTGCCCGAAAACACCTGAGTCAGCGATTTTAGTGCCGTCAGGACTCCATGCAACGGATCGAACGGCGCTAAGTTCAAAGCTATTTGAGGAAAGCATCTGTATTTGACTTGTTATTGGGTCAACCGTTTCAATTGTTAATCCGCCGCCAATAACAAGTTGCGTTCCATTGGAATTCCATGATGCTATGCCTAGTTGATCAATCCCTACGCCAAAAGTTAACTGACCATTCGTTGTATCCCAGACTCGCAAATTAGGCGAGTCCGCGTCGAAACTTGCACTTGCTAATTTATCCCCATTTTGGGTTGTCCAATCTAATGAATCTACCGTTCCTCCAGGCGAATCTAGAACATAGAAGCTTGTTGTATTTGGTACATCCCATAAATAGATATTATTTCCAATCGCCGCAGCTAACTTAGTGCTACCTGCTCCGGGTCTCCAAGCTAGTGCTGTCGCAGGCGATTGACCATTGTTGAACGTAAATACTGTTGCGCCTGTATTGATATTTACTATATTAACTGTTCCGTTTTGGAAGGCGCGAGCAATCCATATGCCATCAGGATTCCAAGCAACAGCACGGACTGTTGTGGACGCAGGCAGTAGATTCTGAGCATGGGTTGTCATAAATGGTACAAGAATCAGCAACCATAAGGCTCCCCAACTCCACCGTTCCAAGCTCGAAAACATCTTGCACCTGCTTCAGTTGATAACTTTCAAATGAGTATAACAAGCATATGCTATGAACCCATGATCGTAGGTGAAGCGTATGTTAATTACTTAATAGGCCAACTGTGCGATTATCTGGCGATGTAATTCAACCTTATTGACTCTTTAAAGGGCGTGGCGAAAGCTGCGGTCTTTTTAATTTCGATGATAGCCCTCTATGAGCAACCCACTAAAGCTTCTAGCATTTTTTCGTACCTCAGAATATAATGCCCCGTCGCGTCCGTCCTAAATTTCGAGATGAATTTCATTATGAATAGGCTTTCATCAAATACTGAGACTTTTCTCATCTCTTGGCGTTAGGCTGGAACGTTGGCAGTTAAACCTCAATCACATTTGCTGTTTGGGAAAGAAGTGTAGGTCATGATAGAAGTTCACGATTTAGTTAAGAAATATGGTCAGGCGACCGCGGTTAAAGGGATTTCCTTTACTGCCAAACCCGGCCAAGTGACGGGCTTTCTGGGGCCGAACGGCGCTGGAAAGACCACCACGATGCGGATGCTGACGGGTTTCCTCCCGCCGACATCTGGCAAGGCAATGGTCGCAGGTTACGACGTGTTCGACCAGAGCATGGAAGTCCGTAAGCGGGTAGGGTATTTGCCGGAAAGCGTACCGCTATATCGCGATATGACAGCGCTGGCCTATCTCATGTATATGGGGGAGATACGTGGGATTAGCAAGCGCCGTGATAAGTCGATGGAAGTGTTGGAACGTGTCGGCCTGAAAGACCGGTCAGGCAGCCGCATCCGTACACTGTCTAAAGGTATGCGGCAGCGTGTCGGTTTGGCGCAAGCCCTGCTGCACGATCCGGAAGTGCTGATCCTCGACGAACCCACCATCGGTCTCGATCCGTTTCAAGTGCTCGAACTGCGTGAAGTCATCCGCGATCTGGGCAAGCAGCACACGCTGTTGTTCAGCACCCACATCCTCTCGGAAGCCGAGCAAGTTTGCGACAACATCATCATTGTTAATCATGGACAAATTCAGGCGGAAGGTTCGCCCAGCGAACTCCGTGCCAATCTCGAACGCGGTGGCCGTGTCCTGCTGCGCTTGAATGTGCCGCCGCTGGATGCGCTGCCCACTATTCAAGAACTACCGGAAGTCGCCAGTGCGACCGTCAGTACCACCAATGATGGCATCATCGCTGAACCGGTTAATCCACGCACTGATCCGCGTCCGTCGATTGCCCGCGCGGTCGTCGGAAAAGGCTGGGATTTGATCGAGCTGCGTCCGTTAGCGGTCAACTTGGAAGAAATCTTCCTTGAAGTTACACAACGAACTGATGAAGATGAAATTGAACCACCACCTGCCCCTGAGGCAGTGTCCGAAGAGAGTGAGGTTGTGTCATGAGGCAGACATTTGCCGTTTTTAAGCGCGAACTGGGCTTATACTTCCGTTCGCCCGTGGCTTACGCCATCGCTTTTGCCCTGCTGTTATTTTTTGGATTGTTGTTTAGCAACAGTCTGAATCAGGCCAACCAGCAAGCGCCTGCCGATCAACTCAATTACATTCCCAGTGTGTTGACCTTCCTGCTGTTCTTGGTGTCGCCACTGCTGACGATGCGCCTCCTTTCGGAAGAAGCCCGTGAAGGCACACTCGAAGTGCTGATGACCATGCCCATTACCGAGGCACAGTTCATCATCGGCAAATTCCTTGCTGTCTGGGCTTATTACACGGTTATTCTGCTGCTGACGGTTGTTTATTACCTTGTGTTGCTGGTAGTTGGTGTTCCGGATACCGGACGCGCCTTTGGTCTGTACTTCGGTGCATGGCTGTATGGTGGCGCTACGTTGGCGATCACGCTCATCTGGTCAGCCGTGACCGAAGATCAAGTTGTCGCCGCATTCCTCGGTGCAGCTACTGTGTTGGTGCTGTATCTGGCAGAAGTCGCCGCCAGCGCCATCAGCAACCTGCCGAATGTGAACCCCGGCCTCGGTTCGTTTATCCGTGAGTTGGGCTTTCAAGCCCATTACGACGCGACCATGCTCAGCGGTGTAATTCGTGCTGAGGATGTGTTGTACTTTGTATTTATGATTGTCGCCGCGCTGTTCATCACGACGCGGATTGTAGAAGTAAGACGGTGGAGATCATGACAACTCAGACACCCAATCCAAATCTGAACGACCAAGAGCCTTTTATCCCGCCTTTTTACATGCTGATTGTGGCTGCTATCGGCCTAATCATCGCTGTAGTTGTCGCGCTGACCCAAGCGACTTTCAGCGTGGTGGGCTGGGGCGGCTTAGGTTTAGCCATCCTATCGATTGTTGTTTGGGGATTCATGGCTCCTGACCAAGTTCGTTCGATTATCACCGGACGCACGGCGCGTTACGGCGGTACGACTGTTTTGGTTACGATCCTGTTCTTAGCAGCTTTGATCGCCATTTACAGTGTGGTTAAAGGTCGCAACCTCCGCGCAGACCTGACTCAGCGTGATACCTTCTCGCTGAATGACCAAACGCGGAAAGCCATCGCTGGTCTCGCTGTTGAGCCAAAAGTACCCAACATCAAGATTTTTGCGTTCTACACTGCTGCTCAGGCCAGCCAGAAAGATCAGGATACCGTTCTTTTTGACGACTATGCCAAAACCAGCAACAACAAAATCAGCTACGAATTTGTTGATCCCGACCGTACTCCCGGCGTAGCACAGCAATACAAAATCACCGGCAACGGACAGTTAGCCGTTGTGCCGTTGGATGCTAACGGTCAGCCAGAGGTTGATAAAGCACAGCCCGTGAGCCTGACTAATCAGGAAAACCTGACCAACGCTATCATGCGTGTGGCAGCATCCGGTAACTTCCATGCCTATTTTATGTCAGTTGAAGGCGGCCTCAAGCTGACCGATACTGGCAACTCTGGTCTTTCACAATTGAATGACCAATTGACCAACCGCTTCAACTGGAAGACGCAAGAAGTCACATTAATCGACCTGACCGCACCTAACAGTAAGGTCAAATTGAATGACCCGACGGTCGATGGTGAAGTGCTGGTCATCGCTGGTGGTGCTTCGGCTCTACCTGATGCACAGGTCAAGTTCATCACGGATTATCTGGATAAGGGTGGCAAGTTGATTATCTTCGCCGCGCCCTTGAATGCAGATGGTAAGCTCACTCTGGCGACAGGTGATAGCCTTAGCGCTTATCTGTATAACAGCTTTGGTGTGCGTTTCGCCAGCAACGTCATTCTGGATCAGGTACAAGCTGCCACCAATCAGTCGCCTTTCTATCCGGCAGCAGTGGACTTCGACAGCACACAATACATCACCAAAGATTTCGCAGGCCAACAGGCTTTCATGATCTTTGAAACGCCACACAGTATTGATGTCGCTCCGACTGCGCCAACGGATGTTACCGTGTCTCAATTGGTGAAATCCGGTAAGGATGCTTACGCCAAGACCGACCCGAAGATTTTATCAACCACCGACACCAGCCAGTACAGTGCGACGGATGCCGATGCCAAAGGTCCATTCGTGTTGATGGCCTCTGCCGAAAATACCAAGACGGGTGCGCGTGTTGTGCTGGTCGGCAGCCAATATGCACCGAGCAACCAATATGCTTCGCTGCTCAGCGCCAATGTGTTGGACTTGGAAATTGCGGCTCGCAGCCTGTTCTGGACAACCAAGTTCGATGATTTCTTCAGCAAGATTCCACAACTTCAAACCACGCAGAAACCACAGGATCAGCCGATTGTGATGGACAGTCAGATGTCACGTACCGTCAACTTCGTGATCATCATTCTGCTGCCTTTTGGTGTACTGCTCATCGGCATTCTGGTTTGGTGGACGGGGCGTGAAAAACGGACGGTATCCTAAAGAATTGAGCTTGAGGAGATAGGGCAATCCAGTCTCTCAAAGGACATGTGTGTAGGGAAAAGGCATCCACAGGAGGCTGCGCACTGCCTTTTCCCTACAGAAGACTCATATTGGATAACACTTTAATCTGTACCTGAACATCTCAGATGTTGCGAGGAGAATTTGTATCATGCGTTTGAATCGTGGAACGCTCTTTTTAGGTCTAATCAGTATCATCGTCATTGTGGCGGTTGTGCTGCTGAGTAACCAACCGGGAGGCTTGACAGTCAATACCGGCACGCCGACTGCAACCGCCCAAACGGCTGGCCCACTCTTCCCGGATATTAATACAGTCGATACCCAGAGCAAGATTGTGCGCTTTGAAATCGTCAATACCACCGATAACGGCAAAGTGGTCATGACTAAAGATGCTGCCAGCGTGTGGACGGTCAGCGAAGCGACCAATGCTCAACAGCTTGCCACCGACCAAACCAAAGCGGTCGGTATGATGAGCAATTTGGCTTCACTCACGGCTGTTGAAAAGTTTGAAACCGATAAACTGGCTGATTATGGCTTGGATAAACCCAAGTACACCATGACCTTGACCGACTCGGATGGCAAGACTTACAGCGTCAAGGTTGGCAACAAAGCCACAACGACGCCCCGTTATTATGTGCTGATGAATGACGACACCAAGACCGTCTATCTGGTACAAAACTCGATAGTAGATATGCTGATCGCTAACATTGCCATTCCGGCTTATGTTGCTTCGCCCACACCACTGCCAACTGCGACTGCCTCGCCCAATCCATACAGCGAAGTTGAACAGACTGCGACAGCCGTTGTGCAACAGCAGCAGTTCATCGTCACCTTAACTGCTATGGCAGAACAGACGGCTGAAGCCACCTCAGATGCGACTGGCGAAGTCACCGCCGAATCAACGGCACAGGTTGCCCCGGCGGCTACGACAGTACCGGCTACGGCTGTTCCTGCGACGGTAGCGCCAACATCAACCACCGTGCCAGCCAGCGCAACACCCTTGCCACCAACGGCAACGAAAGTGCCAGCCAGCGCAACACCGACAGTTACAGCAACCGTAACTGCCAGCCCAACCACTAGCTCGTAAAGTTAGGCTTGAGAAGCGGTATAAATGCCCCTTCTCAAGTGCCTATTCCTCTCGAAACCCTGCTGCATCCCTACGCTAGCAGGGTTTTTTGTATGCGTTTGTCTGAATATGGCTGATCTTTGTTATTCTGACGACTACTCTCTGCTAAGATATGGGTGGGGGAAGAATTTCAATTTGTAGGCATTGATATTATGACACGTTTGATCATGCGGCGCGGTCCGCAACCGGGAAGAATTTTCGATCTTGATGGTGAAATCGTCACCGTCGGCAGTGGTATGAAAAACGGTATCATCATTCAAGATAATGATGTCAGCCGCGAACATTGCCGCCTGATCCGCGTCATGGCGGATTATGAACTGCATGACCTCAACTCGGTACGCGGCACATTTGTCAGCGGGCAGCGCCTTAAAGCCGGATGGCTGCTTAAACCGGGCAACGTCATCGAATTGGGTGACAATGTCACGCTGGAATATGAACGTGCTCCGGCAAAGATTGAACTGACCAAGATCAACACTCAGAACGCTCCAAAGCACATCACCAAACCAACGGCCTTATCGCATCCTTATCTGGTAGCAACTGCCGGTATGAAGATTGGTGAGGTTTTTGCCCTCGAAAAAGAAACCGTTCGTATCGGGCGCGACCAGACCAACGAAATTATCATTACCAATACAGCTATTAGCCGGGTGCATCTGATTTTGCGTTGGAAAAATAACGCTTACGAAGTTGAAGATCAGGGTTCGACTAATGGTACAGCCATTAATGGAACTGTGTTGCAACCCAAAGAACCCCAGATTTTACATTCCAATGATGTCATTAACGTTGCTGCCACCATTGAACTGCGCTTCACATGGCAGCCGGATGATGTGAAAAATGAAACGCAAGAAGAGAAAGACGCGATTCAAACGCGTCCTAGCACCAAAGAATTTCTACAGCGCGAAACAGCGGATAATAAATCAACCACCCAGCCCAACAGCAAACGCCAAACCAGCAAGTTGGGTACAGGATTGCAATCGGGTGCGCTCCTTGACCATGTGTTTATCACCTATGCCCGCCCTGAATGGCAGTCGATTGTGGTGCCGATGATGGCGCTGATGCAGGATGCCGGATTAAAAGTTTGGGTGGATCAATATCTCATTCAAGGTGGTGACGACTGGATGATTGCAGTTGAACAGGCGTTGTCGGAGTGTAAGGTGCTGGTGGTTGTTGTGTCGCCGGAAGCGCTTGAATCACGCTATACCCGTTTGGCGTACCGTTACTTCTTTAACCGCGAAAAACCCATCGTTCCGGTGCTTTATGCTCCTGTTGACGATATGCCGTTAGAAATAAAAAAGCATCCCGTCATCTCCTATAACAGTGCTGACCGTAAGAAAACGTTTGACGACATTATTGCGGAAGTGAATCGCTTGAAAAGATAGGCTGGTATCTGCCTATCACTACTGGTCTATTGCCAAATCGAAATACGAACAGCAGATCAAGATTATTACGCTGTGTTTCACTGATAAATTCACGTAAGTTGCCCTTATTGTACCTACCGATGACGTGACATAATTTGCCGAGGATTGTTATGTTGACCGAGCGCCAGCGTTTGGATGCCCTCTATAAAATGAGCCGCACTCTGCGTGAACAAGAAGCAAATCTCCAGAACATTCTCCAAACTGCCCTTGTATCCTCCGCCGAAGCCATCGGTGCCAAGCATGGCTGCCTAATCACGTTTCATAAAGATGATCGTGTGAATAACAAGCTGATTTTGGGGCCGCAGGGTAATCTCGAAGGTCGTTATGCCCTCTGGCAAGAACTCATCACACGCGGCTTGATTGGGCGAGTACATCACGGACGACGCATTATCGTCATACACGACATCGGCACGGATCAACGTTGGCCCCAGCTCGAAACCACGCCTGATGAACTCCGTACCGGTTCAGCCATCGGTCTGCCGTTGGAGAAGAATGGCAACATGTATGGAGTGCTGGCACTTATTCATCCCGATGTCGATTATTTTGAGCAGGGCATCGTCGATTGGTTGACGGCGGTTGTGGATATGCTCAGTGCCTCGGTGGGCAACGCGGTTGAGATGAACGCCATCCCCAAAGACGAGGCCCGTTATAAGTGGCTGTTTGAAGAAGCCGTCGTCCCGATGATTATCACCAATTTGGACGGTTATATCATTGATGTGAACCGCCGTGCTTGCGAGTTCTTGGGCTATACCCGCGCTGGCTTCATCCAACAGAGCATTACCGCTATTCACCGTTTGGGTACGGGGCCTATTGGTAGTAATCGTTTCGGTTCGCTTCAAGAAGGTAAGGAAGTGGCCTTCCGTACCACTGCTTTTCCCAAAAAGGGTGAAGACATTCCAGTGATGGTACGCGCCCGTCGTTTATTTCTGGATGAAGATGATGTTATTATTTGGGTTGAAGAAGATATTTCTGCCCGTACCGAACTCGAACAGTTACGCCAAGATTTGACCTCGATGGTTTATCATGATTTACGCGGGCCACTCCATACCATTTACAGCAGTATCGTGACCCTCGGTAAACTGCTCGCGCGGGAAAACTCCTCGGTTGTCAAAGATTTGTTGGATGTTGGCATCCGCAGTACCAAACAGCTTACGCGTTTGATCGAAAGCCTGCTTGATATTCAACGCTTGGAAGAAGGTAAAGCGGTTCTAGATTCTAAGCCGATTTCGATTCATGCACTTTTAGCGGAGGCTGCCCAATTGGTACATCCGCTCATTATCGAGTCGGATCAAAGTCTCAAGCTCGATTTTCCTGATGAACTGCCACTGTTGAATTGTGATGCCGATATGGTGCTGCGCGTCATCACCAACTTGATGGAAAACGCCGTCAAATATACACCGATGGGCGGACGAATCACCCTTTCGGCACGTATTGTCACAGGTGCTATACGCATCAGCGTGAATGACTCCGGATCGGGGATTGCGCCCAATATGCAGGGCAAAATCTTCGAGAAATTCAGCCGTGTTAAATATAGTGATGCGCCCAAAGGGGTAGGGCTGGGGTTGGCTTTCTGTCGTTTGGCAGTCGAAGCGCATGGCGGACGTATTTGGGTGGAAAGTGAACCAGAACACGGTTCCTCTTTCATTTTTACATTGCCCACCATTCAAGAAGCTATGCCGGTATTGATACCTAATTAGTCGCCTTCAAATGCTGCTATTGATCAGACAAGATGTGCCACTGGGCTTCTTCCATGCCCCATGTTTCGCTTCCGCCTGCGCTAATCAACAATACACAATCCACTGGCATCTGATCGCCACGCCGTGTTTCCATCCATGACGGGCTGGTAAAAACATCTTTTTCAGCCTCAATCGCGGGTCCATTCATGTAGATTTCGATGCGCTCAATCGCGTCAGCCTCACCCTCTAAATGACTCCATACCTCTGCTGCTGCTGACGGTCTCAAATATTTACCACCGCGCGGACTGGACAAAAACCGCGATAGGGCAGCCACAAAGGCCGCCGCATCGCCAAGGTCTGTGAATTCCAGCATATGGTATATGGCGTCCGATTTCGGCACAGCCATCTTTTCCCTCACTTATCCTGCGGGTTTGGAAGCCAGCAGCAACTCCATCGTACCTGATTGTACAGTTTTGCCATCTTGGTTGAGGATTTTAATCTCGGCAATGACGTTACCGCCACCCAAGCGCTTCATCTCTTTTTTCTCTTTAACAGTTAAGCGTACATGAATAGTATCACCAATCACCACCGGCAGACTGAACTTCATCTCTAAGCCTCTGAAAGCCAATACCGTGCGCTCCATGAAACCCAATTGATATAATTGCCCGACCGCGTAACTCAGCGTCAGCATTCCGTGTGCCACACGCTGTCCCATCGGATGGGTCTTCATGTACTCGGCGTTGGTGTGCATCGGGTTGTAGTCGCCCGTTAGTCCTGCGAACTGCACAATGTCCGATTCCGTTATCGTGCGCCCGCGCGTGACCAGCGGCTTATCAATTTCAATGTCTTCGAAGTAATAACCCAATGGGCCGTTTTCTGTGTATTGCATGACCAAATCTCTCCAACGTGTTATATAGGTAAAATCTAAATTGTGGCTAACCTAATGTCCCTGTATTGCTCCCTTCCCCTGTTACTATGGGCTATCGGCGGAATGAGCCTGCGAGGGTAGCCGATGGGGTTGGGGTTAGGTGGATCAGCTCTGCGTCTGCCTGAAAATAACCTACCTCACACCTTGTATTGCTCCCTCCCTCGTTTACGGGGGAGGGATGGGGTGGGGGTTCCTAATGCAGCGTCTCGCCCTTTGTCGGATCAGCGATCACCCGCCCGATAAGCAGTGACCGAACCATCTCATTCCACACCGGCCTAAACTTCGCCGCCTGATCCACCCAATAATCGAACGAGATAATGGCGTGAATATCAAACCCTCTCGCCAGCGTTACTCGTGTAAAAGCCTCGCGCGGTTTTTCCACCGGATCAATGAAGCGCTGTTCTGCCCAGACCACCTCAATATCGGTACGGGGCATCCGTGTAATCGCACTCGTCCCAACAGTTTCACGGTCGGCAACCCCTTTCAGTGATTGTTGGAGCAGCGTGTCCGCAGGCAACCCTGACCAATCAATTCCCGGCATCGTCCGAAAGAACGTCACCGAAATGCGGGCATCATCTTTGGGCGGCACATCATTATGCATCTCAAAAGTCGGTTCCATCTTGGCGACAAACCACTTCTCAGGCACATTAAAGCTCACCGCACCGCGATCCAGCACCACAATCTTAAACCCCGCCGGAGCTTTCCAGCTATGGTTTTCCTTCAAGCGCATCTTCTGTGGCAGAGGAAGAGGCCGCTGTTTATTGTGTTTGGTCATGCCTGCGCTTTCCTAAATAGATTGAGCATATCGCCTATTGTAGCGCATTTTGTCAGCCGTATATTTCGTCTGTCTCAGGCAACAGAAGCTACTACTATTTTTCAGTTTTCTTGTACTTAAACCAATCTGGATTGCCAACAACACAGTCAGACATTTCTGTTAAGCGTTGGCCTGACGTATTATCCAATCGAGATTTGTATATTTGAATTCTGTCTCCGCCTTTTTTGCCCACATCGTTATTGTTGAAGCCTTCAAAGGCAATCCATTCTCCGTTAGGAGATAAGTTAGGGGAATTCCAAAAATCATCAAGTGTGATGGGCAGTAATGCTTTACTTTCCAAATTCAAATCATAAAGTCTAGAATCGCGATTGGTTAATGTTCCTAAGATCGACTTGCCGTCCATAGACCACGTTAGATTCAACTTAATCCCAAAATATTCAAGGATAAAAGTCGGTTCCGCATCATCTCGTCCTATCGTGTAAAAGCCTTGTCCAGCTAGAGAACTTGAACCTGAACCTAAATTTGCGTAGGCAATCTTTTCTCCATCAGGTGACCATTTTAAGCGAACTAAATAGTCACTGGATGCTGTGAGGAATTTTCGCTGTTTGTCGTCAGCATTAATCAAGTAAATAGCACCTCTCTCATAGCCAATACTGTCATAAGCAAGCTCTGAGCGTGTTGGCGACCAGTCAATATCCTCAATCTTTTCTTGCTCAACCGCATTGGCAATCGTTTCGGAATAAGTACCATCTGGTTTTATTTTAACAATTTCATTTCTATTGTGACCGTTAATGAATGCGATCCATTGACCATCTTGCGACCATGTAGGTGATCTTGCGATGAATTCATCACCCGTTACTTGTAACAATGAACTGCCGTTGTGGCGCATGATATACACATGACTCCAGTCTTCAAAGTTGTTGTACACGCCGCATGAAAAGGCAATCCACTCGCCATCAGGTGACCAACCATTTGGTTGGGGTTTACGCAGAAGGGAACTGGAAAGATAAATGCTTAGCAAGACTAAAGCGCCAATTATTGTTATGATCAATAGGTTTCGTTTCATACGATCAAATTCTTCTTTCTGAACTCGTAATCAGAAGAGATTTATTCTACTTTATATTTATTTTTTCAAACTCACCGTACCGAATACCAACCGTCCATCAACCATCACTGCCCATTTCCTCCCCTGATTGGGTTAGTGCCGAACCTCGCCAAGAGTTACAAAATGTTCTTCCAAATGGTAACCCGTTCCAATCGCATATCCTTTATGATATGGATGGGGATCGTGTAGGGCTGGATGTTCATAAACGCTTCATTGACTGTCTCATGCTGTTACTGAATGCGCTTGTTGTAACAACAGCAATAACATCAACAACATAAAAAGCGATTACTATCCATATCGGTATGGCGGAAGCGCCGCCGCCACAAAATTGCCTTCTGCCAATGTCAATGCCGCCGCCACTGCCGCCAATGGTAACAATAATCGGATTAAGAAATAGCTCCTTGTGTGACTTATGTCACATATTAAATTAGACAAAGTGTGATATAAATTGGTAGTCATAACAGAATATACCAAAAGTGTAACATGACTGAACTACCCACCGCCCGACAAGACCTGATTCTAAGCTGGCTTACTGAAAGCCCATCGCTTTCGATTGATGAACTGGTCAGCCGCTTGGGTGTCTCCATCATGACCGTACACCGTGACCTTGACCAACTGGCGCGTTCAGGGCAGGTCGAAAAAGTTCACGGTGGAGTGATTCGTGCCGAAGCGCGTCCACGTCATACCCGTGCTTTACAACTGTGCCGCCTGTGTGATGCTCCTGTTTCTGAACGCACACAGGTCATCATCCAACCTGCGCATGGCGAGCCGCTGTATGCCTGCTGCCCTCACTGCGGAATCTTGTTGTTATCGGATAGCGTCCAGCCGATTTCCATTCTGGCAAAAGACTTTATCTATGGGCGCATGGTCAATGCCCGCAACGCGTCTTACCTCGTCAATTCGGATATTACCCTGTGCTGCCAGCCCAATTATTTGTGTTTTGCCAGCACACAGGATGCGCTTAAATTTCAAAACGGCTTCGGTGGGCAGATTATGACCTTCGACGAAGCCCGAACGGCCTTGACTGCTGATCATCAATGCGTCGGTGACGCAGATCATCAGCACTAATCCCTTTATGGAATGAGCAGGTGTTGTTGCCTGAGTCATTTGTATGGTTTGTTTCGGAAATATAAGGAGCGAGAGTTATGAAGCAGTTTGTACGTTTGGGTGTCGTCTTAGCGGTGCTATTAGCCTTGTTCGCAACCGTTTCGGCGCATGAAGGCCGTGAAGTGGGCGATGGTAAATATGAAATCGTTTTTGGCTGGCGTGTCGAGCCTGCCTATACCAATTTGCTGAACGGCCCCGAACTTGAAATAAACACTGTTGGTACAGACGAGCAGCCCGTCGAAGGCTTGGATGAAACCCTTCAGCTTGAAGTCAGCTACGGCGGCAAGAGCAAAATGCTCAAGCTGCGTGCCTCAGATGTGGCCGGTAATTACACATCTGATTTGATCCCGACCCAACCGGGCGATTACAGCTTTCACCTGACTGGAAAAATCGGTGACGCCAGCATTGATGAAACATTTGACTCGTCAAAGGGCGAGTTCAGCAGCGTCAATCCGATTACCGATATTCAATTCCCCTAATACCATCATTGGCTGTCTGAAACTTGCAGTGGCTGAATGGTAGCTTCCCCATTTCGTCTTTACTCCCTCTTTCTCCAGTGCGAAGCCTCCCTGTGGGATGTAATGGGGAAAGAGGGCTGGGGAGATAGGGGAGTATGAATAAGCTTCAGGTCGTCTCTTGTAAGGAAGGGTCTGAGACCCTTCCTTTTTTCTCAATTTCTACGCTTACCCTAAAACGGGTTCGATCCAATAATCGCCTTTTTGACCTTCGGGTGTCCAACCAATCGTGCCGTTGTAATTGACCTTCCACCACGCTAATCCAGACGCGCAGGTCGGCCCTTCCAAAACTGTGAACATTCCGCCGACAGGAATCTCGCCAACATATTTGGAACTGCTTCCCGGCGCTTGACGAATGTTATTGGGAATACCGGGTGTTACCTGTCCCATCGCGTTAATCACCATGCGTGGTGGCAGGGTTGTATCGCAGATGATATTGCTCGTCGTAGGCAGCACGGGTGTGAGTGTAGCGGTTGGCGTAACCGTCGCTGTGGGTGTAACCGAAGGTGTAAATGTCATGGTGGGTGTAAAGGTTACAGTTGGTGTGAGTGTTGGAAGTGGCTTCGGCGTGTTTATCGCAAATCCAGCTTGTGTGGCGCTGGGGATCGGTGTAGCCGTCACATAGCCTTCAGGAATAACGGGTGCAAGCCAATATTGGGTGGGCATTTGGGCTTGTGTGTCATTCATGCCTTCGCTCGTCCAACCGATTAAACGGCTTTGTGTGTCGGCTACATACCACCATGGCATATCGGAGGCACAGCGCGGCCCATCCAGCACATAGACGACTCGCCCAACCGGTAGCTCACCCAAAAAGCCGCCGCTTTGCCCCGGTGCGTTACGCACAATATTGGTGAAATCGGGCAGCACTTGTGCTTGAAGCCCGATGATCAGACGCGGTGTAGGCGCGTTCGGACAGAATGAAGGTGTTGCTGTTGAATCCGCCGAGACGGGAAGCGGTTGGTAAATAGGTGGTGGATAAGTTGGGAGCGGTGTAGGTGTTGGTGTGGCTAATGGACTGCACAGGATAACGCGTGAAAGATCATTCGAAACGCGGTAATCCCATGTCAACCCTTTGACTTCGAGTTCAACTTTATAACCCGGGGTGTTGCCTTGAGTATAAGCGATACCGGGCTGCGGACAGCCGAGGCTGCTATCCGGATAAATATCTTTGCTATAACGCCAATTAAAATCTTTGAGTGTAAGCTGCAAACCCAATCGCACATTGAGGTCATCGAGTGCTTTTTGGACTTGCGGTGGAAAATCCTGCGCGGCTGCCAGCGCGGGAACGAGCATCAACAATAAAACGATAGCGTACAGTATGCGACGCATGAGTGAAATACCCCCTTGAAACGTGGAATTTCACTCAATGTAACACGGCACTAGCCTTAATAGATTTATGAATTGCATACCGATAACCGACGACTGACCTACGCTTGTAAAAATGAACGCGCTTTTATGCGGATTGCAAACAGGCTAGCAATCAAATACCAGCCAGCACACACTGTTGCGTAAGTGTTGGTCGTCAAGTACAAGCTCCCGAATTTCGTCTGGAAGTTGTTCGCGCTGCCACTGGCACTCGAGACGGCCCGCTTGCTCGCTCTCACCCTCGCCCTTCGGGGCAGTCGCCCGCACTGCCTTAATCGCATAGGCAGCGGCACCGAGTTCGTGGGCTGCAACATGGGCGACCGCTGCGGCTTGGGCAGCGGCGTATGCCGCGTGTCTCGCAGCTCCGGACAGTTCTCTTGCTGCACCATTGGCGTGGCCTGCTGCCGTGCGTGATTCAATCATCGTGACTTCACTGCGTGTCCACGCCCGCGCCATCTCCACGGCATGGCGCGGTCTCGGATCTAAGGGTTGAACCGCCTCGAAGAGAGGCAATACATGCTCCGCGCATTCAGCCGCCCATAGTGCAAGCAAGTGGTGATGGGCATCACTCAGCGTGCCGCCACGTCGTATCGTGATAAAGCGGGGATCGCGGGGTTCGGATAATATCATCGTATCCTATACCTCATAGTCTCGCTGAGTCGGCATCATACGGAGCATAATTAACTCAATCCATGATTATTTTGTAGACGCTTAGGTCAGCATCTTGAAGGCCAGATGCCGCCCTTTTTTCTGACCGTTCGACAGCGCAAACCACAACTTGAGCATGCTATCGACCAACCCGACTTGATCAGTGCCACCTAGATAAACCGGATGAAGCCCTACATCACTAATCAATTGCTCAACTGACTTACGTGAATCGCCTTCTGTTCCACAATAAAATAAATCGGAATCCGGGATGGGTGTTTCGAAATTCTCCCAACCATAATTGTTAAATGCGCGGTACAGCTTTGAGGTTGGCACTTGAGCTATAAAAGTTGAAAAGCTGTTGATGATTGGCAAGGAAATTTTGTTGGCTGTATCAATAACGATTTTGCCACTTAGTGCTTTAGCATTGGCTGTGATGGTTTCATCCATCGCGTTTCCGGGAACCGAGAAAAGGATGACTTCCGCCGCGTCAATCGCTTTGTCATGCGTAGCGGCTTGCGCGTTTGCACCCAACGCCTTGACCAGTGTCTGAATTTCAGGCTTTTGCGGATCACGTGTACCGAAGTAAACCGTATGTCCCGCTTTGGCCCACTCTGTGCCGAGTGTTTTACCGATGTTGCCCGTTCCCAAAATAGCGATAATCATGTTTTATTCTCCACAATAAAAGTCTTCTATCGCCTTTGACGAGCCAACTGTTTAGAATCTTCCCGTCATAGCCTGCACATAGCCAGTCAGTTCGGCGTAACCATAACCGGTTTGGTCGCCACTGATTTGTACCGCGCCTTCCCAATAATCGACGTTACCGCTGCCGTGTAATTCTTGATCGGCAAGCAACGGCTTGAGGCTGATTTTGAGCGGTTGTGTATCGCCTGTGTTGACTGTGATATTCCAACCCGCGGGATAAGTCGTGCCGTTGTGTGGGCTTTTCCATTGGTTAGTGACTTCCAATGTAAAGTCGCTGCTTTTCAAATAACGGGTAGTGCCATCCGCTTCTACCAATATTCCGCCGAATGCTGGTTCATGCCCGCCGTCCTGCAAACGGATTTGCCCGAGCATCAACTCGCGGTTATCGTCCAGTTGCAGGCCGAACCAATCCCAACCTTGAGCCGTACCACCGAGGGCGCTGGTGCTGAATTCATGGTCTTTCCAAGTCGTACCGCTGACGGTAAACGTTTGATCACCCACGCGGATGCTGCCGTTGGCCAGTAATCGAGTGAGCGAATAATAGTAGCTGGCGTTACCCGCTTCGTTACTTTTGGGGCTGAGTCCGTTTTGACCTTGCAGTGCTGGTGGCTTGATTTGTTCAAGGTTCAAGTCAACCGCGAATTGACCTGCATCGGCTTTAATCGTCGTGTTTTTAGCGCTGGCATCATCGGCTTTGATCTGCCAGTCTTCAATCCAAACGTGGTACAGCGGATCAGCCGTTGCGCCTGCTAGTTCCGCGCCACCACGACTGAAGCGCTGCTCGTGGTAATATTGCCCGCCACCAATATCGGACACGGCAAAGTGCGCCATATAAATCTGGTTGCTGCGCCACTCGGACTTGCTGGCAACTGTTTTATCCGGCGGTTGAATGGCACGGCGGAAAATGGTGAATTGATAACCGAAGCGGTGTCCATCATCAGTAGTCACATTGCCGGTGTAATACCACCACTCGGTTTGGAAGTCGGGATGTGCGCCGAAATCCTGCGGGAAGTTCCATGTACGGGGTTCGATGGCGCGTGTATAACCCGTTGTATCCGATGAAACACTAGCAAATTGTGTAGTCGCGTTTACATCTCCACCTGAATTGTTGTCAATCAGGCTAAAACCGAACACCACGATTATGATTGCGCCGAGTGCCAATACGAGCCAACGCCACATAGATCAATATCCTTGTTCCAATCTTCACAAGCAGTTTGATTATACGCGAAGATACTATGGTTTAGGCTGAGAGGTCGATCAATGAAAGTTTCGGTGTAGGGTAAGGTACGCCTTTTGCTTTATTCCAATATAGCCACACTCACCTGATACTCGGTGACTTTTTGGAAGCCCACTTTTTCAGCCACGCGAATCGAAGGGATATTGTTAAGCCATGAGTCCCAGTTGACCTGCCATCCAAGCCGTCCGGCGTATTCGAGGAAAGCTGTGGCTGCTGCTGTAGCAAGACCTTGCCGCTGATAAGCCTCTAATGTCTCGATGCCCACACCACAAATGCCAGCACTAACATATTCAGCAGTACACCCCGAGACAATGCCCGCCGTTTCATCAACGATGCAATAACCAAAACCTTGATCAATAAAATGTTCGAGCGATGTCCAACAGGACTCGATTTCTTCAATGAGCTGGTTGATACCCATCATAGTCTGATCTTGCAACAAGGCTTCATCAATCAGATGAAGCCCCATCTGAGGAGGCAATACCGGTGATGGTACGAGTTCGGCTGTTGGATCGAGGCGATACAGCGCACGAGCGCGTTCTTGTAGTGTAATGTCACGCAGCAATGAGGATGCTTCGCTGTGCCAATCATCATTTGCAAAGTACAGCTTCAGGATACCTAACTTGTCTTGCTGGGCTTTTGGGATCAAACTATCGCTGAAAAATTCACACAGGGTTTGGTTGAATGTTTCGTTATTCGAATCACCACCGAAGTACAAACTGTGGGTTTTATCCCAAATCAGTGCTGATGTGGGCATATGGGTATCATCGACCCAAGCGAGTGCGGGACTGTTACCAGCCTCCATCGCCTTGATGACAAAGTTCAGATAGGGCGTGTCGAACAGCGTGGGTAGAGCCGGATGCGCTGGTGATATTGGGTGCATTGTTTCTCTCCAGCATAGTATTCGGTTAGGTTCATTATAGTCCACAACATGGAGTGACGAAAATCAGGCGATAATCGCGACTGTTGTCAGCAGCACTTCAAACAGCGATCTGTCGCCTTCAACATCCGTCCGTTGACGCACGGTTTCGGCCTCCAGTCCTTTGGTGAACAAGCGCCATGCGGTATCGCTGTCCATCAAAATCGTGGTGGTTGCTGTGAGGTAAGTGTCGGCATAAAGCTGCCAACCTGTACTTTCACGCACCAGATGCCATGTCCCGCCACCTTCCCCTCTTATCATCAATTTGACCAGCGTATCCAGAGGCACATTCGTGTCGTGATACGTTTGAGGCAGCGCATACACAAAAGTGCTGAGAACCGAATGGACGAAACGTGATTCTTTCAAACTGGTGATGTCCGCCGCATCACAAATATGCTGGTGATGTGACCACTGCTCGGTCAGTTCACGCGCGATGTGCATCCAAATCGGATCAGCGCTGTTGCCCGTCCAACCGATACCGCCGCCAACATCCAACGGATTAAGGGTGCTAAGGAAAGTGATAATCTGCTCGTTGGTAAAGCTCAACAGCGAAATCAATAATTTTCGGCTGATGCGTCGGCCTGCTTTGACCCATAATTCGTTTTGGGCGTTGATGAGTTCCACCAACGCTTGGAAGTCATCGACTTTGAACCATTGGCTGTCATGGTCGCGCATACCGGAGAGTAAGCCAACTCGTGTTCCCAATAAATGCATCGCCACATCCCGAACATTCCAACCCGTGCAAGCCGTTGGATATTCCCACTGCTCATCAGTGAGTGATTCCAAAACCCGCGTGAGTTCAAGCCGAATATCCGAGAAAAGGTCGGTTACGATGAGCGGTTCAAGTGGTGTGCGGATACTCATAAGAAAGCTTTCTATGCAGCGTTATTTTAGAAAGGTGATGCTGGTGATATTACTAAAAAGTGTGCAGCGTTCGCGGCTGCCGTCGTTCCACGGCTCACTGAAGCACACATAATCGCTGCCAACGGCTGATATGCTGCGCTTGGCTGTTTCGTCCGGCAGTGTCCAAACACGTTCGCCTGTCACCAGTGGCACAATGAAGTCAAAGCTGATGGCTTTCCCGTCGGCTTTAGCACTAGCAATTAACTCACCAAAATGATTCGGTACTTCCTCATCAAAATTGGCAGCAACTGTTGGTGCAGCCGTTTGCGCCGAGACCATAACTACGATCAATCCAAGTGCGAGCAGCAAGATCGTGATTAACGTTAAGCTTTTAATCCTCAACATGATGTTGTCCTTTTTATGCTGAAAGATGTTGATGACATCATTCTACTGAACCCTTGTGCCACATCCAGCTTTAATTTTCATCAATCCGCTCGTAGCGCATAGTCGTTACACCCAATTCGTGCAAAACACCTTCAACGCGTGCCACATCAGCTAAATCATCAGCGTCGTAGGTTCGCACTGCGATGAGCCGCGCCGATTCGGTTCTTTGTCCTTTTCCGGGCGACGTAGATACCTTTGATTTATATCCTAAGCGTCCTTCTTCGGTAGCCTGCCGGATTTTCACCCAGAGATCATCGACTTCGCGAGTAGTTGTTTCAATCAGCCATTCACCCGCACGGGATGTAAGGGTTTTGGTAGTGGTCAGCGGTTTGGATTCAATCCAGTAGACAGCATTCATAGTGGAGGGCAGCGCTTCACGGTCGTGCAACATCCGTGCCTGTTGCACCATCTGGATCAAATCAAGGTTAGGGGGTTTGGGTTTATTATCACTCATTACTGCTCCTTGTTTTAGGGCTATTACTTATTTTTGTACTCAGAATAAATTCAGGTAAAGTTCATGGATTTATAGTTAATACCGCAATGTCTTAAGGGAATATTTTAACGGAATAGCGGGATAATCACAGTAACAATCTTCAAAACCTTGTAATTAGGAGTATGAGTGTGAGCTTTGTTCAAGAAGTTGACCAAGTAGAACAACTCCGAAGTCGTATAACGGATTTGGAAGCACAACTACAGGATAAAGAGCATCAGCTGAATCAGGAGAAGCAAAACGGTGACCGTAAGTTCCGAGCCTTGACCGAAAACTTGCCCATTGTTCTTTACACTTTGGATACTGAAGGCATTGTGACGATGTCCGAAGGCAAGGGGTTGGCTGCCATTGGCTCCAAACCCGGTCAGTCGGTCGGCAAAAACATCTTTGAAATGTATAAAGATCTTCCTGAGACAGGTAATTATATTCGGAGAGCCTTAGCTGGTGAAGATATTCAAGCTCCGATGAAGTTAGGGCCTGTTTATATGCAAACGTGGTACTCACCTCTTCGTGATGAACATGGGGCTATCACTGGTATGTTGGGTGTGGCAATTGACATCAGCGAACTCAAGCAAGCCGAAATGCAAATGCAGGAGTCTCGCAATTTACTTCAAACGGTGTTGGATGCCATTCCTGTACGTGTCTTCTGGAAAGACAACGAATCCAAGTATTTGGGTTGCAATCAATTGTTTGCTCAGGATGCCAATCTTAAATCATATAAAGACCTCGTTGGTAAAAGTGACTTCGATTTTTATCCCAATGATGCTGAAGCTTTCCGTGACGATGACCTTAAAGTTATGGAATCCGGTATCAGTCGCTTGAACTTTGAAGAGAAGCAAACCACCCCTGATGGCAAGCAAATGTGGTTGCGTACCAGCAAAATCCCGCTCCGTAATGTGGCAGGTGAGACAATCGGTGTTCTGGGAACTTTTGATGATATTACAGAGCGCAGACAGGCTGAAATGCAAATACAGGAGTCGCGTAATCTCCTCCAAACAGTTTTGGATGCTATTCCAGTACGTGTTTTCTGGAAGGATACTCAGTTCAACTACCTAGGTTGCAATCAACTTTTTGCCCAAGATAGCAAGATCAAGTCATCGAATGATCTTATCGGTAAAAGCGACTATGAACTCTTTCCCAATGATGCCGAAGCATATCGCATAGACGATCACAAAGTAATTGTCTCGGGAAAGAGCCGACTCAATTTTGAAGAGCCACAAGCCACCCCGGATGGATCGACCATGTGGTTACGAACCAGCAAAATCCCGCTTCGAAATGTTGCTGGTGAAGTTGTTGGTATTCTGGGTACATATGATGATATCACAGAGCGCAAACAAGCTGAAACGGAACTCCGTGAGTCGAAGAATCGTCTGGAATTGGCGCTCGACAGTGCTCATCTAGGGCTTTGGGATGCAAACTGGATAACCCGGCATACGGTAGTTGATGCCCGTTACGAAAAAATGCTAGGATTTGCACCCGGCGAATTAGCGGGTGACAACCCTACTCATGTGAGCAATGCCCACCCGGATGATCTGCCGCATATGTTAAAGGCTCTGACCGATTATACGAGCGGTAAAACACCCGACTATAGTATCGAATTCCGCACACAAGCTAAAAACGGTGATTGGAAATGGATTGCCGCTAAAGCGGAAATTGTTGAGTGGGATGCAGATGGCAAGCCACTTCGTTTGGCAGGTATCAACCAAGATATTACCGAACGCAAGCAAGTTGAAGTACAACTTCGTGAATCGAAAGAGCATCTGGAATTGGCGATGGATATTGCCCAATTGGGTAGTTGGGAAGCCAATCTCACCAATAACAAGACTCTCTTTGATGCCCGTTACGAAAAGATGTTGGGATTTGCCCCGGGCGAATTAGCAGGCGAGAATCCCACCCATGTTAGCAACGTGCATCCGGACGATTTGATGCAATTGGGTGAAGTTGTGATGAACTACGTCATGGGTAAAACGCCCGAATACGAAGTTGAATTTCGTACTGAAACTAAAACAGGCGATTGGAAATGGATTTATGCCAAAGCGCAGATTGTTGAACGTCTGTCAGATGGCACACCTTTACGCCTATCAGGTGTAAACCAAGATATCACCGCTCGTAAGCAGGCCGAACAAGAACGTGAAATACTCTTAACCAATGAACGTGAAGCCCGCCGCGAAGCACAAGAAGCCTTGCGGATGAAAGACCTGTTCTTGGCGACCATGAGCCACGAACTACGTACACCCTTGAACGCTATGATCGGCTTTCAACATTTGATGTTGTTTAGCCAACAGCTTGATGCTGACAACTCGCATATGGCTGAGCGTTCGATTGCCAACAGCCAGCGCTTGTTGAACCTCATCAATAACATCCTCGATATTTCGCGGATTGCTACCGGCGGTTTGAAGATCGTTCCCGTCAACATGTCACCACGCAGCCTTGCGATTGGCATTGGAACGGACTTAAGCCTGCAAGCCAAAGAAAAAGGCTTGAACCTCAAGGTTGAGGTGGCTGACGATGTGCCTGAACAAATCCTGCATGACGAAGAACGTATAGGGCAGATTATGCTCAATCTGGTCGGTAACGCACTGAAGTTCACCGAGCTCAATGGCACGATTACTTTACGTGTGCGTTCAGGCAATGAGCGCCTCGTTATCGAGGTTCAAGACACTGGCATTGGCATTCCAGCTTCGCAAAAGCATGTCATTTTTGATGATTTTGTGCAGTTGGATAATAGTTCGACCCGTAAACATCAAGGCGCGGGGCTTGGTCTCGCAATTGTTAAACGGTTGGCGTTGTTGATGCAGGGCAGTATCACTGTTGAAAGTGAAATTGGTCAGGGCAGTACCTTCGTCGTCACGTTACCACTGAATCTGAAACCTGAGATGTATCAATAGTCAAAAGAAGGATTAAAGTCGAATGTTGTCACCAATACCCCGCGCATTACAAGGCTGGCGAGTCATGGTCGTAGATGATGAACCGGATAGTTTAGAAATTGCCAGTCGTTTGCTGAGGATGGCAGGGGCTGAAGTTATCACCGCCAATGGTGGTCATGATGCACTGCAAAAAGTGCGTACTGCCCGTCCACAGCTCATTATCAGTGATCTTTCGATGCCCGAAATGGATGGTTGGGCTCTGTTGAACAAGTTGAAAGAAGAACGGGACACACTGGAAATTCCGGTAATTGCTCTCACCGCGCATACCATGCCCGGAGACCGCGAACGGGCTATTGTAGCGGGCTTCCATAACCATATCTCGAAGCCGCTAGACCCGACACGCTTCATTTCGCAGTTGATGCACATAGTCGTTGATATTCCTGAATTAAAATCCCAGTTAACCGCCGTTATTTAACGGGAACTTGGATTGTATTGTTCGTTTAGAAAGGGTGCTGGACCAATGTCCGGCATCCGGAACCGTTAAAGGAGTTGGATTATGAATGCTAAACAATTTTCTGTTTTGGTTGTTGAAGATGAACCGGATGGACAGGAACTCGTTTCGCGCATGCTGTCGCAATCCAACGTTGCGGTGGATGTGGCAGGTAACGCCGAGGAAGCATGGAATTTCTTGATGTCGAATCAATACGCAGTTGCGATTATTGATTTGGCACTGCCGGAGCGTGACGGTTTTGAATTGGTGACCGCTATTCGTGGTGAGTCTGAATTGACGGGGCTTCCATGTGTCGCCATGACCGCGTTTCACACACCTGAACTCAAGCAGCGTGCCATGTCCGATGGTTTTAACGCTTACTTCCCCAAGCCGCTGGATCGCAACCGTTTCTTGGGCGAGTTAGATCGTATTTTGGCAGACTAAGTTTCGTAGAGTCCATCAGGTTTCCAGCAGTCACGGCTTCCGGCAAAACGCGGTACAATAATCACCTATACTCGTTCTTAGCCGTGTTATTGAGGAAAAACTGATGAGCAAACAAGTTGTTGCAACTGATAAAGCGCCCGGTGCGTCTGGCCCTTATTCACAGGGGATTGTCGCCAACGGTTTCTTATTTGTGGCGGGACAAATCGCGGTTGTGCCGGGGACGAAGGATTTTGTCGCGGGCGGTATCAAAGAACAGACTGCACAGGTTCTAAATAACGTCAAAGCGATTCTGGAAGCGGGCGGCAGCAGCATGGATAAGATCGTCAAGACGACCGTCTTTCTGAGTGATGTGAACGCCTTTGCCGAGATGAATGGTGTCTATGCCACCTTCTTCGGTGACAATCCACCCGCCCGTTCGACCGTACAAGCGGTTCTGCCCCGTGCTGGTGCGCTGGTTGAAATTGAGTGTATCGCGCTGGTTTGATTAGTAAGCAAGTTCTCGAAATACGCTGACATTTTAAAAGAGGTTCATCACATCCGATGAGTCTCTTTTATTTTTGCGAAAAATAACGCCGATTGTATGATGGTGTTCACTACGTTGTTTGCAACAAACGCACCATAATAAGCTAAGGGTGATAGGAATGGTATTGTGGTGCGAAAGGTATCAAATGACGTACCGAATCTTGGTGACTTACGCTAGCAAACATGGTGCAACGGCTGAAATTGCGAAAAGAATAGGCGATGTTCTGACTCAGGGTGGCTTGAAAGTTAATGTACTGCCAGTCGATAGGGTTACTGATGTGACACCATTTGACGCGGTGGTGCTGGGCAGCGCGGTTTATACAGGCAGTTGGTGTGATGAAGCGGTGAACTTTCTGGAAGATTATAAGGTGTTACTGACCAAGATTCCGGTTTGGTTATTTTCCAGCGGCCCGATGGGTGAAGGTGATCCAGCGACTTTGATTCAAGGGTGGCATTTCCCCCGCGCCCAGCAGCCGATTGCTGATCGTATCCACGCGCGTGACATTGCCTTATTTCACGGCGCAATTGATATGGAAAAATTGAATTTTGCGGAAAAACAGATTGTAAAAGAATTTAAACCATTCGTCGGGGATTTCCGCGATTGGGATGCCATTACCAAATGGGCAGTAAGTATTGTAGTGTCATTGCGACCGGAAGTGGCTGAATAACCGACCGCCTAATTTAATGAATTCAACGTTCTGCTAGAACTCAAAAGGTCTATGTACGAGAAACCTTTTGCTGACGTTTGAGTCGGATTTCAGCGATAAGCCGGTGTGCTTGAGTCATATCCTTTGCGGGACGGGGTGTCTTTAAGGTGGATTGTGGGAAAAGGCTGTTCATGATGTCTGCCAACAATTGCAACATGCTGTGTACCCCGAGCACGACGACAATGCCGCGCTGCGAATTATCCCAGGTGCCTACTTTGCGGATATGCGTCATGGCTTGGGGAGGTAGGTGTTGCCCCTTCCTAAAGTCTAAAATGATGTCGATAACGTCATCGGTTGAGGCAAACATCGCATCGCGTTTGGGATTGGTCGCGTAGTACTCATCCCACGTCCACGGATCAAAAAAGGTGTAACCGATGATGGTCTTTTCAGGATCATCCCAATCGAGTTCAATCATAAAGTGATAGTCCTTGGGATCGTAAACATATCTTAATTATGACTGTAATGTTGATTTCCGTCAATCATGGTTAATGTAAATTAAAGGGCTTTAGTAACTACTCAGGGTAGGGTAGAAGGGATAAAAGGTTGACCCAAGAGGGCATCATAAATGGCTTGAATGACGGAACCGCCTTGTTTGCGGACGGTGGAGAGGTAGCTGCGAAGGGCACAGAATATCGCGGCACCGGTTCGGGTGCGGAACGTGCCAGAGATTTTTTGTTTGACTTTTATCATGCGGACATCGCGTTCTGCCAAGTTATTGTCAAACGGCACTCGGAAATCAGTCATAAAGGCCAGCGTTTGAGCACGGTACTTGTCCAAACGTTGCAACAAGTTTCTGGGAGGAGATTGTTTTTTACGGCCTCGTTTGTGAGATACAGGGGGTACTAAAAGCGGATTTTGAGCCCATCCGGCTTGAAGCACGTCCTCATAGCGCTGTTGGTAATCAGCGATGCGCTGTGGCGGCAGGGTCAGGGTGTTAGGCGGACTAGCTTCGACTTCGGCTTTGATGTTCAGGAG
>JBBSBM010000088.1:0-33573 GCA_038251275.1 Aggregatilineales bacterium
CTCGTTTCTTGTAAGCGTAGCGCTTCCCGTTTGAATTCATCGCTGTACTGCTTCTTTTCCATCATTCGCGTCTTCTCCTCTTCATTCGCTCTATTTTACAAGGAGAGACTCACTCACTCCATTTTACTGGGGTAATTCCAAGGATAGTTTGCTAACAGATATAAGTTATATTGGGGAAACAATACAATGTTCAAGCTCGGTTTTGTGGTTATAACAAAAGTGATTGATAAAAAATTATCTTCTCATATAATTGCAATATGCTCACGATAAAATGAAAGGCAATTCGCCCATAAAAGTTTTCATCAGTAAGTTTATGGCAGCGGTCCTGCATTCCAAAAATGATTGACAGAGTAATATAGAAGTGGTAGATTAATGGTATGATGTCAGACCAAAAGGAAGCGAATTGAAATCTAATACTCTCAATCCAGTTAATCGCCCTCCAATCGGTGATGAAATTGTTGAGCAATTGGTTGGTTTTATACTTAAGGAGCATCTCAAACCGGGGGATAAGCTTCCTACCGAACGAGACTTAATCGTGCGCTTATCTGTTGGTCGTTCAACACTGCGCGAAGCAATCAAAACATTGACTGCTGTTGGAGTGTTGGAGGTTAAGCAGGGATCAGGCACGTTCGTTGGCAACGGAAATATGTCTATTTTGACTAAGCCGCTCGCCTGGGGATTGCTTCTAAGCCAAGACAGTGTTGATCATGTGATTGAAGCACGAAGTGTCATTGAGGTTGCTTTAGCAGGTTGGGCCGCAGAGCGCGCTACTGAAGCCGAAATCTCCTCAATTAGTCAAATTCTTGACAGCTTAGACGCGAGTCAATCAGATATGGAGAGCTATATTAAATGCGATCTGGAGTTTCACGTTGCCATTGCGCAGGCAGCTCACAATCCGATGTTCTTACAAATACTGAATCTGATTCAGCAAGTGATGTGGGTCTGGATGAAAGTAACATACCAAGAGTCTGGCGGCTCAGCCGACTCGATGTTGTTACATCGAAAGATTTATGAAGCCATTCGTTCACACGATGCACAGGCTGCTCGTGAACTGATGCAGGCTCATACCTCAGGAGATCCATTGCGCTCGGCAGCTGCCAAAAAATCCATAGACAGCCAAGTTAAGCAGAGTTTCTTGTCTCTGATAACTTGAGACAAGACATTGTTTTTATTAATTCCTAGTGGAGTGTGAATAAATGGAAATCCGACGAATTATCACAATTTCTGAGGATGTGATGGTTGAGGGTGGAAGAGAAGTCCCCCATTCGCTACGAAAGGTCGCTGTAGCAGCCGTGATTACTAATCCAGCCATAGGTGACCAGTCGAGCAAAAATCTAGAACAATTTGTCGATATGGGCAAGCAACTAGGCACAATTCTTGCCGAAAAAGCAATGGCGGTTTTGGGTGGCGGCACGAATGTTGCGAGTTTCGGGAAAGCCTGCATTGTTGGCATCAACGGCGAACTAGAACAGGCTGCAATCCTAATACATAAAGAATTCGGGAATTCGGTAAGAGAGGTAATTGGTGGGGGCAAGGCTGGTATTCCCTCGACCAAAAAAGTAGGTGTGGCGGGTATAAGCATAGATGTTCCATTATGTTTTCGCGACAATTCAGGGCTAGCGACTCATTTTGACAGCATTCAAGTTTCTGTGCCAAATGCTCCTAGTGCTGATGAGATTGTCGTAGTTCTCGGCTTTACTAATGGTGGTCGTCCTCATCCATGGGATGGTTGGAGTTAGCAGACAAACCCTAAATCGGTTCTACCAATCAGAGTTACTTATGCAATTTATTGATACCCATGTACATGTTTGGACGCATGACCCGGCATTTCCCAGAGCCTATGTGAATGCAAATCTGACTCCAAATGATGCTCACCCCGAGTCCTTACTTGAGATCATGAACGAAAATGGTGTCGAATGGGCTGTACTCGTTCACCACATTGTGTATGGCTGGGACAATCGTTATGCATCCCACGTTCAAAAGTGTTTTCCATCTAGGTTCATGGCCGTTTGTCGGGTTAATCCCACTGATATCCAAGCACCTGATCAACTTAGTAATTGGACAGAAGTACATGGGTTCCGTGGTGTGCGGTTAAGTCCTGACCCAGATAAACGTGATGATTGGTTCACAAGTTCCTTAATGCTTCGGCTGTTTCGTCGTGCAAATAAACTGAAAGTGCCTGTACTCATATTAACGAAACCTTCCCGGTTAATCGATCTGATGGGTTTGCTTGACCAAGTACCTGAAACATGTGTGGTACTTGATCACATGGCCGATTGCATCAACGGAAGCGACAAAGATCTCGATCAGCTTCTTTTTCTCGCACGATACCCGCATGTCTACCTAAAAACAGGCAACATCTCAACCAGCCTTTCGCACGAACATCCGAGGCGCGACACCCGCAGTTTTCTGAAACAAGTATACGAAACTTACGGTGCATCGCGGATTATGTGGGGTAGTGATTGGCCTCTTTGTCTCAGTAAGATGCCCTACTCTGAAGTGATAACGTATATTCGTGATGAAATGAATTTTCTCACAAGTGAAGATTTGGAATGGATTTATAGAAAGACCGCACTGAAGATCTGGCCATTCGCCAATAAGTAGGTAGGGAATACTGAAAAATATTGGCTAACGTAAACGTGGTCGTTCGCTATCAAGATTAATAATGTTGTTAGGGTTTTTGAGACAAAAGTGAAATTATGAAACTTTTAGTTACGGTACCGTGGAATGATGAGCAATTGCGCAAAGTAAAAACCGCCTATCCACAAGTGGAGTTTTGTACCGCCCTGACCGAGCGAGAGGCTGTAGAGGCAGCAAAGGATGCTGAACTGGTATTCGGAGATGTGTCCCGGGAAGTTTTTCTTGCTGCTAAGAACCTACGTTGGATTCAGTGTCATGGCGCGGGTGTCAACAAATTGATTGCGATTCCTGAATTGGTTATAAGTGATGTAGTCGTGACTAATACTCGTGGTGCTCATGCAGCCACTATTGCCGAACATTTCTTCGGTACGTTGATCGGCCTCACACGCCAGTTCCCAAAGCTCTATATGGCTCAGCAGAACAAAGAATGGATTAACTGGTCACAATGGCCCGAAAAGGTTGGAGCACCACCTATTAGCATACAGGGGTTAACGATCGGTATTTTGGGTCTAGGCAATATTGGTCAGGCCATTGCAGCTCGCGCACACGCCTTCCAAATGGACATTGTTGCGGTAGATAAATATGATGCTCCTCGACCAGACTACATTTCTGCATTCTGGCTAATAAGTGAGATGCACGAGTTGCTCAGACGTTCAGATGTAGTCGTCGTCACTGTACCCGGTACGTCAGAGACCTATCGACTGGTTGGACATCAGGAACTCAGTGTCATGAAGCCCACATCGTACCTATGCGTCGTATCGCGGGGAGGTGTTGTGGACGAAGATGCCTTGGCAAACATGCTTAAAAATGGCCTATTGGCAGGAGCCGCGGTAGACGTAACCGAGACCGAACCCTTAGCCGCTAATAGTCCCCTGTGGGAAGCTCCAAACTTGATCATTACACCGCATTGTGCTGGTAAGTCAGAGGCTTCGACTGCGGCTGCAACAGCTATTTTTTCAGAGAACATAGGACATTATCTTGCTGGACGGCCTCTAACTAATCTAGTCGACAAAAAACTAGGTTTCTAAGCAACATCTTTAACTCCGGTTAGGAATTACATAGCCGCTTTGACATACAAGTCGAATACTACGCACGAGGCTTGTGATTTTGTCTTAGAACTTATAAATGCGATCACTCATTACGGGAGAAAATGACGATGCACAAGAATAAATTGAGGGAATTATTAAATACTGGACAACCCAGCCTAGGTACACGTCTAGAGACTCAATGGCCCACTATGGTTGAGATTATTGGATATACAGGCATGTTTGACTATGTTGAGATCGTAGCAGAATATGCACCCTACAGCCTCTTTTCGTTGGATAACGTAGGCCGTGCCATTGAACTATTCGATCACATGACCGGTATGATCAAAGTTGAACAAGAATCCCGTATGCATCTCGCCGCCCGCGCCATTAGTTCGGGCATTCAAAATCTACTTTTCAGTGATATCCGTTCTGTGGCCGATGTTGAGGAATGTGTAAAAGCTGTTCGGGCAGAAACACCGGCAACAAACGGTCTACATGGCGCACGTCATGGGCGCGATGTGAGTGTGTTCTTAGAGGCGGGTTCACCCGCGTTTGTACAGTCGCTCGAGGATGCAGTTGTAGCCATCATGATCGAAAAGAAAGAGGCGATAGAAAATCTTGAGGATATTCTATCGGTCAAGGGCATTGATATGGTGCAGTTCGGGCCGGCTGATTATTCCATGAGCATTGGCAAGGTAGGGCAAAAAAAAGCCTCAGAGGTGCTAGAAGCGCACCACTATATGATCAAGACTGCACTGAAGCTTGGTTTGGCGCCACGCGCAGAAATTGGAAGTCCGCAGGAAGCAGAGGACTATCTTGACTTGGGTGTCAGGCATTTTTCATTGGGAACGGATGTGACGACAATTTATAACTGGTGCAAAGACAACGGTTCGCGCCTGCGTGATATTCTCAAGAGCGCATAAGAATTCAAGAACGCTGGTAAGGTACCAAATACGGACAGGATAAAAGCCGCTTTTCAGTCCAAGGTGGATGCGCTCAGTTTATAACGATGTTACACGCTATATATCAATGATTCTGATTCTCTTATGACCAATAATTTCCAGATTCTTAATTGGGTTTTCAATTGAAGGATATAGATCATAATGCTCATTGATTTGAAAGGTAAAACGGCTTTAGTCACAGGCGGGAGCGTGGGCATTGGACGGGCAATCGCCCACACATTAAGTAATTGTGGCGCGCGAGTTGCTCTAACTTATCTTACTCATCCTGAAGCAGGTGAGCAAGTCGCAGAAGAAATTCGCAACAATGGTGGCGACGCATATGCCTACCAACTTGATGCTACCCAGAGCGTCGAAGTCCAACAGGTAGTCGATCGAGTCGTGAAAGATTTTGGCGCCCCACTGGATATTCTGGTAAACAACGCTGGACATCTCATTGAACGTAAGTTTATCAGTGAAATGAGTGACGAACATTGGCACAAGGTGATCGATGTGAACCTGAGCAGCGCCTTTTACGTCACGCGCTCGTCGCTTGAGCACATGCCCTCATTTGGAGGACGGATCATTTTAATGTCCTCGTTGGCAGGACGAAACGGCGGCGGAATGGGTGCAGTCGCATATGCAGCAGCAAAGGCTGGCTTGATCGGAATGACCCGGGGATTGGCGAAAGAACTTGCCCCACGCAACATCACGGTGAACGCTATTGCTCCGGGATTCATTGTGGAAACACCATTTCATGAAACCTTTACGGGCAAAGATAACTATGAGGGGATCATCAGTACTATTCCCTTGAAGCGCGCGGGTGTTCCGCAAGATGTCGCTAACGCGGTGCTATATTTTGTTTCGGACATGGGTGCATGGGTGACGGGTCAAGTATCTGAAATAAACGGCGGCGTATGGTTCGTGTAAATATTTTTGATCGGGCACTGCCCGTGTTAATTATTCTATCGGTCAATCTGGCTTAAAAAACGAATCTCAGCCGAGAATTGATTAGGTGAATTAGGCTATTTCAGAAACTAATTAACCCAAACATGGTTGACGATAAGTCAATTGATGGTACAAGGTTAAATAAGTTAACCGCAGCAGTAATCGGTTTTCATACCCGAATGAACAAGGATCCACAATTTTTATTGAAAGACAATCGAACACTTATGACGTAAGTTTTGGAAGGAATGAAGCTCAATGAGCGAATTAAAGTTCATGTGGCGACTGCCTGCGTATCCTACCGAAGGCAGTCAAGGAACAGCTTTTGTTAATCAAATTATGGCTGCTCTGGATTACATACAAACATTAGGAAGCTTCGATGGGGCATTTTTGGATGATCATTTTTTGCCTTGGACTGCGGTAGATCATCCCGGAGGTCGTGATGCGCTTCCCAAAGACACGGATATTCTTGAATGCTGGACGACAATCTCCTATCTCGCGGCGGCATTCCCGAAACTCGTTTTCGGGGCAATCGTTCTTTCCCAATCGTACCGTAATCCTGCGCTAGTAGCCAAAATGGGAGCGACTTTGCAACTCCTGACACAGGGGCGTTTTGTTATGGGTCTGGGAACCGGTTGGTATAAAGATGATTATGATGCCTACGGATATGAGTTTCTGAGCAAGCCTTCAGATCGCATCGCCCAACTAGAAGAGACGATACAAATCGTCCGCAGAATGTGGACGGAGTCGCCAGCTACATTTCAAGGTCAGTTTTATCACATTGAAAAAGCTTTCTGTGAGCCTAGACCTGCTCCGCTGCCACCGCTTCTCATTGGTGGAGGAGGTGAGAAATTGATGCTAAGGCTTGTAGCCAAATATGCGGATTGGTGGAATTATTGCGATACCGTTGAAGCCTATGCCCATAAGCTGGATGTATTGCGGTCTCATTGTGATGCCGTTGGACGAGACTTTAAGCAGATTGTAAAGACCTGGGATGGACTCCAGATAGCCATTGCTGAAACTGAAACTGAGGCGCGCCGTATCTATGAAGCTTCCCATTACAGACGCCAAGGTTGTATCGTGGGTACCCCCCAACAAGTCGCAGAACAACTTAAAGCCTTCATCGAGTTGGATGTTACAGTGTTTTTTCTACGATTTGATGATTTCCCACGCTTAAATGGTCTCACTCTCTTCACAGAACAGGTGATCCCGTTGCTTAGATAGGAGGGCATCATTGCTAAACAATAAGTCTTTTAGTCATGGGCACAGTGACACGACACGGAAAAATATGTCAGTCGAGAGAAAGCCAATACATACATTTAAGAATTTGGTGGTTCCACAGGGTGCTGTTGGCATCCACTGGTTCGGACAGAGTTCCTTTGCGTTTAAAGACCCGGCAGGCACAATCGTACTGGTCGACCCTTTTTTCCCGAGAAATCGACCTCCTGAGGATTTCATTCATCCTGCTCCACCACTTGACGAGGAAACCCTCGAGGTTGACTATGTTCTGCTCACTCACGATCATGGTGACCATACCTGTGCTGAATCTCTCTTACGAATTCGAAGCTCATTTCCAGCAGTTCGCTATTATGGGCCTGAAGAATGTACAACGCGACTCAGGCATCTCGGTTTTCCAGAGGAACTCCTGTCAACGGTGACTGCTGATGATACCTACAAACGGGGAAGCATAGCTGTGAATGTTGTTTGGTCAAAGTTGCCTGAAGGTCTTCCAAAAGATGGTATCCCGGTACCCGATGTTACACATCTTGGATATCTGTTGGAGTTTGGATCTGTCCATGTCTATGTGAGCGGTGACTTATTTCATACCGCAGCAGAGCACGATAAGTTTCTTGAGCCGATCCGTCAATTGAAACCGGATATCGGACTACTGACTTTCCATCCAACGGAAGATGAGTTTCCGAATTTTGAAGGATCAGTGGTAATGGCTAAGAAACTCAAACTTAAGGCTGCTGTGCCTGCCCACTACGATTGTTTTCGCAATCGAACCTATGATCCTTACGTTTGGGCTTCATTATTCCCCTCAGGTGGACCTAAACCGATTATTATTCCTTATAACGAGGCTATTGTATTTAACATCTGATTGTATCGGGAATCAGAGCGACCAGCAGGTGCTGTCATCTCGCTTTCGAATGAGTGTCTAGCCGAAGGGATTTTGTTGCCAATAGACCGGATGTGAACTCTCACATCTAGTTAACTGTCACCCTATTAACATATACTTGATCTGTCACAGAAACCACATCAGTAGTCGTCCACCAAGAATGATCAAAATATCGTGTGCATGCCACAAATAGGAGAAACAGTGTGGAATATCGGAAATTAGGAGAGAGCGGTTTGAACGTCTCCGTCCTTGGGTTTGGTTGCGGTGGCGTTGGCGGCTTAATGGTGGGGGATGATTACCCTGCAATGATTCAAGCCGTTGAGCGAGCTTTAGAGGCAGGTGTCAACTATTTCGATACTGCTCAACTTTATGGTGGAGGGCGGTCAGAAAAGAATCTGGGACAGGTATTGCAGGTTCTAAAGTCTGACGTCGTTGTGGGCACTAAAATCCAGCTTACTCGTATGGACATGAATCGAATCGAGAATGCAATAATTGAAGCGACTGAGGTCAGCTTGCAGAGATTGCAGATTGATCAGATTTCACTTTTACAGCTTCATAACTCCATTGGTCTTCAGCGCCAACTTGAGAAAAATAAGATCAGTATTACCGATCTGGAGCCAGTGATTCAGGCCTTTCAGAAGCTACAATCATCAGGGAAGATCCATTCATGGGGCATTAATGGCCTCGGGGAAACTGAAGTGTTGCACCAAGCTATTGCCGAGAGCGAAGCAGCCACTATTCAGGTTTGTTATAACCTTTTAAATCGATCTGCTGGTCAGGTAGTATCAGCCGATTTTCCTCATCAAGATTATCGGCAACTAATTAATCATGCCGCTGAAAGGCACGTAGGGGTCATCGCATTTCGAATTATGGCAGGCGGAGCACTAACGGGTAGAACTCATCGACATCCCGTCGCAGCAGAAGTGGTTGAGCCTATTGCGTCAAATCAAGATTATGAAACTGACATAACTCAATCTCAATCCTTCGAATATCTGGTCAAAGAAGGTTGGGTCGACAATATGCCTGAAGCCGCGATCCGTTTTGCCATAGGTCATTCCGGAATTTCAACTGCACTCGTTGGGCTATCGAGCCTAGATCAGCTTGAGCAAGCGGTCGTCGCTGTAGGAAAAGGCCCCTTGCCCATACAAGCTATAACTCAATTATCCTGAACGCGATTGTTCAGACTGAAACCTCACATCGGTTCAGTATAACTAAAGGTGACCACCATATCACTTGCTGCTCTCCTCAATCAGACTTGTCCACTCATTGCGTACTTTAAATGATTTTTTAGTGATAAATGACATGCTGATGTGCTCGTGTGAGCAAGTACTGCTCAACTCCTAATCCCGACAGCTACGTTTGAATAAGCTCCTTAGTTTTGACTTTTGATATGATGTCTGACCAATTTTTATTTTTCTGTTGACAGCATTACAGAACTGCGATATTCTAACTGGTAAGACATCAGACCAATTTATTGATGTAATAGAAGCAGGATCAAATCGGTGACTATTACCAGTTCATGGACAGTTCAAAGGAGGACTATGGAAGTAAAACTATTCAGGGTATGGCGGATACGTACCCTGAAATCTTGGTTGATTTCTGAGTTGTTTCGAACTCATGGAAACCAAGATTTGGTTTTTCCAGCGGGGCATATTTCATGATATCACGCAGAATGTCACGAATCTTTGTCTACCGAGCATCTCTAGGCCTTACATCAACTCTAGAAAACATTTCACTTTCATGACCTGAGTGCTAATTAAGTTAAGAATTTATGATTGGATGAAAGATAATGTCACAAAAAAAGCTATCCCGTAGAGACTTTCTTCGCCTTTCTGGTGCAGCTACCGCAGGGGTGATGGTTGTTGGATTACCTGCGCTGAAGCCGGGGGCAAATGCCTTACCATTCCTGAATCCAGCCTATGGCGTTCCCGCATCCGCAGCGTTTGCTCAAACAGGTAAATACAAAGAGGCTCCAATGTTGGCAGCCCGCGTTGCTGATGGCAAGCTGCCCGCCGTTGATCAACGCCTGCCTGAAGAGCCTAGAGTACGGAAACCACCGGCTGTAGGCAAATATGGTGGTGTCATTCATCAACAGGGCGACCATCAGGGCGGGCATTTCTTCCTCGATGGTGCTCAACTTGTCTTTCCTCAACAGACGAACAACGATGGTACCGTCATCGAACCCGATCTCTGCACCAAGGTAGACGTATCAGCCGATGTGAAGGAATTCACCTTACACTTCCGCAAAGGCCTGAAGTGGTCAGATGGCACGCCCTTCACCGTAGACGATATCATCTGGTGGTGGAATGAGGAACAGCTTAATACCGATCTGTTCCCACAAGGTCCCTACTCGACATGGAAGGTTGGCGATAGTCTGGTCGACTTCAGCAAGATTGACGACTACACCCTGAAGATCACATCGCCTCAGCCGTACCGTCCGATACTGAACATGTCTGCTCACGAACGCATGTCAATCGGTGGTACCTTCGGTGAGCCAGTCAAATATATGAGCCAGTTCCATCTCAAATTCAATCCCGATGCGGATAAATTAGCCAAATCATTGGGATTCGATTTCTGGTATCAGGCCTATACGGCGCGTGAATACCATTTGGGGCCGTTTGCCGGCAAGCCTCACGTAGGGCCATGGGTCAAAGTTGAGACTGGTACCTCGCGCGAGGTTTTCGAACGCAATGCTTTCTTCCATGAAGTTGATACCGATGGTCAACAGCTTCCGTACATCGACTACATTTATTTTGATATTGTGACCGATGCGACACTGCGCGAGACAGCGGTTCTTGCTGGGCAGATGACGCAATCAGATGTAAGACTATCGCAGATTGAGGTCGCCAAAGCCAACCAAGAAAAGGGCGATTTCCACATTCTTAACTGGGCGAACTCCAACCCCAGCCAATGCGTTCTGGCCTTTAATCTGAACCACAAAAACCCCATACTGCGTGAGATTTATAATGATCGTCGCTTCCGTATGGCGATGTCCTATGCCATCAACCGCAACGAAATGAACGACACACTGTACTTCGGCCTTGCCAAACCATATCAGGCGATGATTAATCCCAAAGCCAGTTACTTCAAAGATGAATGGCTCACCAAGTACGCCGACTACGACGTAGACAAAGCAAATGCACTGTTAGATGAAATGGGTTTGAAGTGGGATGCCGACCACAAATGGCGTGTGCGATCAGACGGCGAGCGTCTGACCAGTAGCTACCTTTTCTACCCTGAATTTACAGTCGAACATCTGGAACTGGTTCGTGGTTATTGGGAAGCAGTTGGCCATGAGCTGATCATAACGGAAGTAGCTCGTGCATTACGTGACGAACGTGGTAAAGCTGCTGATCACGATGTCACGGGCTGGAACGTCGATCTCGCTGAAGAAATCGCCTGTTACCTCCCCTATGCCACGAAATTCCAACCCAACCTAGAAATGTACTATGCGGTCAACTGGTGGCAATGGTTTGAGACCAAGGGCAAAGCAGGCGAAGAGCCACCGAAGGAATGGCAAGATCAGTTCAACCGTATGGCTGCTTGGTATGCAGCGCCCACTGATGCAGAGTACAAACGTTTAGCTCAAGAAGTTTGGCAGTTCTTCTCGGATGAGGTTCCACTTATCGGCACGATTGGCTATCCTCCAATGCCCACCGTGACCAAGAACGGCTTGACCAACGTACCCGAAGTTGCAAAGAAGGGTTACGGGACACTTCACGCTCAGACTTTCTATGTCCAACAGTGGTTCTGGGAAGATCCAACCACTCATATTCAATAAGCCATTTGGTTTTGAAGCACTAAAGACACGCTGTATTAAGTGTTTCTCCAACAAGACCTCCACATCCGGGATTAGCTTCCTGGATGTGGAGGTAATGAATAGACGCAGTCGCTCGTAACTAGAATACGTTTATTGCAAAGAATAGTGATCGGAATATTGTTATTATGGCATTAGCGAGATATATCGCGCGACGTTTGCTCTACGGACTTATCGTCCTAGTCGCTGTTAGCATCGGATCGTTCACTATTATTCAGCTTCCACCGGGCGACTATCTGACAACCTACATCTCGAATATGGAAAAATATGGGATGCACGTGGACGAGCAAACTGCTGCCGCCCTCAGAAGAAGCTACGGTTTGGATGAACCACTCTACGTCCAGTATTTCAAATGGGCAGGTAAGGCTTTACGGGGCGACCTCGGTGGATCTTTCCAATATCAGGCTCCAGTTGCAGATTTGATTCGTGAAAGATTGCCATTAACACTTGCTTTATCACTGGGAAGCATCCTGATTATCTATTTAGTTGCAATCCCGATTGGTATTCTTGCTGCTATACGCCAGTATTCCGTTTGGGATTATACAGCGACCTTCATTGGCTTCATCGGCATGGCAATTCCCGAATTTCTTTTGGCTTTAGTGCTGATGTGGTTTTCGTACCGGACGTTCGGGGTGAGCATTGGCGGGCTTTTCTCACAAGAATTTCAACATGCTCAGTGGAGTCTCTTAAAAGTCGTTGATTTGGTAAAACACCTGATTGTGCCTGTCATTGTTATGTCGGTTGTAGGTACTGCGGGTCTCATCAGAGTTATGCGTGGGGGCTTGCTCGACGAGATCGGAAAACAATACCTGATCACTGCTCGTGCAAAAGGGCTCAAGGAACGGCGTTTGATCTTAAAGTATGCGGTACGGTCTGCGCTCAATCCGATTATTAGCGCCGGGGCTTGGCTGCTGCCTGACAGTTTCTCTGGCGGAACGATTATCGCCATCGTACTCGGCATTCCGACGGTTGGCCCTTTGCTGTTGGATGCACTTCTGGCTCAGGACATGTTTCTAGCATCCAGTATCGTAATGATTATCAGTATCCTCACCATCTTAGGAATCCTGATATCTGATATTGTTTTAGCGCTGGTAGATCCCCGAATCAGGTATAGCTAGATGGACTATCTGAGATTGTTTGTTATTTGGGAACAATTATTTCTGTTGCGGACACTTTCATTGGGAAAAATAAATTATGGTTAGAGTTCCATTATTCAATGCAACAAAAACACACAAACTGACAGAGGCAGAAAAACTGTACGCAGCCTCGCAGTGGCAGCTCATGTGGCGCAAGTTCAAGGATCATAAGCTTGCAATGATTGCGCTCTTTACATTAGGTGTTTTATACACCATCGCTTTCCTTGCGCCATTTCTTGCTCCATATGACCCGTGGGACAACTCAAGGAATGTTTACGCACCACCAATGCCTGTCCATTTTATAGATGATGGCAAAATTCTAGGTCCCTTTGTCTACGGGACTAAAGTGGTAGTCGATCCTAGTACCTTTTCGAGGACTTTTACGGAGGACAAAAGCCAGGTCTATCCCATACGCTTTTTCGTCCACGGATCTAAGTACAAATGGATGGGCCTCATTGACTCGGATTTGCATCTATTCGGCATTGATAACGTCAAGGATATAAAGATATTTCTCTTAGGGGCAGATAGTCTAGGACGCGATTTCTTAACACGCTGCATTTGGGCATCGCAAATCTCACTCACTATCGGACTCGTTGGGGTATTCATCACTTTTGTGATGGGGTGCATTATTGGAGGCATTTCGGGCTATTACGGTGGTTTGATCGACAACATCTTGCAGCGTTTCATGGAGTTCGTCACTTCCGTACCGACGCTACCTATGTGGATGGCACTGAGTGCCGCTATCCCGGTGACGTGGCCTCCTGTCCAAGTGTACTTTGTCATCACCATCATTCTGGCCTTACGAAGTTGGACGGGGCTATCCCGTGTAGTTCGCTCCAAACTGCTTCAACTACGTGAAGAGGATTACGTTTTGGCGGCTAAAGTGGCCGGAACCAGCGACTGGAAAATTATTCAGAATCATCTCCTGCCGAGCTTCGCAAGTGTGCTGATTGTGCATCTGACGATAGCCATACCGGGCATGATCTTGGGTGAAACAGCACTGAGCTTTCTAGGGCTGGGGCTGCGTCCACCGACCGTGAGCTGGGGGGTGCTGTTGCAAGACGCCCAAAATGTAGGTTCTGTCGCTATCTACACATGGCTTATGGTTCCCGCATTACTCGTCGTTGTGACCGTTCTGGCTTTTAACTTTGTAGGCGATGGCTTACGCGATGCGGCTGATCCGTATCATGACTAGATCTACGGAGACTGGTATGTCCGATATATTACTCGAAATTAAAGATCTCAAAGTGAGCTTTTTTCTCCGCGAGGGCAAGGTTCAGGCGGTTGATGGCATCAGTTTCCAAATACCGCGTGGGCGCGTACTCGGTTTGGTAGGAGAAAGCGGCTGTGGAAAGACAGTTGCTTCGAAATCAATCATGAGAATAGAGCACCCGGCAGTACTCGAATCCGGTGAGATTCTTTTTCATCGCACACAGGATGATACGGTGAAACTGAATGATTTAGATCCCAAGAAGGATGAGATTCGGGCAGTCCGCTGGAAAGAGATTTCGATGATTTTTCAGGAGCCGATGACATCTTTTGGGCCGATGCACACGATTGGCAATCAAATCGAAGAAGCCCTTATGCTTCATCAAACCATTAATCAGAATATGGCTAGAGAACAAGCGGTTGAGGCGCTAAAGAGCGTTGGTATGCCGAGACCGTCAGTGGTTATGAATCAGTATCCACACCAGCTAAGCGGTGGAATGCGACAGCGTGCCATGATTGCGATGGCATTATGTTGTCATCCAAGCTTGCTCATTGCCGACGAACCTACGACTGCCCTTGATGTCACAACCGAGGCTCAAATTCTTGAGCTTTTAAAGGAGCGGCAGCAGGCACTTGGAATGTCCATTTTATACATCACTCATAATCTGGCAGTGATTGCCCAGATTGCGGACGAAATCATCGTCATGTATCTCGGGAAGATCGTGGAACATGCGGATGTTGAAACATTATTTGAAAACCCCAAACATCCATACACGCGTGCACTGCTGGGATCAATTCCGCGTGTAGACCAAGATCCGGAAGGGAAGTTAGTGGCTATCGAAGGTGCTGTGCCCGATCCCTATTCCCGTCCACTTGGATGCCCATTCCATCCTCGATGCCCCGATTTTATGAAAGGCATATGCGATGTGAAGGAACCGCCAACCATATCCATGTCCGATGGAACGACCGTCAATTGTTTTCTTTATTCAGAAGTTGAGCAGGTGAAGAGTTGATTATGGACAGACATCAAGACAGTCAAAATCCGCTCTTAGAAGTCAATAATCTAACCAAGTATTTCCCGATTAAAGGCGGTTTTTTCTCTCGCACTTTAGGAACAGTCAAAGCTGTTGACGATGTTAGTTTTTACATCCAGCCCGGCGAGACGCTCGGTTTAGTTGGGGAAAGTGGTTGCGGAAAGACGACTATTTCTCGCCTAATTCTACGGCTCTTTGAGCCAACTTCAGGAGAAATTTGGTTTAGAAATCAGGAGAAAGACCGAAGTGACCTTGCCAAACTATCCCAGAAGGAGATGAGGGGACTTCGCAAAGATATTCAAATGATTTTCCAAGATCCGTACGCTTCTCTCAATCCCCGAATGACTTTGTCACAGATCGTTGGTGAGCCGTTAAGTTCAAATAATCTCGCGACAGGTTCCGAATTGATAGATAGGGTGGCTGAAGCGCTGCAAATGGTCGGTTTACGCCCCGAATACATGAGCCGCTATCCTCATGCGTTTAGCGGAGGGCAGCGCCAGCGTGTAGGCATTGCACGAGCCTTAGTGACTCGCCCCCAGCTTATTGTAGCCGATGAGCCTGTTTCAGCATTGGATGTGTCAGTACAAGCACAGATTTTAAATCTGCTTCGAGACCTGCAAGATCAACTTAATCTGACTTACCTATTCATCGCGCACGACCTGAGTGTCATTCGCCACATTAGTGATCGTATTGCCGTGATGTATGTTGGCAAACTCGTGGAAAGCGCAGGCAGAACAGAGTTGTTTTCCAATCCGCTACATCCTTATACCGAAGCATTAATGTCGGCTGTTCCAAAGCCGAATCCCAAAATCAAGACCCATAGAATTCTCTCTCCCGGCGAGGTAGCAGATCCAGCCAATCCGCCCTCGGGCTGTTATTTTCATCCGCGGTGTAGTTATGCAAAAGAAATTTGTAAGACCACCGCTCCACAATTGCAAGAGATTAGAACCGATCATTTCGTCGCTTGTCACAGGGCGAATGAACTCTCGCTTCAAGGTATATCGATACCTATAAATAATATAGCAATAGCAAGCAAGTAGATATTTAGTAAGGCAGTAATCATGATATATGACGATCAAAACAATTATGAATTAATTCGCGAAGCGCCTGTTGAAAATAAGAATTCTGCTGCTCTTGATGAGTACAGCCGTTCCGTTGTTGATCTGACCAACTTAGGGGTTGCAGCTATTCAACAGGATGCCGACTTGCAGGAACAGCTAAGGAATGCTGCCAACCAACTCACGGACATACTGCGTTGGGAGCGCCGCTATGACGAAGCGATCAACCTGCAAGAGCAGCTAATCCCGTACCTTCCCGAGGACACAGAAATTCTGCGCGTACTCGCTTCTACGCTCAAAATCGAGGCGGGCAGCAAGAACGATGGATTCACAGAATTACACCAAATAGCTGAACACGATCCGAATAGTATCTGGGGCTGGCTTGCTCTAGGTTCCAATTATCTTTGGACGGGGCAATATGCGGAAGCAGAAACCGCTCTGCTGCGTGCGGTCAATCTGGAATCTGCCGAGGCTGGTGACCGTGCTGCCGCTTATCAGTATCTTTTCAAGTTATATGGTGTCCAAAAGCGTGTCGATGAGGCAGTAAAAGCCTGGGAGCAATCAACCCATCTGGATGCAGCACTAGAAGCAACAGTGCCAGATCTGCTGCGGATGCTCATCTATTGGTATCACTATGACACCGCTGAAAAGTATTTGCGGCGGGAGCATTCTGAGTTACGGCTCAATTTCTACCAAAACCTGATCAATGTGAAGCGAACTCCTGTCTTTCCCCGCAACTCTTGGAATTGGGTCATGAATTACGCCCCCGGGGCGCTGAATGAGGCGCATGACGAGTTTGCTGAGGCTTGTATTCGCTTCGTACAACCACGTCGAGCGCTCGAAGCCCTGGAACCGCTTATTGATCAAGGTGATTTTAACCGGCGACGACTGGTGGTGGCGGGGTTAGCGTGGGCACAGGAACGTATGATCGACCGTGCGAAGTGGGCTTTGGATCTAGCTGTGCGTTTAGCTGATTTCGAACGTCCTCGAGGTACACGTCGGTCCGTGGGTGGAAGTCGCATACTCGATGCAGATTCACGGATTCTTTACGCTGAGATTAACGTGGATCACGATATTAGGGAGGAGGTTGATCACTATTTTATGCCGGTCGTCGACAACGACTAAATGTTACACGTACAGGCGACAACAGTTATTGATAGATAAATAATCAATCATTGAACATTGAAAGGTTAAAAACATGGTTGCTCCCTTCAAACTCAGTATTCTCTTTGGTGATGCTCCCGATAGACCACCAGAACAAATCGCCCCCGGTTTTGAGATGGCTGAAGTGCCGGGACATCTCTTTACAGTTCCATTCGAAACTGAAGGCGAATGGCAGAAGAATAAGGCAAAGATCGCCTCTTACCATTTGCCTCCCGTCAAAGTATCAAGCCACTGGTTTAACAAACTCATGGTCACCGGTCCCGATGTCGACTGGGAACTACTTGATTTGTGGACAAAGCGCATGTTCTCTCGCCTGTCTGAAGTTGGCGTTGAGACAGTAGGTGTTTACGGTGTTTTCTTCCCACTCCCAGACGGTTTCTCAAAGACCAAAGCTACCGATCAGGCTATTCGCTACTCTAATCTGATGGCTGACCATGCTGCACGGCTCAAGATGCGAATCGCTTTAGAACCAATGGCTGATCCCCATACGTTGTGGCCCAGCTACCTTGATGGGATTGCCTTTGCAAAAGAAGTGGGGCGGTCAGAAGTGCGCGTAATGGCCGATCTCGCATATCTATTGAAACTCAATGAGCCGTTTGAAGACATTGCCAAAGAACCGGAATATTGCCTCCACTGCCATATTGCAGGTGAGCATGGCCAGCCCGGAGTTGGTGACCGCGTTGAAATCCATAAGCACCTCTTCCGTGTATTACGTGACATGAAATACGAAGGTGGTGTTTCTTGTGCCTGTCCGTGGGTAGGAAGTGATGGTGGGTCGTTGGACTTTGCTAAAGAAACGACCAAGACTTTGAAGTACCTGCAAAACCTTAGAGCTGAAGTTTACGCACAATAATTTTTGGATGAAGCATGTTATTGCTGCCGCCAAGCGGTTGCAACAGCATTAATGATAAAAGGAAATATGATGACTGAACAATTCAAGCTAAGTATTATCGTCGGTGATGACCCAACGCGAAATCCGGCAGATGTCGCCAAAGGCTTCGACGAAGCCGAGATAGCGGCGGGACTTCAATTGATGCCATTTGAGGGAAATGATCAGTGGACAAAGCGGCAGGCGGAGATTGCATCATGGGGCACTGCGCCCATCCTCATCTCAAGCCACTACCTTGAAGGACTTCCGGGGCAGCGTTTGACCGGACCACACGTGGATCCGGAATTACAGAAGTTCTATACCCAGCGCATGTTTGCCCGCTTGGCAGATGTTGGTGTCAAAACAATCGGTATTGGCGGTTGGTGCTTCCCGGTAGTTGAAGGTTTTTCGAAGACAAAGCTGATGGATCAAGCAATCGAGTACTGCAACTTTATTGCCGATCAGGCCGCAGTACATGGCATGGTGATCGCTTTGGAACCTCAAGCGCTACTCGATACCTTGTTTCCGAGATACCTCGATGGAATTGCCTTTGCTAAAGAAGTAGCACGACCCGAAGTGCGCGTGATGGCTGATCTGGCTTATTTCATTAAGCTTGACCAACCGCTCGAGCACATCAACCAATCCCCGGAATACTGCATGCACTGTCATATCGCTGGTCAAGGTGACTCTCAACCGGGTGTTGGCAACATGCTGGACCTCCACACAAAGCTTTTCCGCATCTTCCGTGATGTTGGCTATACAGGTGCTATATCCTGCGCCTGCCCATGGGTGAGTACCGATGGCGGCCCACTCAATTTCGGTCGTGAGACTGCTAAAGCTTTGCACTATGTGCAGGATCTACGCAACAAAGTGTACTCCGAGAAGATTGCTGTATAAGTGGAATCGTGTTTCGGATCGCCAAACATCAGGTGTTGCTTGTACAAGCAAACCTTTGCTCTGAAAAGAGAGAAAGAGGGCAACATGCCATTTCCTAAATCATCAAACGGAGACATCAAAGTTGCTGTCATTACAGGCAGCCACCCATTTGAAGTACCCGAGTTCACAAATTTTTTTCGCAGCCTTTCGGGGATCGACTGCTATGTGCAGGATCTAGATAATCTCGGCGCAGATATGTCGGACATTCGGCGTGAGTATGACGTTTTGTTGTTCTACAACATGCACAGTCAACCACCCGCTGATCAAGCCACTCGACGTGCCATTGAGCGGTTGGGAGAGACGACTCAAGGAATTTTCCTACTCCATCATGCGATACTCGGCTTTGCAGATTGGCATATATGGTCTGAAATCGTGGGTATTCAGGATCGGCGCTTCACCTACCATCCCGGTGAAAAAGTGGCAGTCGAAATTGTTGATCCAAATCACCCGATTACTAAAGGGCTGTCACCATGGACCATGCTAGACGAGACCTATCGTATGGAAAGCGCCAGCGAAGGAAGCCAAGTTCTCTTAGGAACCCATCATCCCAAGAGTTTGAAAACACTCGGTTGGGTCCGTCAGTACCGAAATTCACCGGTCTTTTGCTATGCCTCAGGTCATGGGAAAGATACTTGGGCTGATCCCAACTTCCATACCGTTGTCGAACGCGGTATCAAGTGGCTGGCGGGAAAGCTTTAGCGGAACGCTTAACATATTTTGGACGAGTCGTTCTGATTTCATGTCGCATTTAGAGCAAATTCTAATTGCGACCAGAGCGGCTCGTTTATGTCAATTTACCTACAAAATGGAAGATGATTTGTTTTCATGAAGCACTATAAAATTCCTCAAACAGATTTAGAAGCATCGCGAATTGCCTACGGCACTTGGCATCTCGGTGGCGGTTGGGACGATGTACCCCCAACACAAGAAATTAAAGATCGTGCTGATGCGTTAATTCATGCTGCCGTCGACCACGGCATTACGTTGATCGATTTGGCTGATATTTACACGCGTGGTAAATCCGACAAGGTCGTGGGAGAAGTCATTAAGAACGATCCCAGCATTCGTGGCAAAGTGCTGCTACAAGAGAAGTGCGGTATCCGTTTTGGAGATGATCCAAACCCCGGCGATCCCGGTCGGTATGATTTTAGCTATGAGCATATTATTCGCTCGGTGGAAACTTGTCTCGGGCGTTTGAATACGGATTATGTTGATTTACTCCTTCTCCACCGTCCAGACCCCCTCGTCAGACCGGAAGAAGTTGCGCGCGCCTTTGACGCATTACAGAGCAGCGGCAAAGTACGTCACTTTGGCGTAAGCAATCATACAGGAATCCAAATCGAACTGCTGAAGAAATATGTCTCACAACCCTTAGTAATTAACCAGCTCGAACTGAATTTACTTCATAACGATCTCATCACAGATGGCATTTATGCAAATAGCCAACAGGCCAAATACACGGGTGCGCGTGACATTCTTGATTATTGTCGTGTGAATGACATCATGGTTCAGGCATGGTCTCCAGTAGCCAGTGGGAGCTTGTTCGCGCCAACTGATGATTCGCCCAGTAACGTGAAAAATGCTGCCGCAGAGATTGCACGGTTGGCTGAAAAACACAAGACAAGCAAAGAAGGTGTTGCATTAGCATGGCTTTTGCATCATCCGGCCCAAATTCAACCTATTGTAGGAACCAAGAACGTCCAAAGGCTCGTTGATAGTATCTGCGCTGATGACCTTGAATTGAGCCGTGAAGAATGGTTTGGATTACTGGCTGCGGCAAATGGTGCAGGCGTTCCTTAACACCAGCAGTAAGCTGCCCAGTTTCCGTCAAAACTTGCATACCTATTCTGCTGATCATCGCTTTCTTTGCGACAGATTGTACCCGGATTTTGGATAGCTAATTTGATTGAATTTCAAGCATATCTTCGTGCCTTTACGAGAAAATCTAACGTGAATTTGAAAAATGTCGTCTCCTGAAACGTAGCAGGAGGAAATTTAGAGGTGATAAGACCATGGAAAATGCTATCCAAAACCTAGGCTGCTGTCGGACGAGTGAGAATTTGCGATCTTATGGTAGTAAAGAGGGAAAGTGATTTGCTGCTTTTACGAGATTATATCCGACACATGGCTGTCATTAGCCTCAACGCGGATGACATGGTTGTCTATATTGGTGATTGGGTTAATACCCATTTACAGATGGTCGTCGCATTCGTTGGCTTCGAGATAATGATTGAGGGGAAACCTCGAGATACGTATCACCAAGAAGATACTTTAGGGATGCAGGTCAAAGCGGGTGTGCAACTATGACGGGACTTGAACCGAGGGTCGAGCAGCAAAATTTCTCTCATCTCGTAGCAGATATCACATGGTTTGGTTTCGCTTCGGTTGCGACCACGCGCTTTCTTCCTTATTTCGCCATTCGTATGGGTGCAACTCCACTGCAAGTAGGATTGATCACTGCATTGCCTGCTGTGGTACTGTTCTTTGTTAACTGGCTGAGTGGTTGGTGGCACCGACGTTACAACAATTCGTTACGAGCGATGTTTTGGCCGACCATCTTGAATCGAATGGTATTTCTGCTGCCAGCTTTTGTTCCATTTTTCCCAGTAGAATGGCGGCCCATTTGGATTATCTTTGCAATAACGCTCCCAGCATTAGGACAGGGTGTTTCATCCACCGTATTTATCGTCATGATGCGCGAAGCGGTGAAAAAAGAGCGACTTACTGCGCTAATGGCTCAACGCAAGTTGTGGATGAGTATTGCAATCGGTGTCGGGACACTTCTTGCGGGACTGCTATTAGAAACCTTGCCGTTTCCACTTAACTATCAAATTTTGTTTTTTGTGGCTTTCGGTGTGTCGCTGGTCAGTCTATGGCATTTGATTCATATACGAGTTGAATCGAAAGAACCACCCCCTTCACCTCCGCTGGTCAACTTGGTTGTGCAGCAATTTTCCAGTCCGGATACCCGTTCAGTGGTAAATGTGACTCTAACTGCATTTATCTCTTTCTACTTCATTGTCGGTGTGATTCCCGTTCATCTGAAATCATTGGGCGCAACTGAAGGATTCATAGCCATCTTTGGTGTGGTTGAATTGTTAGCTGCTGCATTTTCAACCGTAATGGCAATGCAGTTGACAAAGTTTTTTGGTAACCGTGCTTTGGTGTCCGTCTCAGTAATAACAACTGCCGTTGCCGCAGTTATTTTGGGTTTGGCTGCTAACATGTGGGTCACGCTTATTGCGGCGGCGTTTACGGGCGCAGCTTGGACGCTTGCTGACATAGCCATGTTCGGTTATTTTGCCGAGCGTACCAACACCGAAAACATGGGCGCAACCATAGTCTATAACGAAATGATGTACCTTGGGATTATCATCGGGCCATTACTCGGTAATAGCTTGCTCCAACTCGGTATGAATACAGCACCTGTCTTATTGATTGGTGCAGGATTACGTTTGGTTGGTGGCATGATAATTTACCGAAGAACCCCGCATAAAAACGTCTTACAAAGTGCTGAATATTTACCGACGAAATAGAACAGAATGGGATAGGCATTAAAAAGAAGCATAAAGGAGTAAGAACATGGCAGGCTTCGGAACAACAGAATTGGTCTTAATTTTAGTACTCGTGATCATGCTGTTTGGTTTGGGGAGAATTTCACGTCTTGGCAGTGAATTGGGTTCAGCCATCCGCGAGTTCCGAAAAGGAATTAAGCGGGAAGATTTATAAAGATACGGAACACCTCTCCAACTGGATTGCGAGTCATATTCTGGCTCTCAACAGGGGAGTAAGTTCAAAATCGGTCTAGTGGAGCGCGTCCGCTGTTGCTAGATATATTATTTTGTTGTGCGAGGAGCTTTCAATGTCACAAGCTACAATCGAACGTCATGTATATGGAACAATGGAAGATAATACTGTCGTTGACCAATATATTCTGACCAACTCCTCGGGGATGGAAGTCCGGATCATCACTTTTGGCGGCACTATCACGTCAATCCGGGTCCCCGACCGTTACGGGAATTTTCAGAATGTCATGCTGGGGTTCAATGATCTCCACGGTTATGTGTCTTACAACGCCTTTTTTAGCTGCATCACCGGGCGGTATGCGAACCGTATCGCAGGGGGGCGCTTTACACTGGATGGAACGACCTATACCCTAGCAATCAACAACGGGCCGAATCACATTCATGGCGGCGTGGTGGGGTTCGACAAGCGCGTGTGGAAGGCTGAAGCGTTATCCGGATCAAACGAAGTTGTCCTCAAACTATACTATTTCAGTCCCGATGGCGAAGAAGGCTATCCCGGCAATTTGGATGTCACAGTTACCTACACCCTGACTGATGCCAACGAACTGCGGGTTGACTGCGGGGCGGTCACTGACAAGCCAACGGTGGTGAATCTGACCAACCATACCAAATTCAACTTGAGCGGCGATGGAATGGGCAATGTATCCGGGCACATCATGATGATCAATGCCGATTACTACACGCCCACCGATGCCGCCCAGATTCCTACTGGTGAGCTTGCGCCTGTCGAAGGCACACCGTTCGATTTTCGCAAACCCAAAGTTATTGGGCATGGTCAGCGTTCGATGCATCCACAAATCGTGATTTCCAGAGGATACGATCATAACTGGGTGATTAACCGTCCCACACCTGACGATGGAGCGCCCGTTTTAGCCGCGCGAGTTTATGACCCACTCACCGGACGAATGCTAGACGTATTGACCAACGCGCCGGGCATACAGTTTTACGGGGGCAACTTCCTTAACGGAACCACCGCCGGTTCTGGAGGACTGTATCGGCAAGGCGATGGTCTCGCGCTGGAAGCAGAGGGCTATCCGGATTCACCCAACCAACCGAATTTTCCGTCAGTGGTTCTGCGCCCGGGTGAAACATATCGCTCAACTACAATCTTCCAATTTGCAACTGATTAAGTGAGGTAAGGTCTCTCTTGAACAGAGGCCACCATGGGATAAAGTGCGCAGAACTATAGCGTATTGTCGATCAGTTCCTTCGTGTTGACGGAATTATCAGAGATATTCACTCTCACCAAGGAATATATCGAGCCTATTGTATTGGTTGATCAAACTAATCCCTATCCAATCGTTCGATGGCACGATTATGTGCATATATAGGGTTGAATGAGTGGCAAACTTTTAGACACGATATGTCACAAATTACTATCCGTAGTCTTGAAGAGTTGCCAAACGCGCGATGAGTCGATACTTAGCTGTTTCCCAATTTCCCTGTAGCTCATGCCTTGTTGACGCATCAAGCGGATTGCTTCGCGCAGCTGAGCTTTATCAGGATGTTTTTGGATCAAAATCGGGACGCCAAAACCCTGTTTCTGACTAGGAAACGGGACGAAGTCCCTCGAAAACGTAAAATTCCCGCATCCACCAAGTAAAATTCCCACTTTTCCCAGTTGAAAACCAGTAATTCCCCCGATACACAATGTAAAATTCCTACTTTTACTATCTAACTGAAGCCATTTATTGTGCTTTTCTAGGACTTTTTGAGGGAAGATAAGCTCAGTTTTCTTCTGTCTGTCGGTCACTCAAAGTAAAGTGGTTGTGAGAGACATATACATATGCCTAGTTAACGAAACTTTGCCTTTGCAGGTGTAAAATTACTGGTTCTATGTTATAAAATTCCCATTTCTATCCTTCAAAACCGAAATCTTACTGGTCTAGATCGGTAAAAAATCCCTATTTTTACCGTTTCAGTAAGGACATTGTTCTATATAAAAAGTCATTGGAAGTTCTGTATCGAGCATGATAATATTCGTGCAAGTAAAATCACTGTCAACGATGAAATCGCCCAATATGTGCGCAGGACTTTGGGGATTAAGTTCCGGTGGATCAACGCTTTATGAGTTAAACAAGGTATACCGTGGGCGAATACCAGTATTACGAGTTTCAAGCATTAGATCATCCGTTGACGCACGAAGCACAGGTAGAAATACAAAGCCTGTCATCACGAGTCCAGTTAACCGCGACCAGTGCCAGTTTCGTCTACAACTACAGTAATTTTCCAGGCAACCCCTACAGTGTGTTGGCAAAATATTTCGACGCGATGCTCTACATCACGAATTGGGGTACACGCCAGTTGATGTTTCGCTTTCCTGCAACCGCAATTCCCGACGATGTGATCAGTGACTACCAGTATGCCGACAGTATGGAGTGGTCTACTGCGGACGAATACATCATCCTGAACATCGAATTCAATCCAGAGGAGGGTGGCGACGGTGAATGGGTCGAGGGACAAGGAATACTCCCGGGCATAGTTCAGATACGTGATGACCTACTGCGGGGTGGTTATCGCAGCCTGTATTTGGCGTGGCTGAAGTTTGCCTACTATGAATTGGATGTGCTGGAAGAGGATGAAGACTTAACTGAGCCGTCGGTTCCACCCAATCTTCAGTCGTTATCACCTGCACTGCGAAACTTCATCGACTTCTTCGAGATTGATTCTGATTGGGTGGCGGCTGCCGACCAGACCAATTCGAAAACCGAGAAGATGGATACAAAACTCAGTAGCAGCATTGATCAGTTGTCCGAATCGGAAAAACACGACTTCCTAGAACGACTGTTAAACGGCGAACCACATCTGGACATCGCTCTGGTCAATCGTTTGCGCGAGATTTCCGGTACTGACAAAGTGGAACAGCCTATGAGCGAACGCCGCACCATTCGCCAAATTCTCGCTGCCTCGGAAGTGATCGGACAGCAGCGGCTGGAAAAAGAGAAACAACAGGCAGAAGCTATGCGCTTAAAAAAGCTGGAAAGCATTGCCCAACAACAAGAACAACTATGGGCGCGAATCCCAAGCTTGATTGAGCAGAAAAGAGCAAATACATATGACGAAGCCTTGACCATCTTAAAAGATTTACGTGATCTGGCAGTCCATCAACAGCACGTGGCTGAATTTCAGGATAAGCTGGCAGCCATTCGGAGCCAGTATCCTACTTCACAGGGACTCAATCGACGTTTGAAAGAAGCCCGGCTTATGTAACGCCATTGGTTGTAGTAATTCGTGAAAATTATAGACAACCCATTATTTGCGTTTCAGAAAATCAAGGAGCCGTTCGGCTTCATCCCAATCCAGTCGTCCAGTTTCTCGAAGAAATCGGATAAACCGCTTAAAACTGACGAGATTGATGTCGTCGTTCATCATCTTGCGATAGGTTTCAATATCTTTCTGGCTTAGATCAAGCAGCATACTGGAGGGAGTCTTATTGCTTAAAAATTTACTGGCAAAATCTGCGATATTGTTGGTGTGTTCTTGGATCATATTTGGGCTCAAGCCGGATGCGCCAAGCGCCTTTTGAAAAGCCGTAAGCACCATCTTATTACTCGCCCTAATCCGCTCTTGATTATTATCATCAGTAGTTGGTGATAGCTTGGTAATAATCCCGCCGAGTTCTTGAATATCGCGATAGGTATCATTGAGACTGCTTCGATAGCCTCCGCCAAAGTGAATGGGATAATAAGACAGTAGGCTGTCGTAGATGATGCGATCCTCAAACGGGAGCAATACCGTTTTTACATAAATGGGCAGATAGGGTCCGACGATTTCTTCCAGTGAATCAGTGATCCCCTGCACACCATATCCTTTGGCTGGAGAACTACCGTCGATGAATATGGTGTATTTCTTAAGATGGCGAAAGATGAAAAAATCATCTGCTACACGGTACTTCCAACTGTCAATCAGCGCCAGATCGTCCGGGGATAATCGAGCGGGATTCTCGCCCATGAATGCTTCGCGCAGCCCCTCATCTTCCCAGAGGGCATTGCGAATTGGCACGGCAACTTCGGGCGGGACATTGGCATTTCGCCATTCTTTAGGAAATGATGGAACCACTTTTCGGTGTTGATTGACAAAATGGAGCAGCGGAAACCAGATTTGGTAGAAACGTTCTACCTCTTTTTCCTTCAGATGCATGATTTCCTCCGAGCAAAGCTCTGACTATAATATATCGGAAGATTTTACCGCACAATTTCGTGCTAGCAGCAGGAATGAGCGATGCAGAAACTCAAGATCAAACGTGTGGACTTTGAATTGGCATTTGAACTGAACAGCTACGAGACGACTGCTTATCTTGATACCAATACTGGTGAGATGGTCTTTGTCGAAACTTATGCTGTAAACCAACTGGAAGAACTGCTGACTAACGAGGAAAGCCTTGATGACATCCTAGCAACACTGCAAGCCCAAACCGGCTTATCTGAAACGGATCGTGAACAGTTGATGGATGCAGCACGGGTTGAGGCCGATACCGTTAACCGTTACCGGATGCTTCCACAACAAGACTCGCGGGATGGGTATTGGGATATGCAAGAATATATTGAATCACTTGAGGATGAGCATCTGCGTGAGTTACTTGAAGTCGCCATTCAAGGATCAGGGGCATTTCGACGTTTTAAGGATACAATTTCGCGCTTTCCAGAAGCACAGGAAAATTGGTTCAAATTCCGGGACAAGCGCGAACAGCGACAAAGGCTGGACTGGCTCGAATCCGAGGATATTGAGCCAGAGTTTGAGTAAACAGCATGAATAAGCCAATTGGCTATGTGTAATCCACGCGGCAACACCCATCCGCATCTTAAAATGATGTTCGTTTACACGATCCGACTATAAGCAGTAAAATGACATGAACACTGATAAAGGTTTTGCCCGATGATGACTGACCATGATGAAGAACGTGAAAGACGTATTCAGGATGAAGTAATCGTTGATGCTTATGGTTCTGAAGAACAATCTCTGGGTTGGTACTATTATCTTGAAGCGCGCATGATCTTCCCATTTAAAGCACTCTGCATTTACTCGCACAAGACCTCGCCTCTGAAAGTAGGTGAGGTGGTTAAAGTGTTGGAGATGGCTGGGGAAGACGATTGTACGAGTGACATGATCGTCATCATCCGGTTTCGGGATCGCACTGTAGGTATGCCGCTGGCACAGCTTGAGCCGACAGCGGACGACCCGACCATGATTGATGCCATCAAAGATTGGCATTACTGGGTCGGGAGAGGATATACATTCTGATGTCGGATAAATTCACCCATCGCTATGCTAACATCAACCGTTTCGTATTCAAGTACGGTTGGATAGAAGTTGGCTTCGATGAATACAGTCAGTCATTTATCCGCGCACTCGACCCCGGTGGCTTGGTTTGGGAAGGAAAGCAGTTTTACGACTCTCTGGACGAAGCCATGGCTGATCTGGAGCGCGGTTTGGCACAATGGATGAAAGAATTTATGGAAAGCAGTAGCGAGTGACAAAAGCACCGTAGAATTTGAGGTTGTAAACATGAGCGACTATGTATTGACTGTACCCGAAGAAGTATACACCCGTGCGCGCCAGATTGCTGAAGACACATCTCAGCTCGTGGATGAGGTGATGATCGAGTATTTGCGAACATTGTCTGCTCCACTACCTGCATTACCAGCAGCAGCAGCAGAGCTTGGTGCTCTGAAGAACCTGTCTAACGATGCGCTATGGACGATTGCGCGTGAACAGATGCCGGATGATCTACAAATACGGATGCAAGACCTAATGGACAAAAACTCTGTTGGGACAATAACATCCAAGGAATATATTGAACTTGAAGGTCTAGTCGAGCGTGGACAACGGCTGATGGTCAGAAAATCCGAAGCAGCGGCCATATTAACACAGCGAGGTTACAAGGTCACTCCAAAGGACATGACTGTCCGTGAGTAACCTATCATGGCGCGCAACGAAACGCCTCGTTTATGAGCGGGCAAATGGTTGTTGCGAATATTGTCAAACGTGTGAAAATACGGGACAGCCAATGCACGTTGAACATATTGATCCCGATGGTGGCGATGATCCCGAAAATCTGTGTTTATCATGTTCAAGCTGTAATCTGAGTAAGAGCATTGCGACATCTGCCCGTGATCCCGAAACCGGTCAAGAAATTGCATTGTTCAACCCCGGCATTCAGACATGGCTAGAACATTTTGAGTGGATAGACGATGGGTTACGGCTTAGTGGGATAACACCAGTAGGTAGAGTAACTATTGTGCGCCTGAAGATAAACCAGCCGCGACTGCTGCGAGCAAGAAAGAATTGGATTGCATCAGGGACTCACCCACCTGCTATTTTCAACACTGAAAAGTATTTAGCCTTTGACAATTTGCCCTATTCGTGTCCAATGTAAGCCAACAACTGCCGCGATTTGGCGATAGCTCACTGCCACTCGGCATAGATGAGACTCGATTAAATGATGAAAGCTTTGGCGATTACTCGATGTAATCTCCGAGACTTCACGCTCGCCCACATGAAGATTTATTGATCTCCGCTAAACTGAGGGAATGTCAAACATCCTTATTTACAGATGACGCATTCAAGTAATATTTAATCACGCTATTCAAGGAAAGTTTCTATTTGATCTGGACGATGTGAATTAGGTAAATTGCATTCTTCAATAAAAAATCGTATGGCAGTGATAAATTGATTGAAGTTAGGATGCCACAACCGATGCCCAGAATCGTTGAAAACTAAAATATGAGATTGAGGTGCGTACTGGATATATTTTTCTGCTATCTCTGGTTTAAGCAAAGATGTAGGTTTATTACCGCGTAAAATGAGGATGGGGCAAGTGAGTTCGCTTAGTCTTTCCCAAAGTGAAATTTGTACCGATTCGTGCTGAATACCTAGCACTACTTTCATCGGTAATTGGTCAGGATATTTCATCATCACCTTGAGCGCCCAGTCAGCAGTAAATGTTGGATATTCGGCAGGATATCCGCCCACAATAATACCTTTGACTCGATCAGGATTTTCGAGTGCGTAACCTAGGGCATAGTTCGTGCCAATTGAGTGACCAAACAGGCAGACTTGCTGAAATTGTGATTGCTCTACAATCATAGCAACGTCGTTAACATGGTCTTCAAAGCGGTAACCGGTATCGGGAACATCACTTTTACCGCGTCCGCGTAGACTGACAGACAACGCACGCTGAGGGGCAAGTGCTTCAATCATCGGTAGGAAATCATTCGCGTTACCACTGAGACCGGGTATCATAATCAGCGGTAACTCGGACATGTTGGATTGGTTATCAAGGTAATGTAAACGAGTATTCTCATTGGTTGCCCAGCTATCAACTGCCAACGTTATGTAGCCTCTGCATCAGGGGATATAGCGAGGTAGATAATAACAGCTTGTCACCCTAAGTATAAACATTATTCCACAGCTCATGATGACAGGACAATATAGAAATTGATGAACACTATCAATCCATATTAGCTTTCATAGACAATATCAATCCAAATATCGGATGTGAGCTTCAGCCCAAATTCCAGCACTGGTCTATCGAGATTGTAGCTCGCTGATTGTGATGGCGAGACATTTAGAATTTTGGCGTTTGTTGGCAAGATTACCTGAATGTTGGCTGCATCTGACAGCGTTCCCGGTTGCTTTTGAATTAACAACCGATAACGATGATAATGACCAATGGTTTCAATCAGTGGAGTTGTTTGGTAATTCAGTTGAAAACGCTCACTGGCATCATAAGGCACGGTGACTTCCGCGATTAGACTGGCAAGAAAAGGTGTATCTTCACGCCGGGGTGGGGTTGGGAAAGTGGTTGTTGTTCCCATCATACTATTCGGTGGTATAAAAATCTGAAGTAAATTATTGTAATCCAGTGGACCATTATAAGGGGCATTGACGGCAGGGTCATTAGCTGCCACATTTTTAGAGTAATCATAACCGACTGTCACCCGGCTTTTTAATGTTCCATCCATCTGAATATCGACATCATAAGTTAAATCACGGACGATAGAATGATTGGATTTGTTGCCAAGATTAGCATCAGCCACCATCAGATAATCATGGTCGTTGTATGGTGATTGAGCACCTGACCAGCCCAGCAAATCAGTTGCCACATTCAAGCCTGAATCGGCGAAATGCAGCATGATATGTTTCTCTTGAAGCGCTTGTAAAACTGCACCCATCAGATGTTGACGAATTTGCGGGTCAGCATTCGAGTTTTCCCATTGGGCAAAAATTTGTTGATACAATGCGGTGAGAAAACGCTTGTGTGGTAAATCACCCTCTCCACCCGCCCGAATATCATAAACCACTTTCCGGAAGTTTTCAGGTGTTACGAGGACATTATAATCGTCGAGTGTGACACTACCCAAGGCTTTTAATAAATACTCAAAGCCTGCAATATCAATGGAAATAACACCATCAACCGGAGATTGGGGATTATTACCGTTATTGTAGTACCACATCGACATATCGGCAGTAGACGGAAAATCAGCATACCAACTGCCATCCCACGCCGCATAAATCGGTTCGCCGTAGCTTATCCACCAATCAGGCACTTTAATTTGTGATGCCATTTGTGGCGGTGGTGGGTTCGGGCTGGTGACAGTAGTCGGGCTGTAACTGTAATCCGTAATGCGTCCATTACGCATGGTCAGCCAACCATAGGTGCTGATATAACCACCAGAAGGTCGCAGTTCGTCATTGTTCTGTGAAAGGATTAGGTAATGTTGTTCTCTCGACAAGCCCAGTACAGCACTCAGTAAATCAGGGGCAACAGTCAAGAAATCATTGACCTGAATGAGTTGTTGACGATATTGGATTAACCCTTGAATATTCAAAATTGAACTAGCTGATAACCGGTTTAGATCAAGTTTAGCGATGTCATCTGCGGCAGCCGCAAGATAATTTTTGGCAGTAAATACCGAACCCTGACCAAACTGCATCAGTTCCACAATACGACCGCCGGATGCCGTGCCAGTCACTAAACTATTGCTATCGTCGCCTGATACAAGGAAGAAAATTGTCGGTTGCAAACCTTTGAGCATCTCGTTTGCTGCCAAAGAGAGATGATAAGCGCTGTTGACGGTCGCTAGATTGGCCTCGACCTCCGGATTAAAAGAAGCAAATAGACCGACAAAAGCAATTTGTTTGCGTGCAGTCTCAAGATTAGCCGATAAATCAGCCACACTACCCTGTAAGCGATTAAAATCGATCAGCGTCAGATCCGTGCCCTGACGACTGCGAACACTCTCCACAACACGTTCAAGACTGGAAAGGGATGACTGAACCCGGTTTGAGGCATCGGCGACCAATACTAACCCGCCGACAATGATGACAGCCAACATCGTAATAGCTACTACGAAGACGGTACGCCATTTAATATACTTTATCGTCTTGCGTGTGCGCCGCAGCCACTTTGGACCTTTTTCCCTACGTCTGCGCTGGCTTGGGATTGGCATAGGCGAGTTTGATCTGGCTGCAATAGGAACAATGCCGCTGTCTTCAATCTGCTCGATGGGTTCGTCTCGCAAAGATACGGGCACAGCTTTAATCTCCTGAAATAGGCTGAGATTGCGCGGCTTGAATGGTATTAAGGAGTATCGACAAAACTTCCTTGGATGAATTCTGTTGTGAAGCTATTATCTTTGCTATTTTATCAAAGAAATTCGCCGGGTCGAATGCCGCTATTGGGCTATGAATACGAATAATATGAGGGTGTAGCGTAGGCATAGATAGTTCTTCGTCATTGAATAACTCTTCGTGCATTTTCTCGCCGGGTCGAATGCCGGTGAACTTTATTTGGATGTCTTGATAGGGACGTAATCCATGCATTCTAATCATCCGTTCAGCTAGCTCCGTGATGCGAACGACTTCCCCCATTTTTAACATGAAGATATCATCCCCACTGGTCATACAAGCGGCATGGATAATCAGGTTGACCGCTTCAGGAATACTCATGAAATACCGTGTCATATCAGGGTGCGTGACAGTTACTGGGCCACCGCTGTCAATTTGTTGGTTGAAGGTTGGCACAACACTGCCGCGACTGCCCAAGACATTACCGAAACGTACCGCCCCAAACAGTGTTGTATTATCCGGCTGACAGGAAAGGGTATGCAAAAGTATTTCACAAATACGCTTACTGGCTCCCATCACAGTGACCGGATTAACCGCCTTGTCGGTTGACACGAGAATGAACCGTTCCGCTGCGTACTTTTGTGCCAGTTGTGCGACACACCATGTTCCGGTGATATTGACACGAAGAGCCTCATGCGGATGATTTTTAAGCAAAGGCACGTGTTTATAAGCCGCCGCGTGAAAGACGATTTATAAGCGATTTAGTAATAGGTGTATACAGCATGGCGGAACCTAACAGGCTCAAACTCAAATCCATCCCTATGAAAGTAGGCAATGATCCAGCCTTGTGGCACTTTGCCAGTTTGGAGCGGGCGCTTGAAGCAAATACCGACCTGATTGCTTGGGCTATCCATGCCCGTAAGGAACAGTCAAGGGCAGTTGAATGCAAAGTCGAAAATCCGGTAGCCATTCCCATTCAAGAGGATTGAAAGGGTCAAATCAGAGTCAGGGTAATCGCATCAAATTTCTCCTTTATTCTAAAGATCGCTTATGAGCTACCCTGAACCAATGATGATAGATGGTTATACAAAACTTCCTATATGTCACTATTAAATTGAGGTTCAGATTAGTTTAAAAGAGTCCAAAGTAATTTTGATGCGATTACCCTGAAATCAGAGTGAAGCTATCTTGACACGTTTCATAGCAGCGACTAGAATGCGTCGGAGATAAATGGGCCCGTAGCGAAGTTGGGATCGCGCTACAATCGCACTGTAGAGGTCAGGGGTTCGAGCCCCCTCGGGTCCA
>JBBSBM010000089.1:0-32059 GCA_038251275.1 Aggregatilineales bacterium
ATCATCTCACTCAGATAGCCTCGTTCTTCCTCCGACAACTGTACTGCATTCTGTTTCTTTGCCATTTTCTCTCCCTCATTCCCTACAATCCATCCTACACCTACTCTACCTTATTTCTTTACTGTGGCGAACTACTAGGTTTAGACTCACAAACCGTCACTAACCCAATCTTACTCCCTCAAAACTGTTAACATCAACGCCTCGAAACAGTTACAAAAAGGTCGCCCAGTAACCCATTTCATCTCAAACGCTGCTAAACTGATTTTATCGTAGTCTCATTCTGCCTCGGAGTCGTTGTGATGAAAATAGACACAACAAACTTTAATTTATATACAGATGAGATCCACATCTGGCAAGCATCCCTCGATCAACCTGCTGAACGCTGGAATGCTTTAGCCGATCTACTCTCACCCGACGAGACAGCCAGAGCCGCAGCTTTCATTTTCGAACACGACCGCAGAAAATTTATCGTTGCCCGCGCCGTTTTACGCCAGCTCTTAGGCCAATACCTACATTTAAACCCGCACGATATAAAATTTACTTACGAGGCCAAAGGTAAACCGTCCGTCGTAGATCAACCGACCTCACAATTTAACGTATCGCATGCTCACGAACTGGCACTTTATGCCTTTGGAAATGGTCAACCGCTTGGCATCGACCTCGAATACCAGCGCACCGTCTCCGACATGCACGGCATCGCGCGGGGTAATTTTTCAGCTCAAGAGAATGCGGTCTTTAATGCCTTGCCGGATTTTCTCAAGCAGCAAGCCTTCTTCAATTGTTGGACGCGCAAAGAAGCCTACATCAAAGCCTTGGGCGAGGGCTTATCCCATCCACTTGATACATTTGATGTGACCTTCGTTCCCAACGAACCCGCCCGTCTCATTGCTGTGCGCGGCTTCCCCAATGAAGCTGCTCAATGGTCATTTCACGCCTTCACCCCTCAACCCAATTACATCGCCGCCCTTGCTGTTCGCCAACTCGCCCCTCAACTCACCTTCCACACTTGGAATTTCAATGCGTCATAAAATAATTACTGCAAATGTATGTTACAGTCTTTGTATTAATTTCCACACACTATTTTCACCCTAACACGAGTATGGAAGCCCTTCTCCCTTGTGTTTTGGGGGAGAAGGGTTGGGATGAGGGGGTCAAAATACGCGCACCAACGCCGATTCTTCCTCTCCCAATCCCTCAAACCGAATCCCCACATCCATCAAATCTCGCCCGCTCATCGGCTCCCACACTTCGCCCTCAAACCCACTGATTTGATAGAAACCCTCCGGTTCAAGATTTGTGAGTTTGATTCGCCGTTCGGATTCACTATTCGTCATACGGAACACAAACAACAGGTGTTCCGACCAATCCGGCAAACTGTATTGAAACGCGCACCACCGATCACCGTCACCAATCCGGCGCGGTTGCTCGGTCAAACGGTATAAATCCGCTTCCCGCACAAATCGCCGCACATGGTCTTTATAAATCTGAATGTGTTGTGCCAACCGTTTGTTCACCCATTCCGGCAGTTGCGGTAACTTCTGGCATAAGCCGAACACGCCCAACATGCCAATGCGTGTGTAAAAATCCAATTGCTGCGCCGTTAAATTCGGATCGTGTGGCTTAAACGTCTGCTGCGGGGGTGGATTCGGCATCCGCCACTCGCTAAAACTCCAGTGGAGACAAGCGTCGGCAGCAAGCATAGTCGTCGCGCCCCAGAAAATTTGCAAGTCATGCACCGGCCAATCGGGATCACTCAGAAAGGTCATATGCGTATGCTTCAACACGCCGAGGTCAATTCGCAGCCCACCTGATGCACAGTTTTCCAGTACTACTTCAGGGAACCGTTCCCTAATGCGATCCAACACACGATAATACCCTTGCACATGTTCATACAAACCATCACCCGCGCCGTGCCCATGATCGACGCGGTTACAGCCCGCTTCGGGATCAAGGTTGAAGTCCAACTTGACCCAATCGCAGTCATATTCTTGGATCAATCGGCTCAATGTTTGATAGGCCCACTCTTGTGCTTCCACGTTACCTAAACATACATAACCCAACGGCACACCATCCCGTAACGCGCTGAACTCAGGATGATGAGTCGCCAACGCCGCCAGCTTGCCTAATCCTTCAATCTCACACCACAATCCGAACTTCATTCCCTGTGCATGAACCGCATCCGCAATCGCGCGAATCCCGTTTGGAAATCGTTTCGTGTTGACCAAATCCCAATCGCCGCGATACGAATGCCATTCGGTTCCGCCGCTTGGCCCGAACCATCCCGCGTCCAATGTACAAATCTCAACACCGAGTTGCGCCGCCACATTCACATTCTCAAGGAAAACCGCCTCATTGATGTCCACATCCTCATAACTCCACCAATGATTCCATTCAACTGGTAAGGTTGTAGATAGTGTGTTGTGTGGATACCAAACCTGTCGCCCGACCTGTGCGTATTGCTGGGATACATGGTTCAAATCACGTCCCAACGCCAGCACACAATGAGCGCTTTCAGTCACTTCGCCCACCGCGAGATTCTTACTAAAGCTCCAATCGTGTAAGCCGCCGCTTAAGCGATAACCGTCTTCAGCCAACTTCTCAAATCGGCACACCCAATTACCTGACCATGCCACCGCACCTGATAATACCTGTCCCGACTCATGAAACAGCGCGAAATACGGATGTTGCCCTTTCGATGAGCGGCCTTTCCGCGTTTCAAGGATCAGATTATCTTTCAGTGCTGTGCGAACAGGCTCAAACTCCTGCCCCCAATCACTATTGAAAGCCATCACCTCATAATCCGCTGCCGCTATATCCAGTGAAAACGAGTCCATTCGCGTGATGTGCAGTGCCTCATCACCTGTTGCACGAACCACCTGCCACACTTCGATCAAAGCCGTATCACCATAAACCTGTATGTGATGCTCAACCTCAAATCCCGTTCCTGAAAAGAACAGGATTGCATGATCAAAATAAACATTTTGAAGTCTATTTAGCACTGGTTTTGTATGACTCCCTCCATCACTTGCGGGGGAGGGTTGGAGTGGGGGTTCTGGATCAGCCATTTCCAGCTTCAGACCTGCATCCTTTTGCTCAATCTCGACCTTCTGAAATATCAGGTTGCTAGCATCATATCGCTTCCCATCCACATACACCGCGAACAAGTCCGATATAGGCAGAGCTTCCAAACCTTTTAAACCAATGAGGCTGTAGCCTTGAAGTTGCAGCCGATCTTGCGCCACCTCTAAAACTAAATCGAGCATGGTTGTTGATAAGTCAATAGGGTTCATATTGCCTGTGAGCTTTAACAAAATGAAAGGGGGTGATTATACAATCCGATCTCACCCCTTACGCAATCCATTAGATGAGGTTCTGATATTGTCGTATGACTATTCTCTTGGTTCAGATTAACGCTTAGGAGATGTTTAAGGCATTGCTAGAATTTGATGCGATTACCACGCTCAGAATCGCCTTTAGTCTGATAAGGGGGTAAATTACTTATTACAATCTAAATTGTTTGATGACAGGAGCTTATTCAATGAGTGCATATGATATCATCCGCGCCAAACGGGCCATTCGCCAATTCACTGACCAACCCATAACTGATGAGGTTGCCGAAACCATTCTCAATGCGGGAAGACTCGCGCAATCTTCCAAGAATTTACAGGAGCGTTTATTTGTCGCTATCCGTGACCGCGAGACGTTGAAGGCGCTCTCAACCTGTGGTGATTTTGCAGGACATCTGGCAGGGGCAGCGATGGGTATTGCCCTTTTGACACCTGATCCCAGCATCAAGTTCCAATTGATGTTCGACGCAGGCCAATCAGCAGCTTATATGCAGTTGGCAGCGTGGGAGTTAGGCGTTGGTTCGTGCCTCGCGTCCATTTATGACGGCGAAAAAGCACGTGGCATCCTCAATTTTCCGGTCGAGTGGCATCTGCGAATCGCGATTTCATTTGGCTATCCCACGCCAGAAGCCTTAGCCGAACGTCCTGCACGACCCGAAGGCCGCAAAGACTTTGATAATGTGGTGAAGTGGGAAGTGTGGAAGTGAGGCGTTTGACCAATTAGACCACCCTTAGTCGTATGGTCATGTTAAAACGCGGTACACTTTGTGCATCATTCACCGCTTTAGGAGAGGGAATTGTTCATGGTTGATTTCACTATCCAACTTGAAAAAATCGAACAGGCTGTTGGCATCCTCAAAGAGAAAAATGTAGATTGCTGGCTGACCTTCGTGCGCGAGACGGCTCATAACTCAGATCCTGCGCTCCCACTGATCTCACCTGCTAACGTGACGTGGCATACAGCACTGATTATCACCAGCAACGGTGATAAAGTGGCGATTGCTGGTCGCTACGAAGTGGGCAATTTTGAGCGCATGGGCATCTGGGACGAAGTGGTTTCATATGACCAGAGCATCCAACCTGCGCTGGTACAAGTGCTTGACCGTCTCAATCCCAAGCAGATCGCGCTGAATTATTCTGAAAGTGATACGGCGGCTGATGGTCTCTCGCATGGCATGTTTTTGACTCTCCAACGCTATTTAGCAGGCAAGCCCTATGAGTTTGTTTCGGCTGAGGGCATTCTAAGTTCGCTGCGTGGACGTAAAACCCCCGGCGAAGTGGCACGCATTCGGGCAGCGATTGACCTGACTGATCAGGTTATTGGACGCATTGGCGAGGTTTTGGAGCCGGGAATGGGTGGCCTACAAATGGCGAATTTCGTTCTGGGCGAATATGAAAAAGCGGGTGTGCCGCCCGCGTGGGATATTAAATACTGCCCGACAGTCACGGTTGGCCCTGATTCACCTGTTGGACACTTATCGCCGACCGATCAATATGTGGCGAAGCCGGGCGACCTCATCCATATGGATCAGGGTGTGATCTTGAACGAATACATCTCGGATATTCAGCGCGTATGGTATTTGCAGCCCAAGGGCGAAACCACGATTCCAGAGGCCGTTCAACGTGGCTTCGACACAGTTCGCGCGGCGATTATGGCGGCTGCTGCTGTTCTCAAACCGGGGGTACAGGGTTATGTGGTGGACGATGCGGCGCGCCAGACCATTATCGCAGCGGGTTATCCCGAATACAAACACGCCACAGGCCATCAAATCGGACGCACCGTCCATGATGGTGCGGTCTTGCTTGGGCCGCGTTGGGAGCGTTATGGCAACACGCCCTTAGGCATTGTCGAGGTAGGTAATTGCTATACCTTGGAGTTGGGAGTACCTGTCCCCGGTCACGGCTTCATCGGGTTGGAAGAAGATGTGTTAGTAACCGAGAACGGCGTGGAGTGGTTGGGCAATGTGCAGACGGAACTTTACGTCATACCGGCATAAGCGATAATAGATCTACGAGATACTCAAGGAAGGGGCGTTGATCGCCTCTTTTTGTTTTTTTGCTCTGAAACACGCTATTGCTTTGGTATCCTAATTAAAACATCTTGGCGTACTGTACGAAGTCTCATATGAATGGCGATTTATTTTTATCTTTGGTGCTTTCGGTCGTTCGTGCTTTATGTTACTGTTGCCTTATAGATTGTTTGAGTTTCGATAGGCTGCAATACCCGGATAATTCTGTGCAAAAAACGGATGTTCAGTTGCGTCTAATTGGTTTATGGTTATCAGTAAAATGACATTAGGAGTGTTTTCATGCGTGTGAAAGTTGGTCTGGCACAGATGTATCCCAAGCTGGGCGATGTGAAAGCCAATCTACAAAAGCATCTGGATACCATCCAGCAGGCCAACCAGCAGGGCGTGGATTTGATCGTCTTCCCTGAGCTGTCGATGACCGGCTATCAGGTGCAAGATCTTGTGCCGGAAGTTGCTATCCGCCCAACCGCTGATGATCCCACGTTTAACACCATGCTTGAAGCTAGCCAGCAGATGGACATCGTTTTTGGTTTCGTGCATGAGGACATCCGTCAGCGTTTTTACACATCAGCGGCTTATCTCTCTAAAGGGGTATGCTTACACATCCACCATAAAATTTATCTCCCGACTTACGCTATGTTTGACGAAGGTCGCTATTTTGACCAAGGCGAATATGCCCGTGCTTTTGATACGCGCTTCGGTCGTGTTGGCATGTTGATCTGCGAGGATTTCTGGCACATGTCACCGGCTTATTTGCTCTGGCAAGACGGCGCAGACATTTTGATTTTCCACAGTGCCAGCCCCAGCCGTGGCCTTGACGCAGGAGATCGGTTGTCCGGTTCACGGTGGGTCGAATTGGTCAATCAGGCTTATGGCAGCATGTTCACCAATTACGTCTTGCACTGTAACCGCGTCGGCTACGAAGACGGTAAAAACTTCTGGGGCGGCTCAAGCATCGTTGATCCTGATGGTGAGTTTGTTGTTCATGCACCTTACTTTGACGAAGCGCTCGTTGTCCAAGAAATTGACCTTAACCAGTTGCATCGCACCCGCTCACGGCTGCCGCTCCTGCGTGACGAGCGTCCCGAAATGGTACAGCGAGAACTCAACCGCATCTTGCATCGCGATGGTCAGTAGATTGGAGACACAAATATGGTGCTACGCGAACGCCGTTATACCTTAGCCGACTTGCGTGAAATTGAGCAGCGCCCCGAAAATGCCGATAAAACCTTTGAACTCATCAATGGAGAAGTGCGCGAAGTGAATCCGCCTAAACCTATTCATGCATATACGGCTGATCGTTTTTATGTTGCAATTGATCATTATGCAATTCAAACAGAATCAGGAATGGCATTCAGCGATAGTGTTGGCTATGACTTGCCCAATGGCGATAGCCTTATTCCCGACGCGTCTTTCATTGCTAAGTCTCAGACATGGTTTCCACTCCCTGATAGTTTTGATTTTGCACCTTTAGTCGCTGTTGAGGTTGCTTCTCCCAGCAATACTGGGCGTGACCTCTACGATAAGGCTGAGTCTTTTCTTGAATGTGGAACAAAGTTGATGTGGATTGCTTATCCAATCACGCGTGTAGTGGATGTCTGCCATTTAACGGAAGATGGAAGTCTGATCGTCCGCAAAGTAGATATTAACGGCATAGTCGATGGTGAAGATGTGCTGCCCGGTTTTAAGTTAGCTGTAAAAGATGTTTTCCCGCCAAGTAACTAGGAGAAAATCTGATGAGCCAGCAAATTACACTCGATTTACCCGAGTCAATTATCGAACAGGCACAGGCACGGGCTAAACGCGAAGGACGGAGTGTGAACTCAGTGCTGGCTGAGATAATTGAGCGTGGTATGTCCGTTGGAAACACTGAACCAATTCTTTACCCTACTGAAACTCCATATGGAAATGAAGAAGCGGCGAAAATCATGCAAGAAATGATTCAATCTTCAACACTACCAAAAGTCATCAAGAAACCCTAATGCGACTTGATTATCTTTCCCTTCCTAATGCCCCTCATATTTTGATGCCTTTGCTCCCTTTAATATGTACGATTGATGGGGCAATAAGTGAATCTTTAGCTTTAGTTGATTCAGGTTCAACCGTCAATGTCTTACCCTATTCGGTTGGCTTATCAATTGGCGCGGTCTGGGAAAATCAGCCGACACGGATGCAGTTAACGGGCAATTTAAGTCAATTTGAAGCGCGTGGGTTATTCGTATACGTTTCAATTCCTTCCGTGACTCAAGATTTATTTGTGCGTTTGCTATTTGCATGGACAAGAGCAGAAATTTCCAGTGCTATTCTAGGACAGACAAATTTCTTTGATGAATTTGATGTGTGTTTCTTTAAATCTGACGTATTTTTCGATGTAACTTGGAAAGATAACCCATGATCGCTACACCCGAAGCCAAAGCGTAAATTTAATGATGAAGCAAATTACTCTCGACTTGCCTGATGAGCTATTCAATCAAATACAAGCCATCGCCCACAGCAAAGGACGCAGCATCCCCATTTTGCTAACCGAGTGGATTGAAAAGACAGTTGCCAGCGAAAGCCCGGGTGAAAAGCTGGTCACCATAAACGATAATACGGCGCCTACGACAACCAATTCTCCTCAAGCGCTGTTGGTTCCCAGTAACGCCGGAATGCGTCTGATCGCTCAGTTGAGCATCTTCAATAAAGGTGACTTCAATCGTCTGCGCGATTACATCACCGAAAACTATGATCCTTTAGCACTGGAATTTGCCTCGGCTAAAGCACGATTGGTCGAGTTCAAGGCGGTCTATAAAATGTCCGGCAAGATGCGGATTGATCGCATCATCGCTGTCGATAAACATCAATCATTGGTTGTCGTCGAAAGTGAGCATGGCGATTTCTACATGTTGCAGGTGACCGTCTCCGAAGATTACCCGCATAAGGTCTTGGTCTGTACATTTAACAAAGGCGCAGAAGGATGAAGGTTCAACGCGATAGTCTGCTCTCTGGTGCAGAGCAGGCACAGGGCTTGCCCATCATCATTGATGTGCTGCGGGCGTTTACCACCAGTGCTGTATTATTTTCGCTGGGTATCGAAAACCTCATCCTCGTCTCAACCCCTGAAGAATCCTTTGCCCTGCGCGATCTGCATGGTTATTGGCTGGCGGGTGAGGATGGCGGCATCAAAGTTGAAGGCTTCGATTCGGGCAACTCACCGACCGAATTGCTTCGACTCCCACCTGAAACGCTTCTCGGTAAAACCGTTGTCCTTCGCAGCAGCGCCGGAACTCAAGGTGTAGTCGCGGCGCTTAAGCATGTTCCTCGCGTCATCTTAGGTAGCTATGTGATGTCACAATCCATCGCTGCTTACGTTCGTCAACAAAATCCTGAAATCGTGAGCATCGTCGGCATGGGACAACGCCTGCTCGAAACAGCTCCCGAAGATGAAGCCTGCGCCGCTTATCTCGGCCATCTGCTAACCGGCAAACTCTACGATCATTTTGCGGCCATCTGGTCGTGCATCAACTCGCCATTTATTCAGCGCTGTTTGCATGGCGAAGTGCATCATGTCCCGCCCGAGGATATTTTGCTCTGCCTCCAGCGTGATATTTTTGACTTTGTACTGGTTGCTGAAAAGGTCGATGGTCTGATAAAAGTGTCGAAATTCTAGCGAAGCTGTATGAGCATTTGAGTATCTTCAATCAGAGTATAATGCGGACACTAGGATAAGTATTGGGAGTTGCCAGATGGATATTATTACATTGGCACTAGATATGCCCGGTCAAGTCAGGATTTCCGGCAAAATTATTGCCACCAACGTGACTTACGATGCCTTTATGAGTGGCTTTGAAGGGCAGCATGTGGAATGGGTCAATGGAGCTGTTATCGAAATGCCATCAATTGATGCTCGTCACGATGCGTTAGTTTTGTTTTTGCGAATGCTTTTCGTAGCGTATTTTGAACAGTTATCTGGTGGTTTAACATTAGGCGATCCGATGATTATGCGCCTCATTGATGTGCCATCATCCCGTGCGCCAGATATTCTTGTCTTGCTTGAAGATCGTCTTGATCAACTGCATAAAAACGAAGTGGTCGGTCCTGCTAACCTCGTGATCGAAGTGGTTTCCAAAGGCAGTTCGCGTACCGACTATGTGGATAAACGCCGTGAATATGAACTCGGCGGTGTGCTTGAATATTGGATACTCGACCATCTGAAAAAAGAAGCTGTTTTTCTCCAGTTGAATGCCGATGGTATCTACGACGAAGTTTTACCGGAAGATGGTGTTTACCATTCAAAGGTGCTGCCCAATTTCAGCTTAACAGTAGACTTATTGTGGCGTGAAAAACTCCCCGGTTTTAGCGAAATCGGTCGCCTGATTAGCGAAATGTTTGCCTAAACAATATCCAGACAATTTATGCTGAGGAAAATCTCATGACCACAACCACCGAACCGAACTTACTACATCGCTTGAATATCAATACCGACATCGCCCGCAAAATGTTGACCGGCTTTATCAAAGATCAAATCACTAAAGCGGGTATGAAACGCGCAGTGTTGGGACTTTCCGGCGGCATCGATTCGGCGCTCTCGGCTTATCTCTCTGTTGAAGCCCTCGGCGCAGAGAATGTACTCGCCGTGCGGATGCCTTACAAAACCTCCAATCCTGCCAGCATGAACGATGCGACTCTAGTGATCGAATCGCTCGGCATTCCGTTCCTCAATGTGCCGATTACCGGAATGGCTGATCCCCTCATCAATCAATTTCCGGACATGACCAACCTCCGCAAAGGTAACATCATGGCGCGGCTGCGAATGGTCACACTCTACGATCAATCGGTGGCCTTTGGTGGTTTAGTCATGGGAACCAGCAACAAAACCGAATTCTTGCTCGGCTACTCGACCATTTATGGTGACAGTGGCGTAGCACTGCATCCCTTAGCCGACCTCTACAAAGCACAGGTACGCCAGCTTTCCAGTGCGATGGGTGTGCCGCAGCCCATTCTGGACAAAGCGCCATCCGCTGACTTGTGGGAAGGGCAGACTGACGAGGGCGAACTCGGTTACACCTATAATAATGTCGATCAGGTTTTGTTCCTGTTGGTAGACGAACGCTATACCGTTGATGAAGTGGTCGAAGAAGGCTTTGAACGCAACTTTGTCGAGAAGGTCTGGTCTCGCGTCAAGATTAATCACTACAAGCGCACCATGCCTAATATCGCCAAACTCAGCCGCCGCAGCATCGGTCACGATTTTCTTTACCTGCGTGATTTTACAGGACGGTAGTATCACAACAACATATCGACGCAATTCCAATGTAGGGACACGGCATGCCGTGTCCGCCTTGTTAAAAAATAGATTTCATTGAAAAGGACTAATTATGAACCGATTTACAGGCAAAGTCGCCATCGTCACCGGTGGCGCATCCGGCATCGGCGCTGCGGTTGTACGCGAGTTTGCCGCTGAAGGTGCAGCAGTCGCCATCTTCGATATTAATGTGCTGCTGGGACAAGCTTATGCTGACGAACTTTCCGCCGCTGGGCATCGCGTCAGTTTTCTCCGTGTCGATGTCTCCGAAGTTGAATTGGTGGCGCAAGCGGTAACCGCTGTAGCTTCCCAATATGGCACGGTCAATTACCTCGTCAACTGCGCTGTCAGCTTCACCGCCAAAGGCTTAGATGTCACCACGCCTGATTGGGAGCGCAGCTTGGGTGTGAACGTGCGCGGCAATTCCAATACGGTACAGGCTTGTTATCCCCACATGAAAGCCGCCGGTGGTGGAGCCATCGTCAATATCGCTAGTATTTCGGCTCATATCGCCCAACCTAACCGCTGGACGTATAACGCCACCAAAGGCGCAATTGTGACCATGAGCAAGTGCCAAGCGTTGGATCTCGCACCGGATAACATTCGTGTCAATGTGGTCAGCCCCGGCTGGATTTGGACTCCCGAAGTCGATAAAGCCGCCAACAATGACCGCGCTAAATGGGAGCCCATCTGGGGACGTTATCACATGCTTCGCCGCTTGGGACAGCCGCCCGAAGTTGCTCGTGCTGTGCTGTTTTTGTGCAGCGATGATGCCAGCTTTATCACCGCCGCCGAATTGCCTGTTGATGGGGGCTACCTTGGCATGGGCAGCGAAGGGTTGGGCGAAACCTCATCCTTTGCGGGTACACAGTAAATTAACCCAAGTTTCGACAAATAGATATTTTTCAGAAAATGTCGGTTCAACTTGCAGACATCCTATTGAATAAATGAAAGTTGAATCAACTTACGAAAGTTAACAACATGAATAATCAGAATGACTTGGTATTAGATATTTTTGTAAATCCGCTTTCATTTACGGCATTGGATACGCTCTCTCAATCCAATACTTCCTCAAGTATTAATACGCAGATGATACTTGATTGGTTATGTTTACCAGAGAGCAAACCAGATCTTGAAAGTGTTATAGATAGGTATAATGAAATTAATGTTTTATCAAATAGATTGTATATTGCTCCAGCCGAGAAGAATATTTTAGAAAAGCTAATTTGGCCGTTAAAAAATGCAAAAGGTAGTTACATGATAGGTAACTATTTAGGCACTATAGCACTCTGCGGCATGGTGGCTGAAATGGTTGCAATTCTGAATTTTGAGATTTCAAACCCCGCAATTCAAATAAGTGGAAAACCTATTGATAACAAAACACAAGAAAAGATTTTTGGACGGAATTTTGAACAATTGGGTCAAGAAAGAAGAGTAGAGATACTTTTAGCATACGGAATAATAAATGATGTCCAAAAACAAAGATTCAATGATATTAAGGGTATACGTAATAGATATTTGCATTTTTATTCAAAGGAACACACAAACATAGTCAAAGATGCTGTTACAGCTTTTGAGGCGGCTGTTTCACTTGTTACTGACTTGTTAGAAATCAATATAGTGGTCGGAAAAATCTCGATAAATCCAGCTTTAGCTAGATATTTAATTGAAAAGGGGTTCGCACAAATTCCACCAACAGCTACATAAAATTGATTTATTTGTATTATTAATACGTGCATATATATTATGTAATAAATAATTTAATTACTACTATTATAAGGAAAAAACCATGCTCGAAAAACTAAACTTTCCGATTGTTGATACGCACCTCCATGTTTGGGATACGCGCCTAATTGATTATCCTTGGCTGGACGGCAACGAACTCCTCAATCGCCCTTACTTGTTGGAGGATTACAACCGCGCTTGTGGCTCGGTTGCTGTCGAGCGCATGGTATTCCTTCAATGCGAAGCTGATTTTTCGCAGTTCATGCGCGAGGCCGAGTGGGTCAATAGTCTCGCGGATCATGAGCCGCGTTTACAGGGTATTATTCCTTGGGCGCCACTCGAAAAAGGTGATGCTGCCCGCGCCGACCTCGAAAAATTGGCCGCCATGCCGCGTGTCAAAGGCATTCGCCGCATCATCCAATTTGAACCGGATTTAGAATTCTGCCTACAGCCTGATTTCATTCGTGGCGTGAATGCCTTACCTGACTACAACCTGAGCTTTGATATTTGTATCGACACTCGCCACATGCTCAACACCATCCAGATGGTGCGCCAATGTCCCAACGTGCAGTTCATCATTGACCACATCGCCAAGCCGGACATCAAACATCAGCAGCTTGATCCTTGGCGCGAACACATGAAGACCTTCGCTAGTTTTCCCAACGTCGTCTGCAAAATATCCGGCCTCGTCACCGAAGCCGACCACAAAACATGGACGCGAGAGCAGTTGAAACCCTATATTGATCATGTTATCGACTGCTTCGGCTTTGACCGCGTCATCTACGGCGGTGATTGGCCGGTTGCCACCCAAGCCACCGATTATCCCCGTTGGGTTGAAACCTTGCTTTGGGCAGTCGATGGTTGCTCCGAAACCGAACTCAAAAAACTCTTCCACGACAACGCCATTAGTTTTTACAAACTGGTTTAGCGTGGATCAAAAAGTATCTTGTATCCTCTTTGACTTGGATAATACATTGACGGATCGTGCTGCTTCGATCCGTCAATTCTCGGTGCAATTTTTTGCGGACTTCCGCCATAAACTGCGTGAACATGCCACCTTGGATAATATCCACAATGTCATGCAGATTGGTGATGGCGGCGGTTATCGGCCTAAGGAAATCATGTTCGAGGAAATCCAATCCAACCTGCAATGGATTGAAGCTCCCAGTTTAGAATCGATTGCTGAGTATTGGTATCGCGTGTCGCCACAGTCGATGCAGTTGCGCCCCGATATTCATGAAACATTCGACCAGCTTCAGCGGCGCGGCCTTCACTTAGGTATCATCACCAATGGCAAAACCGACGTGCAGAACGCCACCATTGATGCCACTAATCTTAGGCAGTACTTCTCCAATATCATCATTTCGGAGGCCAGCGGTTTCCGCAAACCTGATCCGCAAATTTTTCGCCTTGCTTTATCTGCCTTGGACACTGCACCCGAAGATGCCGTTTACGTCGGCGACCATCCACAATCGGATGTCGAAGGCGCACGAAATGCTGGCCTAAAGGCCGTTTGGTTCGCCGGGGTTCATCCTTGGCCGGAAGGCTTAGAACCTCCTTCACATCAAATCACGCACATCACGCACCTACTTGCCTTGATTTGAGTTGCACAAAATCCCATGAAAGTTTATATACTCGAACCATCACACGCGAACTTTTGTGCTACAATATGACTACGATGAATATCTAACTAACCTGAGTTTTGGACAGGTCATTTCGGTTAAATTTATACTGCTTACCCTCATTCCCCAGCCCCTTCTGCCTCAGATAGAAGTGGAGCAATCGGTTGACAATGGTTCTTTAAGTCCCTCGCCCTGAGGGAGAGGGATTTAGGGTGAGGGTGAGAAAGCTATCCAAAACTCAGGTTATCTAATCTCTTCTCTCTGTATTTTCTCTGCGTCCTTGGCGGTTAAATTGCAATTGCCTTTGCACATTCGGCGGATTACTCCCGTCCATCCGCTGCAACAGCACAAAAATATGCACGCGGCGGCATCACGGGAGACTTCTGCTGCACTCGTGCTATTTCAGCGGAAACAGCCGAACAACCCGCCACACAAAAATGTCGATTCAGCGGATGCTCGGCGGCTTCCTGCCAGTCATTTCAGCGGATAATGTGCAAATTGTGCAATAAAAAGGGGCTGCCACTAGCAACCCTCTTTATCTTAGTTTAACTCCCTCCCTGTTACTACGGGGAGGGCTGGGGTGGGGTTACGGGATCAACAACTTCTGTCCGGTCTTGACCAGATTAATGTTGGTGATGTTATTAGCCGTAACCAGTGCTTGAATTGTCACACCATATTTCGTCGCGATGCGTGCCAGTGTATCACCCGCTAGCACCGTGTAATAACGGGGCGCAGCCGGAATCTTTAAGACCTGTCCGGTATAAATCAAATTGACGTTGGTAATGCCGTTGACCGCTGCCAACGTGCTAGGAGACACCCCGTACAATGCTGCGATGCTTGCCAGCGTTTCGCCTGCTTTGACGACATGTGAACCGGGCGTAGAAGGCAGAGGTACAGGCTGCGAAGGAACCGGAGCGCTGTAGGCAATCGTCAAGCGCTGACCGGGATAAATATAGTTCGCGTTTGTGATACCGTTTACTGCCGCCAGAATCTGCCATGTTGTCCCGTAACGTGCTGCGATAGACTTTAAATCATCGCCCGCTTTCACAATATAATAGGTACTTGTTCCCGGCACCGGCCCAGTTGGAGGCGGGACATCGGTGGTGGGTGGCGGTGGGGCATCGCTGTTATAGGTGATCGGTAACAAAGACAAATCGGCATAGGTACGAATCAGTGTGGAATTTACCCAACCCTGTTGACCGGTTGCCAGTTGTACTTGCACCCATACCCCTTTGGACGCTCGCCCAATGAGTGTGAAAGTGGAGTTATAAGGAACACTCGTAACGGATTTAAATTGCACACCCGGCCCGGTGCGAACATTGAGCCGACCTGTGTTGACCGCAGCGAGCGACCCCGCCTGTGCCATGACTCCCATTGTCGGCATAATCATGCCAACAACTAGCACCAGCATCATCAGCAGTGAAAATCCCTTAAAATGTGGCCGTATTTTTGCGGTCATCGCCTATAGTCCTATCGTAAATAGAGTGCATTTCTTTATATGCACAAATCTTACTACCGATTACAAACCCGCGCAATTAAAACGCGTTTGAGGATGCCTTTACCTTTGCATTTCCTCCTAGTGTGTATTTACTGTAGAATAATAATGTATCTTAACCGTGACCACCTGCTGCATTTTACTGATTTTTGATCGGCCAAATGGCGGATAATCGAACCACAACCTGAGGTCTGATTAATCATCGGTCTAATTTTGAACTGATAGGCATGGTGAACAAAACTTTAGCGTTTTCAGGATGTTTCTATGGCTGACACGCCGATTGATTTATGGATTATTGAATTGTCCAACCCGCAGTGGAAATCACCTATTCGCGTGCGTGTTGAAAACAAAATGAATATCGGTCGCATTGTTGAGGGCGAAAATAACAAGCGTCCGGATGTTGATTTATCACCCTATCAAGCTGAATCGATGGGTGTTTCGCGTCTGCACTTCTCGATTGAACCTGATGTAGACCGCCTTATTCTTCGTGATTTGAATAGTGGTAACGGTACGCAGCTTAACGGTAACCGTCTCAAGCCCGACGAGGCTTATCGCTTATCATCTGGCGATCAAATCATGGCAGGTTTGTTACGTTTGGATGTCACTTTCGTCTTATCACCGACATACGGTGGCGCAATTCATCGCCAACCCAGCCTCCAATTACAAGATCAAGTTCAACCGGGGAAAGGGCAGCTCATTCTGATCGTGGAGCAGGATGAAGAATTCGCGAACGCAGTAGCCTCCATTCTGGAACAAGCTGGTTATACGACCAAAATTGCTCATGAAGTGGTCGGTGCAATCCGTTCTTATAATCAGAATCGCCCTAGCGCCATCATCGTCAATCCCATTTTGCCGGATATGAGTGGCTTGGAGTTTTGTCGTTACATCCGCCGTGATGTGAAGATGAACACCACCCCGATGGTCGTCATCGGCACGGCTTCAAAATCACCGGAAAGCGCTGAAGCCATGAAAGCTGGGGTCGAAGTTTTTCTCGAACGTCCCGTCAGTGCCCAAGAACTGCGTCATGTCATGTCCTCGCTTATTGTCCAGCATGAAACCGGTAAATCCAATCTTTACACCAAGCATTTGGTCGGAACTGCACCGCTCAAAGCTGTCCAGCCGGAAACACGACAAAATACCTGTGTCCTCTTCGTTGCCGGACATAGTGATGCCCCTATTGTTCTCGCGGTGCTACCTAACCAGCCCGTTTCCTTTGGTCGGCAGGTCACGACTGGCGGCTTAAAGTCACATGTAGACCTGACACGTTATGATGCCGCGAATTGGGGTGTTTCCCGTATTCATATGATTTTGCACCATCAAGACAATAAATTTTGGGCAGAAGATCAGGGCAGCGTTAACGGCTCTTATCTCAATGGCGACTCGCTGAAACCCAAAACATTGACACCCTTAAAGAATGCGGACGAAATTCGCTTAGGCCAACTGCGGATGTATATTTACTTTTTGGACGACAGTGAAGAAGAGCTGCCCAAAAAGCCGCCAAAGAAAAAGACTCAATCGGTTAAGAAAACCGAGTTATAATGCACTGACCACCACCATTAAGGAATATTGCGGCTATGGATTTTAGCAACCAGATTATTCTCGTCACGGGTGCATCGCGGGGCATTGGACGTGCGATTGCTCGCCAATTTGCAGAAAAAGGTGGACGGGTTGCCGTACATTACAACAGCAATGCTGCCGCTGCCGCGGAAACCTTAGCTTCACTTCCCGGTACCGGACATCTGGTAGTGCAGGCTGATCTGGCTGACCCTGAGGCCATTCAGCAGGCTGTCGAAACCGTTATCAGCCAGATGGGTGGGCTTAATGTGCTTGTCAACAACGCTGCGATATATGAAGACCATACGCTGTCAAAGATTGATTATTCGACGTGGCAAACCAGTTGGATGCGTACCATTCAAGCCAACTTGCTTGGCGCAGCTAACGCGACTTATTGTGCTGCCCAACATATGATGAATCATGGTGGCGGGCGTATCATCAATATTTCATCGCGCGGGGCATTTCGTGGTGAACCGGATGCACCCGCCTACGCCGCCAGTAAAGCAGGCTTGAATGCAATGGGGCAGTCACTTGCCAAAGCACTGGGGGGACATAAAATTTATGTTACGACCGTTGCTCCCGGTTGGGTTGAAACCGATATGGCATCCACTTACCTCGCGGGGCCGGATGGGGATTCCATTCGCGCCCAGAGTCCCTTAGGGCGGGTCGCGTCACCGGACGAAGTAGCCTACACAGTATTATTTCTTGCATCGGAGGGAGCGGAATTTTTGACGGGCACAATTGTGGATGTGAATGGTGCATCTTATTTGCGAATGTGATTTTGAAACTCTTCATAATAACGAAAATCATTTATGGCTGAGAAACAAACTGCCCCCAATTACCCTGATATTCTGGGTTATATCACAGATGGACAGCAGTTAACAATCGGAGTAGTGCAGGCGGCATTAGGTGTCCGTCCGCCTGTAGCACGGGTTGGCAGACCCTTCGCGGCGATTCTGCTCCTACAAAATATGTCGGATGCCAATGTGGCTGTCACAGCTACCTTGCAGCTCCCCCCGAAAGATGCTGCGGGTGAAAAGGGACGTTTCGGAACACCGAACGAATTCCAATCGCTTAACTTGATGCCTGCCGAAGTGGGCTATCTGGTCATCCCCATTGGTACGCGTGCCAATGCTGCGCCTGCTAGCGAGTATGTTATAGCCGTTGACGTACAGGTAGAAACACCCAGCAAGCCGCGCTTAATCCGTCAGATTGAACAGAGCGAGGAAATCAACCTCGATTATTATTTCTCGTTGAGCGAAGAAGCCATCCAAAAATTGATGGTTCTTAAAATGTTAAATTTTTCGGTCAGACGTCGCGGGATGTTTGGCTCAACACTTGAAGCCACATTTGCACTTGCGCCTGCCAAAGAAATGCCACGTAATGACGTTAAGGCAGGTTGGTTCAGCCTATGGGGACTGGGTACAGATAGTGATGCTCGTCCATTATTAGAACGTTATCGTGGGACATTGGCGCTGAGTATCGTTCCTAGCCTGAGGCCAGCTGCCTTATATAAAGCTTTGCTTCCAGTAACAAAAGAACGTATTAATAAAGCTTATCACGCTCAAAACATCGAGATTCACTTCATTACCAAATTAATGGTTTATATCCTGAGCATCGCACCACATCCGCCGCTTGTTTATCACTATCCCGAAGAAGCCATGTATACAGTCATGACATTGCTCAAAGAAGGTTGGCCGACGGATGGTACGCCCATTCCATTGCCTTATTGGTGTCGTGGTCTGCTGCATATGATTGGCATGGATGAGGAAGTTGTCCAAGAGCCTGTGTTGGCCTTCACCGGTGCGTTGTATGATGAACTGCTGCGGGATGCTATCGTACACGGCTTTCATATTATGAGTGTAGCGACGCGACGCGAATTAGGAAGCGAACACGAACTGCGTGTCTATACCGACTATTTGGTTCAGATTGTACGCCATCCTAAACGCCCGTTGACCTTTAGCGATGTGTATATCCCCTTGGTATTGGCTGGAGTAGTCGTATCAGAAGATGTGGCGCTGCCCAATGAAAAGCCACTTGAACGGATACACGACCTGATGAAAGTATACAACAGGCGGGCAGAAACCGAACGCAACGACGTAACCGAGATGGCCTTTCTCATGGCTGAGGATGTCACTAATTTTGCTTTGCGTCGTTACAGCGAGTGGATGTAACCGTTTTCTATTTCATCGTTTTCGAAGTCTTTAACTGCACTTCATAGCATAATTATTAAGTCATTCGCCGCAGACTTTCCATTTCGCGTATAATAAAATTGTTACACGGAGGCATTTGTGGCGGAAACAACAACGAACTATCCCGATATATTAGGCACTATCACAGGCGGCACACGCTACAACGTGAATGTGGCACAGGTGGCGCTAGGATTGCGTCCGCGCAACGTCCACGCTGGACGACCGTTTGAGGTTATTTTGCTTATCCAAAATGCCTCGGATATAGATATTGATGTGACGGCCACATTGCAATTGCCCCAGCAGGACGCCAAAAAGAAACCCAAACGTTTCATCGCCAAGTCAGAACGATTAGTTGTTGGTTTGCGACCTGCCGAAGTCGGATACGTGATGCTGCCTGTAAACTCACTGCCCGATACCGCAATCGGTGAAGGTTATAAGGTGGGTGTGGGTATTGATGTCAAGGCACAGGGCAAACCGCGCCGTATCCGTGCTAATGATGGTGGCGGTCAGGTGAACCCCGAATACCTGAGTGAGGAAATAAGTAGCAATCTCAATGACTTGAAGAAACTCAGCTATTCCACAAACCGGCGTGGCTTAATGGGAACGGTGTTGGAAGCGCCTTTCAATGTGATGTCCGCTCAAATTGGTCAACTGATAGATTTGAAGCCCGCATGGGTCTGCTTATGGAAGATGAGCGACCATCACGATGATAGTTTGTTGTTGACTCAATATGCTGAAAAGCTTCAAACGCTGGTGCTGCCAAAACTAAAGCGTGAGACACTCTATCCGCCATTATATGAGGCGACAGCGCAGCGCTTCCAACAAAGTGGCTATGATTTGCAACCACCAGAGATTCATTACATTACCAAATTACTCGTTTATATACTGGAATTAGCTGCACCAGATGAAAATAGCCACGATTATTTGAAAGATGAGCATTATGATGTGCAATTGGCACTCAAACGTGTCATGCGCGGCGAACAAGATGCCTTGACGTTACCCGCTTGGTGTAAAGGAATGCTCAAAGCTATCGAGGCTAACCCGACGATTGCGGTTGAACAGCCAGCGGTTGCCCTTGCTAGCACGGGCTACGAGGAACTACTGCGTGATGCGATGCGTTTGGGCTTCCAGATGATCACCACTTCGACAGGTGAAAAGATGGGCAGCGACGAAGACATGCAGGAATACGCCGACAAACTTGTTGGTAAGCTTCAGGCTGGTAAACCCGTTCTGAGTTTTAGCGATGTCTATCTGCCACTGTTGATGGGTGGGGTCATTATTTATGACCGTGCGGTGTTGAAAGCTGAAAAAATGGGCGAGATGCTCACTGAACTTTCACGTATTGTCAAATCACGCTATGCTGAAATAAACGCGGACGACGATATGGTGTACCATCTCGCAGCGCAAGTTGTTGACCGCGCGCTCCAGAAGTTTGGATATAGGGCGTAGGATCATGCAAGAATCAATTCATAAACTTGAACCACTTTATCCGGATGTTCTTGGTTCCATCACCGGTGGCACGCGCATTAGCATGGACAAACTGCAATGCGCCTTAGGGATATTTCCTACCCAAACCTACATGAACCAACCGGTTGAGGTGATCCTGATTTTGCAGAACATGGTTGATCAACCCATGCAAATTAAGGTTCATCTACAATTGCCTAGTCAGGATAAAAAGGGTCATCCGGTCGTTATTGATACCGACAAAAAAACCCTTGCATTGTCAATGCGCCCCGGAGAAGTCGGCGTGCTGCGTATTCCGATTATTCCTTTGCCACCGACTCAGGCCGGAACAGGGTTTCCAGTACGGGTTGCCGTGCGCTACCGTACCCCGAATGAAGGTACCCCGGTAAGACCACCTGCCGGAGGAGCGCCACCTTCAGTATTGAGCATTTCCAGTTTCAAACTCCAGGCACTTCGAGAAGTGGCATTTTCAGCCCATATGTGGAATGAGTCGGCGGAAATTATCACGACTTATTTTGATATTGCCCCTAGGCGTACCCCACCAACAGGGCAGGATTTACAACCGAAATATGAGAGCTTGTGGACCATGCAAGAAATGGTCGAGGAACGCGAACTGGTGCAGGCCAAGCTGGAAGATGCGCAGCGCGTCGCCAGCAGTCTGACCCGTAATACGGTTTATATACCAATGATGATGGCTGTTGAAGAACATTTTGCTGAACGTGGAATGCCGCTGCATCCCGGCGAAATGCGCGCCATCGCCAAAATGATGACCTATACAATGGATGAAGGCTTGGAACTCGAACCGGGTTTCTCGATGGAAGACAGTCGCTGGTTCATTACGCTATGTCAGGTGTTGGCTCATAATCCAGATTTGGAACACATTGACCGTGGCGAATTGGTGACGACCTATTTGTTTGAAGCCGCTTTGTATGATGCGATTTTGCTCGGCTTTTCCACCATTGATCCCAAAGTTAAAGAAGATTTAGGCGATATGGGCGAACGGCTCAACTACGCGAACCGCGTGCTAGCGTGGTTTGCAGGTGAGGGCGAACCTGATCCCAGCTACATTTATTTGCCGCTGGCGATGGGCGGTGTGGTCGTGAATATGTTGGTCGCGGCTAAGGATGAAAATCCATGGTTGGTGGTTGATCAACTTACAGAGGCTAATCGTGGGCGGGCGCGGCTTGCCAGTGGTGAAGTGGCTACAATCTTTAAGGTCATGGACTCACTTTTGAACCAGGCCGAAGATGCTTTACGGCGCGCGCGGGTGAATAGGCCGTAATCTAACTTCGAATTTATGCGTTACACCTATCAATATAATGGAAAGACACATACGCTGAACATCCAGCAGCAACCGGATGGGCAGTTTGCTGTGTCGATAGGTGAGCGAACATTTCCGCTACAAGCACATGCGTTACCCAATGGTGGTTGGCGATTGTTGCTGAACGGTCAATCGCACACCGTCTACGCTGCCGCACAAGCTGATCAGCGCTATGTACAGGTTAATGCTCAAACTTATACCCTGACCGTTCCGAGTTCAAAATCGACGCGGCGAACATCTCAAACGGGCGATTCCGAATTGGTCGCGCAAATGCCGGGGCAGGTAACAGCGGTATTGGTACAGGCTGGTGAAGCCGCCACACGCGGACAAACGCTCATGATTCTCGAAGCGATGAAAATGGAAATCCGTGTGACTGCTCCGGCTGATGGACATGTCCAAGACGTGTTGGTACAGCAAGGGACTGTCGTGGAGCGTGGTCAGCGGCTCATTGTATTTGAAGCATCCCACTAGTGGTCTGACCGTCATGATTTGATGGCTTCAAGACACTAACGGTCAAATGAATGTGAATGATGTAGGGTCGAGGCGTGCCTCGACCGCCTAACAAACATTTATATCCGTTTTGGATTTTCGATATGCCAGCATCAAAATGGAAATTACGACCTATCAATTGACGGCGGTCAGACCACTAGTCGGTGGCACTAATCATTCGCCCAAGCGTTTGGTTTCCATCGTGCCGTAACGCAGCGTTAAACGACTATCTCCGATGTTAGCCGTTTGGTTAATCAGCCACGTGATTGGAATGCCCGGTTCAAGGCGGCGGCCATCGAATAACGTACCATTGGCAGAATACAAATCTGTCAGCGTGATTCCTTTATCTGGATCGCGTGAGACCCGTAGATGCACCCGCGAAATTCGGTTATCATCAATCACCAGATCACAACGGTTGGGGCTGCGACCAATAACCAACTCCGTTTGAGGCAGTGGAATTCGTTGACGCTTGCCATTTTGTGCTACAATATCTAAATAAAAATGATGTGCGTGTGCCGTTTTTCCCCGTTCGTCGGCAGGATTATCATCTGAGCTTTGACCCATTGTAAACACGCCTATCCCCCTTTAACATGTAACTCGATTAACATCAGTTAAGGATTAACCTCACTTCAATTAGGAAAGATGAGAACCATGTGGCAAATCACTGAAATTTGTGTAAAATTGTACAAAGGCATTAAGCTTGCGTTCTCAAAGGTTCATTTTTCACAATAGCATAGATTTTTCTCAATATGGAATTGAGTTTCTAGTATCAACCTCCTAATTGTAAGTGGGTTGGCGCTACACTGTCTAGTTCTCTACCCGTTATTTGTCGTCAGGAAGCATTTATGGCCTCGATTACCCCTCAAAAACCCCACCAAACCAGCAGCGGCATTAGTGCAACCACCCTTGTTGTCATTGTGGTGGTCGGTATTCTCTTGATTGCTGGTGGCTTGTTGATTGGTGCGTTCACGCCTAGCATTTTACCCGTACAAGCCTCGGCTGAATCCAAGCAGGTCGATAACCTATTTCATATCCTGCTGGTTATCGGTGGGGCTGTGTTCCTACTCGTACAAGGGGTGTTGGTGTATTCAATTTGGCGGTTTCGTGCCAAACCGGGCGATACCAGCGATGGTGTCAATATGCACGGCAACACCACGCTGGAAATTGTCTGGACGGCCATCCCGGCGGTCATCGTTTTTGTGCTGACGATTTTGAGCTGGCAAGTCTTCAACAGCATGATTGCACCGAAAGACGGCGAGATGAGCATTGTCGCTAATGCTGCCCGCTTCAATTGGAACTTCCAATACGCAATGCCTTTGAGCATCATGGGCAAAGAATATGACACGACCAAGTTCTCCCAAGCGGTGCAGGATGACTTGAAAGATGATGGCAAGCTTACGCTGACCTCTCCGACATTGTATGTCATGCAAGGGCAGCCGGTCGTCATGCAGATGACTCCTAAAGATGTTATCCATGCCTTCTGGATTCCGGCCTTCCGCGTTAAGCAGGACTTGCTACCGGGGCGTGTCACAACGGTTCGCTTTACGCCAACCGAGTCCGGTGAGTATCTGTTGGAATGCACACAATTGTGCGGTGCAAATCACGGTGCGATGCGCGCAAAAGTCATTGTTGTTGCTAACGAAACCGAGTTTGATGCAATGATGATGCCGATGATGAAGGATATGGTTGAACCCCCTGCTGATCCCGTGGCTCGTGGAAAGAAACTACTGGAAAGCAATATCTATCCATGCTATACCTGCCATAACCTGTCTGATTTGGCTTCAGCAAATTGGGTTGGTAACGTAGGTCCTGCATTGAACGGTGTAGCAGATCGCGCTGCAACGACCCGTTCATCAGCTACCGGGCAGACTCCTCAAGAGTATTTATATACTGCCATTCACAATCCAACAGGTTACCTTGTTCCGGGTTATGGCCCGTTGATGCCGCAGTTGAACGTGCCTGAATGCGAAGTCTGGGATATTGTCTCCTATCTCGCAACACAATCTGCCAGCGGTCAAGCACCTTTCAAGGTTGATATTCCGCCGCAATGTCAGGTTTCGGCTAGCTCATCCAGTGCAGAAGCGACTGCCGAGGCAACGGCAGAAGCAACGATTGAAGCCACTGCAGAAGTTACGACAGTAGGTGGTGATGCTATCCAACAGATTGCGAATCCGGAAATTAATGGTACGCCTACAACCGAGGCGACGGTTGAAGTGACAACAGAAGCAACAGCAGAGCCGACTAACATTCTGGCAACCGTTGGCCCGTAATAGTATCAAACTGTCTAAATTAGATGTCGAATTAGCGAAAAGGTAGTTGGGAAAGGTCTCATTATGGCAAGCATTACCGTACCTGTAGGCGGGGCAGAGCGTGAACTACGCGAACTGACTCGCCCCAAGCTGAAAATCAGCGATTACCTGCGCTGGAGCGTCGATCATAAGATTATCGGCGTTCAGTACATGGTTACATCCCTCTTTTTCTTCCTCGTTGGTGGCACAATGGCGATGTTGATTCGCTGGGAACTGCTGACTCCCAACCTTGATCTGGTACAAACTGGCACTCAATATAACAATCTGTTCAGCGTTCATGCGCTGGTTATGATTTTCTTGTGGATTATCCCGATGTTCGCGGGCTTTGGTAACTATCTTGTGCCGCTGATGCTAGGCGCGAAGGATATGGCCTTCCCGTGGTTGAACGCGCTTGCTTTCTGGCTTATTCCCCCGGCGGGTTTGTTGCTGTTGGGTAGTATGTTGGTTGGCGGGCCGGAAGCTGGTTGGACGCAGTATCCTCCTCTCAGCACACTGTATAGCGGTGACGGACAAACATTAGCTGCCTTGTCGCTGCATTTGCTGGGTATTAGCTCCATTCTCGGTGCGATCAACTTTATCGTTACCATCAAGAACATGCGTCCTGAAGGCATGGGCTGGTGGCAGATGCCGCTGTTTGTATGGGCTATTCTGGCAACATCAATCATCGTTGTTATGGCAACCCCCTTTTTGGCAGGTGCGTTAACACTACTCATCCTTGACCGTGTCGGAGGGACAAGCTTCTTTGATGCCACTAAGGGTGGTGATCCGCAGCTCTGGCAAAATGTGTTCTGGTTCTACAGCCATCCTGCCGTGTACATCATGGTGCTGCCGGGTATGGGTATTCTGTCTGAAGTGCTTTCTATCCATTCACGTAAGCCCATTTTCGGCTATAAGATGATCGCAATTTCCAGCATGGCTATCGCTGGTATCGGCTTCACTGTCTGGGCGCATCACATGTTTACGAGCCTTACACCGCAGTTGCGTATCCCGTTTATGATTACCTCCATGATTATCGCTGTACCAACCGGTATCAAGATATTCAGTTGGTTAGGAACTTTGTGGGGCGGTAAGATCAGGTTTACATCGGCTATGCTGTTCTCTTTAGGCTTCCTGTCGATGTTCGTTATCGGTGGTATCAGCGGCGTTATGCTGGCGGCCATTCCTTTCGATATTCAGGTGCACGATACCTACTTTGTCGTGTCGCACCTGCACTTTGTTTTGTTCGGCGGAAGCGTTTTTGCCATCTATTCAGGCATTTATCACTGGTTCCCCAAGATCACCGGACGTATGTTAGATGAGCGTTGGGGCAAGGTTCACTTCTGGCTGACGTATCCGGCATTCTTCTTCACTTTCTTCCCGATGCATATCGCCGGTATGATGGGGATGCCCCGCCGTGTCGCCATTTATCTGCCGGAATTTCAGGGTATCAATACCTTGATTAGTATTTCCGGCTTCATTTTAGGACTTTCGACATTTGTTCTGCTGGCGAATATGATTGTCAGCGTACGCAAGGGCAAGGTTGCCGGTGCGAATCCTTGGCGTGCGCTCACATTGGAATGGGCAACCTCCTCACCACCGCCTGTGACCAACTTCATTGATGATCCTGTGCCATTCCCTGACCCATACGGTTATGGCTCGGTTGGTTCACAGGAATATCTAGACGAAGTTGACCGCCGCTTTGGAGTAGGTGAAATAGAAATGGTTCCGCGTCCGGCACCCATTCCTGTTCCTGCACCAGCAGGCGACTAGCAATTTTATGTAGGGCGCACAGCTTGTGCGCCCTACACAGCAGTACTGTAAGTGTATGAGTAGTGTTTTATTGGAATGATTGAATGACTCAACAAGCATTGGAGCAAAAACTCTCGCGGCAAGAACAACTACAACTGCGTAACCGCCGTACTGGATTGACGGTCTTCCAGATTTCATGGATTATGACCTTCGTCTGCCTGATTATTGTTAACTTCTGGATGCGTGGCGTTAGTGAAACATGGCCGCCTGCCGGGGTTGAAGTTGAAAAACTGATCCCAACCTTAATGACGCTGGTGCTTATCGCCAGCAGTTTCTTTATTCGGCGCGGTGTACGGGCGCTAAAGGCTAACGATCTCTCCAGTTTCACCTTGAATTGGCGTAATGGATTGCTACTTGGTGGTGTATTTGCGGTTGTGATGGCGATTGAATTTGTGGCTGCGCCGGGAAGTGGTCAGTTTCTAAGTGTCTACCGTTTGATGATTGGTTTTCACCACATTCACGCGTTGGTGATTGGTTACTACCTGATCCGCGTGTATCAAAATGCCAAGCGCGGGGCATACACTTCAACCGATTATTGGCCTGTTGAAGGTGGAACAAGTTTGTGGGATTTTGTGACCGTGGCTTGGGTTCTGTTTTACGTGGTGTTGTACATCATTTAAGATTGCGTTTGAACGTCATTGCAGGCTCGATAATTATTGAGCCTGCGGTATAATCGCTTAAAAGTGGTTACTGACGACTAAACTTGTGATTATTGGCTGATTTGAAACGAGAGGATTGGCTTATGCTGCAACCGGGTCTTGCCCGCGCAGTGCCAATGGGCATTCTGGGCTTTATTGGCGGCGCTCTACTGGCGCTAGTTATTCGTATGATACAGGGACTTGACCCTGCGGGTTCAGCCGGCGCGGCGCTGGTATTGGGCGCGTTTATTTCGGCTGGTGTCTTCGTTTGGGGGATGGGTGGTTTTGACCCGCGCATGAGCGTCCACGGCGAACATGCCGGGGAAGAACATGCCGTCGTCACAGTGAAACCTATTGGTGATCCTCCTTCGGCGAGCATCTTGGGTGCTTTCACATGGCAAGTCACATTCTGGACAATTTTGTGTGTGCTGATCATCGCGATTTTCGCGTTTGTACCCGCAGGACCCCACATCCGCAACGTGCATCCCGGCGAGGGTGATGTTTCCGGTGTAGGTTTCGTGGCACTTGGTGGAATTTACGAGCCGATACGTGAGTTCTTGAAAACCGCTACCAGCCTTGATCTGCTGCCGAAAATGTCTGATGAGCTGGCTGCGCTACAGATCAGCTATCTGATACTGTTTGTGGTTTTTGTAGCGGTTACGATGCTGTCGCTATTTTTGTTTGGCGCATTGTTTGCTGGTGCAATGAACTATTTCCTTCAGGGTAAGAAAAATCCTGATAATGTCAGCATTGCGTGGCGGGTTTTGATCTTCATTCTTGTGGTTGCTGCCCCCTTATTAACGATACCGCTGCTGGTCTCCAGCAGAGAAGTTCCGATGGCGATTGTTGTGCCAGTCTTCTTGCTGCCTCCGCTGCTGCTGTTGATTGCTTACCGCCGTCCGATTTGGGCGATTTTGCTGCTGATCGGCCTTACGCTGCCTGTACTTGTGCCAACGGTCAAAGTGACCAACATCGCTTCGGTAATGTTTGTGGTTATCGGTGTCGCTATATTAGCATTCATATTCAATGTGCTGCATCACTATCTGGCTGAGCGAACATGGCGTATTGCGGCAGCGATTGTGCTGTCCATCGCGGTCATCGGTGTGTTGGTGTACACAGTTGGTCTGACACGCGGCGACCTCTGGGAAATGGTCTTTAGTGTGCTGGCGGTAATCATTAGCTTACTATTGATCCTGCCCGTACCTTACCTGAAGTTGATTATCCCGGCTGGTATGTGGAATAAGTTTGCCGCCATTAAATGGATGACTCTTCTTCCTGATATGGCGGGGTGGCTGGCTAACATGCTGCGTACCGGGCTGCCGAGCTTCCTCGGTCAAAAATAGGAGTTTGTTGACATGAGCCAAGAAGTGAGTATCGAGAAACCACCGGTTAAGGATTTGACACCGGCTGCGACTCATCGGGAAGCACATGGTGCTGACCATGCGGTTTCTCATGCTGAAAACCTCAAATTTGCAGTGTGGCTGTTTTTAGCCTCGGAAGTGGTTGTTTTTGCGTCGATGATTGGTGTGTTCGTCGTTTTCCGCATCCGTGATCCGCAAGTGGTTCTGGAAGTTCATCACAATACCAATATTCTATTGGTTACGCTGAACACGTTCCTACTGTTAACGAGCAGTTGGGCGATGGTCATGGGCCTGCGGGAAATCCGGCAGAATAATCCTCAAGGACTGATTCGCTGGTTCGGGTTGATGTGCTTGTTGGGTGTGGTCTTTGTAAGTTTGCAATATGTTGAATATCAACAACTTGCCCATGAAGGTATTGCTCTTTATAACCAGGGTAACCAATTTGACGGTTTCGGGGCGCGCTTTTATGCCCCAACAGCTTTCCACGGCGTACACGTTATTATCGGCGTGCTGTGGGGCTTATACGTGATTAATAATACCCGCAAGGGCAAATACGACAGCAAAAATTATGTCGGCGTTGAAGTGTTCGGCCTTTACTGGCACTTTGTCGATGTCGTCTGGGTTATCCTGTTCACGATGTTGTATCTGGTCTAGGGGGTAATAATGTCTGATATTGCACACAATCCCGGTATTGAAACGGATGTAGTCGATCCCCACGACGATCACGACGAGCAGTTCTCGTTCGTAGGGCGAACTTTCCCTGTACCCGTTTATACGGGTGTGTTTATTGTGCTGGGTGTTACGACACTGATTGAGGTCGTAATCTCGCAGGTTTTTGAACGCAGCGGTATTTTAATTTTCATCATGCTGGCTCTGGCGACCTTCAAAGCGGGGTTGGTGGTGTGGTTCTATATGCACCTGAACAAGGATAACCGCATCTTTCTGGCCTGCTTGATGATTCCAGTGGTGCTGGTGGTGCTAGCAGTTCTCTTTCTCTCGATTGTGCCAGCAGGTGGCTACTCCTAGAGCGATGATTACGCTCATTCTGGGAGAGTATTCATTTCAAGTTTGATGCAATATAAGGGCGAACCAGTGAGTTCGTCCTTATTCATTTATGGGGGTTGTGCATACCATGCATATTGATATAAGCGATCAAGTGGCTGTGGTGACAGGTGGGGCGCACCGTGTTGGCAAGGCGATTGCCTTGGAGCTGGCGCGGCGTGGTGTCAATATTCTGGTGCATTATGGCACGTCCGAAAAAGAAGCTACTGAAACGGTTCGCGAGATCAAATCGCAGGGTGTAGATGCTTACGCGGTGCAGGCTGATATGAGTAAACCGGAAGCCGTCGAGACTATTTTTTCGGCTTTAAGGGAACATTTTGGACGGTTGGATATTTTTGTGAACAGTGCTTCGAGTTTCCAGAAGCGCGATTTGTTGAGCGTGACACTGGAAGATTGGCAGGAAACGATGGCGGTCAATGTGACGGCAGCTTTCCTGTGTACGCAGGCGGCTACAGCGATGATGCGCCAGAACGATCCTTCGGGCGGGTCTATTATCAACATCCTTGACCGGGGAGCCATAAATCCGTGGCCTGAATATCCCCATCATGGGGTGAGCAAAGCGGCCTTGTGGATGTTAACGCAGGTTAGCGCGGCAAGTTTAGGGCCGGACATCCGCGTGAATGGTGTTATTCCGGGACCGGTGATGAAGCCTGCCGGAACCAACATGACCGACGAAGAATGGGCGAAAGTTGGCAAGAACACCACACCCTTACAGCGGGTTGGTTCGCCGGAAGATGTGGCACGTGCCGTAGCCTATCTCGCAAGCGAGGATTTTATTACTGGAACAGCCATCCACGTCAACGGCGGCGAGCATTTGTTGTGGTGAGATAACCTTGCCCATATTAATTTCGGCAGATGACACTTTTACAGTCTAATAAATTGTTCTTCCGTAGGGAACGGTCTCATACCGTTCCGATTTTCTTCAAATATTTCTAAAACAGAGAGAATATTTTTATGGCACATTCGATTATTCGCGCGACCGTTGAGCATCTTGAACTTGTTGCCCCTTTATTTGATGGTTATCGCCAGTTTTATAAGCAGCCTTCGAATTTGGACGGCGCGCGGCAGTTCATTAAAGACCGTCTCATCCGGCACGAGTCGGTGATTTTTTTGGCGCTGATGGATGAGGACGCGGTGGGTTTCACGCAGTTGTACCCGTCGTTTTCCTCAACCTCGATGAAGCGCTTGTGGATACTCAACGACTTATTTGTGGCTTCGGCAGGGCGCAGACAGGGTATCGGTGAGGCGCTGCTGGAACGGGCGCGTCAGTTCGCAGTCGAAGACGGCGCGAAAGGGCTGATGTTGGAAACAGCGGTGACCAACACCACCGCCCAAAAACTTTATGAACGACTAGGGTGGGTTCGCGACAACGAGTATTGTGTATACAACCTGACTCTTTAGTCGTCAGCCATATTTCACACTGCCGGTAAACGGTCACCAACACCACCCATTTTCTCGTAGGGAAAGGGGCTCAAGACACTCCCGCATTTCCTTCTTGTCTTTTTGGCTCTCAAAATAAAGGTATTTATAGATTAAATGTGCCAGAATATCACAAAGATAATCAACCGATTCTCTTGCAATTTTTGGACGAAAATAACGAACGTTTCTTTTGCAAAAATACAAGTTTGTATGTCAGAGATACTTTTGATAAACCAGTTAGCAGGCGATGCGCTGCTTGTTCAAATTTTTATAGAATAGAGGGTCATCAGCGGTAGCGATCAAAACTAACTAGTATATTCGTGAAGGATCTTTTGCTGATGGCATTCTCGGCGTACATAAATTGGACATGAAATAAAGCTTTAATGAAATGATTGCAAAAACCAAATGATCAGAGCAAAGTCAATGAAAGCTGCTGTGATGACTATAAAAGGCCTCGCTATGTTCCAAAGATTAGCTCCAGCTATATAGAACCAACCAAGGATATGCGGTACCGGTTCTCCTTCAATTTCTGTATTTTTGGCATTGGGATTGGGTGCAATTCCAGTTCTTATAATAATCTTTCCGCTACGATCAAGTCTTGCGCTTATGATTGGAGAAAGTATAAAAAAAGTCCTCGCAATGATGTTAAAAACAATGAAAAACAATATAAGTATAACTTTCCCTATCATTATTTCCCCTATGAAACCTACTAATATCTATGCGTTAGCTTGATAAGCTTTATTCATGTTTATTATAATTCAACCTTGTCGAAAAACCCGATCATTCTTCATAGTACGCCTTCACAAGACCTATGTAAGTGAGGGTGGGACATATATCGTTATGACCTTTTAAACTCCGAAATGATCCATCGAAATGTCGTAAATTGGGGCAAAGTGTTTCTTGTGCGAACAAGGTTTAGATAATTACCGGTTCATATCGGCTCATAGAAGCTGATGCTG